>NZ_AUEZ01000050.1 GCF_000426245.1 Bradyrhizobium sp. Ai1a-2 | reverse complement strand
CTGACGCGCTACACCGGGGACGGCAGCATGCCGATCGACAACAATCTTCTGGAGCGCGACATCAGGGTTTTTGCAACTGGCAGGAAGAGTTGGTTGTTCAGCGATACCGTGGACGGAGCCAAGGCCAGTGCCGTCGTCTACAGCCTGATGCTGACCTGCCGCGCCTCACGTGTCGAGCCGTTAGCGTGGTTGCGCCACGTCCTCACCGAATTGCCTCAGCGCGCCGGCGACGCCGATATTACCGACCTGCTGCCCTTCAACTTCCACAAAGCCGCCACTGCCTGAACGGACCGGTATCGCCCCGATACTAGGGCAATCCATCAAAACCGCCGGCGTCAACGTGCGGGGAAAATCGCGCTTACCAAGAATCTTCATGGATCGATCTATCAACACAGTGGCTTTTGCAGTTTTCGCGCCGCGCGCCGCTCGCATTTCGGGTGAAGTTGGCATTCATCACCTTGGTGTTCTAGAGGTTGCGGAAGATGCCACGCCTTACTGTTTTATGGTACTTCTCAATTGAAGGATGGTTGTATCCTGCGCCCCTTTGGGTTCAGAATAAAATCCCGACCAGCTTCCCGGAAGCACTTCCACCGACAGAGCCAAGTTGGCCGCCTCTAACATCCTGGAGACGGCGGCTTTCGTGTACGCGACGGCCCCCATGGGCTTTGCCAAGTCGTTGACGTAGCAATCCTGCTCAACCTGATGCTCGAAGCGGAGATGGAAAGGCGTAAGATCGACGGTTCTGGCTTTGGCTAAGATTTCTTGATCGACGATGAACCAGGTAGCAAGTATAAGGCCCGTCGGCTTGAGCACACGCGCGAACTCACGGAGATAGTGCGTGATGTCTACCTCAGCCATATGCGTAAAGACGGACCACAGAAATATGCGGTCGATTGAACCATCCGCCGTCGGAAGCGTCATCTCCGTCGTAGTGCGTTTCCCGGCTGGATTGTGCAGTTGATCCTTGATGTCGAAATAAACAAACCTGAAATTTGGATGTTTGGTTGAAATGTGCTGTTGGCACCATTTGATGGAGTCACGCACAATATCTATGCCGAGGTAGCTGCCGTTCGGCCCGATGATATTTGTGAGCGGAATTGCATCGCGTCCGATCCCGCAGCCCATCTCCAGAACATAGTGATCTTTTGCGATTGGAGTGTGCTCCGCGAGGGACCGCATGTGCCAGTCGCTTATCGCATCGAACGTCTCAGGACCGCTGCCCGTCAGGTTCATCAAGCGAGTCGGAATGTCGTAGCCGGAATGGTGCGTAGACCTCTCTCTCCGCCGAAAGAAAAGCCAGCGAGCGGCATCTTTGATCGCCATCATAGCTCTCCCTCAACGCGAAACAAAAAGCCAACCATTGATCGCATCAAAATGCAATACTCGCTCAAGTATAATTGAACGGGGCATGATCGGCCCCATCTCCGACATTATTCTTCTGGCACCCGCCAAGCGCAGGTCTTCATGGACGCACCCAGGCGAGCACCGTCGAGGCCGACAGCATCGATTCCCGGGTGAGCTTGGCATTCTTGTCCTGCGTTGCAGCGTTCGCCGACGCGAGGGCGTTGAGGTCCGCCATGGGGTTGCTCGGCGTCAGCAGTGGGTGGTAGTAGGCGCCTCATTTCTGGGGCACCTCCGCGGTAGACCTCTTTAGGGGAAATTCGAACTCGATGTCAGATCACCACGCCAAGCCGGAGTCGGTCCTCAAGGCGTGTGTTTCGCCTGCCGGTCGGGCCGTAAAGTTGTCGGTGATGGCCGCCACGATAGGCGCGCTTTATATGCGATGCCCGGACCGGTTTGTACGCCCCCAATTCTGGGCCGAAGATGGGCCCGTTCTCTTTACCCAGGCAATCACGGGTGGGTTGGCGTCGCTGCTCGAGCCGATTTCCGGCGCGCTCTACACGGCAGAACGAATAGGCGCGCTGTTCGCCGCCACGTTTTTCTCGATTGCGGCAGCACCGGCAGTCTACGAAGTGGTTGCGACGGCGATGCTGTTGACGGTTGTGCTCTATGCCCTCTCGACCAGGTTACCATTCGACGTCCTGACACGCGTCCTGCTTGCGATCACCATCAGCTTTGCACCGGTCAAGAACGAGACCTTCCTTAATCTGATCAACGCACATTGGGCGTTTTGCGGTCTCGGTCTGATCCTTCTTGCGATGTCACGTCCTCCGCGCACGCCTCTGCAGGCTGCCACGGACTACATTCTGTGCGCTCTGATGGGCCTGACCGGACCTTTCACGCTGATCTATTCTCCGCTCTTCGCCGCAAAGCTCTATTTCAATCGAAGCCGTCACGCGCTCATTTTGCTGCTAATCGCGCTCGCGACCGCCGCAATCCAATTGGCGTATCTTCCGTCGCGCGAATACCAGATCCCGGCCGGGTCGTGGGACACCTCGCCAGCTACGTTCTTTTCGGTCCTGGTGTACCGATTTATCTGGATGATCATCGGCTACGACATATTGCCGTACACATTGCTTCCCCTGGTAGTCGGATTCCTGATCACCATGGTGATTGTCGCCTTTTGCGCCGTCGTCACCGTCGTCCTCATCCGGCGCCATGAATTTGAGAGATCCGTACCCATTCTGGCTTGTGCTCTGGTCTTGGCTGCGACGTTCGCCCAATACCGCGAAATGCCGGAGACACTGATCGGCGCGGCCAGGTACTTTTACATCCCGATCGTCACGCTGCTGTGGTTCGTTATACTGATCCGAAAGGCCGTCCCGTTCGTGGCCTATCCGATTTTGGCGAGCAGTTTCCTTGTCTTTCTGAGGCATCCAGCTTGGCCTGAATACACCCTACAGGACCTGCACTGGCGACAGGCCTCGGCTTGCTTACTGCAGGATCCGTCCTGCGTCGTCGAGATCAACCCGGTCCAGTTCAAGTTCAACGTTTCCCTGCCTCACCCAGAACGTTTGCAATCGGCCTCCAAGGAACTAGCCGACATGCATGCAAGATCCGCCAGGTAAAGCGCTTCTAGAGCAAGCCCGCGCCTTCGCTGAGGATATGGGTCGAATGCTCCCTTGCTCTCGCACAGCGGTTGTTGGAACATTGCAAGGAAGGAATCGGGGCCGGTTAACAGAAAAGCAGTCAACAGAATTGAGGCGAACGGTGACCAGGAAAATTCTGATTATGGGACTCCCGGGCGCAGGCAAGACAACTCTCGCCGGCGTTTTGGCTCCTCTGCTTAACGCAGTTGTTTTCAATGCGGATGCGGTCCGCGCCAATCTGTCAAAGGACCTCGGCTTTCATCACGAAGATCGCGTCGAACATGCGCGCCGCATGGGCTGGATGTGTGACCGCGTCGCCGAGGCGGGTGGTACCGTCATCGCGGACTTCATTTGCCCGACCCCAGCGACACGCGTGGCGTTTGGCGACGCTTTCGTCATATGGGTGGATCGTATCAAAGAAGGAAGGTTCGAGGATACGAACCGGATGTTCAGCCCTCCCGACAAAGTCGATTTGCATGTAACGGCCGATGGTACGCCTCAATACTGGGCCGAAATGGCACTGGCACAACTGAGACCGGCATTCGATCCACAAAGGCGCACGGCGCTATTTATCGGACGCTATCAGCCTTTTCATCTTGGGCACCAACGTTTGATCGAAGAAGGATTGAGGCGGGTTGGGCAGGTCTGCATCGCAGTGCGCGACACTCACGGGACCGATGCCAAGAATCCCCTACCCTTCTTTGCCGTCAAACAACGGATCGAAGCAGCCCTCGCGCCATATACGGGACGGTTTGTGGTGACTGCATTGCCGAACATCACAGATGTCTTCTACGGCCGCGATGTTGGATACAACGTGGAACGCATTATACTTGATGAAGTAACCGAAGGAATCTCTGGCACCAGGATGCGTGCGCTTGCCGCCAATCCAGATGCTAGATGATCATCGCCAAGCCTAAACATAGCTCGCCCGAATGTGCACTCGCCGTTTTAGTTGCGGACAAATGCGCGGACCGCTTCGGTCAGCCGCCGGAGGGGGCGTGTAACTTTCCAAGAGCGGCTTGCGTATACGCCATCAAGCGCCGCCCGTGTGCTATCGAGCGCTGCCCGCGTGCCGTCGAGCACTACTTTGGCATCGTCACGCGCTGCCTGCGTGTTGGCGAGGTTTGTTTGGGTGGCCTCGAGCTTTGCCTCGACTTCACGCAGACGCTCCAATTCGCACTGCTGATCCTGAACGGTGCGGTTAAGACTCGCTTCGGCAGCGCCGCAGGCGCTCCAACTCGCGCCGAATCGCAAGCTGGTCTAGAACAGATTGGTCTTCGTAGGCGACGGTCGGTAACGGCAACGCGCTATAGGTTGCCTCCGGCTTTTCTTGCGCCGAAGTCCCGTGGCGAACCCGAATCTTCTTGGGATCAGCAGAACGTTGATGTGCCGCCAATCCCTGTTGTTCCGAAATCTCGGCGGGTAGCCACGGCCGCAACTTGCTAAACAGGTAAGCGCCATCCTCCGCGAGACGGGGGAAGTCCAAAAACAGAATCGGAATATCCGCCCGGACCAACTTTTCGATCAGGGTATGAAAGCCAACCGCCAGAAGTCGCGCCTGGTCCAACGGGTTTAGCGAAAACAGTAAGCCGCCAGGGGTAAGCGCCCAGTGTTCCCAAGTTTTATTGAACTGAGTCATCCAAGGCGCATTTTGATGAACCGCGCGGAGTTCGACGACTGCGCGGCTGGTTGCTGCATCGACCAGATTTCGGACTGGAACAATGACGAGATCGATTCGAACAGCATTGCTCTCGATCAGCTCGCCAATGTGCTGGTAGAGCCAGGGGGATTTAACGACATAAGGCAGATCCGCAAAGGTCGTTGGGATCGCCAGGTCTTCAAGGCCGGCGTTCGCGGCTTCATCCCAAAATGCGTGTTCGCCATTGCGGGAAAGGTTCGTCTCGAGCCCTAGCTCGGTAAGGTACTGCACAAGAAAGCTTGTTCCTGCGCGTCCCGTGCCTGCAATGAAGATATGCCCGCGGTCGTGATGGCCGGGTCCTATGCCCTCTGCTGGAATTGATTGCGCGGACTCGGGCACCCGCTTTGCGTGATCCATCGCCGCTCGTCCTTAAAAGCCTTCTCAGATCGGCGGACAAGCAAGTCGATGGCGTCAAAAGGCTGATCGAGACTTACAAGCCGCGAATCCGTGCCGTCCCCGGATGCGCGGTAGTCGACCATAGATTGTGGTCGATATGAACTAAATGTTTGTTCACGTTGACCCTAACCCCTGACAGCGACGGCAGATTTCCAAGAAAGATGGCAGGAACCCAGTGGGCCGGCCGGCCAGCATGAACCAGCCATGCGATCTGGCGTAACATGGCCGTAGCAGCGCCCCTGACCGGAGATCAGTCGGTCTCTTGCGCCACGGCCTCGCGAGGCATTCGGAAAACGACAAAATGGGAGACGGAAAAATTCACGCCGAACGCGGCGACGATCGACGCCAGTTTAGCGACAGGAACGTTCATGTAGGGCGAGAGCACAACCAGGACAGTTGTTGCGACGACAAGTCCGAATATTCCTGAGGCAGCGAAACTCAAGTATCGTCCCAGACTGTACACTCCCCCTGTTTCTCGCCCAAACGTGATTCTTGTGTTCATCACGTAAGAGCCTGAAACCGCTACCAGCCAGGCGATCACATTCGATAGAATCAGCGGTAGGTGGGCAAGCTGAAACGCGACCGTGAACGTGGTTACGTCCACAGCGACGTTCACCACTCCAATGGACGCAAAGCTGAAAAGCTTCGCCAGCACCGTCCGGCGGTACCAAGCGTCAGCCATATTGGTGAGAAGACGTTCCACTGCCCGAAATGCCTCAAAATCTCCCACTAGCGAGATACCAAGTGGGCACCGGGTTGGCCACACGGCGCGAAGCAAGAATTTGGCCAGTGTTGCCTCTCAGCAACGTTACCCCTCCTCCATGGAAACCCGGTGCAGGTTGCCGCGCGGTAGGGCTGACGAGCTGTTTATAAAGCGTGAACGCAATCCTCTGGTCACGCCCAATCCCCGGTCACATCTAAGAGGTGCAGGATTGTCTCAGGCGAAGCGCCACAGTGGGATGAGCGTGAGGCCAGATATGGGAGTGATCATTGCGGGCTGTGCCGTGGTCCTCACCGCCACTTGGTTTCGATTCGTCGGACGCATCGAACGGGCGATCAGGGAAGCAGACAAGCGCTAGCGTGCCCCTACCCTACGAACCGTTCGACCTCCGAGAATGGAGTTCGAAAAATGGAACGAACGATCGATCGAGTTACCGCACGGGCTTTGGTCGAAGCCGGATATATGCCCTTGAGTGAATACATCGCGATGTTTGGCGACGAGATCGCGGCCGAGGCTTACCATTCCTCTCCAAGCACCGCTCCGGAAATGCGGGAGCAGCAACCCCATCGGTCAATATCCGAAAAGGTCTTCGCTCTCCTTCACTGGCACTAGCTCTCGGCTGGCCTGATCAACATCGATCGTTCGCGATAACTGCATTTGGTCTTCGGACCGGCGTGACCTCGAGACTCAAAGCAGGGCCAACCAAGTCTCCGATTTCGCGGTCCACGATACCTTCGCCTTCGCGCCCAATTTGGGCGAGACCAGCCGGTGCACGACACAACACTATCAAAGACCACGCAACTGCTGGTCTGACGTCTCGGCAGAGAAGTGCCTAAGAGCGGAGCCTGTAGACAAGCGAGGCCAGATATCTAAGTGGCTTTGTGATGCGCCACGAAGTGCTGTCGTGCAGCGCAGTCAATCGCTGTTTGAGACGTTCAATCTCTGCGCTGAAAGCGCTCGATTGTCGTTGGAGACTGTCAATCTTCGCTTGAAGACGCTCGATCTCGCCCTTCAAACGCGGCAAACTTGCAAAGGCCTCAACGACAGCTCCTTCTGCCCTGGCCAAGGTAGACCACTCATCTGGTTCTTTGATGGGGCGCGTCTCGGCCGATAGGTCAATCTTGGTTATGCCGTCGTCGGCTCCGCTGCCGACACGTACACCGAGGGCGTTGAACGAGGACTGTCGCTTGCTGATAATGCAGACGGAGTTTGTGAACGTGATGGAGTGGATATTTTCAAGCGGCACCCCATCAAACGAGCAGTGAAACTGCGCGCCGAACTGCTGCGCGGCCTCAAGGCCACTTAGTTCGCTTTCCCAGTGCTCTGCGTTGATGAGATCAGTAAGCCGCTTGAAGAAAGCCAACGACGAGTATGGATAATAGAGGCCCCCCTCAAAAGTTTTCCAATAGCTCGCGTGCATGTCTTCGACGACATAAAGCCCGCCATCGGACAAGAGCGGAAAGTAATGTGCGAAGGCACGGATCACATCGCGAGAATGATGCGACCCGTCATCAATGATGATGTCGAACTCTGCACACTTTGCGGCAATGGCTGCCTTGATGTCGGGGTGAGCGGCATCGCCCACGACGATTGATATGCGGGGATCAGAGTATTTTAGATCCACGCACTTCGGATTGACGTCCACCCCGACGATCTTCCGGGCCTTCGGGAAGCTGCTCGCCCACACCTCCAGCGATCCACCGTTCTGAACGCCGATCTCCAGAACGTTGACCGGCCTGTCTCGCATTGGCGCAAACGCGTCATTGTACAGAGTGAGATAGCTTGACCACTTTTCAGACGCGTAGCCGTCTGTCCGAGCGCGGAAGATCTCCTCAATCGTTCGAGTCAAATCACTACTCCAAGTAGATTTAAGATGGTCTTTCATCTCAGCGCGAGAATATCGGACCTTGAAGCGCAGAAGCTAGGGCTCCGACAGCCGCAGCTCTGACAACTCTAGCCCAAATACCGATTTGTAAAACCAATGATTGCCATTCTCGACGCTGAGGCGGATCGTCTTCACGCGTCGGCCCGAGAGCGCCGCGAATTCGGCCGAGGAGTTGATGGAGGGGGTGAGCAGGAATCCCGCGCGGCCGAGCGCGGGAACGATTTGGTAGGTTGCCGTAAGGCCATCCTCACAGACGATGTTCACCAGCACCTGCGGCGCCTTGTAGATCGCGCCGACCAGGGCGCCAAGAAGGGTGCGGTGCACGTCGATACGCGCCCATGTTCGAATTTCCGGGTTGATGTTGATCACTTGTTCGAACCCAACGTTGCCACGTTCCAGCGGATGGAAGGCAAGCTGCCGAGGTTCAGGCCTTCGCCGATAGACCAGAAGTGTGCCGGTATATGCAAGGTCATATCGTGACCAAATTTCGGGCCAAGAGGGGCCATCATCAGTGGCCGCATACCGGTTGTTGACCCGCTCTTCCGGCCTGATTTCGAAAAGGACCCATTGCGGCGCGCGAGCAGAACGCAGGAACAGCGCATTTTGTTCGGCCAACTTTTCAGTGTGCGCATTGAGCGAAAGATATGCTGGTCGCGGATGGTAGATGAGATTCGGGGCAGCCAGTATCACGCCGGTTTTGCGCGGATAGACGTCGGCTGTGCCGGTAAATTCGTCCGGCAACGCGGCCAACCGCCGGATCTGCTGAAACATCCGCTCGCCCGCAGCCGCATCGTAATTCCCGACCAGCGCGCTATTCATCCCGAAGGCCTGTGCGCGCGCCTGACCAAAACCGAGCAGCAAGTCCCTTGGCTGGAAATTCGTCAGCGACAACACGACACAACACGCGCCAATGCAGATGGCCGCGGCCGCGCGCGACCAGATCGAGCCGACAAATCCGAGCAACAGTGCCGAAATCCCGACCAGAATCACGGACTGCTCGATCTGATTGCCTCCGAAGGCATGCTTCAGGTTGACTGCAGAGACGCCCGCGGCAAGCAAGATCAGGAGCAGCCGGCCAAGCAAAGGCTGTCTCGATAGCATCGGGATAAGAATCAAGGAGAGGGCCGCGATGTAGGTTATTGCGACCGTGACAGGGCCATAAGGATACCAAAAGCCCTTCGACATCGCATCGCTATAGCCGGCCGAAAGGTCCGCTGACGTTAGAAACCACGCAGGAAGATTGGCGAGATGTTGGCCGGCCAGCAGCCACGACACCAATAGGCTCGCGATGAAAAAAAGACTGAGCGCTGGAAACGACCTGCGAGCGAGGTCCCGCAACCCGATTAGCGCATAAACTCCGACATAGATCGTGGTCAGACTGAACTTGACCAGCGCAGCCGTGCCAATGATTGCCGTCGCGACGTAAAGAAGTACCACCAGCCATGGGGGCAACTTGTCCGGTGTCGAAAGACAGAGAATGCCGACACACAGAGCTGGCGCGATCCACATGGCTTCATTCCAGCCAATGAACCACAGATACGCATTCCCAAGCGCGAGCACGAGCGCAAGCGATCTCGCCCAGGTGTTGGCAAAATAGCGCCAGACCATTGCAATGATCAGTGTAGCCGTGACGAGCGCAAGCACGACCCGATAGGCCAGGACAGGCTTCACGAACTCTGGGTAGACTGGCCACCATGCCAGAAACCCAAGCGGCCCGTAGGTGAAGACGACGTCGGGTCCCCACTGAGCGCCCTGCCGGAACAGGGCGGGATGGGCGAGGGCAAACGCCAGGTCATCCGAAATATCGCCGAGATTGGACACAAGCTTGGCCGGTGGCGACCATGGCGGTAGACCGACCAGGCACAACACCAGCAATGCGCAGGCGAGAAACGCCGCTGTCCTTCCCGTCACTGTCAGATGCCCCACATTGCCCCAATCACCTCTATCAGTGTGCAGCGAGTTTGCAACCGATGGCAGCGCGCCATCGTCGCCGCAAGTCCGGTGCGTTCACCGCCCTGCAAATCGAACAGCAGATCCGGTTGCAAGCAACGAGGGCGGCGATACTGCAAGTTCGATCGCGGCCCAGAGCTTCGATCGGCGGAATGCAATAAGGCCAAATATTCCCATGGCAATCTCCACGAGCATTCCGGCATTGCCTGTTGCCAAAATGATTGGGTAGTCCATCAAGTTGACCCCCAATCCAAAACTATAAAATTGCAATACAGAACAATAACTTATACAGACCCTACTCGCTGCGCAGCAAGAGCTGGTGTTGCAAATCTGTCGATTCGGAAATTTTCGGCGCAAAAGATCGGCTGAGCGTTTATAGAGGGTTAGTTGAACGGGGACAGGAAGGCGGATGAAGGTTGTCATTTTGGCAGGTGGATTGGGAACTCGCATCAGCGAGGAATCTCACCTGAAGCCCAAACCCATGATCGAAATCGGCGGCAAGCCGATTCTATGGCACATCATGAAAATATATTCGCACTACGGCATCAGCGAATTCATCGTGTGCCTGGGCTACAAGGGCTACGTAATCAAAGAGTATTTTTCGAACTATTTTCTGCACACGTCGGACGTGACATTCGACATGCGCGACAACAGGATGGAGATCCACCAGAAGTTCGCTGAGCCGTGGACGGTCACGCTGGTCGACACCGGCGAAGCGACAATGACCGGCGGACGGCTGAAGCGCGTCGCCCCCTATCTCCGCAACGAGACGTTCTGTTTCACCTACGGTGACGGCGTCTCGGATATCGATATCGATGCGCTGATCAAGGTGCATAAAAAGGCTGGGCGGCAAGCAACCGTCACGGCGATCCAGCCACCCGGGCGATATGGTGCCCTTCGTATCGACGACGGCAGGGTCGAGCAGTTCCAGGAAAAACCCGCCGGCGATGGCGCCTGGATCAATGGAGGTTTCTTCGTGCTCGAACCGTCCGTGATCGATTATATCGAGGGCGACGATACGGTCTGGGAGCAGGCGCCTCTGCAGACCCTTGCAGCCAACGGGCAGCTCACCTCCTACCAACATGATGGTTTCTGGCACGCGATGGACACATTGCGCGACAAGAACCAGCTCGAGGATATGTGGGCGAAGGGCCGCGCGCCCTGGAAAAGCTGGTAGAGATGTTTTCCGAGATCTATCGCGGTCTGCACGTGCTCGTGACAGGTCACAGCGGCTTCAAGGGAAGTTGGCTGACGCTCTGGTTGGAGATGCTGGGCGCGCAAGTGACCGGCATTTCGCTGCCGCCCGAATCCAGCCCAAACCACTGGGACATCCTTGGCCTCGACATCAATTCGAACTTCATCGACATCCGCGACCAGGAGGCGCTGGAAGGCGCCATTCTGAAGGCGCGGCCCGACATGGTCTTCCACATGGCGGCGCAGCCGCTGGTGCGCCGCTCCTACCGCAGCCCGGTTGAGACCTGGGCCACCAATGTGATGGGAACGGCCCACCTGCTCGAGAGCTGCCGCAAGCTGCCCGGGCTCAAGGCAGTGGTCGTGGTCACCACGGACAAGTGCTACGAGAACAAGGAGTGGGTCTGGGGCTATCGCGAAATCGATCCGCTGGGCGGTCACGACCCCTACAGCGCCTCGAAAGCCGGTACGGAGCTGGTGGCCGCGAGCTTTCGGCGCTCCTTCTTCCACATGGCCGGCAGCCCCTTGCTGGCAACCGCGCGTGCAGGCAACGTGATCGGCGGTGGTGACTGGTCGGAAGACAGGCTGATCCCCGACGTGGTACGGTCGATCGGCGCCGGCCGCTCGGTCGAGATACGCTCGCCCAACGCGACGCGGCCCTGGCAGCATGTGCTGGAATGTCTATCCGGCTATCTTCTGCTTGGCGAGCGTCTGCTCAAGGGCGATCAGTCGTGCCTGGGAGCCTGGAATTTCGGTCCGGATCGCGACGGCAATCGAACGGTCAAGAACGTTCTCGAGCAGATGCAAGACGCCTGGCCGGCCGTCGTCTGGCACCACACAGATCAGGAGCGGCCGCATGAAGCCGGGCTTCTGCAGCTCGATACCAGCAAGGCCCAGAGCGAACTAGGTTGGCGACCGGTCTGGAGCTTCCAGGAGGGCGTCGCGGCGACTGCCGAGTGGTATCGGGCCTGGCTCGAACGCAATGAAGTGCTGAGCCGGATCCAGCTCGAACGCTATGTCGCCGCAGCCTGCGCGCGTGGCCTTGTCTGGACAAGGGGCCGCGGGGCATGAAACTGGTCCAAACCGAGATCGCCGGGGTCTGGATCGCCGAGACCAACATGCTTTCGGATCACCGCGGTTCGTTCCAGCGTCTGTTTTGCGCCAATGAGGAGGGCTGCATCATCGGCGCGCGCAAGATCGTCCAGATCAACCAGTCGATCACGCGCGCTACCGGTGCGGTCCGCGGCCTGCACTATCAGAAGCCCCCGATGGCCGAGATGAAGATCGTGCGCTGCTTGCGAGGTCGGGTGTTCGACGTCGCGGTCGACCTTCGCAAGAATTCGCCCACCTTCCTGAAATGGACGGCAATCGAACTTGCGCCGGACAACCACCGCTCCTTCGTGATCCCCGAAGGATGCGCGCATGGCTTCCAGGTGCTGGAGGAGAAGTCCGAACTATTGTATCTGCACACGGCATTCTATTCGTCGCCGGACGAAGGTGCCGTTCGATTTGATGATCCGATGGTCGGGGTCGCCTGGCCCCTGCCGCCAAGAGACTTGTCCGCACGTGATTCCTCACATCCCTATCTTGATGCGGGCTTTAAGGGCATAGAGCTATGAAGTGCCGTCACTGCCACGCGCAATTGCAACATGTGTTCCTCGACCTCGGGCACGCGCCACCCTCGAACGCCTATCTGTCGGAAGCGCAGCTCCGCGCGCCGGAGACGACCTTCCCGCTGAAGATCCTCGTCTGCGACACGTGCTGGCTGGTGCAGACCGAGGATTACACTGCGGCCGACGAGCTATTCTCCAGCGACTATGCCTACTTCTCCTCAACCTCGCAGGGATGGCTGAAACACGCCAAGGCCTATTGCGACAAGATCACGGATGCGTTGCATCTCAAGCGCGACAGTTTCGTCATCGAGGTGGCCTCCAACGATGGATATCTGCTGAAGAATTTCGTCGCGGCGGGCATCCCCTGTCTCGGCATCGAACCGACCGCAAGCACTGCGGATGCCGCCGAGAAGATCGGCGTGCCGGTGCTCCGCGCGTTTTTCGGCACGGCCACGGCGACAAAGCTGGCTCAAGGCGGGCAGCAGGCCGACCTCATCTGCGGCAACAATGTCTACGCCCATGTGCCTGACATCAACGATTTCACCGCGGGCCTGCGGATCGCGCTCAAGCGCGGCGGCACGATCAATCTTGAGTTTCCGCATCTCAAGAACATGATCGCCTATAACCAGTTCGACACGGCCTATCACGAGCATTTCTCGTATCTGTCGCTGACGGCGGTCGCCCGCATCTTCGAAAAGGCCGGGCTGCGCGTGTTCGATCTCGAAGAGCTGCCGACGCACGGCGGTTCTTTGCGGATCTATGGGTGCCATCATGATGATCCGCGGCAGACGACGGCGGCGGTGACCGCCATGCTGGCGGAGGAGAAGCGGTCCGGATTGCAGGACCTCCGCCTGTACCAGGCGTTCCAGCAAAAGGCCGACAAGGTCAAGAACGACTTCCTCGCCTTCCTGATCGAGCAGAAGCGCGCTGGCAAGTCGGTCGCTGCCTATGGCGCCGCAGCGAAGGGCAACACGCTGATGAACTATGCCGGGCTGAAGCACGACCTCATCAGCTTCATCTGCGATGCCGCGCCCTCCAAGCAGAACAAGTTCATGCCCGGCAGCCACATTCCCATCCTGCATCCGGAAGAGCTTGCCAGGCGCAAGCCCGATTGGGTTGTCATCCTGCCCTGGAATATCGCCGCCGAAGTCCTGCAGCAGCATGAGCAGATCAAGTCATGGGACGGCAGGTTCGTGGTGGCGGTTCCGGAGCTGAAAGTTCTGTCATGAAGGTCGTGGTGACCGGCGCGACCGGCTTCGTCGGCCGGCATGTCGTTGCCTGTTTCGTGCGCGAAGGGCATTCCGTTGTTGCCGTGGCACGCGATGCCCAGCGCGGCGCGACGATGCCATGGCACGGGCAGGCGGAATTCGTCGCCTGCGACCTTGCTGCGGATTTCGGGCTCGTGATTGAGCATTCTCGAGAGGCCGATGCGCTGATCCATCTGGCATGGCCCGGCCTGCCGAATTATCGCGATTTCTTTCACATCGGCCGCAATCTGCTGGCCGATGTCGCTTTCCTGGAAGCCGCCGTCGCAGCCGGAACGCGTCAGCTGATGGTGGCCGGCACCTGCCTCGAATATGGCATGCAGTATGGTCCCTTGACCGAGGAGATGGAGACCAGACCCCATACGCCCTACGGCTTCGCCAAGGATGCGCTGCGCAAGAGCCTGGAGCTGTTGCGGAAGCAGCAGCCGTTCACGCTGCAATGGCTACGGCTGTTCTACATGTATGGCGAAGGCCAGAATCCGAACAGTCTCCTCGCCCAGCTTGATCGCGCGATCGAGCGCGGCGATGTTGTCTTCAACATGTCCACCGGCGATCAGCTACGGGATTACCTGCCGGTCGAGGAAGTCGCCGCCGACTTTGTCCGGGCAGCGACCAACTCGGAACGCTGCAGCGGGGTGATCAACTGCTGCAGTGGGCGCCCGATTTCGGTATTCGATCTGGTGCGGCAGCGATGCGAGGCCCGCGCCAGTTCGATCCAGCTCAATCGTGGACACTATCCCTACCCCGACTACGAACCGATGGCGTTCTGGGGCGTCCCCGCCAAGCTCGCTCCCCTGCGCCAGGCGACGTGAGGCTCAAAAATTGAGCTTCTTGTAGATCCGCCACGGAAGCCAGACAACCGCAAGCGCGATCAGCTGCCAGAACCGCGGAAAGAAGCGCACGCCGAAATCGCGCCCTTCGGTCGCAAGGACATGGCGTGCGACCTGCTCCGGTGTCACCACGGGGAATAGCAGGCGCTGGCCAAACGACTGCTGCGTCTCGATATATCCGAGCCGATACAACTGCACGACGACGCCGGTACCTGCAGCGAAATGACGCAAACTCTCGAAATAGCTCTCCAGTCCACGCTTCGCCGCCGAATAGATCACATTGGCCTTGCGGCCGCGCAGGGCGGCGATCGATCCAAAGCCGACGATGCGCGCTTTGGGTTGGCGCAGCAGGCTCGGCAAGAATCGCGCAGTGACCGCGGCTACGACGGTCAGGTTGCTGTTGAGAATGGCAAGGGAAGCGTCTGCATCCAATTGCGCCTTGTCATCGCGCCGCGAGAACCCGATCGGAAAGTAAAGCTCGTCGATGTCATCGATCTCGGCCGCCACCGCGGAGAGCCGCTCGGCAAAAGCTTCGGGATCGCGGGCGTCCGCGGCGACGGTGACGACAGTTGCGCCATAGACCAGGCGCAGATGCGCGGCCAAGGCATTGAGATCTTCCGGGTCGCTTGCTGCAAGCAGAAGCGGCTTGCGGTTGGCCGCCAGTGCTTCCGACAGCGCTCGGCCAACGCCGGCTGAAGCTCCGACCACGAGAGCCGTCACAGCTTCAACCGTTCCGACAGATCCGAGCGGAACAGCCGCTTCGGATCGAATGCGCGCAAGGTCTCACGAAACCGGCCGGCATCAGGATAACACGCGTCGACGACCGCGCGCGGCAGCCGCGAATCTTTGATGATGTTCGGGATTCCGCCAAATTCGATGATCCGTTGGTCCAAGAACTCCATGAACATGTCCGCGTCGGCGCCGGCGGGCATGTTCAGCGCCAGCGAAATGCCGTCACCCGTATAGCGCAGCAACTCGCGCGAGCCAGCAAAAGTCTTGGCGGAAGACAGCGTGATCGGCAGCGGCTTCTGCCGAAGATAGCTGCGGATTGCATCCACATAGCTCGCTGTGGCAGCGTAGGGCAGTATCGCCTGATATTCCCGGAAGCCGGCGGCACCGAAGAGCTGGAAATAGGCCTGCGCCTTGTGGGTCGGAAACAGCGCGTCTGCCAGCGCCACGACTTTCCCCTTGTGCGCTGATCGCTGCTGCCAGCGATAGAGAGAGTTCAGCATCCGCGTCGAGAGCCGGTTCAGAAGAGGCACCGGTAACCTGGCCCGACCATCCGCCGACAGGACCGGCGCTTCCGCTATGCCGGGCGTTGTGCCTGGTGCTCGCTCCTGCGGCACGAAGGATCCTTGAATCAGGAAGCCGACGCCAAAGCCGTCGCCGGCCGTACTCATGTCGTGCCAAGTGTACGAAAAATCTGCATCTCGGGCCGCCCCACGCAAGTGATTGAACCCTTCCTCCGCACTCGCGAAGGGCGCGGCGCGGATCTCCACCCATGGGATTGGCGCGGCAGAGGCCCGCAGCCGGGCGCAAACGATATGGCCGGTCAGGCCGTAACCGCCGCAGGTCAGCCTGAACAATTCGGCGTCACGCTGCGGCGACAATTGCAGCGTCCCATGCGCCGGATGGACGAGCGTGACTTCTTCGACCTGGTTGATAAAGGTCCCGTCTCGGGTCTGGTTCTTACCGTGAACGTCAGCCGCGATGCAGCCCCCAACGGAAATGCGCCCATGACCCGGCTGGACCGGCAGGTAGAGACCACGCGGGGACAGAAAGCGATGCAGGGCGGACAGCGTGATGCCGGTCTCCACTTCGACCACATTGCGGCCTGAGTCGAAATCAAGCACACGATCAAACGCGCGATGCGAAACCGAGAGGCCGTCGGCGAGAAAGCTCGCGCCCGCATAGGAAAGACCTGCCCCACGCGAAATGCGAGGGGTCTCGTCGAGCCTGCCGCGCCAGAAGCGATAGCGGTCTGGCTGCTGCAAGTAGCCGCGCGCCCGCACGCCGCCGTCGAAGCTGACGAAACTATGGGCCGCCCGTGGCACGCCGTCGCGCGATTGCATGGCTGCTTCGTTCAAGGCGTCACGAGGGGCGGCTGCTCATGCGTATAGCGCCGATTCATGACGTAATTCGGCCGTCCTAATCCGTTCTTGTACGATCGTGCCACGTAAAGCGCAGTGAACGAGGCGGTCAGCCCCAGGAAAGTGCAGCCGCTCAGCACATTGAGCAGCATCAGCCATGGATTTCCGCTCTGAATCTGCATGACGCCGAGCAACGCCGTCAGCAAGAGCCATACTGGAAATACATAGATCGGCAGGCGCAGCGGCAGCGTCGTCGACGAAAGGATCCCGGCGATCGCAAAGATCGTCATCCCCAACAGATTGTAGTTGGTCTCGCCCGCGATGCGGCGCTCCCGCTTGTAGGGCAGACCGATGCGATTGAAGCCGACCCGCGAGATCGAGGCACGAATGAAGGGAAAGGAGTTCTGTTCATTGACGATGGCGTCGCGGACCTCGGACGTCATCAGGGAAAACTCAGCCATGTAAAGGATGATATCGTCGTCCGCGAGCAGACGGACGATGTGATAGAACGCCTTGCGCATCATCTTAATCGGCCTCGCCTCCGCGCGATCAACGCGCGCGCCATAGACGATATCGAAACCCTTCTCGTAGTAGCTCACGAAATCGAGAAGCATCTCCGGCGGATCTTCGCAATCCACGTCAATGAACATGATGATGTCGCCTTGAGCGTTCCGCAGTCCGCATTCCAGCGAGCGCTGATACCCAACATTCACGCTGAGTGTGATCACATAGACGAAGTCGTATTGCGCGCGCAGCTTGCAGATCTCGCTGTAGGTCCCGTCCTTCGAGGCGTTATTGAGAAACAGCAATTCAACATGATAATTCGCGGACAGTTGCTGTATCACCGGCAGGGCGCGCGCGAAGAACAGTGGAACGGTTTTCTCCTCGTTATAGACGGGGCAGATAATCGTCAGACGAGGTCGCGACTTCGCCTCGGTCACTGCGCATACTCCATGGTAAACTCCATCGTCAGCGTTCCCCGCCGCGCCTCGTCAGCATCCGATATGATGACCGGCTGCTGGCTGCCTACAACCGGCTCATACAACGGCAAACAGGCCGCATGGACATCGCTCCCCGATCCGGTGAAAACAAGCTCATAGCTCTTTCCCTTACTGCTCCCGAGATAAGGCAGCTTGAGACGAACGGGTCGCCAATCTTTGATCTGATCGCCTTGAAGCGAGCCGCTGGCGATTGAATCGGCGCCGCCGATCTCTTCGAGCCGCCAGTTCACGTGCCCGTCCGTGCCCGCTCCGTTCGGTGTGACGAATTTGAGAACCAGACTCCGCAAGCCATTGTCGGAAGCCATGAAGTTTTGCGTTACCGTTCGCGTCGACGACAGGCAGGCTGGCTGGCTGAACTTGCCGACGGCAGCCGGCACCTCAATGGCCGGGCGATTGGCATAGGGGCCGATTTGGAGCAGTTGAAGCTCTTTCTTCAGAAAGGCAACGGATTCAGGCTCCGGATGAATGAGCTTGTCCTCAGGCATGGGCTCCAAGCCCCAGAGATAGGCCATGGAAAGGCTCTCGTTGAACCGGTGGGCATCCGCATAAACTGGTAAGGCCCTAGCATAACTGACGAAGGACAGCACCACGAACAACGTCGCGGCAATCATCATGATCTGGTTCGGGCGCAGCTTCCCCGGCAAATTGTCCCACCAGCCTTGCGCAAAGCCGGCGCCGAGATAGTAGAATTGCCCAAGCAGGAGATAGGCGGCAAAGATAGTGTAGCGGCTGGCGTTGCCGTTGGAGACGCCGTACTCGTCAACCGCTGCCCTCGCCCATCCGGTCGCGACTGCCGACAAGATGGCAAACCCTGCAAATCCGAACAACACCATCGCCGCGGGATCTCGCGTGCGCAGCCGCGGCCAGCCGTGAAGGCCAAGGCACGCGAATGTCGCGAGCAGACCGCAACCGCCGACCACGTTCGCTACCGTCGAAATCGGAATATCGAACATGTTGCGATAGGGAAACCAGAGCAACCCGGAAAACGGCGCGCCGAGATAGGCCAGCGAAAAGTGCACAAGCTCCCCGATGCTCGGATGCGTCGCCCTCTGCTCCATGGTGATCCCGGGAAGATAGCAGGCAGACACCAGTGCCAAATTGGCGGCCCAAAACAACCCAAACCGGTCGGGTCGCAGCAATTGGGATCCGGACAGCTGAAAAGCGACCATAATGGCCGCCATCGCAAATAGTCCGTTCGTCAACGTATAGGCCGCGAGCCAACAGCTTGCTGCAGCGAGGATGTGCGCGGCCCGGTTCGTTGGCCACAGAAACACCAGCATGAACCCCAGCGCGATGAAGAAATTGGTGGCGTTGAGCTGAAACATCATCGACCACCAATGATTGTTGTGGCCGACCGGAGAAAACATGACGAGCGATGTCAGCAGCAGAATGATCGGATACATCGCCTGACGGGTGCCGGACGCGTAGAGACGCGTGATGACGGCCGCATGGCATGCGAACGCCCCGTAGATCGCCACATACATGTAGATATATTCAGAGCGAATATCCCAGTCCGTAAGAACGGCATTGAACAGCATAACCAGCCGATAGACGAATGGACGGGTGTGATTATGGGGCGCCCAAAGCGATGAGAAGTGGAACGTGCCGTCGTGCCAGGCTGCGATCCAGCGGATCAACTCGGTATGGTCCCAGAACGGGACCGTGATCGCCGAGTACTGAATCATGATTAGGATATAGAGCGGCGGAATCGCAGCGAGCACGAAAAGCAGCGGCGCGATCACCGGCCTCAAGTTTGCTACAAACGAGCCAAGCCGCCACACGTCAAACCATCTTCATTCGAAAATGAAATTGCGGGAGGTACCGTAGCGGACAAGACCCGCGCTGGTCGCTGACCACATGGGCCACGACGCCCGGGGGACAGGGCCGCGCCAACCTTGGATCTCGACCTTGGCACGAATGAGAGGCGAGAACGCAACCGTCCAGCCGTGAGCCGCCAGGCCATCGCACAAGCGCCAGACTATGCTCTCCCTGCTCCAATCCTTGTTCAGCGGCAAGAGCCCGACTTGCTTCAGCGCGGCGATGCGGAAGAATGCAAGCGCCCCTCCGGGCAAGGCGACACTCTGCGGTTTCGCGGCCAATGCAAAGGGCCCTCCATCGCTCGCCGCACGGCCGAGCCATGGCGATTCGAGCTTTCCTGCCGGATTCCTCATGTAGCAGCCGTCAACAATAAGCTTGTCGCGGTTGACGACATTGCCGCCCACGGCGCCAACGCCTGGATGCAGGTCGAACAGCCTCGTTGCCTCGAGCAGCACGTCGTCCTGGTTCTCGATCATCACGCCGTTTCCGGCGCACAGCAGGATAGAATCATCCCTGCAAACCTGGCGGCCGTCGATAGCCAGATCGCCGATCCAGACGAACTCGGGGAGATCGTGACGGCGTCGCGCGATGTAGAGCTCAGGTGCACCGCGGAACTCAGGCCAGTCCGCCACTTCGAAGAGTTCCGGCCGTGGACTCTGCGCGATATGGCGCTCAAGTACATGCCGCACGGAATCCAGCGACCGTGCATCCCCCTCAGCATTGTTCGTGGTCGAGCCGGCGTGTTGCCGCCAATGATACAGAACTTCGGGGACATGCTGCATCCTGGCTTTCGCCGCAGCCATGCGAGAGACCACGTCCCAGTCCTGGGTCCAATTGGCCGTGGCGTCGCTGTAGACGTCAGCCTTCAGTGCGACCTCGCGCTTCATCGCGCACAGATGCCAAATTGCCGAATTTTCGAGCGACAGCACGGGATCGTAGGCGGCACGCAGGAACGGAAATCTCGGTTTCCCGTCGACGAGAATATCCTCATCGGAGAACAGGAAATCGGGGCGACCGTTGCGATCGATCTCATGCGCCAGGATCTGGACCGCGTCGTCGGTGATGAGATCGTCGCCATCAACAGGAACGACATAATCTGCCTGCGCAGATTCAACGCCTACACGCAACGCCGCCACGATGCCAGCAATCTTCGGCGCGACGATCAACGCCGCTTTCCACTCCCCATCAGCTTTGGCGCGGATGTGCTGCAGCATGTCCTCGGGCATCGTCCCATTCACGATCAGCAGCCACTGCGCAACCGGCAGGGTCTGCCGAGCGATCGAGCGCGCAAGCTCGTCTAGTAGCTCGAGGTTGCTGCCCCTGTAGACTGGCGTGACGATCGCGATCGTCGCTGGGTTTGTGGGCATGGGATAGCGTAGGCCTCGGAGCCGAGTCTCGCTCTCAAGCCAGCGCGCATAGGGCTGCGTCTGAAGTTGCAACTGTTGCAGATGGCGATCGCGCGCCTCCGGAGCGACAGGCGTATAGGCGGTTTCCCGCGTCAGCCCGAGATGTCGCGAGTAATATCTGGTGTCTGGCATCAGCGACCAGAACCGCGAGAGGAAGCGGGATCGGGCGGCGGCCGGAGCCCTGCTCTCCGGCACGACATCCACCTTGGCGGCCATAAAGGGCGAGAAAATCACGCGAGCACCGCTCTCGGCCGCCAGTCCGCCGAGCCACGAACCGATCATGCCCAGCGGCATCTCCTCCGCCAGCAGCGCCGGCATCGCCTTGAGCAGAAACTCCCGTTTCACGACGAAATGGGCGCTCGCCACCGCCGAGACCGAATGCGCCTTCCAGGCAATCGCCGAATACCCTGGATCGGTGAGCGGACGACCACTGTCAGGACAATCGCAACCGTTACCGAAGCCAAAGATGCGAGGACCGTCGATGATACGTTCCCCGTTATGCAGCGTACCGCCCACCATCACAGCATCAGGGAACATCTCCAGCAGTCCCGCCGAATCCCAGCGCCATTCATCGTCGTTTGGGATCACACCATTCCAGATGACGTGAACGAGATCGCTCGACAGCGCCGCGACGTGCCTGCTCAACTGCTGCAGGGCATCCCCTCTGTCGGCCACCACCTGCAGTTCCGTCTGCGGATCTGCCGCCGCGGACGAAGCTTCAACGACCCGGACGGTCGCGCAGGAGACAGGCGCGTTGCGGTCCCGGCGATACCACCAGTCGACATTGTAGTGGAACAACGGGCTTGAGACGAGCTGCAAATGCGGCGCAGATCGCGCAGCGAGCGCTCGCTGCAGCGTCGCCGCATGCGACTCTGAAATGTATGATTTGGACCCGATATTGGCGGATGTCGACTGCTGATGCATGCGCCACGTATAAAGCGCTTCCGGAAGATGGTGCGGCACATGATCGGCATTCATCAGCCGAATGAAACTATCCCAGTCGTGGCAGCCCTCAGCGTTCTTGTCAGTGTAGAATCCGAGCTCGAGTGCCAATTTGCGATTGATGACGCAGAGATGAGCAATGTAGCACGAATGTAGAAATAGTACGGGGTCCCAGTCGGGCTTGAAGTATACTTGGCCAAAATTCGCACCGTCGAATTTGTCCTCATCGGTATAGACGGCCGCCGGATAGTTCGCCTCTTTCAGGAAACGTGTAACGACATTTACACAATCGCGATCGAGCAGGTCATCGGAATCCAGCGGCATGATGTATTGACCGCTTGCGCGCTCCAGGCAGAGCCTCATTCCGCCGACGATTCCCAAATTCGTCTCGACGCGCTCGAGCCGAACTCCCGGATGACGGCTGAGTTCCGCGAGCTTTTGCTTCGTCTCGCTCTGTGTCGATCCGTTGTCGAGAATGAACCACTCGAACTGCATGCCGCCGTCCTGCAAGAAGACGCTGCTGGCAAGCTCATCGAGGTAGACTGCAGGTGTATCGTAGACGGTGGTGACGAACGATAGCAGCCCGGGCTGCTGCAGATATTCACCCTCTCGACGACGGCGATTCAATGCCGTTGAGCGATGGCGCTCGTAGTCGGTGACCGGGCATGCAGGAAGACCCGCAACAAGCGGTCTGCTTCCCTGAACCGAGAGCTTCCGCAACCCGCTGATGCGGACGAGCAGCTCTTCAAGCACGCCATTGAGACTTTGATCCCAATCGAGCGGAAGAGCGATGTTTCCGCTTGGATCCGGGCTCGGAAGCCCAACATTGATGCGCCCGATCGCGGCCCCTAGAACCGAGGCTATGCTGTCGACGTTCGGCTCCGCGACAAGAATATTCCGTGAAAGTGATCGCATCCGCTCCGGCGACTTAACCGAAAAGCTGTTTGTCACAACGAGTTTGCCGGCTGCGGCCATTTCAAGCGGCGGATAACTTGGATGCGGCGACAACATGAGCGACAGCAACAGATCGGCCGTCCGCATTTGCCTGGCATAATCACTGAAGCTCATCCAGGGCAGCGGATTCAGGACAACTCCGTTTCCAAGATTCACAGGCGGGAGCTTTTCGCCCATCGCCCAGAGCTCCCAGTTGTTCGCGTTGATGTGTCCGGCCGCCACCGCCCGCTGCAGCGCGACGACACCGAGTTCGAACAAATTCCTGCGCGCTACGGAAGGGCGCGCATAAAACAGGAGAACTTTCTTTTTGCTTCCGCCATTTTCCGACGTCCGCTCTGGGTAGTAGAACTTGCGATCCAAAGCCGGCTCAAACCACAGGGCATCCCTCGCAAACGCATCATCGGCAAAGCGCCCCGCTCGCTGATCTATGAGGTAGTCAAGCAGCAAGCGCGTGTTGACGATCGGAATATGGTCAAAGTCATACGTCTCCAAGGCGCGCGCATGAAAAGTCGACCCTTCATGCAGGATGGGTTCGAAATCCTGGATGAGATAGATAAGCGTGCGATGGATCGTGCGCGCGACCGCGTACTTTGCGATTTGCGCGGTCCACCAGGCCGTGGCGAGAAAGATATCCTCTGGCCCGATCACGACTGGTTTCTTTCGATCGAAACCATCGATAAACTCGATCAGGTCGCGTCGAACCGGACGTCGCAACAGCTGGTCCATATGGCCGAATAGCGCGGCGCCGTCGCCTTCGAACGCGGAATCGCAGGCGATCAGGCGGATGCGCTCACCTCGCTCGGCCAACAGCCCCGCCAGAATCAAAGCCGTGTTTGGTCCGCCCGACATGTGCGCACGGTTCAGACTCGGCAGTATCACGTTTATCGCAGGACGCGTCGTGAGCTTGTCCGAGATGGAGAAATTCAAAGGAGCGCTCAGATGAAACCCGGGCGGCGAAAACTCGGTCTCGACCCGCCCTAAGTCGTCCGACGAAACGACATCCAAGGGCATATCCCAGATCGCGAGATTTCGAAGCTCGTCGGCCTTGACCAAGCCGTACCGCAAAACCTGCCGGCCAAGCAGCTGCCCTAGTCGGGTTCCTTTCAGGTGACGGCGATAGAACGAGACTCCCTCACGTACCAGGAATTCGCGTGATATTGTCCGGCTTTTCATTGGCAGCGAATCCCGGCCAAACGGCTGAATTTTGATGATGTCCCACCAACCGATTGGACGCCCGACCCACCACCGGGCCGGAAGAAGCAAGCGAACTGGATAAGACCGCGGCAAATATTTGCTCGCGGCGCGCGAGTTCCCGCGTAGGAGGCGCGGGAGGACCTAAACGGTCCTGACCACATGCTCAAGTTCGAAAGACCGTCCCCAACGCACTGGAAGGCCCCTCCTCCTGGTAACCGGTCACTGATATTCTGTTCGCAGGCCATGCGCACTTCCCCAAGCCATCGTCTAAAAAACCGTCAACAACATGACCGTAGCTCGACGGCCTGATACAACGTCCGGTTTTAGGGGAATCCGGCCTAAATCGCGTAAGGGTCTCACTGCAACAGCCAAAGATATCCACAAAGGCCTCATAGAATAAAAAACAGGCTATGCAAGCTTCTACTTCGCAACGGGTCCGAGGCTTATGTGGACGAGACGGCTCATGACTGGCACTAGGGCAACAAGTCAGAACATGCACCGTTTTGTTCTGATCGGGCCGGAAAGGGAACTTCGTACAACGAGTTCAGGGCTGCGCCCAGGTAACTCATTGCGAGTCCATGCATTTCAGTCCTATCCATCGCCCATTGACGCCAGTGATCGGTTACGCTCTTTAGAATAGAATCCAAGCGGAGTTGGCAAGTGGAATTCGAACGGTTGCAAATCCTCGATGTGGGGGTGGTCCTCCTCACCCGGCACGGCGATCAGCGCGGTTTCCATTCGGAAACCTATCGCGCCGACACGTTTGCAGCACAGGCGGTGAACGCGGCCTTCGTTCAGGACAATCATGCCCGTTCCGCCTCGAAAGGGGTGCTCAGAGGGCTTCAACTCCCATTGGCCCCCAGAGCCCAAGGTAAACTCGTAAGGGGCATCCGCGGGGCGATCTTCGATGTCGCCGTCGATATCAGGGTTGGCTCTCCGACCTACGGAGCGCACGTAGGAGGCGTCCGATGTTCGAATGACTCGGCCCTTGGAATAGACTGGTCGCTTCCTCACAGCGAGATCATTCTGTCTCAAAAAGATAGCAAGCAGTCGCTCCTAGCGGAGATACCGATACCGTTTCGCTTTGTAGAAGGATGTTGAGATGCGGGTGCTGGTCACGGGGGGAGCCGGCTTCATTGGGTCGGCCGTTTGCCGCCATTTCATCCTGGACCTCGACTATGAGGTCGTCATCATCGACAAGCTGACCTATGCGGGCAACCTAGCTTCGCTTGCGCCCGTGGCCTCTCATCCAAAATATGCGTTCGAGAGGCACGACATTTGCGACGAGAAGGCGATCAGTTCGATTTTTCAGAAGTATCGGCCGGATGCCATCGTGCACCTCGCCGCGGAGAGCCACGTCGATAGGTCCATCACCGGGTCCGATGTGTTTGTGAAGACAAATGTGCTCGGGACGTTCACGCTTCTCGAAGCGGCGCGACGCTACTTTTCGACGGCCGACAATCCGCGCTTTCGCTTCATCCATATCTCCACGGACGAGGTCTACGGCTCATTGGGATATGAAGGGCTTTTCACGGAAAAGACACCCTACGACCCGAGCTCGCCCTATTCCGCCACCAAGGCGGCTTCAGACCATCTCGCCAAATCCTGGTACCGGACCTATGGCCTTCCGGTCATCGTAACGAATTGCTCAAACAATTACGGCCCTTATCATTTCCCCGAAAAGCTCATCCCTCTCACGATCCTGAATGCGTTGGCTCAAGAGCCGCTTCCCGTTTACGGAAACGGATCCAATGTTCGGGACTGGCTCTATGTGGAAGATCATGCGCGTGCGCTTGGCGCAGTTCTTGCGCACGGCAAACCCGGCGAGACTTACAACATAGGCGGTCGCAACGAGCGCAAGAACATTGAGGTGGTGCGCCAGGTTTGCAGCTGGATGGACAAATTGCGGCCAGTTGCCGGCTCACATCATGATCTCATTTCGTTCGTGCCCGATCGGCCCGGACACGATCAGCGCTACGCAATCGATGCATCCAAACTTGAAAATGATCTGAGTTGGCGCGCCCAGGAAACCTTTGAAAGCGGCATAGAAAAGACCGTCCGCTGGTACCTGGCAAACGCCGATTGGTGGCACCCTCTGAGAGAGAAGGTCTATAATGGCGAGCGTCTCGGATTGCTGAAAGCGTGAAGCGCGATGCGGCTCTATGTTGCAGGCGCTGAGGACAGGTCACGCGGTCGTTGGCCAAATCGGGCTGCTCATGCGAATGTTGTGATGGGCTTCGGCTCGCGCCTGGACGTCGACTCGGCACGTCCGGGTTCAGTTCTGGCGGCAGTTGCCAACGAAAAGCTGCAACCTCTGTTCGATGTCGGCCTTTCACCTATTGGCTGACTATTTAAATCGTCTTCTTGAAGGTTAAGGGATCAACCATGAAAGGCATCATCTTAGCGGGCGGCAGCGGGACGCGGCTGTACCCGATGACTTTGGTCACCTCGAAACAATTGCTTCCGGTTTACGACAAGCCGATGATCTACTATCCGCTGTCGACGCTTATGTTGGCCGGCATCCGCGACATCCTGATCATCTCAACGCCCCACGACTTGCCGCTGTTTCAATCCCTGTTGGGCGACGGAGGGAAATGGGGAATCTCACTTTCCTACGCAGCCCAGCCAAAACCCGAAGGCCTCGCACAGGCCTTCATCATAGGAGCCAAGTTCGTGGAAGGTCACCCTTCCGCGCTCATCCTTGGTGACAACATTTTCTTCGGCCATGGCCTGCCGCAACTGCTCGCGAAGGCCACGTCACGTGCATCAGGCGCAACCATTTTTGCCTACCGGGTCGCCGATCCCGAGCGCTATGGAGTGGTCGGCTTCGACGGAAAGGGCCATGCTGATTCGATAGAAGAAAAGCCAAAACACCCCAAGTCAAATTTCGCCATTACCGGCCTTTACTTCTACGATACTCAAGCCGTTCACTTGGCATCCAACATCCGTCCGTCGGCGCGGGGAGAATTGGAAATCACTGATTTGAACAAGTCGTACCTGGAGCTCGGGCAACTAGCAGTCGAACGTATGGGTCGAGGCTTCACATGGCTGGACGCCGGAACACCGGACAGCCTGTTGGACGCTGCAGAATTTGTAGCTACTCTCGAAAGGCGGCAAGGAATGCGAATAGCCTGCCCGGAAGAGGTTGCTTTTGGGCAGGGCTTCATCGACCGAAATCAGCTAACTAAGCTGGCGGATTCTTTAGGAAAGAGCGACTACGCTCGATACCTTATGAGCGTCGCCGTCGACAGCTAAAGGCTGTACAGGTCAAGACGATGGGATGGACGAGCAACCTAAGCCGCCGCAAACTACTTTCGCGCGGACCCTAGCGTTTCGGGCCGACGGCGCCCCGGTGCAAGGATTCGCATTAACTGTTCCGATGGTTGCCCAGCCTAGTGAGATGGCCTATAGAGCCGATTCAAATTCAGGATGGGCGCGCAACCGGTGGCAGCAGGTTTGGACCAACATTTCGGCGCGTTGCGGGAGAAACCGAGGATGAATGGCGCCCTCCCCGAGGTCGTCCACTTCGGCGTGGGGAGTTCAAAAAAGGAAGCGACGATCCGAGACCTGGTTGAGGGTTCCCGCCGTTGGCGGCTCTGGATTTCGCTCGGCTGGCTCGATGTCAAGCAGCGCTATCGCCGGGCGGTGCTTGGCCCTTTCTGGATCACCATCAGCATGTCACTCTTGGTGCTGACCTTGGGCACCGTGTATGCTGGTCTTTTCAAACAGGATGTTCACTCATTCCTGCCCTATCTCGCGGGCGGCTTCATCGTCTGGAATTTCTGCACGGCAACAATAAATGAGAGCGCGACGGCTTTCACCGTGGCCGAAGGCCTGATCAAGCAAGGCGGGATACCGCTCTCGCTCCACATTTTCCGCACCATTTTCCGCAACTTCGTCATTAACGCGCATAACATCGTGGTGATGCTGCTTCTATATATCTGGCAACCGTCGCTCTTGAATTTGAATCTGCTGTTGCTCGTTCCCGGCCTTGCGCTGATGCTGGTGAACTTCGTCTGGATTTCGCTCATCATCGGCGTGCTCTGTACCCGGTTTAGGGATTTGCCGCCGATCATCGGCAACGTCCTGCAGATCCTATTTTTCGTTACTCCCATCATGTACCGGCCGGACGCGCTTCCCGCCAATCTCAGCTTCATCGTGAGGCTGAACCCATTCTACTATCTGATCGAAGTGGTACGGAGCCCCATGTTAGGGGCCGCCCCTCCCGGATATATGTACGCAGTTGTGGTTCTTACTGCGGCTGCCGGATCACTTCTCGCGTTCTGGCTGTTTGTACGAACGCGCGCTCGGATTGCCTACTGGTTGTAGAACATTGAGGCGTGATGGCGTCAGTAACGGCAAATGGCAGAATGAACGCTAGGGTCAAATTCGATCATGTCGGGATCGAATTCCCGATCTATTCGGCTCACGGACGTTCCTTCAAGCGATCGGTCCTGCAGTATACGACGGGAGGACAGATCGGGCTCAGTTCCAACCAGAGGGTCGTGGTGTCCGCGCTGAACGACGTTTCGTTCGGCGCCGAACATGGGGAGCATATCGGCCTCATCGGCCATAATGGTGCGGGGAAGTCCACACTGCTGCGCGCCGTTGCGGGCGTCTATGAGCCTGTTCTCGGCACGATTTCCGTATGCGGGCGCGTTGCCTCGCTGATCGATCTGACGCTTGGCATGGATATGGAAGCCAGCGGGTTTGAGAATATCCGCATTCGTTGCCTGCTGCTTGGCTTGGAACCCAATGAAATCGACGCCCACCTTGACGACATCGCCGACATGACGGAGCTCGGAGATTTTCTCGCGATGCCGGTGCGCACCTATTCGAGTGGCATGGTGCTCCGACTCGCATTCGCGATCTCCACCTCAATCACACCAGACATCCTGTTGATGGATGAATGGATCGGCGCGGGCGATGCATCTTTTGTGAAAAAAGCCCAGGCGCGGCTGCAAAGCCTGCTAGGCCGCACCGGCATCCTGTTTATCGCTTCTCATCAGGAAGACATCGTCAAAAATAACTGTAACCGCGCGATCTGGCTCGAGCACGGCGCGATTCGTGCTGATGGGCTGCCCGCGGACGTATGGCGAGAATATCAGGCCTGGAGCAACCAAGCGGGCGGGTGACAGCCATGAGGATCCCGGGCGCGCCGTCCTCCCGCATCGCTGTCTTGAGATGATGATTCTTGGCGAAACCACTCGACCGCGGCGCATCCTCTACGTAGTAAACGAGGATTTCGCTTTCCTTCTCAACCGGCTGCCGATGGCACGTGCAGCGCGCGATGCTGGTTTTGAGGTCCATGTCGCCACCAAAGTGAATAATGGTGCGTCCGCCATCGAAGCGGAAGGCTTCGTCCTGCATAGGATTCCGTTCCGGCGCGGCGGGCTCTCGCCGCTCGCGGCGATCCCAACGATCAAGGCGGTCCGGCAGGTCGAAAGAGAGATAAGGCCAAGCATCGTGCACCACTCCGGCCTGCAGTGCTGCGTTTTCGGCTCGCTGGCTGCGCTCGGCCAAAATTTTCCGATGGTCAACGCCATCACTGGGCTTGGCTACATCTTTACCTCGGGGAGTCGGCGGTCGCGCCTTCTGAAGCAGAGCATGATGTGGCTGCTGCCTTGGCTTATGAACCGCAAGCGCAGCAACATCTTAGTGCAAAATCCCGACGATCGCGAAGCGCTGCTTGCGCTTGGCATCAAGCCGGACCGGATGACGCTGATCCCGGGCTCCGGCGTCGATGACGAAGCTCTAAAGCCGCTACCCGAGCCTGACGGTCCGATCACCATCGGCTTCGCTGGACGCCTTCTGGTTGACAAGGGCATCCGCGCACTGGTGTCCGCACACGACCTGTTGCGCAACCAAGGCCGCGAATTCAATCTCATTATCGCGGGCAACCCCGATCCAGCCAATCCGGCTTCTGTGTCGCGTGAGGAGGTCGAAGCATGGACCAGACGTCCGGGTATCACGTGGCTTGGGCACATCGACAATATCGTCTCGCTGTGGCGCTCCTGCCATATCGCCGTGCTGCCGTCGCATCGCGAAGGCCTGCCAGGAGCCTTACTGGAGGCGGCCGCTTGTGGCCGTCCCCTGATCGCAACCGATGCGCCAGGATGCCGAGAGATTGTACGCAACAACCAAACAGGTCTACTCGTGCCGATCGAAGATGCAGCGGCACTAGCGCGAGCGATTGCACTGCTCGCTGAATCTCCGCATTTGCGTGCACGGTATGGCGAAGCAGCAAGACAAGTCGTCGTCGAGCAGTTCTCAGCAAGGATCATCGGAAGCGCGATTGCCGAGCTTTACAACGACTTGGCGTCTCCATGACGACCACTTTGCAGGCACAAATGCCGCCCTCCGAAAGCTTGTTCGACTATCAGATCTTTGAGCTGCCTGAGCCGCGCCCAGCTACGCGATCTTAAACCTGCAGTAGGATTGCCCAATGCATACGAATATCAACGTGTCAGTGGACAAGACTTCGACGCGCGTTAGCCTGGGTTTGCTCATCGGCTTGCACATCATCGCCTGCTGCATTTCGCTCGCCTACCTCAGCCGCAACTATGGCTTCTATCGCATCTACTATGATCCGGCACTGCTTAACGGTGCGATCGTGACGATTGCCGCGTTCGCTACCCTCTCATGTCTTTTCCTGAAAGCTCCGTTCAGCTTCGGTTACCTTCTCGGCTTCAATTTCTATACCATGGTGCTTGGATATCTCTGGCTGAACTGCTTTTCCCGCTTCGAGTACAATCACTGGCTCAGTGGGGCCTCTGCCGTTCTATCAATGGTCGCATTCTTGATCCCGGCGTTGTTCGTCACATCCCCGATCAAACAAAGGTTCACGATTTCGGAATCCACCTTTGATCGCGTGCTCACTCTGATCCTCGTACTTGGCGTGGTCACGATTGTCATCTGCGCAAGCTATAGCTTCAAGATGGTCTCGCTGAAACACATGTACGACTTCCGCGGCAAGTCCAATATGCCGACCGCGCTCATCTATTGGGTTGGAATCGTTTCGAACGCGCTGCTGCCTTTCGCGTTTGCTTGCTTCGCCGTCCGAGGAAACTACTGGCGAGCCGGCCTTACGCTTGCTCTCCTGCTGCTGTTTTACCCGATTGCTCTGAACAAGATCGCTTTCTTCACACCGGCATGGCTTTTGGTCGTGGCTGTGCTAACCCGCCTGTTCGATTGCCGGATTGTGGTCGTGATCTCGCTCTTCCTGCCGTTGCTTGCCGGGATCGTTTTGTACGCCGTTTTCGATGTGCACGACACGCGCTATCTTGAAATCGTCAATTTGCGGATGATCGCAACGCCTTCAAATGCGATGGACGTGTACAACGATTTTTTCTTCAGCCATCCCTACACTTACTTTTGCCAGATCGGTTTTCTCAAACCCTTCGTCTCATGTCCCTATCAGGAACAGTTGGGCCAAGTAATGCAAAAGGCCTATGGTCTGGGTAACTTCAACGCCTCGCTGTTCTCGACTGAAGGGATCGCCTCAGTCGGACCTCTGTTGGCACCGGTCCCGGTATTGGTCTGCGGACTTGTGATCGCCTTTGCCAATCGCCTTTCTGCGGGCCTTCCTCCCCGTTTCGTCCTGATCTCGGGCTCGATCCTCCCTCAGATTCTCTTGAATGTGCCACTGACGACAACCATGCTTTCGCACGGCGCCGCTTTTCTTTTCCTGCTATGGTATCTGACACCGCGCTCGATGTTTATCCAGCAGGCACCGCTCCTCCGGTAACTGCGTTCATCCGCGGCTTACGTCCTTAGAACCTTGGAGTGGGTCACCAACAACGCAATGGATATCAACTGCGGCTGTAGACGTGCAGGTCGATGGCCCACACGGTCTGAGCGCCAAGGACGATTTGCGCGGGAAACGTCAACTTGGCGATCGAATCGCGATCGAAAGGCCCTCTTCCAAGCTGAATTCCTGCTGCCAGCCAGTCGACGACAGCTTTGTTAGATCGACTTCCAGACGGCCAACCAAGCTGTCGCGAATTCGAGGCCTACCACTCGCGTGCAGAAGCAGCTCTAGCGCCTTCACGGGCACTGGAAAGAGCCGCGCCTTTCTGTCCATCGCTCGCGCCAGCCTACCAATGAATTCCGGAGTTGAGACTTGCTCTTTGTCGGCTACCAAAAATACATCGAAAGGCTTTTCGTTGTGCGTAAGCCTGTTTGCGATGAAGGAGGCCAAGTTCTGCACGCCCACGAAAGCGCGTCGATTATGAACCGCACGGAACGGCAGTGGAGTTCCCGAGCGGACCGCTTTGACCAAGAGATGGAAATTGCCCACCGCCCCTGGTCCGTAGACTAGCGGCGGTCGGATAACGGTGAGGCTCATCGGCAAATCCGAAGACAATTGCTTCAATCCAAGCTCTGCCTCTGCCTTCGAAACCCCATACACGCCCCGCGGCGCAAGTTCATCAGTTTCTCGAAAAGGAGCGCGGTCGTCGGTACAACTACCATTGACCAGCATGGTACTCACAAAGATAAACCGCTTGACGCCTGCCTTTGCAGCAGATCGAGCGAGCTGCAACGTACCTTCAACGTTGATTGTTCGGTAAACGTCTATCGCGCTCTCTTCGTTGACCTGGTGTACTCGCGCCGCCAGATGAACCACGGCCTGCGCCCCGGTCAGCGCCTCCGACCAGTCTGTCGAAGGCCCGATCGATCCAACCACGACCTCATCATTATTGGATAACCTGGAACTTCGAACAGCGCGCCGAACTCGCCAGCCTGCTTGTAACAGTACAGGGGTTAAGTGACGGCCGACAAAACCATTTGCGCCCGTTACCAGTACAACTGGCCGAGATCCAGTTTTCTGGTGTGGATTTCTCATCAAGCATAACCATCAAGTTGGTTGCAGAACGCTACTTGCCGACTCTGCAAACTTTCTCGAACACGACCTCGGAAAACCGCCGTCTATTCCTCATTTGAGTTCCGTTCTCTAGTCGGAACAATGTGCGTTGCCCGGCGAGCGACAGAATTCGCAAAATTGATGAAATTTCAAAAATACCAGACAAAGCAGTTGGCCTACAACCTGAGTTAGTTATCGATCACTATCCCGAAGCTGCCGCAAGCACAACAACCTTCGATAATTCCTGTCCCGCGTAGATTGCAAGATCGTGCAACACAGAATCACGCGGCTGCTCCGGCCCGCCGCTTCCTATCCAGACTTGGCGCCAGATGGATGGGAGGCGAACATAAATTCGTCCCTGCAGCCACGAAAGGCTGAGGCACTGCTGGGCCTACAGGGAGCTGGTGGTTGGCGGTGCGCACCAATGGTGGGGCGCAGCCGTAGCCTGAGTGCGTATGAACGCCGCTGGTGGGGCCAGCAGCTAGCTAGTCCCCGCTGATAGGCCTGGAGGAGCCTGGCACCTTCGGAGACACCTCTGACGGGCCCTCTAACCATCGTTTGAGCGGAGCGACTGCCAATGCGGCGATAAATAACACTAGCGCGGCCTCGGTGTCGAAGAGAACAAAGTGGATCGCCCGGTGGAGCATCATCTGATGGGCAGAATGGAAGTCAAAAGGGATGCCGAGTTCGGAAGCCAAGCTCCACGAAGTCCATTTACCAGTGTCCAGCCAGTTCGTCGCCTGAAGGCTCATGACACTAAGCGCCATGAGTGCCACAATTTCCCAGAACATCACAACCGCAAGAACGGTAATGAAGCCAACAGCTAGATAATACCAGTCCATCGTCGCCCCAGTGTCGCCCTAGTGTTTTTTCGCGCACGGTACCTGCGGCCGCTAGGTTGTTCAACCGACTCGGCTCCAACTTTCTCGCGAATCTGCCGAACGTGAGCCGTTTCGCTGAGCCGTCAATTCTCTAACTATAGAAGCGGCCCCGTCGAAGGCTCGGCCGCGAAAATGAAAGCTGGCGGCAGTTCGCAGCGGTATGTGCCGCGCAGAGCTGATGCGGACAGAGCTCTCAGCTTGTCTTGCCGGGCGCTGAATGAAGTGCCAAACGTGGTTGGCTATTAGCTCGTAGGCGCAGTCATTGCTATAAGCAGGCAAGAACGCGGCCCAATCGAGAGTTATCACTTGGGGTTGGCGTATAGTGGCCCATGCGCTTAGAAATCTAGTTTGGCAGAGCTGCAGCTAGAGATCGCGAAGCTGAGAAACCATGCGGATACTCGTTCTCAACGCGGACTACCCACGCTTTCTTACTTGGCTGTATCGCGGCCAACCAGGGCTTGAGAATGCGCCTTACGCGTCGCAGATGACGGCGCGAAACAGGAGCCTGTTCGGGGTCGCAGACTTCTATTCGAAGAATTTTGAGGCCTGGGGCCATTCCGCTGCAGAAATCCACGTCAACAACCCCTGGCTGCAGGGGGCCTGGGCGCGCGAGCATGGCATGGTCGTGGCCGTCACCGAGCCGGCCATCGGCGCCAGTAACAGACTTCCTGCGTGGCTGCTACAGGCGGTCGCACCGTTCAAGCCGATGTTGAGGCCGTTCGCCCGGAAGGTTGGGCTTAGCCCAAAGCTCGATGCGCAGGCGGAAAAAGTCCTGCTCGCCCAGATCGAGGATTTCAGGCCCGATCTGGTGTTGAACCAGGACACGTTTCACATCGACACTGCGCTAGTGCGCCGCATCAAGGGAATCGGCAAGCCCGTGCTGGTCGGCCAGATCGGGATTTCGCCGACCCGCGGCGAGGACTGGCGGGTCTATGACCTGCTGATCTCCCAGCTGGCAGCCACGGTCGCTTTTTTTCGAGGCCACGGCGTCCGCGCGGAGGTCAGCCACCTCGCCTTCGAACCTTACGTGAGCGAGGCGTTACCTCCCGCACCAGCCATGGACATCGACATCTCATTCGTCGGTACCGTCTCGGCCGATCACCAGCAACGGATTGCGCTATTGGAGGCCGTTGCCGAACGCTACGACCTCAAGCTGTTCGGCAATATCGCGCCGGGCCTCCCCGCCTCCTCCCCCCTGCATCGCTGCTTTCAGGGCGAAGCCTGGGGTGCTGAGATGTATCAGGCCCTGCGGCGCTCCCGCATCACGCTGAACTCCCACATCGACATGGTCGGCCGCGAGGCCGGAAATGTGCGGCTGTTCGAAGCGACCGGCGTCGGCGCGTTCCTGCTCACCGACTTCAAGGACAATCTGCACACGCTGTTCGACCCTGACCGCGAAGTCGTGGCATGGCGCTCGATCGACGACTGCATTGAAAAGATCAAGCGATATCTCGCCGACGATGCCGCACGAAACGAGATTGCGGTCGCCGGTCAACGCCGCACGCTGGCCACGCACAATTACCGCGAACGGACCCGCGGAATCCTGGCGGCCGTCGAAAATTCGTGACCCCTCCCGGCGCGACGGGATGGACGGAATATTTCCTTGACGCCGGGGGGCAAAATAGCCACATTGCCGGCAAAATAGCCGCTTTGCGGTTGAATTTACTCACCTTTTTCGGCCGACCGATGGATAGCGTCGAACACTGTCGCTTTAACGATCAGCTCTACGCGATCATCGTGCGCGCGTCCTTTCGGGAACCGGGGATCACGTTTTTCTCCACGCCCGAATTGTCGCAACAGCTCGCCTATATGAGCCACCCCAAGGGCAAGAGCATCGCGCCGCATCGGCATAACAAGGTGACGCGCGAGGTTCACTACACCCAGGAAGTGCTGGTGATCCAGAAAGGCAAGCTGCAGGTCGATTTCTACACCGAGGCCGAAGAATATCTGGAGAGCCGCGTGCTCTCGGCCGGAGACGTCATTCTTCTTTGCAGCGGCGCCCATGGATTCGAGGTGCTGGAACCGCTCGAGATGATTGAAATCAAGCAGGGCCCATACGCGGGTGATGGCGACAAGACACGCTTCCCCGAGGCTCCGGCTGCGGTGAAGCGGATCAAGGGTCCGGTTGCGTGACGCAGGATTTCGTTCCAGTCAACACGCCGCTCCTCAACGGAAACGAAGCTGAATATCTGGCCGAGTGCGTTCGCACCGGATGGATATCCTCCGAAGGTCCGTTCATTCCGCGCTTTGAGTCGGCCATGGCCGAGATCGCGGGACGCCGTCACGGGGTTGCCGTCACCAACGGATCCGTTGCGCTCGATATTGCCGTTCACGCGCTTTCGCTCGAGCCGGGTAGCGAAGTCATCATCCCGACGTTTACAATCATCAGCTGCGCATCCGCAGTGATCCGCGCCGGGCTAGTTCCCGTCGTAGTCGACTGTGATCCGAACACATGGAATATGACCGCGGACGCAGTGGAAGCAGCGATCACGCCAAAGACCCGCGCGATCATGGTGGTGCATATCTACGGCCTGCCGGTTGATCTCGATCCGATCCTGGAGCTGGCGCGCAAGCATGACCTTCGCGTGATCGAGGACGCTGCCGAGATGCACGGCCAGACCTATCGCGGCCGGTCCTGCGGCAGTTTTGGAGACGTGAGCACGTTCAGCTTCTATCCGAACAAGCACGTCACGACGGGCGAAGGCGGCATGATCCTGACCGATGATGCGCAGCTCGCCGACCGGCTGCGCAGCCTCCGCAATCTCTGTTTCAAGCCCGAGCAGCGCTTTGTCCATGATGAGCTTGGATGGAACGCGCGCATGACCAACCTGCAGGCCGCGCTCGGCGTCGCCCAGACCGAGCGGCTCGGCGAGATGATCGACATCAAGCGCAGGACCGGCCGGCGCTATGACGAACTCCTGGAGGGAGTCGATCCGATTCAGCGCCCTGTCCCGCGGACCAATTACGCTGATAACGTCTATTGGGTGTATGGCGTCGTCCTGAAAGACGAGGTCGAGTTCGACGCCAAGGAAGCGATGCGGCGACTTGCCGGCAAAGGTATCGGCACCCGTCCCTTCTTTTGGTGCATGCATGAACAGCCCGTCCTGCGCAGGGCCGGCCTGTTCGCGAGCGCCTCGCATCCTCACGCGGAGCGGATCGCGCGCCGCGGCTTCTATCTTCCAAGCGGACTTGCATTGACGGACGACCAGATCGTGCGATCCGCACAGGCGCTCAAGGAGATCCTTGCTTGAGCGCCTTCGAACGCTACGCGCCGTGGTACGACCTCCTTTACCAGGACAAGGATTATACCGCGGAAGCATCCTTTGTGGACGCGCAGCTCCGTCACCATGGCGCGACGCCCGGCACGTTGCTCGATCTAGGTTGTGGCACGGGCGTACACGCCCATGAGTTCGCGCGCAGCGGATGGGCCGTCACCGGTGTCGACATCAGCGCAGACATGATCCGCCGGGCCGAGGCGCGCATGAGCGGCGGCTCGGCCCGCGTGCGATTCCGGCAGGGCGACGTTTGCGAATCCGGCCCGGAGCGGGATTTCGACGCCGCGGTCGCCCTGTTCCATGTGGCGAGCTACCAGACCAGTCGGGCAAGACTTCAGAATATGCTGGCGAGTGCAGCTATTGCGCTCAAGCCGGGCGGCATTCTCCTGTTCGACTATTGGTATGGGGGCGCCGTGCTCGCGCAAGGCGTTGAAACCCGTGTCAAGATCGTAGAGCGCCCGCCACTGCGCGTCACCCGGATCGCGCAATCCAACCACAATGAGGCCAGCGCGACCGTTCAGGTGAACTATACGCTGTTCTGCGAGGACGTTGCGCAATCGACGATCCATCGGATCGACGAAGCACACCACCTCCGTTACTGGTTTCCGTTCGAGATCGAGGCGCTGCTCGCCGCGACCGGCTTCGAGCCGGTCGGTCACTATGCGTGGTTGTCGACGACCAGCCCGCCGAACTCGCGGGACTGGGCGGCCTATTCCATCGCCAGAAAAAAGACGGTTCAACCGTGAAGCAGTTTCACGTTGGCGTCGTGCTGGAGTTGCCGCTCGAGGTCGGCGGCGGCTTCCAGCAAGGGCTTAGCGACATCACATGGCTGCGCGGCTGGGCGAAAACAGTCGGTATAGACGTGACCGTGTTCACCACCCAGCCCGACAACATCGCCATCCTGGCCGAACTCGGCATCGAGGCCAAGCTGTTGCGGATCGGCTGGTTCGACCGGTTGTTCCTGTTCCTGAAATATTGCGGGTGGTTCGATCTCCTGCAGTACGCGCTGCATCTGTGCCCGCCCTTTGAGAAGCGGCTGATCCGAGAGCATGTCGACATCGTCTATTTCCTGACGACATCGAACTGGCAACTCGTGCTCTACAAGCTGCCCTTCATCATCACGATATTCGACGGTTGCCACCGCGATTCGCCGGAATTCGACGAGGCGCGTGAATTCGCCGAGTTCGAACGCCGCGAAATCGTTTTTCGCAGTGCCAGCACCAAGGCAGCATTGGTCGTCGCCAACGCGCAGGAAGTGATTGATGCGCTATGTCGTCGCTATGCAATGGAACAGGACCGCGCGGTTTGTATCCCGTTTTCACCATCTCCCTACGTGACACGATCGATTGAGGCTGGCGGACAGGCGGACGCGGACACCGCGATCCTGCGAAAGTACGGGCTCGAGCCCGGTTATCTTTTCTACCCCGCCCAGTTCTGGTCTCACAAGAATCACGCAACCATCCTGCTGGCAATGAGTTTGCTGCGGAATCAGGGGATACAGACGACTCTGGCGCTATGCGGATCGGATCGTGGTTCGCGTAGCGCAATCGAGACGTTGGCCGCACAACTCGACCTCGGCGACCGCGTGCGCATCCTGGGTTTTGTTCCCTCTACCGAACTCGGCCCGCTCTATCGCAACGCAGCGGCGCTGGTGATGGCAAGCTACTTCGGCCCAACCAATCTGCCACCGCTCGAAGCCTGGTCGGTCGGCACGCCCGTGATCTATCCCGAAGCCTTCAAGACGCAAGCTGGCGATGCCGCCATTCTGTTCGATTACGACAGTCCGGCCTCGCTGGCGGAAGCCATTGTCAAGGCCAGTCTACCCGAGGAACGTGCACGGCTGGCTACCGCAGGCAAGCAGCGGCTCGAATTTTTTTCGCACCAGATTGACGACGGACATCGCGCATTCGCGCAGCACCTTCTGAGACTGAGGTACCGCCGCCATCCTCGGATCTATTGAGGACCGCACGCGATCCTATCGGGGAATAATAGCGACTATCTTTGCGCGGGTATTTCCGATCAGCAGCGGGATCGCTGCCACGCCTGCAACCGCCAGCCAGATCGCACATTCCGCGACAAAGCGCTGCGTACCGGTCCAGGGTATGGTGGAGCGGATCATAATTCCCAACCCCCATCCCGCCACTATCGTCGTCGCCATTGCCCCCGCCAGAAACACCAGGTGACGGAACGGGTGCTTGAGTGTCTCACGCATGATGACGAGCGTCAGCAGGCCGAACTGGACCAGGAGATCGCTCGCCACGATCGCGGCCGCCGCCCCGAGCGGGCCCAGCTGCGGGATCAGCAACAATGACAGTATGAGAAAGACAATGAACTGCAGTCCCTTGCTGCGCACGAGAAGATCGGCACGATTGCTGTAATTGGCATAGCTTAACGCGAGGATCGCAGGCGCGGCCACGCAGGTGCCGATCAGCATCGTCTTCGCCAACAACGGATCATAGGGAATGGCGCCATGGGTCCAGAGCGCAAAGAAGTCAGGCCAGAACGGCAACAGTCCCGACACAACCGCACTGGCGAGCACCGCGACAAGCACAGAACCGCGGGCATAGAGCGCGCGCAACCGTTCGGTCGCACCAACAGCATAGTCGTGGCCAAGTTCTGCAGCGAGCGGAAGAGTGGCCTGCAGGCAGAGCGCCCGCAATAGCCCGGCCGCGACGCGGATCAATCCCCATTGTGCGACAGCGACGCGATCGGCCACCAGCGCGCTGACCAGCAGAACCGGGAGGTTCATCAGTGCCAGTTCAGTCGCGCCAGCGATTCCGAACGGCGCCGCCTTACGCAGCTGTCCGACCATCCAGCGCATGGGACGCCTGCCCCGCACCTTGCGCAGAAATGGATGCAAGCGCGGCGCATCGATGGCAATCAGATAGACTGTGATCAATATCTGCATCGCGACATAGGCGAACGTGACGGCAAACAAGCTCGCTGTCGCAACGATCGCAACCAGTTGCGCGACCTGTCCGATCAGCATTCCGAAGCTCTGCAGCCAGACAGCGCGGCCGTACAGCCCCCGCGCCCGGTAGAGCGCCGACACGAGACCCGCCGGAAGCGTAAGCAGCATCCCCGCCGTCATCGCCACAAAGGCGGCATCGAAATTTTCGATCGCCTCGAACCGAAAGACCGTGGACGGCGAAACAGCCAGCGCCGCTGCGACCACCAAACCGACGAGCACAATGCTGAGCCAGAGGTAGAGTCGCAGTATCGCGGCATAAAATGCCGCGGTGCGACCGTCGCAATCTACGCTGGATTTGAATGAGAAGAAGCGGTTGATGGCACGAAGCTGCAGGCCGCCATCGGCGACCAGCACAAGGCTGCCAATCGCATAGATCACGAACCAGGCGGCCAACTCTTCGCCGCCCCAAAAATGCAGGAAGACGGGAACCAGCGCGACCTGCTGGATGATCCCGAGCACCATCTGGAAAATGCTGGCGGACCAACCCGCAAGCAACCTTCGTGCCCGGGTCGGGGGCGAAATACCCGCGGGGACATTCTCACTGCCGCGCGCGCTTGGCTCTTCGATCAAGTCCAGGGACCCCTTTGGCGTACAGAGGGGGCTAGCAGCAACCCAGTAGGATGTCGATACTTGGCCCTCGTGCCAGAAACATGCCGCAAGCTGCCCTGATGGGGTTCCTGGGACCCGAATGTGGAAAGAGCGGCCACTCTTGCGGATGTCCCTGAAACGGATCCCGGCGGCCTTCCTGCATGATCCCCTCCAAGCCACTCAAAACATCAAGTCCGCCATGCCATTGCCGACAGGGCGCAGACCTTGTCGGGAGGTTGTCTGGCGCTATTGTAACGGCGCCGTTCGATCCGGAGCTCCCATAATGCCCGTCCCGCATGCATCGCAAGCCTTGTCCCGATTCACCGTTCTCGACCTCACCCGCGTCCGCTCCGGCCCCACCTGTGTGCGCCAGCTCGCGGACTGGGGCGCCAATGTCGTCAAGATCGATGCGCTGACGGAGGATGCCGGCGGCGAGCAACCGGGCGGCCCACGGCATGGTTCGGACTTCCAGAACCTGCACCGCAACAAGCGCGCGATGACGCTCAACCTCAAGGATCCGAAAGGTCTTGAAGTATTCAAGCGGCTGGCCGAACAGGCTGACGTGGTGGTCGAGAATTTCCGTCCTGATGTCAAAGCCAAGCTCGGCATCGACTACGCGAGTCTCCGCCGGATCAATCCGCGCGTTGTCTATGGCAGCATCTCCGGCTTCGGCCAGGACGGGCCGTACCATAAACGTCCCGGTTTCGATCAGATCGCGCAAGGCATGGGCGGACTCATGTCGGTGACCGGCGCGCCCGGCGGCGGCCCAATGCGCGTCGGCATTCCCGTTGCTGACCTTACCGCCGGCCTGCTCTGCGCGATGGGTATCCTCACCGCGCTCTTGGAACGGGACGTATCGGGTGAGGGCCAATGGGTGCAGACCTCGCTCTTGCAGGCCCAGATCTTCATGCTGGATTTCCAGGCCGCGCGCTGGCTGATGGAAAAGGAAGTGGCGCAGCAGGCGGGGAACAATCACCCGACATCGATCCCCACCGGCGTGTTCAAGACGTCAGATGGCTATATCAACATCGCCACCACAGGCGGGCGCATCTGGGAGCGCTGCGCGCAGGCAATCGGGGCGCCCGAACTCATCAGCGATCCCGACTATGCCACGGCTCCGGCACGTTCCAAGAACCGCGACGCACTCAATGCGAAGATCAACGAGCTGACGCAGAAGAAATCCACCGAGACCTGGGTGAACGAGATGAACGCGGCCGGCGTGCCCTGTGGCCCGATCTATTCCATCGACCAGATGTTCGAGGATGCGCAAGTGAAACATCTCGGCATGGCCCAGGACGTGCCGAACGCAGAGAACCGCCACATTCGACTGGTGGGCCAGCCAGTGACCCTGTCACGGACGCCAAGCACCATGGCGGCGCGCCCGCCGGAATTCGGCGAGCAGACCGACGAAGTGCTGACCGAATTCGGCTTCAGCAAGGATGAGATCACCGAGCTCAGGCAGCGCAAAGTTGTATAAGGCCTTAAGCCTTCGCCGGCCGCAGCCGGCGGGTGGCGCCACTAAGCGCCTTGTCGATCAAGGGCCAGAACAACAGGATGATTGCGAGCGTCGTGATCGAGCCGACGAGCCCGTTCGACCAGAACACCTTCATGTCGCCGCCGGAGCCTATCATCGATAGCCGGAACGCATCCTCCGCACGGTTGCCGAGCACGAGCGCGAGCGTGAACGGCGCCAGGGGAATGCCGATCTTCTTGAACACGTAACCGACCACGCCAAAGCCCAGCATCAGCCAGATATCGAACATCGCATTCTGGATCGCGTAAGCGCCGATCGCACAGGACACGACGATCATCGGCGCAACTGCCGCAAACGGCACGCGCAGGATCGAGGCGAAGATCGGTACCGTCGTCAGCACCAGGACCAGGCCGACGACGTTGCCGAGATACATCGAGGCAATCAGGCCCCAGACGAAATCCTTGTGCTCGACGAACAAGAGCGGTCCCGGATTGAGGCCCCACACCATCAAGCCGCCGAGCAGGATCGCGGCAGTTCCCGAACCGGGAATTCCGAGTGCGAGCATCGGCAGCAACGCCGAGGTGCCGGACGCATGCGCCGCAGTCTCGGGCGCGAATACGCCCTCGATGCGCCCTTTGCCAAAGCTGTCCTGGTCCTTGGCGAAGCGTTTGGCGAGGTTGTAGCCCATGAATGATGCGGCAATCGCACCGCCCGGCGTGATTCCGAGCCAGCAGCCGATGAAGGAGGAACGCACCAGCGTCACCCAGTATTTCGGCAGGTCTCTCCAGACCGACAGCACCACGCGCAGGCTGATGCCGGCGGCGTGACCACGCAGCGCCAGCCGCTCTTCCATCGTCAGCAGGATTTCGCTGATGCCGAAGAGGCCGATGACCGCAACCAAGAAGTTGATGCCGCGCAGCAACTCGGTAGAGCCGAAGGTCATGCGGAGCTGGCCGGACACGGTATCCATACCGACGCCGGCGAGCAGAAGACCAAGCGACATCGAGATGACGGTTTTGTGCTTCGCCTCACGGCCAAGGCCGACGAAGGAGCAGAAGGTCAGCAGGTAGACTGCAAAAAATTCCGGCGGCCCGAACTTCAGCGCGAATGACGAGATCATCGGCGCCAGGAATGTGATCAGGAGCACCGCGACCAGCGAGCCTATGAAGGACGAGGTGAAGGCCGCCGTCAGCGCTTCCGCCGCCCTGCCCTGCTGCGCCATCGGATAGCCATCGAACGTGGTCGCCACAGACCAGGCTTCGCCCGGAATGTTGAACAAGATCGAGGTAATGGCGCCGCCGAACAGTGCGCCCCAGTAGATGCAGGATAGCATCACGATGGCGGATGTCGGGTCCATCGTGAACGTCAGCGGCAAGAGGATCGCCACGCCATTCGGGCCGCCAAGCCCCGGCAATACGCCGACGAAAATGCCGAGCACGAGCCCGACCATCATCAACAGCAGCGTTTTCCAAGTGAGGAGAACGGCAAAGCCGTGAAGGAGCAGGCCAAAAGCTTCCATGACTGAAGGTCCCGCCGATCGATTAGTAGCCAAGAGCCGCTTCGAGCGGCCCCTTCGGCATGATGACGTCGAAGGCGATGTCAAACGTCACGAACATCGCGGCGGTGAAGATGAAAGCTGTAAGCAGAGATTTCCACGCCGCGATCTTGCCGACAAAGCGCATGAAGCCGGAGATCAAGAGGAAGCTCGCAACATAGAGTCCAAGGAATTGCGTAGCGAGACAGAACAAAACCGTAGGCACGAACACCGCCATGACCCGGCGAAGCTGTGCTTGCGTCACGAAGGTCTCGGAAGCTTCCTTGCGCGAGAAGATCGCCGCAAACAGACCGTAGAGGCTGGCGCCGCCAAGAATGATCGAGAGATAGAACGGGAAGTAGCCCGGCTCAGGGCCGGTCGCATCCCAGGCCGCGCCGGTGCGCCAATTATCCCATCCAAGCGTGATGGCAAGCGCGAGCAACGCCAGCGACACGACGGTGTCCACGACGCGATTGCTGGTGACCGCAGGCGAATTGGCTTCGGGTGCAGTCGGATCGTCGACGACGATTTCGATATCTGTATTGGACATGGAGGCGGACGGTTCGGGCAGGCGCTCCAGCGTGGATACGTGCTGAAGCAACGGGCGTCAATGCAGCGTTCAACGCGTGCCAGTCCGCCTCGGGAACGCGCTCGCAAGTGCAGCATGATCAGGCCGGAGCACGCCGCGTTCGGTAATCAAGCCAGTCACCAGCCGTGCCGGCGTGACGTCAAAGCCGTAATTGGCGATCGGTGAGCCTTCCGGCACCACACGCACGTTCTCAATTCGCCCATCAGCCGTGCGCCCGCTCATATGCGTCACTTCGCTTGCTGCACGCTGCTCGATCGGAATTTCCCGCCCATCATTGATACTAAAGTCGATGGTCGGTGACGGCAGTGCAACATAGAATGGCACGCCGTTATCGCGCGCCGCGAGCGCCTTCAGGTAGGTCCCAATCTTGTTGCAGACATCGCCATTGGCTGCGACCCGGTCGGTTCCAACGATCGCCAGATCGACCATGCCGTGCTGCATCAGATGGCCGCCGGTATTGTCAGGGATTACAGTGTGTGGGACGCCATGGTGGCCCAGTTCCCAGGCGGTGAGCGAGGCGCCCTGATTGCGCGGACGCGTCTCGTCGACCCAGACATGAACCGCAAGCCCGCGATCGTGGGCACGGTAGATTGGCGCCGTAGCCGTTCCCCAATCGACGGTGGCCAGCCAGCCCGCGTTGCAGTGCGTCAAAATGTTGATGGTGTCGCCGGCTTTCTTGCCGGCCGCGATCGCTTCGATCACTTCAAGGCCGTGGCCGCCGATCGCCTGGTTGATCCCGACGTCATCATCGGCGATTTCCCTGGCGCGCTTGTACGCTGCCTCGCCGCGCACGGAAGGCGCCAGCGGACGAAGCACAGCCGTCATCTCGTCGAGCGCCCATTTCAAGTTGATGGCCGTTGGCCGCGTCGCGAACAGCAGCTCGTATGCGCGATCGAGCGCTACGTCAGACGGATCAGCGTGCATGGCCAGCGCCATGCCGTAAGCGGCGGTAGCACCGATAAGGGGCGCACCACGGACCAGCATGGTTCGGATCGCATCCGCAGCCTCCTCGGCGCTGACCAAGCGCGCGATGATAAACTCGTGAGGCAGTCGTCGCTGATCGATGGCACCGACAGACCAGCCGTCAGGCTCAAGCCAGATGGTGCGAAAATGTCGGCCGTCGACTTTCATGAGCGTAGGACCCGTCCCGCCACCGCATCGAGCTTCTTGAGCAGTTCCGGATCGCGCGCCTCGGGGGCCGTGATCAGCGCGGTGTCAAGCGCACGGTCGGAGCCGATCGGGCACGGCTCGTGCTCGCGCGGAAAATCCTTTGCCAGGCGCGCCACCAGCGCCTTGGCCTTCTCGGCATTCGAATTGAGCACACGAATGATGTCTTGCACGGTCACCGCGTCGTGATCCGGATGCCAGCAATCGAAGTCGGTCACCATCGCGACGCTGGCGTAGCAAATCTCCGCTTCGCGAGCGAGTTTCGCCTCAGGCATGTTGGTCATGCCGATCACCGAGTAGCCGAGTTCCTTATACGTCAGACTTTCGGCAAGGCTGGAGAATTGTGGCCCTTCCATGCACAGATAGGTGCCGCCGCGCGCGAACGGAATGCCTTCGGCCTCTGCGGCGGCTGCCAGATGAATGCGCAAGCGCGGCGACACCGGATGCGCCATCGAGACATGAGCGACGCAACCCTTGCCGAAGAACGAGCTTTCGCGCTTATAGGTGCGGTCCACGAATTGATCGATGATCACGAAAGTGCCGGGCGGCAGTTCCTCCTTGAAGGAGCCGCAGGCCGACAGCGATACGAGGTCGGTGACCCCTGCCCGCTTCAGGACATCGATATTGGCCCGGTAGTTGATGTCGGACGGGGACAGACGGTGCCCCTTGTCGTGCCGCGGCAGGAACACGATCGGCAGGCCCGCCATGGTGCCAAGGCGAAGCGGCGCGGAGGGCTCGCCCCAGGGACTCCTGATCGTCTCCTCGCGGACGTTTTCAAGACCCGGCAAGTCGTAGATGCCGGATCCGCCGATAATGCCTAGCACAGCGCCGGTCATGGCCTCTCCCGATCAGACTTTCGAAGCAATGTTCGACTATACTGCGACGCAATAATCAAGCATTCTCCGAGACTGTAAACGGCGTTTGATAGGTTAACCATGAACGACAGGGAAAAACGCCAATCCATCATTGATGCCTGCTTGCGCATGAATGCGCTCGGCATCAACCAGGGCACATCGGGCAACATCAGCCTGCGACATGAGGCCGGCCTCCTGATCACGCCGACCAGCGTCCCCTATGAGACAATGCAACCCGAGCACATCGTCTATATGGGCTTCGACGGTTCATTCGACCCGGCGCAGCGGCCATCCAGCGAGTGGCGCTTCCACCGGGACATCCTTCGCGCGCGACCGGACGTGAACGCCGTTGTTCACGCCCACCCGGCCTATTGCACGATCCTCGCCATCATGGGTCTGGAGATCCCGCCGATCCATTACATGGTCGCCTGCGCCGGCGGCGACACGATCCGCTGCGCGCCATACGCGACGTTCGGCACGCAGGAACTTTCGGCGCATGCCGTCAAGGCCCTCGATGGAAGGCTGGCCTGCCTCCTTGAACATCACGGCATGATCGCCGTCGGGCCCTCGCTTGCGAAGGCCATGTGGCTCGCGGTCGAGGTCGAAACGCTGGCCCGGCAGTACCATGGCTGCCTGCAGATCGGAAAGCCGCGTCTGCTGCCCGCCGAAGAGATCGAAAATGTCCGTATCCGCATGGCCGGCTACGGCCATGCGGATAAATGAGGCGGGCAATCCGGTCGGTGCCGGAACGCGCTACTTCGCGACGAAACCCGCTTCGTTCATCAGCGAAGCGTTGAGCTTGTCGTCTTCCTCGAGGAACTGCACCATGTCCTTACCGGTGAGGAAGATCGGCTTCAGCGCCTGCTTTTCCATATAGTCCTTATATTCCGGCGTTTGCGTCACTTTTTGGAACAGGTCGACATAGAACGCCTGCTGCTCGGCCGTGACCTTGCCGGGCAGGAACATCGCCCGCAGCATCAGGTATTGGACGTCGAGCCCCTCTTCCTTGCAGGTCGGGATGTCGTTCCAGGATTGCGTTTCGGTGACCTTGGTCTTGTAGGAGATGCGCTCCTTATCGAACACGCAAAGCGCGCGCACCTGACCAGCGCGCCAGACTTCCAGATTCTCAGAAGGATTGTTGACGTTGGCCTCGGTGTGATTCCCGACCAATTGCGTCGCCGCCTCTCCGCCGGACTTGTAGGGCAGATAGGAGAATTTCGCGCCGGTCTTCTGCTCCATGAACACGGTGAGTACATGGTCCTCACGCTTGGAACCGGTGCCGCCCATCTTGAACGGTGAAGATGCGGCCTTCGCCGCCGCAATGAACTCCTTCACCGTCTTTGGACCCGATGCGTTATCCCACAATACGAACTGATCCATTGCGACCACCGATACCGGAGTGAGATCACGCCAGTTGAACGGAATTTTCGCCGACAGCGGCAGCATGTAGATCAGGGAATAGGCGATCAGCACCTTGTTTGGATCACCCTCGCTCGATTTCATGTACATCAGCGCTTCGGCACCCGATGCGCCGCCCTTGAGCGAAACCACCATCGGCTGCTTCATCAGATTGTTCTTCTGGATCGCTGCCTGCATCATGCGCGCCATCTGGTCGGAGGCGCCGCCGGCTCCGGCAGCGACAACAATCTCGACCGGTTTGGTCGGCTCCCAGGCAGCAAGTGCCGGCGCAGTCATAAGAACGGCCGCCAATGCGGTCGCGGCTCCTGCAAAATGTCTCACGTCTCTTCCCTATGTCTTTATTTGGATTGGCACATCAGGGGCGTGCCTGCATTGCCATTCTGCGGACTGGGAACGCGAAGTTCAAGCCGCGAACGCCCCTATTGCTACTGACTTTGGGATGAGATTGTAAGAGCCGGCGTGCGGAATCGGTCCTGTCCACGCGCCCGCCGAGCACTGCGCCGGCTCGCTGCAGCGGCCGCCCAGCGTCGACCGCAGAAACGACGATGTTACCTACTTGCCCTTCCAGTTGGGCGTACGCTTGTTCAGGAACGCGTCCATGCCCTCCCGAAAATCCTCGCTCATATAGGCGCGCAAGATCAGATCCTCGCCCTCATCGCGCGACAGCGTGCGGCGGATACGGCGCACGGCCTCCTTGGTTACCTCAAGCGTGATCGGCGCGTGGCTCGCAATGAGCTTCGCGGTCTCGTCAGCGCGGCGCTGCAAGGTCGCGACGTCGGGCACGACTTCATTGAGCAAGCCGAGCGCCAGCGCTTCCGGTGCCTCGACCAGGCGGGCCTTGAAAATCATATCCTTGGTGCGCGCCGGACCGATCAGCGCGACGATGCGCGAGATATTCGACATCGACAGGCAATTGCCGAGCGTACGCGCGATAGGAAATCCGATCCGCGTCGCTTCGGTACCGATCCGGATGTCGCAGCAGGCGGCAATCCCGGCGCCGCCGCCCGTGCAGGCACCGGCGATCGCCGCGATGACGGGCACCCGGCACTGCTCGAGAGCGCCGAGCACACGATCGATCTGCGCTTCATAGTCAAGCGCGTCCTGCGCGGTCTTGAAGGCGCGGAATTGCGAGATGTCGGTACCGGAGGCAAAGGCCTTATCACCGGCGCCGGTCAGGATCAGCGCCTTGATCGAGCGGTCCGCATTGATGCTCTCGCAGATCGAGGCCATCTGCTCGTACATCGCGAAGGTCAGGGCGTTACGCGCCTGCGGCCGGTTGAACGTGATCTTGGCGATCCCGTCCTCGACGGAATAGATCAGGTCTTCGCTGGGAGTGACCGGGGCGTTCATGGCGACCTCTTCGTTGTTATTGAACCAGCTCAGGCGACGGCGGCCTTCGGCATCGGCAAGACATCGCGCCCCTTGAGCACCTCCATCGCCGCCAAAACGCCGCCGCTCCGATGTGGCACCTCGGCCAGATCCAGCCCCATCTCGACGCCCGACAGCGTCCCCATCAGCATCAGGTCGTTGAAATGCCCAATATGGCCGATCCGGAAAACCTTGCCCTTGATCTTGTTCAGGCCGGTACCGAGCGACATGTCGAAGTTTTCCAGCACCATCTTGCGGAAATTGTCGGCGTCATGACCTTCCGGCATCACCACGCCGGTCAGGGCCGGTGAATGCGCCTGGGGATCCTGGCACTGGGTCTCCAGCCCCCACACCTTCATCGCCGCGCGGGTCGCAGCGCTGTGGCGCTTGTGGCGGGCGAAGACGTTTTCGAGGCCTTCTTCCTCGAGCATCTTGACGGCTTCCCGGAGCCCGAACAGGAGGTTGATCGCCGGCGTATAAGGCCAAGTGCCGACCTTGTTGATGGCAATCACCTCCTGCCAGTCCCAGTAGGAGCGCATCGACGATGAATTGGCCTTTGCCACCGCGAGCGCCTTTTCCGACACGGCGTTGAAGCCGAGGCCCGGCGGCAGCATCATGCCCTTCTGCGAGCCCGCGACGGAAACGTCGATACCCCAAACGTCATGCTCATATTCCATGGAAGCGAGGCCGGAGATGGTGTCGACCATCAGGAGCGCGGGATGCTTGACCCGGTCGATTGCCCTGCGAACCTCGAGTGGCGGCGTGACGCAACCGGTCGAGGTCTCGTTATGCACAACCATGACCGCCTTGATCTTGTGCGCACGATCGGCCGCAAGCCGCGCCTCGATCTCCCCGATGTCCGCGCCATGACGCCAATCGCCCGGAATGAAATCGACGTCGAGCTTGAACTTGCTGGCGATGCCATGCCAGAGCACCGCGAACTGCCCGGTCTCGGCCATCAGGACCTTGTCGCCCGGCGATAGGGTGTTGACGATCGCGGCTTCCCAGGCGCCAGTGCCAGACGAGGGAAAGATGATCACCGGCTGCTTGGTGCGGAACAGGCGCTGCATGCCGGACAGGACCGCAAAACCGAGCTCGGCGAATTCAGGGCCGCGATGGTCCCAGGCCGGCATGTCCATAGCGCGCAGCACGCGGTCCGGCACATTCGTCGGTCCCGGAATCTGCAGAAAATGCCGTCCAGTATGCAGGGTCATAGCCGTCCTTCCCGGTCTAGTCTCGGCGCTTCGCTCGAATAGCATTCTTCGGGCAGGCTTGTCCCTCACCGGGCGGGACCCGTCAATGCATAATCAAGGCACAGGGCCTCAGCGCCCCCCGCCCACCCACGGCTGACAGACGATTTTGGCATCTGCGAAGGACCGCCGACCCGTCGTTGGCACGATCCGCAACGCCCATTGCGAGCCCTATCATCATTCCGCGGCCACCGCCTTTCCGACCGCTTCTCCGACCACGACCTCATCAAATGGTTGCTCGGGACGCATCAGGAACGCCGAAAAACCGCCGAGGTTGAGGAGCCCCATCGACATCAAGAACGGCAGATACCAGTTGCCCGTCGCATCAATGACAAAGCCGGCGACAAGCGGCGAGACGATGGCGGCGAAGGCAGAGCCCGTGTTCATGATGCCGGACGCCGTGCCTGAATATTGCGGCGCAATGTCCATCGGCACCGACCAGATCGGACCAATCACAAGCTCCGCGAAGAAAAAGCCAGAGGACAGGCACAGGGCCACGACCGTGATCCCATGGATGAACAAGATCGGAATCAACGAGGCAAGCGCTCCGGCAAACCCTGCGATGATCACGCTGAGGCGGGCGAAGCGGATGCTGCCGGTGCGCTTGAGAATGCGGTCGGACAGAATGCCGCCCATGCTGTCACCGACGACGCCGGCGAAGAAGACGCCTGAAGCGAACAGCGCCGAGCTCTTGATATTTAGGCCAAAGTTGTTCTTGAAGAACAGCGGCAGCCAGTTGAGATAAAGCCACAAGGACCAGCCGTAGCAAAAGTAGGTCAGCGTGACCGGCCACATCCGCCGCAGGAGCGGAGACCACGGCACCTGAGGCCGGGGGCCGGTCGGACGGGGTGGCAATGACGCAAGCTCGGCCTCGGTCATTCCGGCGTGCTCCCGCGGCTCGTTTCGGAAATACCAGGCCCAGGCGATTCCCCAGACCAGGCTTACGAACCCCAAGGCGATAAAGGATCCGCGCCAGGTCACCCACGTTATCAGCAACGCGATCAAGGGCGGAGTCGCCGCATTGCCCAATCGCGCGAAGGCGTGCGTCAGCCCTTGCGCGAAGCCACGCTTATCCGATGGCGTCCAATACTGCATCGCGCGCGTCGCTGTCGGAAAGGTCGCGCCTTCGCCGAACCCCAACGCAACACGCGCGACGAACAGCGAAACGATGCCAGTGACGAAGCCGGTCATGATCGTTGCAGCAGCCCAGATCATGCCGCACCAGAACAGCGTCTTGCGTGGCCCGAAATGGTCGCCGACCCAGCCCCCGATGATCTGGAACAGCAGGTAGGGATAGGCGAAGGCTGAAAATACGAGGCCTAACTGTGTGTTGGTAAGCCTCAGCTCCTTCTGAATCTCACTGGCCGCGGTGCCGATGTTCACGCGGTCGATATAGGTGATAAAATACATCGCGCACAGCATCGCGAGCACGACATGTGTCGCCTTGAATCGGAACTTCAAGTTCGACCTCCCTGAGCTTTATGGCTTGTTCGGCTTGTTCGTATCGCCGCGCGCCCGCGGCGATACGCTAGCTTAAGGAGAAAGCCCTAGGTCCCGACGACTTTGAGATGTGTCGCGGAATTGCCCTCTGTGCGCTGTTCGAGAAGCTTCATCGCGACGTCGACGCCGCCGGCCCGGTGCGGAATACCCGCGACCGATAAGCCCATCTCCACGCCGGTCAGCGCCGCAAGCAAAGTCAGCTCATTGCATTCGCCGAGATGCCCGATGCGAAACACCTTGCCCGCCACCTTCGACAATCCGGACCCCAGTGACATGTTGTAGTTGTCGAGGACCACCTTGCGGAATTGATCTGCATCATAGCCTGGTGGCATCACCACGGCGGTGAGCACCGGAGAAAAGTCTTTTGGCTCCTGGCACAGTACTTCCAGCCCCCAATGATTGACAGCCGCTCGTGTCGCGGCCGCGAGCCGCTGATGGCGGGCGAAGACGTTGGCGAGCCCCTCCTCCATCAGCATGGCAATCGCCTCGCGCAAGCCGTAGAGCAGGTTGGTCGCCGGCGTATACGGGAAGAAGCCGTTTGCATTCGGCTTCAGCATTTCCTCCCAATCCCAGTATGACCGCGGCATTCTGTTGTTCTTGGCTGCGGCGCGGGCCTTGTCCGACATCGCGTTGAATCCGAGGCCCGGTGGCAACATGAAGCCTTTTTGCGAGCAGCTGACGCTGACATCGACTCTCCATTCGTCGTGCCGGTAGTCGACCGAGCCCAGCGAGGAGATGGTGTCGACCATCAGCAAGGCCGGATGACCGACGCGGTCCAACGCTGCACGGATCTCTCCGATCCGGCTGGTCGCGCCGGTTGAGGTTTCGTTGTGGACGACCATCACGGCCTTCAGCGCATGGGACGTGTCACGCGCGAGCCTGTCTTCGATAGCGGCCGGGTCGGCGCCGCGGCGCCAGTCGCCGGGTATGAAGTCGACATCAATCCCCCAGCGCGCGGCCATCTGGCGCCACAGGGTAGCGAAATGGCCGGTCTCGACCATCAACACCTGATCCCCCGGCGACAGCGTGTTGACGATCGCGGCCTCCCAGGCGCCTGTGCCTGATGACGGGAAGATCACCACCGGTCCGGCGGTTTGGAAGATTTTCTGGGATCCCTCCAGGACAGCGCGCCCGAGTTGACCGAATTCGGGGCTTCGGTGATCGATGACGGGCATGTCCATTGCCCGGAGAATGCGATCCGGAACGGGGCTGGGGCCCGGAATCTGCAGAAAATGCCGTCCTTGTCGCATAATGGACCTCCCGTTCCGGTCATATGAGCATATTTTGCATTCATTTTTTTCCATGTAAATGGTATTCTACATGCAATTCCGACCATCGACGCTAATGATCCTGCAAACTATCGTTACCCCCATGAAATCGACGATTCCCGAATTAGGGATTCCTATTGCCGAAATTACCGACGACGGCACCCCCGACCGTCCCGAACTTTCGCTTCACGGGGAGACCCTGTCGCGCCTTCGCGACTATGTGGTCGAAGGCAACATCCCGGACGGCGGCCGGGTACCCGAACGGCAGCTCTGCGAGCTATTCGGAGTTTCCCGCACCCCCCTTCGCGAGGCGCTCAAGGTCCTGGCCGCTGAGGGGCTGATCGAGCTACTGCCTAACCGAGGGGCGCGCGTGCGCGAGCTTGGCAAGCGCGATCTGGAAGAGCTGTTCGACGTGATGGGCGGCCTGGAAAGCCTCGCCGGGCGACTCGCGTGCGAGACCATCACCGATGAGGAAATCGCCGAGATTGAGCGGCTACACTACGAGATGTACGGCTACTACCTGCACCGTGACATGCATAACTATTTTCAGGTGAACCAACGTATCCACGAACGGATCGTCGCGGCCTCCCGCAATGAGACCTTGCGCAGCATCTATGCCAACTTGGCCGGCCGAATCCGCCGCGTACGCTACTCTGCCAACTTCGCACGTAAACGGCAGCGCTGGGCCGAGGCAATGCGCGAGCACGAGGCGATCCTGGACGCGCTGCGCCGCCGGGCCGGCAGCGAACTGAGCGACACCCTGTTTCGGCATCTGCGCAACAAGCGGACCGCGGCGGTCGAGCACCTCGGTAGCGCACCAGGAGGTCTGGCCGGCGAGGCTGTCGACGATTAGTTTGCCCTGCCACATTATGAATTCATAATTGACGCCAACGGGAAATAAATTGCATCTATCGGTTGGAGGTTTGCGGAACCACCCTCCTCGACCACGGAATCTGGGATGAAGAACGCGTCACCGCTCGAGCGCCAGCTGCGGTCAAATATCACCGGCGATGTCCTTTTCGACGCCTTCAGCCGGGGGCGCTATGCGACCGACGCCTCGTTCTACCAGATCGTGCCCGAGGGCGTGGTGGTTCCCCGAACCATGGAGGAGGCGCTCCGGGCGCTGACGATCGCGCGCGACGCCGGCCGAATCGTGACTCCCCGTGGGGGCGGCACCTCGCAATGCGGCCAAACCGTTAACCACGGCGTTGTGATCGATTTCTCCCGGCACCTGAACAGGATCCTCTCCCTGGACGCGGAGAACCGGACCTGCGTGGTCGAGCCGGGTATCGTGCTCGACGATCTCAACCGCCAGCTCAGGAAACATGGGCTGTGGTTTCCGGTCGACGTCTCCACCGCCTCACGCGCTACCATCGGCGGCATGGCGGGCAACAATTCCTGCGGGGGACGTTCGCTGCGCTACGGCACCATGCGCGACAATACGCTCTCGATGGATGCTGCGCTCGCCGACGGCACGCTCCTGCATTTCGGCGAAGTGCCGCGGGATCTCGCGCGGGTGAATTCACCTGACAGCGGGCTTGTACTGTTTCGCGACATGCTCGATCTCGGCGAGCGCGAAGCGGCCGAAATCGCCGACAAATTCCCGAAGGTGCAGCGCCGGGTTGGCGGCTACAATCTCGATGCGCTGGTGCCGCGCAATGCGCCGAGCAACTTGGCGCATTTGTTGGTGGGCTCCGAGGGCACCCTCGCCTTCACCACCAAGGTCGAGCTCAAGCTGTGGCCGACGATCCGCAACAAGGTGCTGGGCGTCTGCCATTTTGGCAGCTTCTACGAGGCGATGGATGCGGCCCAGCATCTCGTCAGGCTGCGGCCGATCGCAGTCGAACTGGTCGACCGCACCATGATCGCGCTCGGCCGCGATATCGCGATGTTCAAACCGGTCATCGCCGCAGCCGTGCGAGGTGATCCCGATGCCATCCTGGTCGTGGAGTTTGCCGAGGAGGACCAGGCAGAAAATCTCGCGCGGCTGAAGCAACTCAGCGAGTTGATGGGCGATCTCGGCTTTGGCTGGGATAAGCCACCGCGCAAGTGGGGCGGCGTGGTCGAGATCGTCGAACCCGCCCTTCAGGGCGCTATCGCCGACTTCCGCGCCGCCGGCCTCAACGTCATGATGTCGATGAAGCAGGAAGGCAAGCCGGTCTCCTTCGTCGAGGATTGCGCGGTGCCGTTGCCGCATCTCGCTGACTACACCGACCGCCTCAATGCCGTGTTCGCCAAGCACGGCACCAGTGGCACGATGTACGCCCACGCCTCCGAAGGCTGTCTGCATGTCCGCCCTGTGCTCAACCTCAAGCTCGACAAGGATGTCAAGGCGATGCGCGCCATCGCCGAAGAAGCGTTTGCCCTGGTGCGCGAATACAAGGGCTCGCATTCCGGCGAGCATGGCGATGGCCTGGTGCGGTCGGAATTTCACGAGACAATGTTCGGCTCGCGTATTGTCGCCGACTTCCGGGAGATCAAACATCGGTTCGATCCGAACGGTGTGCTGAACCCCGGCAAGATCGTCGATCCACCAAGGATGGATGACCGCTCGCTGTTCCGTTACTCGCCACAGTACAAGGTCAACGAGCTGAAGACCGTGCTCGACTGGTCGGCTTATCCCGGCGCCGGCGGGGGTCTTCAGGGCGCAGTCGAGATGTGCAACAATAACGGCGCTTGCCGGAAGCTCGAGGGCGGCGTGATGTGCCCGTCCTATCGTGCGACACGCAACGAAAAAGACGTCACGCGTGGACGCGCCAACACGTTGCGGCTGGCCATCTCCGGGCAGTTGGGACCCGACGCGCTTTCGTCGGACGAGATGATGGAGACGCTGAAACTCTGCGTCTCCTGCAAGGCCTGTCGGCACGAATGCCCGACCGGGGTCGACATGGCCAAGATGAAGATCGAGGTACTGGCTGCGCGAGCGGCCAAGCGAGGGCTCTCGCTACGCGACCGGCTGGTTGGCTATTTGCCGCGCTATGCGGACTTTGCCTCGCGCTTCGCGCCGCTTGCCAATTGGCGCAACAGCAGCGGCTCGTTACGAACGCTATTCGAGAAGTTCGCCGGCATCAGTTCGAAGCGATCGCTGCCGGCATTCCGGCGTGATGTCTTCAAAACGGACGCGGAAGTCTTTGGTCCCGAAGAGGGCCACGAAGTGGTTCTGTTCGCCGATACCTTCAACCGCATCTATGAGCGCGAGAACCTCGATGCCGCGCTACGCGTGCTCGTGGAGGGCGGCTATCGCGTCCATCTTCCGAAGCCCATCGATCGCGCCCGGCCGCTTTGCTGTGGGCGCACCTTTCTCTCGGCCGGCATGGTCGATCAGGCTCGCGTCGAATTGGATCGGCTGGTCTCCACATACGCGCCTTTCGCGGCGCGCGGGGTGCCGATCGTCGGTCTCGAACCGAGCTGCCTCTTGACGCTGCGGGACGAATTGCTCTCCTTACGTTCCGACGAGGTTGCGAGAGGCGTCAGTGCCCATGCGCTGCTCTTCGAGGAATTCTTGGTACGCGAAGCGGAGGCCGGCCGCTTGCGACTGCCGCTTGGCGCCATTGGCAGCAAAGCCCTGGTCCACGGCCATTGCCACCAGAAGTCATTCGGCGCGTTCAAGCCTGTCGAGAAAGTGCTGCGCCTTGTCCCGGACCTGACTGTCGAAAGCATCGAATCCAGCTGTTGTGGCATGGCCGGCGCATTCGGCTACGGCGCCGACACCTACCAAGCCTCGATCGACATGGCCGAACTCTCTCTCCTTCCCGCCGTTCGTCGCGCCGACGATGCAACGCTGATCGTTGCTGACGGCACCTCGTGCCGACACCAGATCAAGGATGGCACTGCGCGTTCCCCGCTCCACGTCGCGCGCGTGCTGGCCATGAGTCTGGATAGTACGAAATCCGAAAGTCTCTCTTCTCCCGAAAAGGAAACCCTCCATGACTGAGCTTACGCTTGATGTTGCCCGAAGGATTCTTGACTCAGCGCTTGCGAAAGCCGTCGAGAAGAATCTCAAGCCGCTTGTCATCACCATTCTCGATGCGCGCGGCGCAGTCAAACTGACTGCAGCGCAGGACGGGACGAGCCTGATGCGCGCCGAGATCGCGCATGGCAAAGCTTATGGCGCGCTGGCGCTCGGTATGGGGTCACGGGCATTGTTTCAGCGCGCACAGGAGCAGGCCTATTTCGTCGGCGCCGTGAACGCGCTGGCCCAAGGCCGCCTGGTACCGGTGCCCGGCGGCGTACTCGTTCTGAATGGCACCACGCTGCTCGGTGCCGTTGGCGTCAGCGGCGACACCTCGGATAATGACGAGATCTGCGCGATTGCCGGCATTGAAGCTGCCGGACTCAAGGCAAATCCGGGATAGTCGCAACAGGCGCAATGAGGCACATCTCCCTTCCTGGATCTGCTCTATCGCCCGGGCCAGGAAGGTTTGCGCTTCTCGCTGAACGCTTTGAGGCCTTCCTTGGCATCCTCGGTCATCGCCAATAGCGCGATCTGGCTTTCGGTATAGGCGATGCTCTCGTCGAACGACATCGAAGCGATTGCGCGCATGGCATATTTGCCGCGCCGGATTGCAGTCGGCGACTTGTCGACGATGCGGTTGATCAACCACTCGACCTTTGCGTCAAGCTCTGCGGCCGGCACCACATAGTTCAGCAGTCCTGCGGCCTGCGCCGCCTCGGCGTCAAAGGGCTCGCCGGTGAGCGCCCATTCGTTGACAAGGCGCCGGGGCGCGATCGACTGCAAAAGGCTCATCACCTGCATCGGGAAGACGCCGACCTTCACCTCAGGGAGGCCGAAGATCACGTGGTCGGCAGCCACGGCCATGTCGGTCATGCATAGCAAGCCCATGCCGCCGGCCATGCACACGGCACCTACGCGCGCGATCGCTGGCTTGGTCGAATTTTGCGAGAGCCGTAGCAGATCAGCGTAGTCGACGTTCGGCTTGGAGTGATCCATCGCGAAGGCAGCGCCGCTGTTCTGCAGGTCAGCCCCGGCGCAGAAGGCCTTGTCTCCTGCTCCCGTCAACACGATGACGCGGACGTCGCTGTCATCATGAGCGGCGCGGTAGCCTGTTGCGATGCCCGCAATCACGTCACCATTGAGGGCATTGCGCTTGTCCGGCCGGTTGATCGTGATCCAGAACGCCTGGCCGCGCTTTTCAAGGATCACGCTGCTGCTCTCGGTCATCTTGCCCGCCTGTTCTTGCCGTTTCGGGCAACCATTTGCGGCAGGATCGCGGCCGACTGCAAGGGCGATTTAGGCCGAGACCCGGGCCTTCCGAACCCAAACCTTGTTGTCGTGAAACGCGGCACCACCGACAGGAGCGACCGTTTCGGCACCGGTCAGCGTATTGATGCCGCGGCCACCGATATGGGCTTTGTTCGGGTGGATCGATTCGGCGATCAGTACGCCGCGACGCAGGCCGTCGAACAGTTTCGCCGTCAGCGTCGTTTCGCCGCGTGTGTTGCCGAGCGTCACCGCATCGCCGTCGGCAATCGAAAGGGCCGCTGCGTCGTCCGGATGGATCATCACCGTCGGCTTACCCTCGCGGGCTCTGGATCCCGGCGTCTCATTGAAACTGGTGTTCAGATAGCTCCGTGACGGCGAGGTTGCCAACCGGAACGGATGCTCCGCGTCGGCCTCCTCAATAATGGTCCAATGGTCGGGTAGCGACGGCATCTGGTCCCATGGCCCCAGGCCAGCGGTCCCGAAAGGCGGATGCGCCCAATCGGCCTTGAAATGGAACTTCTTGTCCGCGTGCGCAAAGCCGTCGAGGTAGTGCGAGGTGCGGAAATCCGGCTGGATGTCACGCCACAGATCCGCCTCCAGCTTCTCGATATCGCCATGGCCGCTCTTCTTCAGCGTCACATCGATCAATTCACGCGGCGACATCTCAAAGCCCGGATGGACCGCATTGAGGCGGCGCCCCAGCGCCTGAATCACTTGATGGTTACTGCGGCATTCGGCCGGAGGCTCGATCAGCTTGGGTCCAACTGAGATGTGCTGGTGACCGCCGCCGTAATAGAGATCATCATGCTCCATGAACATCGTCGCGGGCAGGACGATATCGGCCATGGCGGCAGTCTCGGTCATGAACTGCTCATGGACTGCCACGAACAGGTCCTCCCGGGCAAACCCTTCGCGCACCAAAGTCTGCTCCGGCGCCACCGTCACCGGATTGGTGTTCTGGATCAGCATCGCCTTGACCGGCGGTCCACCCTTCAAGGCTTCGGCGTCGCCGGTCAGGATACGTCCAATCCTCGACTGATCGAGCCAACGCGTGGTGCGGTCAATCGCGTCATGTCCCTCGATGATGGATTCGTTGAATTTCCAGATCGCGGCATTGTTGAAGAACGCACCTCCGCCTTCATATTGCCAGGCGCCGGTCACCGCCGGAATGCAGAGCGCCGCGTGCATCTGCGCCGCACCGTTTCGGCTTCGCGTGAAGCCGTAGCCCAGGCGGAAGAACGAGCGTTTGGTCCGGCCGACCAGACGAGCGAAAGCCTCGATCTCCTCCACCGGCACGCCTGATATCGACGAAGCCCATTCGGGAGTCCTGCTGGCGAGATGCGCTTCCAGTTCGTCCGGGCAGTCCGTATAGCAATCCATGTAGGCCCGATCCGCGTACCCTTCGCGAAACAGCACATGCATGACGCCGCAGGCGAAAGCAGCATCAGTGCCGGGCCGCAGGACGATCTTCACGTCAGCCTGCTTCACCGTGTCATTGTTGTAGATATCGATCGCGGCGATCTTGGCACCCCGCTCTCTCCGGGCGCGCATCGCGTGCGTCATGACGTTGACCTGGGTGTTCACCGGGTTGGTTCCCCAGATCACGACGAGGTCGGAGACACCCATTTCACGCGGATCAACGCCGGCGATCTTGCCGGTGCCGACTGAAAAGCCGACACGCGCGATGTTCGCGCAAATCGTGGAATAGAAGCGGGAGTATTTCTTGACATGCGCCAGGCGGTTGATGCCATCACGCATCACGAGCCCCATGGTGCCGGCGTAGTAATAGGGCCAGATCGACTCGGCTCCGAATTCGTGTTCGGCCGCATTGAAGCGCGCGACAATCTCGTCTAGCGCCTCGTCCCAGGAAATCCGGGCAAACTGGCCCGAGCCCTTCGGCCCGGTTCGCCTCATCGGGTAGAGGAGCCGTTCGGGATGATGGATACGTTCGGCATAACGCGCCACCTTGGCGCAGACGACACCCGCGGTATAGGTTTGCAACTTTGAGCCGCGGACCCGGCCAATCGAGCGGCCCTCGATCACCTCGATGTCGAGCGCACAGGCCGATGGGCAATCGTGCGGGCAGGTCGAATGACGAATGTCGATCTTGGCGTGCTCGTTCATCTCAAATTGGTAACACCAAATTCCGGTCCCGCCGAGAGGGATTTGTGGGGAATTTGTCTGCCAACGAGCATACGCCGTGCAAGGGCCAAGTCAGGTTCCGCCAAGCAGCAGCATCAATAGCCGGGAAGCGTGCGGATTCGATTCGCCGGCTGAGCAAGTCGTGTCGGCCGGGGAGTGTCCGGGATGATATCTGGGCCGACGAAGTCTGGGCCAGCAGGCGCGACTTGCGCGGTATCCGAAACCCATTTCATAGCGGACGGATGACTAACCACGATGCCGGTCAGGGCGGTGACGATGAGCAAAGGCAAAGCAATGAGCTTGATGCTCCGGCTTTGACAACTGTCCTGGTCGTCATCAGGAGGCTCGCCAAATGAGTCGTGCATGAATCTCTCCGCATTGCGGATGTGGTCCGCAATGCCCGGGTTACCGCAACGCACGCCGAGGCCCTGTGAATGGCGTCACAGGTCCGACGAGCTCACCGCCTTGTGAGAGATGTCACGGAGCTATTCGCTGCCGTTTTCCGATCCAGAATCGACCAGTGTCTGTAGTTCTTCGGGCTTCAGCACCACGATCGCGCCATGCTCGAGCCGCACCCAGCCACGCGTGGCCCATACCCGAAGCTGCTTGTTGATGCTTTCGCGGGTCATGCCGACCATCTCACTGATCTCTTGCTGGGTGATGGCAATGACACGACCTTGCGGCTCAGGCTTGTGCTTCTCAGTAAGGCGAAGCAAGGCGCTGGCGACCCGGCCTGGAAGGTCTTGGAGGATGACCTGTTCGACTTGATCGCTGGTCCAGCGCAGCCGTATGCACAGGAGCTCGATGAACTTCATCGCTAGCGCCGGCTGGCTTCGGACGAAGGGAATGAATTCGCGCTTATCAATGATGAAAAGTTCGCAATTGCTGTTCGCGGTAGCGTCGGCTGTCCGCAACCCTGAATCGAGCACTGCGATCTCGCCGAAGATCTCTCCGGCCTCGATCAAGTTCAGGATCGCGTTGCGGCCATCAGGCGATGAGATGCTGATCTTCACCGTGCCCGATATCACTGCAAACAGGCTTGTGCCTGGATCACCCTTCGAGAAGATCGCAGCTCCGCGTTTCAGCGTCGTGTGCTTGGCGTAACGACACAGCTGCTCGAACGCCTCGGGTTCGAGATCGACAAAGTACGGATGCTTGCGGAGAACCGACAATTTGCTGGTCGAAAATCCGCGAGTCTCGCCCGTTTTATCCTGGGGCACGCTCGTTACAACTCCGAAAGCAAAAACTGCCTGGGATGTAGTTATTCCGTAGTCAACTGAAACCGGCTTTTCAACTGGAAAGCAGCTTTCTACGTGGATGTGAGTGTAACGCTCCGGTCCCGACGTGGGAAGCCAGCCGTCCGGAGGCCTTTTCCCGTCTCGCCCAAGTAGCTCTCGTCTGCATCTGCCACCTGGACGGAACGTGCGACACGTTCGACAACTCTACGACAAACTTAACTAATTTCAGCTTCAGCCTCCAAAGTGACCGCGTCAATTTGGAGGAGCGCTGCCGTGCAGATCAGGCCTCGTCACCCGAGGCCATCCGGGTCTATTTGCCGCCCTCGTCCGCGAGAAAGTGACCGAACGTCCCGCGCGCAAACAGCAAGGGCTCCCGCCGATTATAGGAATAGGCCTCAACCGCACCCAGGAATATGACGTGATCGCCGCCATAATAGCGATTTACGGCACGACATTGAAAGTTGGCGACGCTGTCGGTGATGACGGGCGCATTCCCCAGTCCAGGCGTCCAGCTCACCCCGACGAACTTATCATTTGAGGATTTTGCAAATTGCGACGCCAAGGCCTGCTGGGACGCACCGAGCACATTGACCGTGAAGTGGCTCGCATTCTGGAAGATGGGCAGCCCCTGTGAGAACAGGCCGAGGCTCCACAACACCAGCGGCGGATTTAGCGATACCGACGCAAAGGAGTTGCAGGTGACGCCATACGGCCTGCCGTCCGTGGCCATCGCCGTGACGATCGTGACGCCGGTCGCGAAGGTGCCCAACGCATTCCGAAAATCCCGCGGGTCGATCGGTGAGTTGCCGCTGGCAAATTCGTTGGCCGGGTCGGCCGGATGCTTGGGTACGTCAGACATCCGGTGAACCTCAGAGCGTCAGATTTTCGGACGGCAAGCCCAGCGCCACACGTCCATAGTTGGTCCCTGCCGCATCGAAATTGAAGGCAAGGTGTGAATTGACCGCATGGGCGTCGCGGAACTGCCGCTGCAGCGTACCCGAGGTGAAAAGGCTGCGCGCCCCGCTTGCGGCAAACAGCAGCGACACGGCCTCGCTGCAGAGATTGACCGAGAAAGCGCCATCGCGCCGCAGCCCGGTCTTGGCGGCGATGTCGGGGATATGGCCGCTCCGTGCGTCCGCCATCGCGCCGATGCAGTTCGATCGCATGATCAGGCGCGCCGCATCGATCTTGGCGGAAGCTTCCGCGATCTTGATCTGTGTGCTCTGCATATCGCCAAGCTTGGTGCGATTGGAGGTCGAAACGCGGTGGCGGGCGATCTCGATATAGTCGTCAAGACAGGCCTGTGCATTGCCGAGGCCAACGCCTGACAGGACATAAGGAAACAGCGCGAACACCGGCAGCGCGTAGAGCGCGTTCGGATTGACCGAACTGCCAGGCGTCGGCCCGCCCGCAAGATCGCTCACCGCGATCGACATCGCATTTGCCACAAAGGCTTCCTCGACCTCGACCCCGTTCGATCCGGTCCCACGCAGGCCGGTCGCATTCCAGATATCCTTGATCCTGTAGTCTCGCCGGTTAAGCAGGAAGATCCGGTATTCGACTCCATCAGCCTCGTCATCGGAGGAGACCACGCTGCCGAGCATGTTCCATTCGCAGGATTCGACACCCGACGAGAATGACCAGCTTCCAGTCAACACGTGGCCACCATCGACTTTCCGCGCCCGGCCGGCAGGGAATATGAAGGAGGACGCAATCAGAGTATTCGGCTCCTTGCTCCAGACCACATCCTGCGCCTGCGGATCGAACATCCCAAGCATCCAGTGGTGGCTCGCCAGATTGGCGAAATTCCACGCTACGGAAGCATCGCCCTGCCCCAGCGCATCGGCACAATCGATCAGCGCGACATAGTCGAGCTCCGCGCCGCCGACGCGCCTTGGCTGCAGGATCCGGAAAAGGCCGGCGTTATGCAGGTCGTACTCGGTCTCCGCCGGCAGGCGCCGCAACTCCTCGGTCCTTGCCGCCCGCTCGCGAAGCGCCGGAATGAGGGCCCTGGCACGGGCAACCATGGCCACATAATCTTCTGCTTGCCGCTCGATAGGCGAGCTTCCACCGGGCCTGCGGCCTTCTGTTGCCATTGGCGTTTTCCTGCTCGGCCTTTCTGATCCCAAAGTGGCCAAGACCGTCAGCAGTTTATCGCTTGAACAACACGGATCAAGACATCTCGCAGCATACCGACGTGAACGAACTGACGCCTGGAATCAAAATAAGCCCGGTGGCCAGACGGCCACCGGGCTTATTCGGAACCTGTCGGCGGACCTGCCGGCCTTGTGCGGCCTGGCGGACGCCCATAGTGGCAGATCGCGTCGAGGATCACCCCATGGTTTTCCGCCAGTACAGGGTGTGCGGCCATGCCCAGGGAGCCTCCGGCTCGTACAGCCGATACCCCGCACGGATGAAGTTGTTGGCAGAGGCGATATTGTCTGTCGTATCGGAAACGATCGAATGCCATCCATTTCGGCGCGCACGAGTCTCCAGGGCGCGCATCAAGCGCAGTTGGAGGCACCGGCCGCAATGCTGTCTCAATACACCAACCCGGCAAAAGTAACCGGCGTTGTCGACATGCGTCGAAGAAACGAGTCCGGCAAACGCCACCGGCTCGGCTCCGTCGAAGGCCAGCCACCAGTGTCCCTGATCGAACGCCGGAACGCGCGCCCGGTCGAAGAACGTCAGCTGATGCAGCTCGGCAAGCGTGTCCGCGACGTCTTCATCCTGGCCGTCGACCTCGCGAATTCGATACATCTGTGAATTCCCTCCAATCACTTGGCGTTCACTTGGCAAGGGTCGCCTTGACGCCGAGCCAGATCGCCCCAAGCAACCCGGTGGCGAGAGCAGCGCATCCTTGATGAAGGAATAGAGGATCATGAAGCCGGGGTTCTGCTGCATGAAGACATGGTTGACGTAGTCCGTCTCCTGCTGCGCGGCAGGTTCATCCTCAGGCCCCACCGGCTCGAAGCGGACGACCTCGTCGGAGCCCGCGAAGATATCCATCAGGGACGGCATCAGACCCTCGATTGTGTCAGCGACGTCGGTCGAGACCGCGCGCGAGCGGCCATCCTGCGCCGGCATGTCCTTGCGCATGTCGCCGAGATAATAGTCCATGGCGTCGGCGCGCTCCTCGGCCAGGCGCGCGGCCGAGATCGCGGCCAGCGCGCCGGCCTTTTCGGAGGCGAGCATCGCCTTGAGATCGGAGGTGGACATTTTTGCCATTGAGACTTGCCTTGGTCTGAAATGAAAGGAAACGCGTGCCGGACGCAATCGGGTGTGCCGCCGGCGCGTTCAGCAGCCGACCGCCGGTCGCTTCTTGCGAGATGCCGCGCGGCCAGACTCTTGTCTCGAACTCATGATCCGGGAGCACGCGCGTGGCCGCGCAACGCCATCGACACACCGCTGAAGATGCTGGAGCAGCCGCAACCCAATCCGGTCGGCACCTCCAAGCTGAATTGAGTTAGCGCGCCGTCTTTTTCCAGGTCGCGGACTTTGGATTCCAGCCGGCCCAACGTCCGGCACCTTGCTTCACCGTTTCTTCCGGAAAGCCCCAGATCACTGGGGGAAACGGGTAGTCGAGCATCGGCTCGCCGGAACAATCCCGAGCGGCCGACCGGCTGGCGACACCGGTACGCCCTGATAGGGCACGCGTGGTGCGCCGACATCCGGAGACGAGATCCAGTTGCCAAAACGATCGTCGAACGACGCGGGGTTGGCGGGAGCCAGTTCGCTGGGCGGTGGCGCTCCCGTCACCCTGTCGACAACAGATCGCGGTAGCGCGCCGATCGCGCTTGCCGGGTGATCTATGAGCCGGGCCGCAGGGCTAGACGAACAACTGCCGAACGGCGACGACCACGAGCATGGCAATCCCAAACGCCGCGATACTCAATCCCGCCAAAGGCGCGTGAGGCGCGACGCTCCTGTTGACGAGGAATACTCCGCCGACGACAGCGAGCAAGCCAACCATGGCGATCAGTTGAAAAACGCCCATTGTTTCTCCGGAGTACGCAGGTCTCATGTCCAGACGGGATTTTCGTGCGCCGACGAGAAGGCCCAATCGCTCCAGCGCCCAACGCTCAACCCCGCCGGCGCTGCGCCTTCCGCATCACCACAGCGCCGCGGCCTGGTTCTTCACCGAGAGCTCGACGAATGTGGAAGCGAAGCAATCTATATACCACGAAGGCAGTCCGAATTGCCTCGTAGCTCTCAGCCGTCCTGACCTGAGCATCAACGACGCGAAAACAACCGCATGAGCCATTCCTCCCGATCTTCGGTGCCAGGTGCGGAGTTAGTTGGAAAGTCCCAGATCGGCGGTGGAAACGGGTAGTCCGGCATCGGCTCGCCGGACACGAGCCCGAGCGGTCTGCCGGTTTGGGATGGCGTCGGCTGATACGGACTGCGCGGAGCGCTGGCTTGAGGCGACGCGGTCCAGTCACCGAATCGGCTGTTGAATGTGGTTGGTCGACCAGTTGAGAGGAGGCGATCAGACGGAGCGAACTGGATAGCCGGTGCACCTCGATCAAAATCGGATGCATCCGACCTGCTGGCGACGCGCCTTAGATATCGGACTGGCGGATCGTTGATCGTGCCCGGAGGTCCCTCGACCGCAGGTAATCGCGCGGATCAATCCATATCTTGTGGGACGCTCCCCGTAGAGGATGAACGCCAATTTCCGAAGCGATCGTCGAGAGAACTTTCGCGATCTCGCAACGCCGCTGCTTGTCCGTCTGAACGCACGGCCGTCACATCGATCGGATTTGCCAAGCGCCGATCAAAACCTGGAATACGAACCGCACGCGTTTCGCCGCTAGCCGGATCGACGACGTGGAGACGATCGAAGACCTCTGGAAATTGCGTTCCCGGTCCGAAAAATCCGGCACGCCTTAATGCGCCCGCTGCAAACGAATTGCTGTTCTGCGAATACGGGCGATATTCATAGTCGACCGAATTGACCTCATCGGCAAACCGACGCATCTGAGCCCACCGAGATCTCAGGTCATCACCTTCGGCAATCATCGTATGTGGCTGGGTCGACGCGAGATTGCGATCTCGGCCTTCTCGTGCTTTCAATCGCTTGAAAGGCGAGTCGCCATTGTCGATGCCGTCCGACAGCATCTCCTCCCGAAGGAATGCCACCAGCTTTCCGATGTTGTGATCAAACTTATGCTGTGGCACTCCCTCGAGCGTATGGTGATTGCCGTCAGAATCGATGTAGTTCACAACGACATGGCGTCCGAGAACCGATCCTTGATAAGGAACAGCCGTTGCGTTTGTATAGGTAAGAAAGATTTTTTCAGACACGTCGTACTTCCATTACTTATTTGTCCATAGCGCAAAGTGGGTTTCGGATTTTCTTTGGGCAGCGAGATAGGCAAAGCCCACCCTGACATCCTTGCTAGAGAACTCGACGAGATATGTCTTCGATCGCGGATTGTAGGTTATGGGTAGAGCAAAACGTGATCGCAAAGCCTCGACTAACAGCGCATCTGCTTCGCAATCTTCAAACGGCGTGTATCGCTTGTTGAGTTCGTCGAACGGAGTGATCTCGTTTCTTTCCTTGGCTAACAGTTGATCCAGCTCCGTGACATAGGACGCTACTCTCGCGAGGCACGAAGCCGGGTCGCCCCGCGCCTGCTTCATCTGAGGTCCGTAGAGAAGAGTGGTTACAACTGCGAGAGGGAGGATGAGACTGAACCAGATTTTTCGTGCGGTATTCATTCCAAGAAGGCCCCACTCAAAGATGACGTTGCGCTATAGAACGTATGGAAGGTCGATTACCGCACGCGTGTGTCGGGCGCACTGTTTGCGGCACCAGGCAGGCTGATGCCTCGATGCGATCGGGCTACCAAACGAATCTCCTTTTCGACCTGCTTCTGCGACGTCGCGAGTACGCAGTCGGATTGCTACTTGCGAACAAACAAGGTGGTCCCGGCGTTCGATCTTCCTTCGGAGACAAGATATTCGAAACCAACCAGAACATCGTCACTCGAAAAATGAATGAGGTATTCTTTTGTTCGAGGGCTGTACTCTATCGGTTGAAGGAAACGCGATGGCGCAACTTCCTTCAACAAAGAGCCAACCTCGCAACCTTCAAACGGCATGTATCGACGGTTAAGTTCCACGAACGGGGTAATCCAGTTTCTTTCCTTGGCTAACAGTTGATCCAGCTCCGTGACATAGGATGCTACTCTCGCGAGACACGAAGCCGGGTCGCCCCGCGCCTCCTTCATCTGAGATGCATAGAGAAGTGTGGGTACAACTCCGAGGGAGAGGACAGCAGCGAACCAGGTTCTTCGTGCGGTATTCATTCCAGGCAGGGCCCATTGAAGTATCTTTGAGGACGATAGAACATATAGGGAACAACATCAACCTGCGAACATTGGCATCGCCATGTGTCGTCGCCTATGTTTGCGGCGCCGGACAAGCTGCTGCGTGGATGCCATAAGTGGACACCCACATCTCAGCACGCCGCGATCATCTTACACCCACCCCTGCTCCGTATACCGGATCGGCCGGTTGAACGCCGCCCTTCCCGGCTGTTCGTAACAAATCGCCATCAATCCAAGCCCGTCAGCGGCGTGGCTGGACCAGTCGTGCTCCGGCCCTAGCCCGACATTCCGCGTCTCGTCCCTGCGCTCGTGGTAGAAGCCGATGGCGTCGCGGCCGGCTTCGGTGGTGGCTTCATTCCACCATATCTGCGGGCCCAGCCGGCGCAGCGCCTCGATCCGCATCATCGCAGCGCCGCGGCCCTGGTTCTTGACCGGCGGTTCGACGGTGAAGCCGGCCTCGCGCAAATGGTCCTCGTAGCGCTTGCCGGTGACGTTGTTGGTGGCGACGCCGTCATGCGGCAAATAGAGGATCGCGTTCTGATAGCCGCGCGAGCGCAGCCAATTGACGTGGAAGGCCAACACCTGACCGACGCTCTCGTAATAGTCGAGGATGCGAATTTCAGCTCCCGCCCACTGCGTGACCCAGATCGTGAACGCGTCGGCGGTCGCGCCGGAGCCGCCGATATCGATGAAGGCGCGCAAGGGCAGGAGCGGATCGGCGGAGACCTTTCCGATGCGTCCCTCTTTCCGCGCCTGCGTCAGCATCTCGGCGAAATAGGCGCCTTCGAACGCTCGCACGTAATCTCCCTCCCAGATGTGATCATAGCGATCGGGATAGAGCGACAGGTCGGTCCGCCGCTCTTCTTCCAGCACGGCCGGAAACCAGGGATTGTCGCGCCAGTTCGCGTGCACGACGATCGCGCCCGGCGGCTTTCGCGCGCGCAGGAAGTCGTCGATTGCGTCGGTCTTGCGCCGTGGATTCCAGCTCGCCCACAATTCTGAGCCTTCGGCACGGATGGTCGGACGCAACAGCGCAAGGCTGCGTGCGCTCAGTGACTGCGCCTCGTCGACCCAGGCGATGCGAAAGCCCTCCAGCGACTTGATCGAGTCCGCCGTGTGATCCTGCATGCCGCGAAAGATGATGATACCGTCGCCCGGCGTCTCGATCTTGTCGGCAAACAGCTTGAAGCCGCTGGCGATGCCGAGCGAGGCGATCTTGCCTTCGATCAGGCGTTTCGAGGATTGCGCCAGCGTCCGCTGCGCCTCGCGGATGCAGACCGCGAGCGTGCCGCGCTCGGCCTGGCAGGTCTCGACCAGAAGCTCTCCAAAGAAATGGGATTTTCCCGAGCCCCTGCCCCCGAATACTGCCTTGTATCGGCCGGGTTGCAGCAGCGGTTCAAATGCTTTCGCGGTCGGAATTTTCAGGATGGACAATGACGCGCTCTATTCGGTGGACGAGTTCTAGCTGGCCGTCACCGCTGTTCTCGATTGCCTGCGGGGCCTTGCCCCAGCCGCGATCGAGAATGGCGTTGGCGGCGGACACGCGTGCGGCCGGGGTTGCATCTTTGCTGCGCATGATGCCGACCAGGACGTTCAACGCCGTCCTGGTATGACTGCGGGCCAGCGAGCGTATCTCGGTGAGGGTTTTTGCCACTTAAGTCTCATGCAGATCGGGTGGTTCGTATCGCTTCGCTTGCGTGCGACGGCGTATTGAATTTGCGGCAGATCGCTCGGAGACAGCGATCATTTCGGCGCGAACCTTATCCCCTGGAGCGTCGGGGGCCGCTTGCGGCCATGGCGCATCCACGCCAGGCCGCACGCCGGCGCGTTCGCGCGCGCCGGCTGATCGATGGTGGAAGTGGTTCGGACGACGGCGCGCTTGCGACGCGCGGCGTCGGGCACGGAGATGTGGCGTCGTGACGCGCGGCCGTCGTCCGATTCGAAAAACGGAAAAGAAAAAGCCCGCCGCGGATTTCTCCGCGCGGGCTTCACAATGTTTGCGATGATGTCCTTATGCCCGTGATTTGCCCGACGTGTCAACGTCCGAGTTAAACGTGGCCAAGCAGCGATCCGGCTGCGCATCATCGGTGGTCGGAGGCCGCGACAGCAAAATGCCCGCAGCGGTTATTTCCGCTGCGGGCATTCACGTATTCCGCGACGATGTCCTTATGCTCCTGATTTGCCCGACGCGTCAAACGCTTTCTGGTGCGTAAACAAAATACGCAAAATGCGGAGAAACAACTTCGCCAAGATGAAACCGATCCTTGCGACGGTATTGCTCCTCGGTTGGGGCGACGCGGCGAAGCGCCACGGCAAGCGCGAGCAGTTCGCCGATCGGCACAAGCGAACCGGCGTTGGCCAGTACGCCGATCTTCGATCGTATGGCAGGGAGACCGTCTATGTATTTCGCTGCTGTCGTGCTCACGATTCTATCGGGGCTGTTCTATGCCGCTGGCAACCATCAGCTCGGCCCATTCAGCTCCGACGTCTGTCGCTATGGCGGAATGTTCTGCGACAGTCCGCACTATGTGCTGGTGGGCGCCATTATCGCAGCCGCTTGGGGCAAGTTCGTCAGCATCCGCTGAACCGTGCTGATCCCGCGTGACCGCGGAAGACCAAACCAGCCTCGAGGCTCATTGCGGCACTGTGGAGTTGGCAGGGTGCGCGGGCTTCGGGCCGGGCGCAGCAGGCTCGATCGGAGGCTTCGGCTCCGTCGGCATCACCGTGGCGCCTGCCGCTCGTGCAGCTTCCCCTGTTGTGGAGTAATTGGCCGTCGCGGCCGGCTGCACCCGCGGCTTGCTCCATGGACCATGATCGACCACCAAAATACCGAGCACGCCGGCTGCGGCTACCGCCACTGCGACCAAAAGCGGTACCCCGCCGTGTCGGTTCGAACGATTTCCGATCAAAGGACTCTTCTCCATCGAGTTCACTTGGCCCAACGAACAAATCCTCGCGGGCTCGGAGGTTCCGCGCTCGCAAGTGGAACAAATTGCCCGTTGATGCATTTGGTCGACTAGGAGCCTGTCCGAGTAGTCCCTGTTCAATTGGGTGGGAGTCTGATTTTATTGGCGGCGATGAGCAAGTATTTTCGCCTCTGGAAGATTGATCAGCCGCAGCTTCTGCCGCCCAGCGTGCAGGATTTCGTACCGAGGGACCACTTGTCACGGTTCATCGTGGAACTGGTGCGGGAGAGCCTCGACCTCACCGAGATTATCAGCAGCTACACGAGTGCACTCGGCCAGCCGCCGTTCGATCCGCGCCTGATGGTGGCGCTGCTGCTCAACGGCTATGCGAGCGGCATCTACTCCTCCCGGCGCATCGCCAAGGCGTGCATCGAGCGCGCCGACTTCATGATGATCGCAGCCC
>NZ_AUEZ01000049.1 GCF_000426245.1 Bradyrhizobium sp. Ai1a-2 | reverse complement strand
CAGGCGGACAATCAGGGTCTCGATCTGGGCCGGCAGCTGGTTGGCGTAGCGGACCGGCCGCCTGGAGCGGTCGCTCAGCGCTTCGAGGCCATGCTCTTTGTAGCGGTCGAAAATCTTGTAGCCGGTCTTGCGGGAGATGCCGAACTCCCGGCACACATCCGTCATGGCCTCCCCATCCAGCAGGCGGGCGACAAAGCGCAGGCGTTCTTCCATCACCGAACTCGCTCTCCACGGCATCCACACCTCCCGCCCCAAAAAAGCGAAAAGTGTAACCCATGTGTCCGGTACGACCTGTCACCTATGTCTCGGGCCGCTCACAAGGGCTCCGGGCCGGACACAGCATCATCGGCGTTGATGGTCGCGACAACACGCCGCCGCTACATTGCGATCACATCGACTCGGCCAAGTGGCTTTGGACCATCCCGCGCGTCAAGAACGATGACACCGAATTTGTTATCTCGCTGTCCGATGCCGCGATGGACATCCTGCACGACATGCGGCGCCAAGACCGGCGGTAAGCGCTTGGTGTTTCCGGGCGAGCTGCTGTCCAACAATGCGATGCTGAGCGCGTTCGAGCCGATGAACGTCAAGGCGACGGCGTCCGGCATGAGCCGCGCCAGCTTCAAGACGTGGGCGAAGGAAGCGACGGCACACGCGACAAGGATTTAATCAATTGCGTGGTGTCGCACGGGCGCAAGGATAGGCTGGATGCCGCTATCATCGCGGGCCCAGTTGCTCGAAAAAGCGCCGCGTGCTGATGCAGGATTGGGGCGACTATCTCGGTAGCGCGCCGCCATCGCTGCGCGTCGTGGCGTAAGATGAGTCGATCACCTCGCCATTCGATTCGCGCGAGATGACTTGTTCCTGCACCTCGTCAGAGGTTGATGGCGCGCCTAGCGGAACCGCGCCATCCACCTCTCGGCCAATTGCACCATTGTGACCTCGCCGCGGATCGACACGACTGGACGAGTCACCTAAATGCTGCACTACAAACGACACGTACATTTACGTGCAATTAGGAACTTTACAGGAACGTTGGCCGTTCGCTATGACCGGTCCAGCGAGGGGAGTAGCTCAATGACTGATGATCTGAAGGCACTGATTGAGCGGGCTCGCCAGATTGAGATGACACCTGATCAATTGGGTGAGCAGCGGCGCAGCTTTGCCTATGGCAATACGCACATCGAGAACGATCGGATCACGCGCGAGATGGTAGCCGCGCTCGACAAGAAACTGCACGCAGGCGAGTAACAGTCGCGTAGCCGACGACCGGCATAGCGTTGCCGAAACGGCGCCACTTCTCAACGATCCCGATGAAATTGCGCGGCGTGAGGCCGAAAATGGCATTCGCCAATTCGACCTCGCGCTCGAAATGATTCGATCCTTTGTCAAGGACCCGGAGCGCCCTTTCCGACTGCGATCAAGCTTGATCTTGAAATTGCATCAAGCGGCACTCGACGGCATCCATCCGCTTGCCGGAACATGGCGCAACACGAACGTGACAATTCACGGCAGCAAACATCAGCCGCCGGAATCGCCACTTGTGTCCGAAGAAATCGAACACTTGTGCGACTACGTCAACGACAACTGGTCGAAGAGCGCGGTTCACCTCGCTGCTTACGTGTTGTGGCGCCTGAACTGGATTCATCCATTCGCCGACGGCAATGGACGCACAGCGCGAGCGGTGTCGTACGTTGTGATGAGCATCAAGCTGGATAGCTTGTTACCGGGAACGCCAACAATCCCGGAGCAAATCGCCGGCAACAAGACCCCGTACTATGATGCGCTTGAACATGCCGATCAACGTCTTGCTGATGGTGCCACAGACGTCAGCGCACTCGAAAAATGTTAGATGGGATGCTGGCGACGCAGCTAGTGAGCGCGGCAAAAGAAGCAAAGGGCGAAGTGAAGAGTCCGAATAACCGGACCTATCACCAAAAACAAACGTAGAAGCGCGGATGTCGACTTGCAGCTTGGAAGCGCTTCACGCTTGTCGTCGTCAACAATTCTCGGAGTACCGCGTGCCATTCAAGGGGGGAGGGCAACATTGCGCCGTTCTTTTCCCGGCATGGTCGGACCGTTATTGTAAAATAAGGAGGCGGTCGAGTTGCGGCCATCTCGCTAAGGTTGGCATCTGCGCGCGATGTATCCCATTGAATCCGTACCGTTGCGGACGATCGGCCAAACCATGCTATTGATCAGGTTGCCGAAACCGGAGCGAGTTATGCGGCCACTCCCTCCGCCATTGCCTTCCGCGAATCCTTGAAATGCAAGTTGCATCGATAGAATTAAAGGCTTTGCTCAATCACCCGGTTGTCACCCCCTGAATTTCCCGCTACGCCCGCCTCACGGCAGGATCTGCTCGACAGCCAGGGTGAGGCGGCGGCCATCTGACGTCCGAACGGTGAGAGGCCGGCTCAGGCTGCCCACGTCGCTGGTCGATAGATCGCGCGCGCGTCGCCCGGCGACCTCGGTGATGCGATCGCCGCGCTGCAGGCCCGCTCGTTCTGCCGCGCTGCCCTTGATGGCGTCCAGAACCTAGAAGCTCTCATGATCGGGCTTGTCGAAGATCATCCCCGTGCCACGGAGAGCTCAAGATCTAGAGGCATTCTCCAGGGCACAGGCGCCGAAGCGGGCCGCTTCTATTGACAAAGTGTGGGTATATACACATAATAACTCACGCTTGTCGACTCACAGAGTTGCGAGCGGCAATCGACATATGTGGTTCGGGTGGGCACCGCGCGAAACGCGGCTATCATTGATAATCCTCGTTTGCGCTACCGTCTCTCGGCCGTGGTCGCCGTGCTGCAGTAGACCTCATGAGGCAGCGAGCAACTTGTCGATCGCCTCGACAAAGGCTGCGAGATCGATGGGCGCACGCGCAGTCGCAATCTTGCCGTCCGTGACTGCAGGTTCGTCGACGAAGGTTGCGCCGGCATTTTCAAGATCCGGCTTGATGCTCCACCAGCCGGTGGCGCGCTTGCCGCGGAGCACACCCGCATCCGAAAGCACCCATGGACCATGGCAGATCGCAGTGACAATCTTGTCGGCGGCCGCCGCATCTTGAACGAAGCGAATTGCACCAGCCTCGGCACGCAACGCATCCGGATTCCAGACACCACCAGGTATAATCACCGCATTGTAGTCTTTGGCTTTCACCTCCTCCAATTCCCGATCAAATTTGATCCAGCCGCTCGTGGCGATATAGGTAATTGTGAGGATGTGCGTTTCGCGCACCGTCGGAATTTGAAGGCCGAGGAATTCCGGGTAGGTACGTTTCCTGGGCCAGGTCGACCTGGGCCCCGCGCGCCCGGAAGTACTGCAGCACGGTCGTCAACTCGATCTCTTCGACGCCATCGGTTGCGATGACGGCGATCTTCCTGCCACGATGAAGTGTCGGGTTTTCAGCGGGCACCAACCAGATATCGCGAATTGCGCTGTTCTCCGGCGCGTCAAGCATCTGCGCGTTGGAAAGTCTGGGCACCGACGGCGATGCCTCGATGTCAAGAAGTGCTCGGTACGGAGAGATGGTCCGCGTCATATGGCCTCCAGCATTAAGCCTTTTGGGATCATTGGCGCCGCAAAGCGGCGGCAGGTTGCGTCGCCAATCCCCGGCCCCAACGTAACCGCGACTTGGCAACCGGCATCTAGGATTGCGTGCCCGAGGGATTAGACATGGGATCCAGCAAAGACTTACTTCTCCGGAACGATAATGGTCCGGCTTGACGATTTGGCTGTCTTCACGCGATCCGCGGCCTTGGGCAGTTTCTCGCGGGCTGCACGCGAGATCGGGCAGCCTGCCAGCAGGGTCAGCGCGGCAATCAAGCGGTTGGAGAAGGAGCTGGATGCGCGCCTCTTCGCCCGATCGACCCGCAGCCTGCGGCTGACGACCGAGGGCGAACGTTATCTGCCCTATGCAACAAGAACGCTTGATACGTTGCGAGAGGCGAGCGAGGCCCTACGACGCGACAACGACCGTCTTCGCGGTCTCGTGCGCCTCTCGATGCCATCGGATGCCGGACGCAACTTGCTATCGTCCTGCCTCTCCGCTTTTTGCCGAAGCCATCCAGACGTCGAGTTGCAGGTCTCACTTTCTGATTGAGTTTCGCAAATCTTCAGTGACCCCGTTGACGCGGCGATCCGCTACGGTCGCGTTAGCGACGGCAGTTTTCTGGCATTGCCGCTCGCGCCCCGCAACCGGCGTGTGCTTGTTGCTGCGCCGAGCTATCTTGATCGGCGGGGCCGACCAAACTCTCTCGAAGCACTGGGCCAACACGATTGCCTGGCCTTCATGGCTGGCGGCACCATCTACGATAACTGGATTTTTGAGCCAGAGGGGAAGCGTCAAACAATTTCGGTCCGTAGCGTCATGACCAGCGACGACGGTGACCTTATTCGTCGCTGGGCGATCGATGGACGGGGTATCTCGTACAAATCCTGGCTGGATGTCCATCAGGACGTGGCAAGCGGTCGCCTGGAACCGATCCTGCCAGGCGTCACGGGAGAGCTTTATCCGCTGAACATGATTTGCCCTCATCGTGAGCAACTGTCGCCAATTGTGCGCAGGCTTCGCGAAACACTCCTCGGCTATCTGTCCGGCGTGAATTACAATCCGTGACCGACACTGGAGCTTCGGTTCTGATTGAAACAGAACCGTCCCGCCAGCAGCTTTATGCTGGAAGACGGGCCTGAAATAGTGCATTCTATTTGGGAACTAAGGCGTTGCGGTAGTTCCGATAACAGGACGCCGGCCTTGTGGAGGAAACCATGTCGCAGCCTCATGCATCATTTCCGTTCGTCCGGATGGTGGGAGGAGACCTCGTATCGTCGACGATCACCAGCACCGAGACGATGCGGATTGAGGTATTGCGGCGCGTCTCGAAGCCCAGGATGGAGTGGCACTTCCGTCAGCCAGAGGTCACGCTGTTTTGGTTTCGTGGCGGCGCGGAGGATTTGCAGGGCACCGTCGATGGACGCAACGGGGGATTTCGCTTCAATAGACATCTCAATCTCGCGCTCTTTCCGGCGTGCACTGAGATCCAGGGAGAATGGCTGGTTGGTCCGTCGCTGGATTACGTCGTCGTGTTCCTCGATCCCGGCTTTGTGCGCACCCGTCTCAAGGCCGATATCGACCGACCGCTCATCGGCTTCGCGCATGAGCCGCTGACGAGGGGCTTGGGTGAGCTTTGCCAGGAGGCCGTCGCTCCGGACAATGTCTTCGATCTTTTCGCAGAGGGATGGAGCACGCAAGCGTTGGCCCATCTTGCGCGGGTCACCCGTTTGGCTCATCAGGAAGGAAGAACATCGCGCGGCGGATTGCCGGCAAGAACCTTGCGGCACGTCGAGGAGTACATCAGGTCTCGCCTGGCTGAACCGATTTCGCTCGGAGACCTGTGCGGTGTCGCGGGCTTGAGCAAGCGCCATTTCCTGCGCGCTTTCCAGGAAAGCGTCGGGACTAGTCCGCATCGGCATGTGCTGAACTTGCGAATAGAGGAGGCGAAGCGTCGACTGGCCGGGTCCGATGAGGACCTGACGACGATCGCGTTTGCCTCCGGCTTCAGCCATTCTCAGCACTTCTCGACCACCTTCCGTCGTGCGACCGGGATGACCCCCTCGGCATTCCGTCGCTGCCGATTGGCGTAGCGCCCCGAGAACCGCGATTCGGCGCTTTTTGGCAAATTCCGGCGCTCTGACGGAAGTCACTCCAGTCGCTTCCTCCTAAACATCGCGGACTCTTGGCGATCCATCCGACGAATATGGACGCCATTCGGGTCGGATACGGAGGGAGGATAGCGTGGCCTATATGAGCAGGCTGTCGGCTGCATTGGCAGTTGTCGTGGTGGCATCGGCGTCGTCCATATGCGCCGAGGAGATCGCCCCTCTCAAAATCGGGCTCATGTTACCCTACAAGGGAGTCTATGCCGTTCCGAGCGAGGGGATAGATCGAGGCTTCCAGGTCGCTATTGCCGAATATGGCGGCAAGGTTGCCGGACGGCGCATCGAGATCATCCGTGCCGACGACGAGCTGACGCCGAACGTCGGCGTGCAGCAGTTCAATCGTCTCGTGCAACTTGAAAAGGTGGACCTGGTCGCGGGAGTGGTCAGCTCGAGTGTCGGGATCGCCGTGTCGGGCCTGGCCGATAAGGCGCAGATGCCGCTCGTTCTCGCCAACACCTTCGCCGACGAGATAACTGCAAAATTTTGCAGCCCATACGTCGCGCGAACCTCCTTCAGCGCGAACGGCTTTCTATACAACTCCGGCAAATACTGGGCGAGCCATGGGATCCGGACAGCGGTGATCATGGGGCCCGATTATTCGGCAGGTCATTCCTTCCTCGGCGCGTTCAAGCGCGGGTTCGAGGATGGTGGAGGGAAAGTCGTCCAGGAGATCTGGACGCCCTTCCAGAAAACAAAGGATTGGGCCGCCGCGCTTACCCAGGCCAGCAATTCCGGAGCGCAGATCATCTATTCGTTCTACGCCGGCGCGGAGGCCGTGCAGGTCGTCAAGCAGCACGCCGATTTCGGCTTGCGGGACAAGCTTCCGTTGGTCGGTGATCACTGGGTCTATGACAAGTTGAATTGGGGAGCTCTGGGCGAGCTCATGGTTGGGCCGAAGTTCGTCACGACCTATTTGCCGACCGTCAAGACCGAGGCGAACGAGAAGCTCGTGGCCCGGTATCGCCAGATGTTCAAGCAGGATCCCGAAGTCAACGCCGAGCTCGGCTACGACAACGGAAAGGCGATCATGCTGACGCTCGAGAAGCTCGGAGGCAGGATGCCGGCCGACAAGTCCCAGTTCATGACCACCATGCGAGGGCTGGTCTTCGATGCGCCGCGTGGAAAGATCCGGTTCAACGCGTCCAACAGCGCCCTGCTCGAGAAAGTCTACGTCGTGCAGTTCGCGAAGGATGCGGCCGGAGAGCCCGTTCCGCAATACGTCGATGAGTTCGCCGGCGCCGACGATCTGCCGGGCTGCACCAAGTCGTTCTGATCGAGGACGGGGCATCGACAGTGCAGCTATTCCTCACGCAAATACTGAATGGCCTGCAACTGAGCATGCTGGTGTTCCTGCTTGCGGTCGGACTTACTCTGATCTTCGGCCTGATGAATATCCTCAATCTCGCCCATGGCGCGTTCTTCACGCTGGGCGCCTATTGCGGGGTTGCCATCGCGGCTGCAACGGGCTCTTACTGGAGCGCGCTGGTCATGGGGCCGGTACTCCCGTTCGTCGTGGGCTTTGCGCTTCAGCTGCTCGTGCTGCAGCCGCTCGCTGAACGCGGTCGCTCCACCCATCTTGATCTGGCTTTGCTGACGTTCGGTCTGCTCTTTGCAACGGCAGGCGCGGTGGAATGGCTGTACGGCTCGGCATTCCATGCGATACCGACCCCGGCTCTGCTGAGCGGTCATGTCAGTCTGCTTGGCCTGTCCTATCCTGCCTACCGGCTCTTCATCATCGGCATTGGGCTTGCGGTCGCTGTCGGACTCAACTTCATCTTCGATCGAACGTTGATCGGCGCGACCCTGCGCGCCGGCGTCGACGATCGTGCGATGGTGACGGCGCTCGGCGTGAACATCAATGTCTTGTTCGCAGTCGTATTCGGCCTTGGTGCCGCGCTGGCGGGCCTTGCCGGCGTTGTTGCTGCGCCCCTCATGAGCGTCTACTCGCAGATGGGTATCGCCATTGTCGTCGAAACGTTCGTCGTCGTGGTCGTCGGCGGTCTGGGGAATCTGAAGGGCTCCTTCTATGCTTCCTTGATCGTTGGGATGACGGACGCGATGTCGCAGGCCTACCTTCCCGAGGTCGAGATGTTCGCGGTCTACGCGCTCCTGATCGGCGTCATGATCGTCCGCCCGCAGGGCCTGTTCGGCAGAGTTGGAAGGGTGGCATGAGCACTGAGGCCACGATCGTGGGCGCCGTGAGCGAACGTGCTGCCGCCGATCCAGTAAAGCAAAGTCAGCGTGTTGCCCGCGCAGTGATCGTCGCTCCCGTCCTGATGGTGCTGGCGCTGCCCTGGATATCGACGCCGTATCTCACGATACTGGCGATCGAGATCATGATCGCCGGGGTATTCGCTTCAGGAATCAACCTTCTTGTCGGGACCACAGGTCTCGTATCGCTTGGGCAGGCGATGTTTCTTGGGCTGGGCGGTTACGGCATAGGAATCGGAGCTTCGGTGCTGGGCTTGCCCTTGTGGATTTCGGTCCCCGCGACGTTGGCCCTGATCGGAGTGCTCGCGGTCGGCATCGGCGCAGTCTGTACGCGGACCCGTGGCGTCGAATTCCTGCTCATCACGCTCGCGTTTTCACAGCTGTTCTATGGGGCGGCGATCAAGCTGCGGCTCACCAATGGGTCGGATGGAATGTCCGGCATACCGCGTCCTGATCTAAGCTTCCTCGGCTTGAACAGCGACAATCCGATGGTCTTTTACTATTACGTTCTCGCCGTGACGGTGCTCGCTGTCGCGGTCGTGTGGCGCGTCGTCGAATCTCCGTTCGGCAGCGTGCTTGCAGCAATCCGGGAGAACGAGCGGCGGGCGGTTGCCATGGGCTATTCCGTCGATCGCTACAAGATCGGTGCCTTCGTGCTCGCCTCGATTGCGTGCGGTGTCGCCGGAATCCTGCAGGCGCAATATACCTACTTCATCAATCCGGATTCCATGAGCTGGCAATTGAGCGGTGAGGGCGTGCTGATGGTGATCATCGGCGGCGCGACGGCGGTTACCGGACCGCTCATCGGGGCGGCCGTTTTCGTTTTGGTCAAGCAGGGCCTGAGCGTCTTGACCACCGAATACATGATGTTTTTCGGCATCTTCTTCATGCTGGTGGTCGCATTCTTCCGCGGCGGAATCGTCGGCGCGGTGCAATCGTTGTTCGAGAAGAAGTCATGAACGCACTCGAGGTCAAGAACCTGCGTAAGTCGTTCGGGGGACTCGAGGTGATCTCGGACCTGAACCTGGTGGTGCCGTTCGGCCAGCGCCGCGCCGTGATTGGTCCAAACGGAGCGGGCAAGACAACGTTCTTCAATCTCATAACCGGTTGGACGCCGCCGACCAGTGGAGATGTGTGGATCGAGGGTCAAAGAGCGGTCGGACGTCCGGAGAAGATCGCGCGCTCCGGCCTGTCGCGGTCCTTCCAACGCAACATGTTTCTGGAAGATCTCACGGTCCTGGAAAATCTGCGCATTGCCTGTCAGGCATCGCACCCCTGCCGGCGCGTATTCTGGCGGTCCACCTCCGCGTTCGGCGAAGTCCTCGAGAGGGCGCGCATGTCCGCCGAACGAATGAACCTCGCCGATTGTCTGGAGACCAAGGCGAAGCACTTGTCCTATGGTCAGAGGCGTCAGCTTGAAGTCGCCATAGCGCTGTGCGCCGAGCCAAAGATTCTGCTTATGGACGAACCCGCCGCGGGGACGTCTCCGAGCGAGCGCGAACGTCTCATAAATCTGATCAACGAGCTTCCAAAGGATTTGACGATCCTGTTGGTCGAGCACGACATGGATGTGGTGTTCGCGATCTGCGAGGTCATCACGGTCTTGAGCTATGGCAAGGTGCTCGCGACCGGAACGCGCGAGCAGATCCAGCAGGATCCGGTCGTGATCGAAGCGTATCTCGGGTGCGGCCATGCTCGAGGTTAAGGACCTGCACGCCTACTATGGCGACAGCCACGTGCTCCAGGGTGTCTCCCTTGAGGTCGGAGCAAGCGAGTGCGTGGCGCTACTGGGTCGCAACGGTGCCGGCAAGAGCACGACATTGAAGTCAATCGTCGGTCTCATTCCGTCACGGCGCGGCAAGGTGGTGTTCAAGAATCGACAGCTTGATCGATTGCCCACCCATCGCGTGGCGCGGGCCGGCATCGCCTACGTTCCCGAGGATCGCGGCATCTTTCCTACGGTAACGGTCGACGAGCATCTCGGCATCGCCCTGAAGGCAGCGCGAGGCCGCTCGTCCAGAAGAACTGCAGACTACGTCTACCAGTTGTTTCCGCGGCTTGCCGAACGGCGCCGGAATCTCGGTGGTCAGCTCTCCGGAGGCGAGCAGCAGATGCTCGCGATCGGGCGTGCGCTCGTTTCCGGTCCGGATCTCCTGATCCTAGACGAGCCAAGCGAAGGGCTCGCGCCCGTGATCATCGACAGTCTCGCGGAAGTGCTGAACGCGATCAAGTCGGAGGGCACTCCGATCCTGCTGGTGGAACAAAACTATCATCTTGCGACCTATCTCGCACACAGGGTCTACGTCCTGAGCCAGGGACTCATTCGGTTCTCTGGTACTACCTCGGCCCTCATCGCGGACGAGACGGTGCGTCGCACCTACCTGAGCGTCTGATCTCGGTGAGGTAAACACTTGTTGTCCGAAGATTGAGGAGAATCCAATGGCAGGACCGTTAGAGGGTGTTCGCGTGCTGGACCTGACCGGCGTCGTTTCGGGACCGTTTGCTACGATGTTTCTGGCCGATCAGGGAGCGGACGTCCTGAAGATCGAGCCAATCAACGGCGATATCACACGGCGCAGCCGGGCGACCATTGACAAAGCGGGCGAGTTCTCGGCGCTGTTCATCTCCTCCAATCGAGGCAAACGATCGCTTTCCGTCGACGTCAAGAGCAATGCCGGAAGAGAGATTCTAGCGCGCCTCGTTGCGCAGGCCGACGTGCTTGTGCAGAACTTTCGCCCGGGGACCATGGAGCGGCTCGGTCTTGGCGCGGACGAACTGCGCGAGCGGCATCCTCGACTGATCTACGTTTCGATCAGCGGCGTCGGTGACAGCGGGCCGTATGTGAGAAAGCGGGTCTACGATCCTATCATCCAGGGCCTATCGGGATTTGCGGACATCCAGGCCCAGCCGGCAACCAATCGTCCCCAGATGATCCGGACCATCGTCGCTGACAAGACGACTGCCGTCTTCACCGCGCAAGCGGTGGCATCGGCGCTCTACGCCCGGGAGAAGACAGGGCAGGGCGATCATATCCACGTTGCAATGCTGGATGTCATGATCTCCTACCTCTGGCCGGAAGGCATGATGCAGTACATGGTCGTGGGCAGCGAACAGCAGGCCGGCGATCCCAACGACCGCCCGGATCTGGTCTTCAAGACGCTCGATGGATATCTGACCTGCGGCACGATTTCGGATTCGGAGTGGCGAGGATTCTGCAAGGCAACTGGGGATCCGGAGCTTGCAAATGACGAGCGCTTTGCGACGCCGACGGCGCGCTCTGTGAATGCCACCGCGCGCATCAACAAGATGCAGGAATACTTCGAGCGGCACACCACAGCGGAATGGCTCGAGCGGCTCGATGCTGCCGACGTGCCGTGTGCGCCGATCTTGCGGCGGTCGGAGATCATTCGGAACGAGCAGGTGGTGGCGCGAGGCATCATTACCGAGTTCGACCAGCCCAACGTGGGGCGGGTCCGGCAGCCGAAACCTGCAGCGCGATTTGCCGTGAATGAGGCGGCGATCCGGGGACCAGCGCCGCGCATCGGTGAACATACCCGCGACGTGCTCCGGGAGCTGGCATTCTCCGATGCTGATGTCGAGAGAATGATCGCGGAAAAAGCAGTGCGGACTGCAGCCAACTGACGAATTGGAGACGCTTACATGTCAAAAGCTGAAAAGGTGGCGCTGCTTGTCGGAGCCGGCGATGCGATTGGTGCAGCAGTAGCGAAGCGCTTTGCGCAAGGCGGCTTCACAGTGTGTATCGCAAGACGAGAGGCCGAGAAGTCCCATCAGTTGGGTGAGGAGTTGAGAGCGATGGGGCATCCTTTCTATGCCTTTTCGGTCGACGCCCGCAAGGAAGAGGAAGTGCAGCGACTGTTCGCTACAGTAGAAAAGGAGATTGGGCCAATCGAGGTTTGCCTGTTCAATGCCGGTTCGAACGTCAACAAACCTCTCCTCGAGACGACAGAAAAGCTGTTCTTCAAGGCGTGGGAACTCGCCTGCTACGCGGGATTTCTGGTCGGCCGCGAGGCGGCCAGCCACATGCTGCCGCGTGGCCGGGGTACGATCCTGTTCACAGGCGCGACGGCGAGCCTGCGAGGCGGCACGGGCTTCGCGGCTTTCTCGGCCGCGAAATTCGGATTGCGGGCGGTCGCGCAGGCGATGGCACGCGAACTGGGGCCGAAAGACATTCACGTTGTGCATCTGATCATCGATGCCGCCATCGACAGTGCTGCGATCCATCAGCGCCTTAAGGCGTCGGGCGTGGATACTGCAACGATCAAGCCTGATAGCTTGACCAAGACGTCTTCGATTGCGGAAGCCTACTGGTTCGCTCATCACCAGAGTCGCGACGGCTGGACTCATGAGCTGGATTTGCGGCCGAGTGCGGAGACCTGGTGAGATGACCGCCAATCTGATTCTTTGGGGCGCAGGGACATCTCGGACAATCCGACCGCATTGGGCCCTCCACGAACTCGGACTTGCATACGACGTGCGTCCGATCCTGCCGCGCACAGGGGAAACCAAAACGGCTGAGTTCACGGCCTTAAGTCCGCGCCAGAAGATCCCGTTACTGCAAGACGAAGAGCTGACCATCGGCGAAAGTGCGGCGATCGTCGCCTATCTGGCGCGGCGTTACGGCAATGGCGAAATCTCGCTCATTCCCGATGATCCCATGCTTTACGCCAAGTGGCTCGAATGGTGTTTCTTCATCGTCACCGAGCTGGATTCAACCAGTCTTTATGTGATGCGAAGACACGGTACAGTCAAAGGGCTGGCGCATCTCTATGGTCACGCTCCGGACGTCGTCCAACGCGCCGGGGAGTATTTCAGGGACCAGCTGCGGAACGTCGACGTCGCCTTGAGAGACGGGCGATCCTACTTGATGGGAGATCAATTCACCACTGCCGACATCCTGTTGACCACGTGTCTGATCTGGGCGATCGACTATGGTGTCGGGATCTGCGACAGCGCCGAATCGTACTTGTCGCGTACGACTGCGCGGGATGGCTATCGCGCTGGCGAGAAGGCAAACAGTCCCGGAGGGCATGCCTCACCTTAGAGGCAAGCGTTGCTGGAGCATGATCCGGAAAAGTGGATACCGGTTTTCCCTCGCGGCAAACGCGAAGCGTTTTGCGCCGAGGTCATGCTCAAACAAAAAGATAGAGCGGGATGATGCTTCGAAGAAAAATCATCGCGCTCGAGTGAGAAAGTCCAGCAAGGCTTGGCTCGTGTCGTGAGGGTTCTCCTCGCACATGAAATGCCCGGCATCCACGGCAGATCCCGTTACATTCGTTGCCCACCGTTTCCATACCTCGATAGGTGTGCCTGCCGAGGAGGCAATGCCCTTCGTTCCCCATATTACGTAGAGCGGGACTTCGATCTTTCGCCCGGCGGTCAGATCTGCCTCATCGTGCTCGAAGTCCGCATAAGCTCCGGCGCGATAGTCCTCGCATATTGCGTGTATCCGGCGCGGATCTTCCAACGAATGCAGATAGTGCTCGACAGCGACAGGATCGAACTTGGCATCGAAGATGCGTCGAAAATAGCCTGGATCCCCCCGAATCAGATCTTCCGGAACGGGAGAGGGCTGGGCCAGGAACGTCCAATGGTAAATGCGCAGCGCCGAGAGCCGATTGAGGCTGTTCCAATAATCGTAGGTTGGGAGGATGTCGAGCAATGCCAGCTTGCTAAGTCGCCGCGGGTGATCCAGGGCCAAGCGATAGCCGACTCGACCGCCGCGATCATGACCGGCCAGCGCGAATTGTTCATGTCCCAATCGCTCCATGGCCTCGATCATGGCCTGTGCCATCGCGCGCTTCGTGTACGACCGGTGATCAGGGTCGCTCGGAGGTATGTCTGACGCGCCGTAACCGGGCAGATCGACCAGAAACAACGTGAAATGATTTGCTAGTGCCGGGCTCACGCGATGCCACATTACGTGCGACTGAGGATAGCCGTGCAGCAACAGCAATGGCGGTCCCTTGCCTCCGCTGCGCGCAAAGATCCGACCAAGGCTTGTCTCGATAGAGTGTGTTTCGAACCCGGGAAACATATCCGTCTGTTCAGGCATCTTCCCTCCGAAGCTCTCTCGCGGCGGTGATTAAAAGGTTGGGCCTCCGCGAGCAAAGTAGCCCGTCACATTCCGTTCAGCGCGGATCACGCCCGTTGGTATGACGTCAAACATATTATACCGTAAGAAAAAGTTGAACAGAACCTCCTCGGGGAAAATCCTATGCGGCATGTTGAACTCACTGACGCAAACGCTCGCAGGCGCTGCCCTGACGTTCCAGCGAAACGACGATGTCCTTAAGCCACCGGCGTATTGATTTGATTCTCGCCGTGTTCGCATCCGCCGTCCGATACACCAAATGAAAATCTGGGGCCTCTGGTAGCGAGCGAGGTCGAAGCAGGACTTTGAGCCGCCCGGACGCCACCAACGGTGCCACCAAGGGCAGGGGAGCCAATACGGCGCCGACGCCCGACTCTGCCATTTGCAAAGCCGCAAGCAGACTATCGCTGGATAGCACGAGATCCGGTAGCTTGATGCTCGCATCAGCCTGTGCGAACCATTGCTCCCATAAACCGGGAACGTTGTTGAGCTCGATTAGCGGCAGTGCCGCAACGTCCCGCTCTGTCCGGATGACGCCGTATCTATCGCACAGCGTTTGGTGGCGAGCGGAGCGATTTTCGACCGAAAAATGCGGTGCGTGCTGAGCCCGCGCTCAATCGGTACCCCGACCTGAATGGCCGCGTCGATGCTTTCAGCATCGAAGTCGACACTGGTGTTGCGTGCTTCAAGCCGCACATCGAGCGATCCATTCATGGCCTTCAGTTTTCCGATGTGAGGCAGTGCAGCAAAAGCTGCGAAGCTCGGAGAGGCGCTGATTCTGATAATCTCGCTGCCACTGCGATTCAGGAGACCTTCGCCCGCGCGGCTCATTTCAGCGAATGCCTTCAGTATGGAGGCTCCATAGCTTTTCCCATCCGTGGTCAAGACCAGCTTGTTTCCGACACGCACAAACAGCTTCACGCGGAAGTGCGTTTCAAGCGAATGGATTTGATGACTGATAGCTGATTGCGTCAGCCGGAGGTTTTCCGCTGCTGCCTTGAAGCTGCCGAATCTGACGGCGGCTTCAAAGGCACGAAGCGTGGACAGGGGCGGCAAGGAAGATCGCGAGCGCTGCATGTGAATTGGACTCATATGATCGCAAGGATTTTCATTTGCTGGGTCGGCTGCAGTTCACCATGCTGACATCAACCACGAACACAAGCAACGCGGTTTCCACGACGTGCGCGCGGCACGCGACGGAAAAAACCGCAAGCCGACAGGGAGGACATTTGACCGCTGAGAGGTCAATCGACCGGGAATCGGTGCCCGGTCATTACCAAGCAACTAGCGAATACGCGGATAGGTCATGGCATCGCCGCCTGTTCGAGGTTGCTTGAAGCGGCGAGCGCAGGCCGAAGCGACCGCGCAAAGCACAGTAGAGGAGAACCACATGAACGTCGTCCAGAAAATCGATCGCCCGACAACCGAAGCAGTGAAGATGTACTCGGATCTGCCGCAGCCGCCGGTGTTCGCGACCCTCCAGGAAGAGCGGCTGCATCGTAAGCAGCGGCTCGCTGGGGCCTTTCGGCTGTTTTCCAAGTTTGGCTTCGATGAGGGGGTCGTCGGACACATCACGGCTCGCGATCCCGAGTTCACGGACACGTTTTGGGTCAATCCGTTCGGAATGCATTTCAGCCTGATCAAGGTGTCCGACCTGATAAGGGTCGATCACAATGGCAAGGTGGTCGAGGGCGGCCGGCCGGTGAATGCCGCGGCCTTCGCCATTCATTCGCGCGTTCATGCCGCGCGGCCCGATTCCGTTGGTGCCGCGCATGCACACTCGACCTATGGGCGGGCGTTCGCCGCGCTGGGGCGGAAACTCGATCCGATCTCACAGGACGTCTGCGCCTTTTACAACGATCATGCGCTTTACGATGACTATGGCGGCGTTGCCGTCGAGCTGGACGAAGGGCAGCGGATCGCCGAAGCGCTCGGGTCCGGCAAGGCCGCAATACTCCAGAACCATGGGCTGCTGACTGTCGGCAAGACTGTGGATGAGGCGGCGTGGTGGTTCATCACCATGGAGCGCTCCTGCCAGGTCCAGCTGCTCGCGGAAGCCGCCGCCGCGCGCAGCGGGCAGCCGCTCAAGATGATCTCGGAAAAGTCCGCCGAGCAGGCTTTCCAGATCATCGGCACTGCGTTTACGGGCTGGTTCCAGTTTCAGTCCCTGTATGCGCGCATCCTGAAAGAGCAACCGGACTTTCTCGACTGATCGCGACAAGCGGAGGAACACGACGATGAACAAGCATGCGAGGCCCGCGGTCGGGACTGCTGCGGCTAACCTTTCGACGGAAGAGCGGAAGGCGCGCGAGGACCTCGCCGCCTTCTATCGCATCTGCCACATGTTCGGCTGGACGGAGCTCATCTACAACCACATCACCGCGCGGGTGCCTGGGCCCGAACGTCACTTCCTGATCAATCAGTTCGGCCTGTTGTACAACGAAATCACCGCGTCCAATCTCGTCAAGATCGATGTCGATGGCCGCGTGGTAGATGGCAGCAACGCCCGCGTCAACGCGCCGGGATTTACAATCCACTCAGCTATCCATATGGCGCGAGAAGACGCGCATTACATCGTGCACACCCACACGACGGAGGGTGTGACGGTGGCGTGCTCGGAGCACGGCCTGTCGCCGCACAATTTCTACGGTGCGCAGCTCTACGGCCAGGTTGCCTACCACGATTTCGAGGGCATCTCGATCGACTTGGCCGAGCGCGAAAGGCTGGTGAAGTCCCTCGGCGACAAGAACTACATGATCCTTCGCCACCACGGGCTCCTTGCCTGTGGTGAAACGGCAGCCGCCGCGTTCTTCCGAATGTATCAGTTGCAGCGCGCCTGCGAGGTGCAGGTCAACACCATGAAGATCGGGCAAGAGCTGCGTCCGTTGGGAGAGGCCGTGCTGAGCAGGACCGTCCAGCAATCTCAGTCCGCGGTCGCGAAGGGCTTCGATAAAGATCATGGCTTCGGTCAAGACACCTACGCGGCCTTGGTGCGCCAACTGGATGCCCAGGGACTGAATTTCCGATCGTAGAGACGGCATTTCGATCCGACGCGCCGCCGCCGCGTCGCCACGGTCGCGTGATTGCGGATGGATAGAGTGCATCTTCTCGACGCCACGGGCCGGAATGCCCGCGGCTGACGCGGACTCGCGGGAGCCTGCAGCGGGCTCCCGTCTCATCAAACCAATAAAACACAAGACAGCAAGGGGGGTTAAATTGAGCGAAGCCATATCGAGCCATGTGCGCGTTTCATCCGAGATACAGGATGTCGAGCAGTCTACGATCTTGAAGATCTCGTACCGGCTGATCCCGTTTCTTGTCGTAGCGTACTTTTTCTGTGTGCTTGACCGGGTGAATGTCAGCTTTGCGGCGCTGACCATGAACGCAGATCTTGGCTTCTCGCCGCTGGTCTATGCCTGGGGCGCCGGAATCTTCTTCATCGGCTACTTCATCCTCGAGATCCCGAGCAATCTTGCGCTGCATCGCTTTGGTGCCAGGCGCTGGATCGCGCGCATCATGATCGTTTGGGGTTTGATTTCCGCCTGTACGGCCTTCGTCACCGGGGCGACGGGCTTCTATGTCATTCGCTTCCTGCTTGGCTTGGCCGAAGCCGGCTTCTTTCCAGGAATCATCCTCTATCTCACTTATTGGTTCCCAGCTGAATACCGCGCACGCGTGATGTCGGCCTTCATCCTCGGAGCACCGCTCTCCGCGGTGCTTGGCAGTCCGCTCTGCGGCCTGTTGCTCGAGCTGGACAACGTCCTCGGATTGAAAGGCTGGCAGTGGCTCTTCATTGCCGAAGGTTTGCCTTCGGTCATCCTCGGTCTGGTTGCGCTGGTCTATCTCCGGGATCGTCCGTCGGACGCAGGATGGCTGGCGCCGAACCAAAAAGCGTGGCTCGAGGCGAAGCTTGCGAGCGAGCGTGCATCTGTAGAAGCGACACACAAACTGTCGTTGGGCGAAGCGCTGCGGTCGCCCAAGGTCGTTGCGCTGGGTTTGGTCTATTTCGGGCTCCTGGCGGGTCTATACGGTGTGCAGTTCTGGCTGCCTCAGATCGTGAAGGGCTTTGGTCTGTCGAACGTGCAGACCGGCTTTGCAAGCGCCTTACCCTTTGCATTCGGTGCACTGGCGATGGTGTTGTGGGGGGCACGTTCCGACCGCAAGCGTGAGCGCATTCGTCACATCGTGGTGGCGCTCCTGGTGTCATCGGCCGGCCTTGCGGCATCCGCTCATGGAGGCAATCTCACGCTCACCATGGTCGCCCTCATCATTGCTTCAATGGCCGGCTTTGCGGCATTCGGATTGTTCTGGACACTGCCTGCGGCGTTCCTGACGGGGTCGGCCGCCGCCGGAGGGCTCGCGCTGATCAATTCGATCGGCAGCCTCGCCGGATTCGGCGGACCTTATTTGATCGGCTGGCTCAAGGAATCGACAGGGAGCACCGTCGCAGGATTGCTCTTCCTCGCTGTGCTGCCGCTGTTGGCCGCCTTGCTTATCCTGGTGCTGAAGCACGATCAGTCGACAGAGTTCGGTTCGGCCAATTCCTGATCCTTGCACACTGGCTCGCTCCGGTGCGGACGCTCACGTGTCGCGCCGGAGCGAACATTAGTGGATGATCTTGCTTCGGCGGTAGGCCGCTCCTTCTTAAATTCGATAAAAGAACTAGTGGCTGGCAACCTGTCCGCGCGCTAAGTCGCGGCTCAAATTTGTAGCCGATCAGGGCCACAATTCGCAAAATAAGCTCTCGAATCGCAATTTGATCGTCGAGATTAGGGGCTCACCGGCTCTTGATCCTGCAGTGCGGAGAGAGCTGCTACAGTCTGCTTGCTTGACAAGTTCGAAAATAGAACTGTAGATTTGTGATTGTCGTGGGTTTCTCCACGGCCCAAAAAGAAAGCCGCGCTTCGGACGACGGCTCGGATGGAGACAGCGAAGGAGGACGGCCTCTTGTTCAGAGCACTCACGACTGCATGCGCGCTAATTGCTGCGCTCGCGACATCCGCAATTGCCGCCGACACGCCCGGGGTCACCGCGACGGAGATCAAGGTTGGCGGGATATTTCCCTTCAGCGGCCCGGCTTCATCGATTGGCCTCGTCGGCCGGAGCGTCCTGGCCTATGTCCAATCCATCAACGACCGGGGAGGCATCAACGGGCGCAAGATCAACTACATCGCCTATGACGACGCCTATAGCCCGCCGAAGGCAGTCGAGCACGCCCGCAAGCTTGTCGAGAGCGACGAGGTCGCCTTCATTTTTAGCCAGCTCGGAACACCCGGCAACACAGCAGCGGCAAAGTACTTAAGGGCGCGGGGGGTGCCGACGATCGCAATCGTTTCCGGGTCGAGCAAATTCACGGATGTCTCTAATTTTCCACTGACGACCACGAGTCTTGTGAGCTTTGACACTGAAGGCAAGATCTATGCAAAGTTCCTGGCCAAGACGCTGCCCAATGCGAAGTATGCAATTCTTTATCAGAATGACGATCTTGGTAAGGACTACGTCAGCGCGTTCAAGGAATTCCTGAAGAGTGATTTCGACAAGAGGGTCGTGACGGCCTCCTATGAGGTAACCGAGCCGACCGTGGACTCCCACGTTGTCAACCTGAAGAACTCCGGCGCATCCGCGCTCCTGGTAGCGGGGACGCCGAAATTCGCAGCGCAGGCGATCCGCAAGTCGCACGAGCTGAACTGGAAGGCGCTGATCGTCCTGAACTATCCGTCCAGCTCCGTCGGCGCGACGCTAAAGCCCGCGGGCCTCGATATCTCGACCGGCGTGGTCGTCGGCTCGATCACGAAAGATGCTACCGATTCGATCTGGGACCAGGATCAAGGCATGAAAGATTATCGTGCCTTCGTCGACAAATACATGCCCGGCATCGATATAGCCGATAACAACTACCTGTTCGGCTACACCCAGGGGAAGCTGCTTGAGCAGCTTATCAGGCAGTGCGGTGATGATCTGTCTCGTGAAAACATCATCAAGCAAGCCAGGAGTTTCAAGGACGTTGCGCTTCCGACGGTGCAGCCGGGTATCAAGGTCAACACGTCAGATAAAATCAACATGAACTTCACCCAGATGCGGTTGCAGCGCTGGACGGGGACGCATTGGGATCTGTTTGGCGAGGTGCTGGACGCGGCATCCGAATAACCGGTGCCGTTTGATCGCATCAACCGCAAGGGAGACGTCGTGAAGGGATTGATGCAGAACCAACCGCTGCTGCTTTCATCGCTCCTCAGGCATGCAGATCGCTTTCACGCCGATACCGAGATCGTCTCCCGGACGGTCAAAGGACCGATTCACCGGTATGGGTACAGTGAGGCGGCTCGGCGCACACGCAAGCTTGCGGATGCTCTTCATCGCCACGGAGTCGTCAATGGCGATCGCGTGGCGACCCTTGCCTGGAACACGTATCGGCATTTTGAGCTGGAACACAGCGTGACTGGTCTCGGTGCAGTGTGGCATGCGATCAATCCGCGGCTCATACCCGCACAGATTTCCTACATCGCCAATCACGCCGAAGACAAAGCGCTGTTCTTCGACAGCAGCTTCTTGCCGCTCGTGGAGAAGCTGGCGCCTGAATTATCGACCGTCCGATTGATGGTGCTGATGGTCGATCGCGCAGAAATGCCTGTATCAGCATCTCTGCCGAACCTGCACTGCTACGAGGATTTCATCGAAACCGGCAACGACGGCTTTGAGTGGCCTGAATTCGACGAGCTTTCAGCCTCATCGCTGTTCTACACATCGGGAACGACGGGCAATCCCAAGGGCGTGCTTTATTCGCATCGCTCGGACGTGCTGCATTGTCTTTCGATCACCGGCGCCTATTCAATGGGCTTCTCAGCACGAGACACCATTCTTCCGATGACCCCGATGTTCCACGCCAATGGTGCTTGGGGGATGACTCATGCAGCGCCAATGGTCGGTGCAAAGCTGGTGTTGCCGGGGCCAAAGATGGATGGTGCCTCGATTGCGGAACTGATCGAGGACGAGGGCGTGACAGTCACAGCCGGCGTCCCCACGCACTATTCAAATCTGTTGCGCCACTATGAAGGCGCCGGCATCAAGCCGAAAACACTTCGACGCATCGTGGTCGCCGGTTCGGCGCCCGCGGCGAGCCTGATCGAGGGTTTCGAGCGGCTTGGCGTCGCCGTCAATCACGTGTGGGGCATGACGGAGACGAGCCCATGTGGCACCAGCCCCCAGCCATCGAGACGAACGGAAGTGCTTCAAGCGGAGCATCAACGCGATCGCAAGACTTCGCAGGGACAGCCCATCTATGGCGTCGATGTCAAAATTGCCGATGATGTGGGTCGAGAGATGCCGCGGGATGGCAAGTCGAGCGGCCGTTTCATGGTGCGTGGTCCTTGGGTGATCTCCGGCTACTTTCGGAACGACAAGGAAGTGCTGCAGGACGGATGGTTCGATACCGGCGATCTCGCCGTCATGGACCGCGACAATGACATTCGTCTCACCGATCGCGCCAAGGACGTTATCAAGTCCGGTGGCGAATGGATCAGTTCGATTGACATCGAGAACGTCGTCTCCGGATGTCCTGGCGTCTCCGAAGCGGCCGTGGTTGGGATTCCTCATCCCAAATGGGAAGAGCGGCCGTTGCTCGTGGTCGTAGTGAAGTCCGGGTTCAGCGTCTCAACGGCGTCGATCAGGGCCTATCTTGAGGGCAAGATCGCGAAGTGGTGGATCCCCGACGATGTCGTGTTTGCCGACGCGCTCAGCTACGGCGCGACCGGAAAAATTCAAAAGATGGAGCTGCGTCAGCGTTTTGCCGGGCACTATGCGACGCTCGAGAAGACGGATGAGAAAATCTGAACGCTTCAGGCGGCGGTAGTCAGAGTTCGAAGTGGGAGCGGCGACCACGCTAGTCCGCAGCATTTACAGTTCTCGTATGGAGGTTGAACCTCGGACTCTCCAAAGCGCTTCGCCAATCGAAGATACAGAACGAGGACGTTGGCAGGAAATCACCTGCACTTTGGCACCAAATGACCTTGCTGGCGGGTTTCGGGCCCCTAAAGCTTCAAACAGGGAAGGAACGCTAAAGCAGGAGGGCAAAGATGCCACCATGGAAGATCTGTCATCCGGCCGAGGTTTGCACGGCCGAAGACAGGAAGAATTTGTCCCAGAGCATCACGATGGCGCAATCCGCGCATTGTCAGACGCAAGAAATACTGTCGGACCCGACGTTCAGGCAATTGGCTTCGGCGCGCGCCAAGCTCCGCTGGAGCTTGTCGATCATCACGTTGATCATGTTTTTTGGCTTCATAGCCCTGATCTCGACCGCACAAAGTGCGCTCGGAGCCAACATCGCCGGAAGCGCCATACCCGTCGGGCTCGGTCTCGCGTTTGCGATGATCGTGCTCGTTGTGATCTTGACGGGGCTATACGTGCAGCAGTCGAACTCCCGGTTCGACCCATTGAATCGTGCTTTGCTTGAGGAATTCGGACAATGATGAGACGCTGGCTGATGGCGATGATGTTCACGGCGGCGCCAACCATTGCAATGGCGCAATCTGTCGCGACGCGCGACCGCGGCACGGACGGAGTGGCGATTGGCATGTTCTTGCTGATCGTTTTGGTGACGCTCTTGATCACCTACCGTTCGGCCGGGAGCACGAAGTCGAAGGCTGGCTTCTATACCGCCGGCCATGCAATAACCCCACTGCAAAACGGCCTTGCGATCGCCGGCGATTTCCTTTCCGCGGCGGCGTTCCTCGGAATTTCCGCCCTCGTGTACGCGAACGGCTTCGATGGCCTGCTCTATGCTATCGGCTTTCTCACGGGCTGGCCCATTGTGTTGTTCATGATGTCCGAGAGAATGCGTAACCTTGGCAGTTATACATTTTCGGATGCCGCTGCATTTCGCCTGGATCAAACGCCAATCCGCCTCGTGGCCGCCACCGGCAGCCTTGTGGTTGTTCTATTCTATCTGATTGCGCAGATGATCGGGGCGGGCAAAGTCATTCAGCTGCTGTTCGGTGTGCACTATCTCGTCGCGGTGGTCGGGGTTGGCGTGCTGATGACTCTGTATGTCGCAGTAGGCGGTATGCAGGCAACGACTTGGGTTCAGATCACCAAAGCAGCATTGCTCCTGACCGGCGGGACGTTGATGGCCCTGACGGTCTTGTGGCACTTCAATTTCAGCTTCGAACAGTTGTTCGCGACGGCCAGCAAGATCCATCCGAAGGGCGCAGCCATATTGGCGCCGGGAGGTCTGTTTGCTGAGCCGATCTCCGCAATCTCTCTCGGTCTTGCGCTCGTATTCGGCACCGCCGGCCTGCCCCACATCTTGATGCGCTTTTTCACCGTCAAGGACGCGGCCGGCGCACGCAAGTCGGTGTTCTACGCTACCACGTGTGTAGCGTATTTTTGCCTTATGATCCCGCTGCTCGGTTTCGGAGCCGTCGCAATCCTGATGTCGGATGGCTCATACTTCAACGTGGGATCATCGGGACAGTTCAACAAGGTTGCCGATCTCATCGGAGGTCCGAATATGGCCTCGATTCACCTGGCCCACGCAATGGGTGGTCCTGTTCTTCTGGGCTTCATCTCGGCGGTAGCCTTCGCCACGATCCTGGCAGTCGTTGCTGGGCTGACGCTTGCGGGTGCATCCGCGATCAGTCACGACATTTACGGCCAGGTGATTGCGCGCGGTCGGGCGTCCGACTTGCTGGAGGTGCGGATTTCGAAGATCGCGGCGCTTGTCATCGGCGTCGTCGCGGTGCTTCTGGCCTACGCATTCGAAAACCAGAACGTGGCCTTCATGGCGGGGCTTGCCTTGTCGGTTGCCGCGAGCTGCAATTTTCCTGTGCTGGCCATGGCCATTTTCTGGCGCGGAACTACAACGCGCGGCGCCGTCGCAGGCGGGCTCGCGGGACTCATCAGCTCCGTGCTGCTCGTGGTTCTCAGCAAAACCGTGTGGGTGGCGGCGTTCCACTTTGCATCAGCGCCATTCCCTTACGATAACCCGGCCTTGTTCTCGATGCCGCTCGCGTTCCTTTGTGTCTGGCTATTCTCAGTGACGGACCGTAGTGAAAGGGCCGCTCGCGAGCGAGGCGCGTTTGACGCCCAGTTCATCAGGTCCGAAACCGGAATTGCCGCAATCGCACAGACCGGAGGTGTGGCCGCGTCGGCCTCATGACGCCGACGCGGAGAGACTCGCGGCCGAGGATGTGGATGCCTGTTGCCAGACCGTTTCATGGGAGTTGCTATGTCAGATGTCGATGAGGTCGATGAGACCCACGATCCGGCTCGCCGAAGCTTTGTCGAATCGGCAAATGATCCGGACACGGAGTTTCCGATCCAGAATCTTCCGCTTGGGATCTTCAGCACTTCGAGAGATCCGGTGCCAAGGATCGGTGTTGCGATCGGTGATCAGATTTTCGATCTGAAACGCGCGCGTAGCCTTGAACTCCTTCCTTCGTCCCTTCCTTCGTTCGTCTTTGAACAGACAACGCTTAATGCACTGTTCGGGCAGGGTAGATCGACGTTGCGAAGGTTGCGCAGGTGCGTTGCAGATCTTCTCGATCGGGAAACGAGCGCGGATATCACAAAGCGACGTGCTGCCGATCTATTCGCGCCCATAGATCAATGCACCATGTACCGTCCCACTGATGTTGGGAACTACACTGATTTCTACGCTGGCATTTACCATGCACGTGCCGCGGGCGCGTTGCTGACGCCGGAGAACCCGCTTCCGCAAAACTACAAATGGATACCAATCGCATATCATGGGCGGGCATCGTCCGTACAAGTCGGTCGAGGCGCGATCAAGAGGCCGCTCGGGCAGCGTCCGCCGTCCGAACCGGGTAGGGCGCCGGAGTTCGGACCTTGTGAGAGATTGGATTTCGAACTTGAGATGGGATTCTACCACTCCGGCGGCAACGGCATCGGACATCCGATCCCGATCGGAGAGGCAGGACGAGAAATTCTCGGATTCTCGCTGCTGAACGACTGGTCCGCGCGGGATATTCAGCGTTGGGAAATGTTCCCGCTCGGACCATTTTTGAGCAAGAGCTTCGCAACATTTGTCTCGCCTTGGGTCGTGACGTCAGATGCCCTGATACCGTTCCGCGTGGCGGCGATGGAACGTCCTGACGGTGATCCTCGTCCCCTTGGCTATTTGCTGGATGAGGCGGATCAGGCTGCTGGCGGAATTGATGTCGACCTCGAAGTTTATCTTTCAACCGAACAGATGCGGAGCGGGGCTGCGCCCGCAGTCCGTATTCTGACATCGAACGCGCGTTATCTTTATTGGACGCCGGCCCAGATGATCGCACATCACACGGTGAACGGGTGTAACCTCGAGGCCGGCGACCTCATAGGCACAGGGACGATCTCCGGACCGAGCCCGCAGGAGCTCAGCAGCATGCTGGAGCTGACAGCCGCCGGCGCGAAGCCGGTCGGCCTGCCAAATTGTGAGCGTCGCAGCTTCCTGCAGGATGGTGACGAGATCACGTTCAAGGGGCGATGCAGTCGAGGAGGGTTCGCGTCCGTCGGATTCGGGAGCTGTACAGGTCGCATTTCCGGGGCGGCGCCAATCGTGACCAAAGAAGCGGTTTAGGACGACTATCGAGGGAGAACGCCATGCCGTGTTCATCGCTAAACATGTACCCGCTTGCGATCTTGTCGGAGCTTGACACAGATGAATTCTACTTCGGTCAACTCATTGTGCTTGCGGCAGGCCTGTCTCTTGTCGTCGCTGGTCGAGCGCTCCTGCTGCTCGTCCTTGGCTACTAGAGTCCGCACGTACAGGCCGACCGGCTCTTAACGTCGCGGGCGAAAATCGCTTGGCGAGTGGCCGGTCCATTTCTTGAATGCCTTCCGGAAGCTTGTAGCATCCGCGAAGCCGACTCGCTCGGCGACCTGGTCGATGGCCATGTGGGTATTTTCGAGCAGTTCGGTCGCAAGCGCGCGTCTCATGCCGTCAAGGATGGATTGGTATGAAAGTCCGTTATCGGCAAGTTTTCGATGCAGCGTACGGACGGAGAGGCCGAGTTCGCTCGCGGTCTCGCTCGCGGCCGGAAAGCGGTTGGGGCTGTTCAGGCAGGCTGCGCGTATCTTGCGAGCAAGTTCCGGTTCGCCCGGACTCTCCGTTAGCACGACATCGCAAACCTGCTGGCAGATCTTGGCGGTTATCGGGTTGGCGTTCGGACAGAGTTGGCCAAGAACGTCGGCGTGGAAATGCCATTCCATGGTCTCGGCACCAAAATCAATCGGGCAGTTGAACATCCGCTCGTAATTTCGCCAATGTACCGGCGGTGGAAATGGAAAGACCATTCGCCTGGTCGGAAACGGCGCCTCAAGGACCCGGCTGAACAGGGACGTCATCGAGCTACGCCAGAATTCTGCGGCGAAGGGCAGGACGTCGCCGAGCGTATCCAAACCGTGACTGCGCAGTATCGCTGTCGTTCCGTCGATGCGGAAACTGATCTGACGAACTGCGGGACCCGCCATCGTGACATGGTCAAGCGAAAACATGAGCGCGTCCCCGAACGTTCTGCTGCTCACCATCGCGTAGCCGTAAATGCCGTAATCGCTGATCCTCTGTCGCGCACCGGCCAGAAGACCGATGTCGGGCCGCTTGGCCAGTTTCTTCGCGTTTCGGTAGATTGCCAGTCGTTGTCGGTGCGAGATACGTGCGTGTACATCCTCCAATTGGTCCACCGTCACGCCAGTTCGGGCAAACAGGTCGTGCACCGATACACCTTCCGCGGCCAATTCCGCCGCAAGGGCTCCGAGTCCAACCAGGATCTGTGTTCGGCTGTCGGGATCGCCCGAGACCGGGGTAACGACCTTAACGAGCCTCATTGTGCTCCGACCTTCGCTGTCCAGGACACCATAGATGGCACAAAATAACTCGCCGGAATAGTAAGCCAAGCGCCATTTGGCAGTTTATGACACCATCATTGGCAGAATTAGACGTTGTTCTGAGGGCTGCGCGGACACAACTTCAATTCAGCGGCTGCGCCGACCGGACGGGATCGGAGGAGCATTGCTTCCGAGCATGTTCCTGAGCCGGCTGGCCCGCACAGAATTGAGATCGTCGAAAAAAGCGAAGGGGAGCAGATGACCACGGTAAGGCATGAAATCGACGGCAAAGTCGGCGTGGTGACGCTGGCGAAGCCGCCTCACAATCTGATCGATGACGCGTTGATCGAGGATCTCATTGCGGCCTATCGGGCTGTCATCGCCGATGGCTGCCGCGCGATCTTGTTGCGGAGTTCGCAGCGCCATTTCTGCGCCGGGGCGGAGATGCAGTCCTGGGGCAAAACAACGCTCATCCACACTGACCAGGCCAAGTTGGAGTCCATGCTGCGGGCGCTTGAGGATGCGCCAGTCCCCACCGTTGCGGCGTTGAATGGTGGCGTATTAGGCGGCGGCCTCGAGCTTGCACTGACGTGCGACATGATCATTGCTGCAGACACGGCGTTTCTTGCCCAGGTGGAGGTCGCTGTCGGTCTGTTGCCTTTGCTCGGCGGAACGCAACGTCTGGCTCAGCGTGCCGGCGTGGCGCGGGCAAAGGAAATTGCGATGCTTGGACGCCGACATACGCCGGAGGCGTTCGAGCGTTGGGGGATCATCAATCTCGTGGTCGCTGAATCCGAGCTGGCTTCAGCGTCGATGACATGGGCGCGGCAACTTGCTGCCGGACCGACGCAAGTCATCAAGGGAATCAAGATGCAAGCGAACCTCGAAGCGCGGGGCGGAATTGCGGCCGCGGATGCGCGCCAGGTCGAGATCAACACGATGATCTGGGAGACCAAGGATCGCCAGCGTGGAGCCGATGCCTTTTTCGCGACGGGGCCCGCAACCGCTGTCTTTCAGGGAGACTAATGATGCCTGCCCCGTTGGAAGGTCTTCGCGTCGTCGACTTCACGCGCGTGCTGGCCGGACCTCATTGCACCAAAGCGCTGCGCGATCTCGGTGCGGACGTTATCAAGATCGAGCCTCCATCCGGCGATCTGGGCCGCGTCGGCTTGCCCTACGTCACCGGCATCGGACTTTACTACGTCCAGCAGAATGCCGGAAAACGCAATCTCAGTTTAGACCTGAACTATGCCGAGGCCCGCGAGATTGTCACCGCAATGTGTCGCGAGGCGGACATTATCGTTGAGAATTTTCGTCCGGGTACGCTGGCGCGTTTCAAGCTCAGCTATGACGATATCCGCGTCTACAATCCCCGCATCATCTATGTTTCACTGAGCGGATACGGGCAATCGACGTCCTGGCGTAACCGGCCCGCCTTTGCCCCGACGGTGCAGGCCGAAACAGGCCTGACGGCGATCGTGCAAGACCACTTCGGCGAAGCCTTGACGGAGGCGCGCGGCGACGCGTGCAGTCACGCTGACGTCTATACAGGATTGCAGGGCGTAATAGCGGTTCTCGCTGCCTTGCAGGATCGCAATCGCACCGGCGAAGGCCAGCACGTGGATGTGTCGATGGCTGCCACCATGCTGTCGGTCAATGAGCGGGCGGGTGCGTTGTTGTCGGGTATCGACACCGATGGTGAACCCATCGCACTGTCGGCGAACGAATCGCACATCTTTGAGATGGCAGACGGGACGCGTCTAACCATTGCTGGCAGCCCAATCTATTCGCCGATGTTTCAGCGATACTGCGCCATGATGCGGCGAAATGATCTTCTGGAGGACCCGCGCTACGCGACCGCACAGTCGAGGCGGCGCAACCTGGCGCCACTGCTCGCGGAGATACGGGCTTGGTTGGGCACGTTCGACAGCCTGGAACAACTACAGGCCCAGGTAAGCGAGGCGGGACTCGCCGTCGGCAGGGTCCGAACCACGGAAGAATTTTCCGCTTCCGATTGGGTGAAAGAGTGGAACGCGGTTGTGAGCGTCGACGATCGCGCCGGCGGATCGGTTCGAATGCCGGGAAATCCGTGGATATTCAGCCGCTCAAAACTGCCCCCGGCCGGAGCACCGGCATTCCAAGGCGAGCACAACGAAGAAATTTTGACCGAGCGCGGTGTCCCGGCGGACCAAATCGCGGAGATGAAAGCGCGCAAGGTCTTGCTTAGTCGTCGCACAGCATTCTCTGCTTTCGAAGACTAACAGGTTCGAGCAGTCAACGATCAGGTCGACGTTTGCCGGCCTTCCTTCGTGCCATTACGCTTCGCTCTTGGTGCTTTCCGTTTCAAGACGAAGCTGTATGTGAAATATGAGCTCGCTGGGCAAGTCCTTGTCCAAAAGAGATGTTCTCGCCCGGGAGCTCATAGATCAGAACGACCATATCGTCGGGCGATATGCCTGTCGCTTCGACGGCGCGACTGTTGATCTCCTTCAGCAGGGCCAGGCGAGTATCGCTCGAGCGACCGCTGATGAAGGTGAGCTCGAGGAGGACAAAGTCCTTGGAGTATTCAAGTCCTAGAAAGCCCGGCGTGTGCACGAAGCGCTGGGGCGGCAGTTCGTAAAACACACGATAATAGTCTTCCGGAGGGATCTTCAGGACGGATTCGAGGGCGGCCTGGACAGCCTTGCCGAGACGATCGAGGCGTTCGCTGTCGTAACGGCCTTGATGAACATGGAACTTGGCAACGGGCACTACATGCCTCCAGATTTTCGCACCAGGTCAATCCTCGAACAGGAGGACGAATATTAATTGCATATACATGTAAATCCGTCAAGCCAGTAGCCACGGACGCTCGCAACGTGACTTGCTCAGGAGACCATCCTGGGTATATACAAGCAAAATGTCAGAGTCACTTTGCTTTTGCACGACCTTGAGGGAGGCCGCTCGGCGTCTCACCTCGGTCTATGACGAGGCGCTTTCAGGGCTCGGAGTCAATGTGGCTCAATTCGGCTTGCTGCGAATATTGGATCGCAGCGGCCCTTTGACGATGACCGAGTTTGCAACGGCTGCCGAGTTGGATCGGTCGACCATCGGACGTAACGTGAGGGTCATCGAGCGTTTAGGTCTGGTTGCTCTGGAAGCGGGCAAGGACCGTCGGGAGAGTGTGGTGTCGTTGACGAGATCTGGTCACAAGGTCCTCGCGAGAGGTGTTCCACTCTGGGAAAAGGCGCAGCGCATCGTTGAGGTCAAGCTGGGCGTGGCGGGGGCCGAAAATCTTCGCAACGCACTCCGTGCATTATGATGCTTTCGCTTAAACCTGTGGCAATGGCTTAAAGCCCGTTTTGCGCCCTATCGGACGCGTGCTCGACCGACTGCCCGCATCAGGTTGCGGGCCGTCAAGTCTTACGTCTGACAGAGGCGGGCCGTACGCGTTCTGAACCATGCCCGTCAAAGGAGAAACTAGATGCCGCTCGTACGTATTGATCTGAACAAGAGTGCGTCGCCCGAAGTGGCGCGCGCAATCGGTGATGCGGTCTACACGGCCATGATCGAGGTCGCGAATGTACCTCCGCATGACAAGTTCCAGATCGTGACCCGTCACGACGACTCCGAGCTCGTATACCCAGCAGAGGGTTATCTCGGTGTCCAGTATTCCCGGAACATTGTGTTCATCCAGGTGACGTGGGTGGCAGGGCGTTCAACGGAGACGAAGAAGGCTTTCTACAAGCGAATTGCAGACGACGTTCACGCGAAAACAGGTTTGGCCAAGAGTGATATTTTCATCAGCCTGGTCGATGCCGCACGCGAGGATTGGTCATTCGGCAATGGCGAGATGCAGTACGCCCCGAAGTAGCCTTAAGAGGGCGGCGCGCAGTACCGCTGCCCCCAAAGTAAGCACCGATCGATCTGTGGCGTGCCGTCTGACAGAGGACAATAGATGAGATTTCGTCAGACCTCATCAACCGGAGAAAAATTCCATGCCAACCTATCAAGTCACAGCGCCAAAGGGACGTCTTGCCGAGACGCAAAGAGCTGCGATTGCGCGCTGCATCACAGAGTCCCACTGCGCGGCGACGGGCGCGCCGAAATACTTCGCCCAGGTCATCTTCAACGAGGTCGAACAGGGTAACTATTATCTGGGTGGCGCGCTGCTGGGTAGGGATCAGGTCTTCGTTCATGGAACGATTCGGGCCGGCCGATCGTCAGAAACCAAAAGCAAGATAATGAGAGAGATCGTGCAGGGCATCGCCGCACTGGGTATCGATCCAAGTTGCATCTGGGTTTACATCGCGGATCTTCCGGCAAGTCAAATGATCGAGTTCGGCCGGGATTTGCCTGAGCCTGGGCAAGAGGCGGCATGGACAGCGTCGCTGCCTAGCAGCGAGCGCGAACGCCTTGAGAGCATTGGAAGGGAGCAGCAATCATAATCGCTCGGCAGGATGTACGAAGCAAAAGAGCCGTTGTCGAACATCGCGCGTTTCCGGGAGAAGGCACTGACCATGAACTTAGTCGTTCTATTCTTTGCCGGCGCCTTTTTGTGCAATTCGATCCCGCATCTAAGCGCGGGATTGCAGGGAGCGGCGTTTCCAACGCCTTTCGCGAAGCCACGAGGGGTCGGTAATTCGTCGCCGTTCCTTAATTTTCTTTGGGGCTCATTCAACCTTTTCGTCGGGATAGCCCTGGTCTCGCTCTGTCCCATCGCCGTAGGACCGAACCTGGACTGTCTGACGATTATCGTCGGATTTCTTGCCCTGGGTACATATCTATCGCGCCATTTCGGAAAGGTGCGAGCCGGGCGATGATCACCTCCCTCGACGGCTGCACCCTGTAGACCATCGCATTCTTTGACGATGAGCCCCCGAGCAACTTTCCGCGCGGAAGGTAGATCCGCCGCTGCCCCAGTGCGGGCGCCGGCTCGCTGGTAAAATCCCGATCGAACTGCGTTGGCCAGCACTCCGGTGCGATGAGCTTTCGACGTTTTCCGAAGAAGGGACTATCTCTCGCGGGTCAAATGCAGGTGAACGACAAAATCGTCGTCTATCACACAAAACGTTCCATCGGTAACGCGGTCGCTTGATGTGACATCACATAGTAGCAGCGTCCGGCCTAGTCTGTCCCAGTTTCCGATCGACGGGGATTGGCGATGAGCGCATCGAACGGAGCTGCCGAGGTGGGCGCACAACTTGGACGGCTGATCCGGCGCGCTGCAGAAGATCTGGTCCATTCACTGTGGGGCGGCGCTGCACATCTGTTGCGCATGCTGACAAGCACTGACGAGCCGGAGCATCCGAAATGCCCGCGCGTCGTCCAAGAGTGGTTCATGCAGCCGCTCGAACATCGCATCCGCATCATCGCGCGAAGCGCGGTGGATGGTATGGCCTCGCACACCAACGGGTGGGACGTTGCCCCCGAGGTCGCGCATCATCATCCCCTGCGTGTCGTGACGAAGGGCCTGGGCGTTTCAGCTCAGGACGAAGCGTTTGTCCTGACCGCTCCTCTAAAATGCACTGAGCGTCAAACTGGTGCATTTCTTAACAAGCGTCCCCCGCACGAATGGCTCTAAACCATCCCGAAGCGGCTGGGGCGGCTCCTCGCGTCCTCAATCTCATGCGAACGATTTCAAGCCCCGATGCCGTCAGGACAGTATCCAGTCGTGAGCCAGCCGGGATCGGCCGAATGATCGATACGATTGCTTTCAAGGCTAACATCAATGCGCCGACCAACTCATGGGATCGTAATGGATGCGCCTTGCCGGAGGAAGTAGCCGAACAGCAGTAGTGAGGCACTTCACGGCATTTCAGAAAAAGAATGCGGAAACGACGGATCAAGACGGGACAACATTCGTTATTCGCAGCTTCTCCGCGACTGATGACAAGCAGTCCAAGCGAGATTCTTCTCGTCGATAACGATGAGTCTCTTGAGCAGCAACTCTCGCGCTTTCTATCGTCTCGGGATTGTCGCGTGCAGGCAGTCCGGTTCTCCGACGATCTACCAGTGCTGGTCGAACGCAGTCACTCGAGTTTAATCCTCCTGGATATCGAGTCTTCGAGAAAGGACGGTTTCGATAACCTGCGAAGAATTAGAGCGATCTCGGACGTTCCAATCCTGGTGACGAGCCGCCGCTTAACTGCGTTCGATCGTGTGATCGCGCTGGAGCTTGGCGCCGATGTCTGCATCGATAAACCATTCGATGTGCACGAGTTCTGGGCACAAGCGCGAGCGATAGAAAGGCGTCAGAAATTAGGGCGCTATCAAGTCTACAGGCCGCGAGAACGTGGCACCTACAAGTTTGATGGCTGGACGCTCAGGCTTCTGGACCGCCGCCTCATCGATCCAACCGGTCGCTCCTCCTCGTTGAGCAGGTCGACCTACGCGTTGCTGCTTGCATTTCTTGACGCCCCAAGAACACCACTGTCCCGCGGGTTCCTGTTAAGGGCCGTACAAGCACGCGAAGATGTTTTCGACCGGAGTATCGATGCTCAGGTCTTGCGGCTTCGGCGCTTGTTTCAGCGAGGTGCGGCAGCGAAGTCTCTCATCAGAACTGCGCGAGGCGTCGGATACCTGTTCGACGCCGTCGTCGAACGACTTCATTAATTGGCGTTGTTCTTCATCCTAGTTGGAACAGCGCAGCCGTCACGTCATCGTGTCACTACCGGGCGTCAATGTTGATTGTCTGATGTTCTTCGGCGGGTGTTCTTTCGATGTAACCGAACGCATCTGTAGCGCCAGTGCGGCGAACGCGCAGATGGTCTCAAGACGACGGGCTGTGTTGTCGGCTCGCTTTCGAGGGGCGAGAGATCGGAATCCGGTTTATTGGCGGTTGCCATATGGAGACAATGATGGACTCAGTCGGAGAGCATGCTTCACCTGTCAGCTCCCGCGAATTGCGGTTGGCACCACGGCAGGTTCTCATCGATGATCGTTCCGATGGGACGAAGATACTGAAATCTCCCATCGAGTTCAGATCGAGCGATCGATCGGTTCTCGACCTGCTGTCGGAATGGGCGAGCAGGGCGCCGGATCGCATCTTTCTCGCGCAGCGAACGCCGGACGGCGGCTGGCAGGAGATGACCTATCGAGAAATGTGGCGCAGAGTTCAAGCGGCCGGCCAGGGCCTCATAAATCTGGGCGCTGCTCGCGGCGATCGACTTGCAATTTTGTCCGGTAACTCGATTGAGCATGCGATCGTCATGTTCGCGGCGATGGCCATCGACGTGGTCGTGGCTCCGATCTCTCCGAGCTACAGCCTGTTGCCAGGCGGGATGGCCCGCATCGAAGACATCGCGAAGGTGTTGCGACCGAACTTCGTGTTCGCGCAGAGCCGGGAGCCATACTTTGCGGCGCGGCGAATTCGCGAATTCGCCGGCGCGACATGGATCACCAGCGAGGGAGCCGGAGCCGAGGCAGTCGAACTGGAGAGACTTTATTCGACGGAACCAGAACCCGCGTTTTTCGAGCGCTTATCGTCGATCGACGTTGATCGGCCGGCGAAGATCCTTTTCACGTCGGGCTCGACCGGTTTGCCGAAGGGCGTCATCAATACCCACAGAATGATGATGTGTACGATCGAGATGACGGCACTGCTGGTGTCGAGCGACGCCGATGACAGTCGCTGGCCGGTGCAGGTCGAATGGCTGCCCTGGCATCACACTATGGGAAGCAACATCATTCTGCACGGCGTGCTCAGGGATGGTGGCACGCTTTACATCGACGATGGCCGGCCGCTTCCACATCTTTTTCATCGCACGATCGCCAATCTCAAGGAGGTGTCGCCCACAAAGATGTTGAGCGTTCCTGGGGGGTACACGCTACTCTGCGAAGCCCTGGCCGCAGATCCTCAGTTGAGGACCTCGTTCTTCCGTCGTCTCGATGCATTGATGTATGGAGGATCGGCGATTGCGCGTCCGACTCTGGATAAGCTTAAGGAACTGGCGATCGCGACCATTGGCCGGCCCGTTCCGATCCTGTCCGGCTACGGTGCGACGGAAACGGCACCGCTGATATCCGCGACGCATTGGACAGGCAGCGAACCCGGCGAGATCGGCCTTCCGGCCCCGGGTATTCAACTGAAGCTGGTCCCACACGGGGATGCCTACGAAGCGAGGGTCAAGGGACCAAACGTCACACCCGGCTATCTCGAGATGCCGGACGCCACACGCGCGGCGTTCGATGAGGAGGGCTTTTATCGAGTAGGCGATCTGGTCTCGTTCGTAGATCCGGCTGACCCGAACATGGGTCTTCGCTTCGCCGGCCGGGTATCCGAAAATTTCAAGCTGTCGAATGGTACGTGGGTCGTTGCGGGCGCCCTTCGCACGGCTCTGCTTGCGGCGACGGAAGGCGTGCTGCAGGACGTCGTGATAGCGGGGGAGAATAGAGACCGCTGTGCGTTACTGGCTTGGCTCAATTCGGCGCGCGCAAAGCAGTACGCTACAGGGTCGAACAAGGCCGAGGATCGTGACCTATGTTGCGACCCCGGTGTGATCGCGTTCATCAGGGAGCGCCTACAAAGACACAACAAAGCCACCGGCAGCAGCGAAAGAATTGTCAGCTTCATCTTGTCGGACGAGCCACCTTCGCTCGGGGCAGGTGAGATCACTGACAAAGCTTATATCAACCAGCGGGCAGTGCTCAACAGACGTCGGGAGCAGGTCGAGATGCTCTACGGGCGGCCGACGGGCGTCGGCGTGATCGTGGTCTAGACGCGTTTTCTTCGCGAACCGGTATCCACTTCGCTCGAAAACTCAGATGGCGTGGGCTTCGCGGATCATCGCCGCCGCACGCTCACCGATGATGACGCAGGGGGCCATCGTATTGCCGGTTGTGACCCTTGGCATGATTGACCCATCGGCGATTCGCAGCCCTTCTATGCCATGGACCTTGAGCGAGCCGTCAACGACCGACATCTCGTCGCGCCCCATCTTGGCCGTGCAGGTGAAGTGCCAGAACGGTATGATGCGATCGCGGACAAAGTTCTCCATTTCCGATCGACGGAGGCGCCCGGGGGACATTTCACGCTTCGTGAGTGAACTGAAGGCCGCGGAATTGCCGAGATCCCGGCTGAGCTCAATGGCTCGCAAGGCCGCCTTCAGGTCCGCCGGGTCGCTGAGAAGATTCGTTTCGATATCGACCGGGTCCATCGGGTCAGGGCCGGTGAGGTGAATCCTTCCTTTGGCGTGCGGCCGCACGATCCCGGGCCTGATTGACCAGTATGAACCGGTCGCATCGGAAGCACCGGTGTCGGGGCTGTGGGATACACCATCGATGACGAAAGCTTGCACGTCCGGCGTATCGAGTGCGGCGTCGCTTCTGCAGAAGAAGGTGCCCCGCACGGCCCCATAGTCGTGCGGCCGCTCCGCGTACTCCCACACGCAACCGTCGACAAGCAGGTGCTCCTGAAGATTTTGGCCGACACCGGGAAGATGCTGCACGACATCAATGCCGAACTTGCGGAGATCCTGCGCATCCCCGATACCGGATTGCATCAGGATCTTGGGCGTGTGTACCGCGCCGAGCGAGAGGATGAGCTCATGCTCAACGTCGAAGCTGCGTGAGGCCCCGTCGTAGATCGCCTCGATGCCGGTTACCCGCGCGCCCTTCATTTTGATGCGCGTCACCAGTGCATGCGTGAGCACGGTCAGATTGGGGCGATCCATATAAGGATAGAGGTAGCTGCGGAAGACCGATAGGCGCTTGCCGTCGCGGATGCGAATATTGCACCGCGCGGCGCCACCCGCCATCTCCATCATCACGCCATTCTGGTCAGAAAAACAGGGAACGCCGAGCGATGATGCTCCCTCGCACAGAGCCGTGGCGAGAGGGTGTGGCGCCGATTGCTCGACAACGACCAGGCCGCCGGCGCCGCGTCGTTTGGGATCTGGCGCTCCGCGCCAGTCCTCGATCCGCCGATAGATCTCGAGTACGCTGCGGTAGGACCAGCGATCATCGCCGCTCTCCCGTGCAAAGTAGTCCCAGTCAGTCCTGTGTCCGCGCGCCCACACCATCACGTTGATGCTTGAACTGCCACCAAGAACTTTACCCATCGACCATACCAGTGCCCGGCCGTTCAGGTGCGGGTTCGGACGGGTCCTGAAAGCCCAGTCTCGGTCCGAGCCGAGATTTTCGCTCCAGCGCGCGGCATCCTGAACTTCTGGCACAGCATCGGTCCCGCCGGCCTCGAGCAGGAGCACGCTAACAGCCGGGTTCTCAGCCAGCCGTCGCGCAACGACCGACCCGGATGAACCGGATCCGCAGACGATGAAATCATAGCGCTGTCGGAGTGCGCTCGTGAGCGTCCTCTGATTGGCCTCGACTCGTGCAGCAAATTCGGCGTTTTGAGGATCGTCATTCGAAGTTTCGGATGTCTTTGTTTGCATGGCCCCGCCGTCGCACATTTCGCCCGCAGGTAAGAACTGCGGTTCAGAGCTCCGGCCGCGAAATTCGAAATCCGCTCCGGAGACGAAACCATCTTTCCGTTGTCGAAAGTCTTATCAATGCATTTTCGTGCGATCACGATCAGCGGTGGCTACATGCGCATGCGCACAGCTGCGAGGATGAAAGACAGCAGTATCAGACTCAGCGGCGGCTTTTCGCCGTGCTTAGATTTTAGCCTATCGGGTCGCGTCCGCGATCCTGCCGCCGAAAAGGTTATCCAGAGTCGTAACCGTTGTTGCTACGTCTGAAACTCATTGCCGTGACCTGAAATATCGTAGCAATTTGCCAGCTCTAGGCTGCACGAATGCAAGACTTAGCCGTACTCAAGACTTGGCCGTACTCTTGGAGGTTCAGTCATGACGAAAATCGCGCATTGCTGCTGCGGCTCGTTGCGTGCAGAGGTGGGCGGCGAGCCGGCGTTTGTGGCCGCGTGTCACTGCCTCGAGTGCCAGCGCCGTACTGGCTCTCCCTTTGGCGTCAGCGCCTTTTTTCCGAAGGATCAGGTGCGCATCGAGGGGCCAAACAAAGTCTACGACCGCAGCAGCGACTCGGGGCGAAAAGTCGAATTTCATTTCTGCCCCGCCTGCGGCTCCACAGTGTTTTGGTACCCTGCATTTATCCCTGAATTCATCGCCATCGCCTTTGGTGCGTTCGCTGACCAGTCGATGCCATGGCCGATGCTATCCGCCTGGGAGGCGGAGGGGCATCCTTGGGTGGCTTTCGATCACGAACTCGATCACCGTCGACGTCAAGACGACTGAGAAGGACCGGTCGACGACTGAGAAGGACCGGTCACGGTCAGCACTCGCACACGCAGTCACGCGTAGACGCCAGGCCAGCCGGACGATTGAATGTTTCGTCTGCAATATGCGGTCCTCGGCATGACATCATGCAGCAATAGCGTCCATCTTACGGTGCCATGTGACCAACATGGAGTGAATGATGCAGTTCGGTATCTTCGATCAGAATGACCACGGGCCGTATCCGCTCGCCGAGCAGTATGAGAACCGCCTCAAGCTGGTCGAATTCTACGACCAGGTTGGATTTCGAACCTATCACATGAGCGAGCACCACGCGACCCCGCTCAGTCTAACACCGTCGCCGAGCGTCTTCCTTGCCGCCGTTGCGCAACGCACCACGCGCCTGCGCTTGGGTGCGCTGGTCTATGTGTTGCCGGCTCATCATCCGCTGCGGCTCGCCGAGGAGATCTGCATGCTGGACCACTTGAGCGGTGGACGTATTGAGGTCGGCATCGGCCGTGGCGCTTCGCCACACGAACTTAGTTATTTCGGAGTCGATCCGGACCATGCGCAGGCAATGTATACCGAGGCCTACAGCGTCATCATGAAGGCTTTGACCCAAGATGAGGTCAGTTTCGACGGCGTGCATTATCGGTTTGCGAATGTGCCGGTCTCTCTGAAGCCGCTGCAGCGCCCGCGTCCGCCTTTGTGGTACGCGGTGTCGGCGCCCGAAGGCGCGGCGTGGCCGGCGGAAAACGCGATCAACATCGTCTGCGGTGGGCCGGTGCAGCGCGTGCGAGAGATAACGGATCGCTACCGCGCCGAATGGGCGACGGCAGGACGGACGCAGGAGACGCTGCCCTTGCTCGGCATCCATCGCTACGTGGTCGCGGCCGACAGCGATGGCGAAGCGATGGCGCTTGGACGCCGCGCCTGGCCAGCGTTCTACCAGAGTTTCATGAAGCTCTGGAAGTTGCACGGCACGCCGTCCCGGATAGCAAAGATGGTATCGGAGGATTTCGATACCATGGTGCAGAATGGCGGCGCGTTCGCGGGCACGCCGGCGACGCTGCGCGACCAAGTGAAGCGCTTGGCTAACGCGTCCGGCACGAACTATTTCATCGGCCAGTTCTCTTTCGGCGATCTCAGGCACGAAGAGGTGCTGCACTCCGCGGAAATCTTCGCGCGCGAAGTGCTGCCGCTCGCAGGCGAGCGCACAGCCCTGCCCAGTTAGGTCAAACGGTTAGTTCAGAGTCATGCGTCGTCGTCGACCTGAGGGGCAACTAAACGCTGTCGTCAAATCGTAACAGTGCCCTAATACGGTCATCCGTCCGACGTGGGGTTTTTGCGAAACTAAAGGTGGTCGTCGTCGGCCGGCCTTTGGCAGTTCTAAAGGTCGAGCAATACCATCATATCTGTTGGTCTGTGTGGTAGACGTTCGATCGTGTCCAATGCTCGCTCCAGTTCTCGTCGCGCTTTTGCTGTCCCGCGGTCTGCTTCTTGCCATGCAACGCGAGTTTGCTGCGTACTTTGGCTGAGCCTTGCTCTGATCATGGGTTGTCTTGTAACTCCAGATGAGCTGGCGGCCTCAGAGCAGCGTGACGGAAAAGCCGGATCTGCGGAGCTGGTCACCTTCGATTTGCCTGTTCAGTCGCTGACGTCTGCGCTTGAGGGCTACGGCGCGATCTCCGGCCGGCAAGTTATCTACGATGGTGACTTGGCTAGGGGGCGGCAGTCTGCCGAAGTTAAGGGCGCGTTCACGCCGGAGGTCGCGCTCAGGATGCTGCTTGCCGGCACGGGCCTCTCTCCGCAATATATGGCTGCCGATGGCTTTGTGCTGAAGTTGGCGGAGAAGGGAAGATCAGGTCCCTCCGTGGGTACGGCGTCGTTCGCGCTCGTTACGGAATATTATGGCCGAATACAGGCCGGCATCAAGCAAGCGTTCTGCGCGAACGGACGCGCGCGATCGGGAGGATATCGCGTCGCCGCCAGCTTGTGGATCAATGCGTCCGGCAGCGTGACGCGCGCGGCACGTCTGGATACAACGGGAAATTCCGATCTTGACGGCGCGCTTGATCAAGCATTTCGCGATGTGAAGATTGGTGCGCCGCCACCCGCTGGCTTTGCCCAACCGGTTGTGATGGTCCTCACGCCCGACGCGGTGCGCGACTGCGGGCAGGACGGAGCGCGGCAAGCCGGAGCCGGACCATGACGCGAGCCGGATGGGACGCGCTTCAGCAGCTTCTCCTGTTGCGATACGACGATCTGAAAAGACGATTGACCCGGTATCTCGGTTCCGCCGAGCTTGCTGGCGACGCCTTGCATGACACGTGGCTGCGGCTCGAGCGCGGTGGGGATTTGGCCCAGGTTCGCGCGCCTGACACCTATCTTCTACGAGCTGCCATTAATATTGCGCGCGACAATTTGCGCGCCGAGAACCGACTGGTGACGACCTCCGACGCGAATGCGCTGCTCGGCATCGCAGACGATGCGCCCGGCGCGGAGCGCGATGCCGAGGGGCGCTCCCACTTAAGGATGCTGATGGAGGTGATGGCCGAACTGCCGCCGCGCCAGAAGGCGATTCTGCTTGCGGCCAGGGTTGAAGGTTTGGGGCGGCGAGAAATTGCCCAACGCTATGGCGTGTCGGTGCGCTACGTACATCGCGAGCTGCAGGCTGCACATGACTACTGCGCCGAGCGCCTCGAAAAACTGATTGCTGGCGAGTTCATTTCGGAGCCTCGACAATCGTCTCTGGGGCAAGAGCCTCCTGCAGCGTCGTCGGCCAGGACGCCAAAGTCGCCGGGGTCCCGAAATGAGCGCGGATGATCGCATGGACAGCGCCGCAATACTGAAGCGCGATGCCCGGCGGTGGGTCACCGAACTCGCCTCGGGGGAAGCGAATATGGGGGATTTCGAGAAGGCCGAACGCTGGCGGCGCCAGAGCCCCGCCCATGAAGCTGCCTTCGCGGAGGCGACCCGATTGTGGAGCGATTTTGCTGCGGCGGGGCGTCGCCTTATCGCGGAGGAAGGTAAGCCGGCTTGGGTGCCGCCGCCGTCCCCGACGAGCCGGCGTGCCATGTTGGCCGGGACTGGTGCGCTTGCAGCTTCTGCGGCGGCTTATGCCGTGATCAATCCGCCACTTGCGCTTTGGCCGTCACTTGATGAGTTCCGGGCAGACTATCGAACCGCGATCGGGGAGCAGCGGCGTGTCATGCTGGCGGACGAAATATCCGTGCGGATGAACACTCGGACCAGCATTGCGATTCCGCAGGCCGTCGACACTGACCAGATAACGCTGATCGCAGGCGAGGCCTTCTTTGCCATGCCGAAGCAGCCGAAGAGATCGTTGACCGTGGTGGCCGCTGACGGCCGTTCGACGACGACGCGAGCGCAATTCGATGTGCGCAACATCGATTCGAGCGTATGCGTCACATGCTTCGACGGCGAGGTTCGCATCGAACAGCAAGGACGGGTCGCGACAATCGGCGCCAACCGGCAGCTTCGCTATGACAAGGCGGGACTTGGAGAAGTCACCGCGGTCGATGCTGCGGACGCCGCTGCCTGGCGAGACGGCATTCTGATCTTTCGCTATACGCCGCTCTCCGACGTCATTGCGGAAATCAACCGCTACCGGCCCGGTCGGGTCATTCTCGTAAATACCGAATTGGCGCAGCGATCCGTCAACGGCCGCTTCAAGATCGAGCGAATCGACGAAATTCTGCTCTGGATCGCACAGGTTTATGGGGTGAAGCCCCGATCCCTGCCTGGCGGGATCATGCTGCTCAGTTGACGGCTTCCAGCGGCCTGTCGCTGATACATAACTGTCATAAAAAATTTCGTGTCGAGGTTGGTTCAGATTCCTTTTTCGACAATCGTCTCTCATCGGAGGCGCCGGCCGTGAAGCTCTTCGAGATCACGAACGGTGCGTATCATGTGTTGGATTTGCCGAGAGCGCCGTTCCATGCCCGTTTCTTCGCGCCGTCCCGATCCCAGGTTTAAAGGGACGCTTTTGGCGTCCGTCAGCGCAGCGGCATTGCTGATGGCTCCGACGCAAGGCGCGCATGCCCGGCCACTGGGCAGCAATGGTGCGTCCTCGTCGGCGGTCAACGCCGCGATCAATTCGGCGATGGCCGGCGCGCAGCAGGCACAGCAGGCGACGCAGCAGTCGATCGCGGCGGCGGCGCGTGCATTCCAGGCGATGCAAGCGGCGCAGACCGCGGCTCGCAACGCGGCCGCCCTGGTACCGAGCGCAGTCCCGAACGGTCTTGCGCCTGGCGGTCTGCAGATCGCCCCGGGCGCCACCCCGAATTCTGCCTTATGGCAGAATGCGAAGATGCCGACCCAGAGCGCAAGCGGCAGTGGCGTCGCAGTCGAAATCCAACAGACCGGCCAGAAGGCCATCCTTAACTGGCAGACTTTCAATGTCGGTCAGAATACGACGGTGCACTTCGATCAAAGTGCGGGCACGCAGGCCGATGGAACCAACACCTGGGTCGCCCTCAACCGCGTCAACGATCCCTCGGGCGTGCCGAGCCAGATCCTGGGTGCGATCCGCGGGGAAGGCTCAGCTTATCTCATCAACCAGAACGGCATCATTTTCGGCGGAACGAGCCAGGTGAACGTGCACACGCTGGTTGCGTCATCGCTCAACTTGACGGATCAGCAGTTCCTCAAGGGGATCGTCAACCCGCAAGGCTATGACATCGCGAACCAGAAGATTTTCGATCCAGTCTTCGTCAATACGTCGGGCGGATCGGCGGGCGAGATCACGGTGGAGGCGGGTGCGCTCATTCAGACCGCAGCGTCCAGGTCGGTCACCAACGGCGGCGGGAATGTGTATCTGTTCGGCAGCAAGGTTACGAACAGCGGCACCATCGTCACGCCGGACGGCCAGACCGTTCTGGCGGCCGGCAGTGCGGTTTACCTCACGCAGAGTATGGATTCCAATGTCCGCGGCGTGGATGTCAATCTTCTGAATGGTGGCAGCGTTACCAACACAGTCCAGGGCTTTATCAGCGCGCCCACCGGCAACATCTCGTTGGTCGGGATGAACGTGAAGCAGGCCGGTGTTCTGTCCGCAACAACTTCGGTAGAGGAGGCCGGCTCGATCAGCCTGATCGCGCATGATGGTGTAGCCCAAATCGGCATCGTCGATGTCGCCGCCACGGCGTACTACGCCGTCCCCACGCGCCTTGGATCCGTCGAGCTTTCCGCCGGCAGCATGACAGCGATCCTGCCCGAGGAAAACGGCCACACGGCGCTCGATGGCCAGCCGCAAGGCAAGTCGGCGATCAAGGTGGAGGGGCTGACGGTCAATGTGTTGGGCGGAGCCCAGCTTGTCGCGCCCAGCGGCAACGTCATGCTGCAAGCGTCCAGCAATCCCCAGGTTCTGTTGATGCAGAACCGTACAATTCCTGGTCTTATGGTCAATTCTGGGTTCGATGCCGGCCGCGTCTATGTCGGTGCTGGTGCAATCATTGACGTCTCGGGCATGCAGGACGTCGCGGTGGCCGCCTCCAACGACGTCATCAAGGTCAACGTGCGCAGCAACGAACTGCGCGACTCTCCGCTCAATCGCAACAGCATCCTCAAAGGCATGGATGTTTGGGTGAACGTTCACGATCTCAACAGGATCGCGGATGATCGGATCTATACCGCCGGCGGCCTGCTGGAAGTATCAGGCTGGCTCGGCCTTGTTCCTCGCTCGATCGATGAGCGTCTGACCACCGGAGGTTCGGTCAATGTGTTCTCGACCGGCGATGCGATCCTGCGGCCGGGTGCCGTGATCAACATCGCCGGTGGTTCGCTTGCGCATCGGGCGGGGTACGTACCCAGCACGCGACTCGTGGGTGCCGACGGGCGCATCTACGACATCAACCAAGCGCCGGCCGATATGGCCTATGTCGGCATCGCCGGAATGTTCACGGTGAATCACGCCCACTGGGGCATCACCGAAATCTACCGCAATCCGCTCGGCGGCAACAGCGTGCGCTACCAGTCCAGCTATACGGAAGGAAAGTCGGCGGGGCGCCTGTCCGTCGTCGCGCCGCAAGCCGAGATCGACGCTGACGTCAACGCGACCGCCGTCAACGGCATCTATCAGCGGACCGCCGGCAACATGGCGCAGAACGGATCGCTGACCATCGGCCAGGACAGCGGACCTGGCCTGTCGAATGTCATCATAGCTCCCACGGTGACTCCGCCCACGGATGTCTTTGCCGACAGCAGCGTGACCAACGGCAGCCGCGATCCCAACACCATGCTTCCGACGGATTGGCGGAACAACCTTTATCTCTCATCTGAGGCGCTCAATGCCGCCGACTACGGCAGCATCACCATCAACGCCAGCGGAATTGCCTTGACGGATGGCGCGGTTCTCAGGGTAGCCGATGGCGGTGCGATCACGATGACGTCGGGGGGCAGCATCTCCCTTGACGGGCGGCTCATCGCCCGCGCCGGCGCGGTCACGCTGACCACGTCGAACATCGGTTCATCGGCGCTGCGCGACGTCATCCTCAAACCTGGTGCCGTGATCGATGTCTCGGGTATTTGGACGAATGACCTTCTGTCCGGCGGCGTCGCAATGCCCACGCTCTACAATGGCGGCAACGTCGCGATCAATGCCTTCGGCGGTATCGATCTCGGCGCCGGCGCGCTCATCGACGCGTCCAGCGGCGGTTGGCTTCAGGCCAATGGCAAGCTCAAGACATCCGGCGATCTGCCGGTAGGAACCGGCGGCAACATCACGCTTGCTACCAATATCAAGACACCTAACGATAGAGGGAGCGGCACTAGTCCGTCATATCTGACGCTGGACGGAACGGTGCGCTCATACGGTCTTGCGGCCGGCGGACAGCTCAGGCTCGTGACGCGCGACATCCAGATCGGAGGGAACAGGCCGGTCGACGACTCATTCCTCTGGCTCGAGCCGTCCTTCTTCTCAACCGGAGGCTTCGGTCAATACGAGCTGATCAGTTATCGCGGTCTCACCATTGCGGCCGAAACTGACATCGAGCTGCACGCGCAGATCCTCATCCCGAGATCGGATATTGTCGCTGCGCCGAGTGGTTCAAGCATTCTCGCACTGGCGGCGGTGGGAAGTCCCGAACTCTATCAGGCAGCCAAGCCGGTCAATCTGGCGCTCAGCGCAGTCGATCCGATCGACGGCGCCCTCGTCATGGGTACTGGTGCAACGATCAATGCCGACCCCGGTGCAAGCATCAGCCTTCATGCCAGCCGTCAACTGACCATCGACGGCGCAATTCGTGCGCCCGCAGGGACGATCAACCTCGACCTTTACGGTCTGGTGCAATCCTCCAACACCCGTGATGCGCCGAGCTACGATCCGTCGACGACGCTCTGGATCGGGGCGAACGCGCGCCTGATCGCGCCGGGCCTGGTGCAAACCTACATGGACGGCACCGGAGAGTCGGCCTATCGGCTCTGGGATGGTGGCAGCGTCAATGTCAATCAGAACGGACCCAATGCGATCTACTACCCATATGCCAATTATTTCGGAGCTCCGCTCTCCACCTATGCCTATGCGGTGGGAAGCGTCGTCGCCGAGGCCGGATCAATCATCGATGTGTCCGGCGGCGCAGGCAGCATCAGTGCGCCGACGCGTAGCGGTTTCTCACGGTCTATCGTCGATTATCCGGTAGCGACAAACGGCGGTGCGCTCAACATCGTGGCATCGCAGGGGCTCTTCCTCGATTCGACCATTCGTGCCCAAGGCGGTGGACCGACGGCTGCCGGCGGAGTTCTCACGATCGACCAGACGATGTGGGCTTCCGATCCGGCGAATCGGCCCAATTTCACGCAGCCGCTGGCTGAACTGGTGCTGACCCAGGGCATGCGGTCACGTCTGCCCAAGGGTATACGAGTGGGAGACGCACTTCCGACGGAACTGCTCGGAAAGCTGAATGTCAGCGCCGACAAGATCATGAGTTCGGGCTTCGATAGCATTTCGCTGGGTGCGGTCGATGCGGTGGTCTTCGACGGCGATATCAATCTGCATACCAATCGCAGCCTCGCGATCAACGCGCGAACCTGGAGCGCTACCCCGGGAGCAGATGTGCAACTGAGCTCGGCCTATGTCGTTATCGGTCGTGCGGAGTCCATGCCGAACGCGGCGAGCTGGATCTCGTGGGGTGCAGCCGCCGAAGGTACGGCCGACCTGACGCTGAATGCCGATTTGATCGACATCCAGGGCAGTCTGTGGAGTGGCGCTTTCTATAGCAATTACAATAACCCGGTACCGGTCGATGTCACTCGTCCCGGGTTTGCCGTCATGAAATTCAACAGCAGCGGTGACATCCGGTTCGTACCCGACCCGACCCAAAACTCGACCGCCACCATCATCACGACTTATGGCGATTTGGTATTCACAGCCGCACAACTCTATCCCGTCACCAGCCCGCCGGGTTTCGACGCGCGGAACACCTCGCAGAGCAGTCTGATCCAGATCATCTGCAGCGGCCCGACCAGCACGATCACCATCGCGCGCAACGGGACAGATACACCGCCGGCGCCCTTGTCAGCCGGCGGCCAGCTGCAACTGATCGCTCCCACCATCAATCAGGGCGGCGTATTGCGCGCGCCTTTGGGACAGATCACCTTCGGTGATCTCTCCAATCCCGGCGGGACGACAGATATCAACCTGCTTCCTGGCAGCATCACGTCGGTTTCGGCGGAAGGCCTGCTGATTCCTTACGGCAGCCCTCAGGGCGAACTCTACTACATCTACGGCTTCGCCGGCGGCACACCTAATCAGATCAACAGGCCGGTTCAGAAGCTGATCTCCTTCTATGGTCAAAACATCAATGTTGGAGGCGCAGCCGGTGGCCGGCCTGCCGCCAAGATCGACGAGTCCGGCGGCGGCGACTTCTATGGCGCGCAGTTCGTGAGTGGTGCCGGTGGGTCGGTGGACACATTGAATGGCGTCAACACCTTCGCCATCCTGCCGAGCCTCGGGGCGGCCTATGCACCACGCTCGCCCCTGATGGACTCGAGCAGCGGCGATCCGAGCAAGTCGGCACCCAACGTCAATCTTTCGGTCGGCGACCAGGTCTATCTGAGCGGGATTGATGGGCTCGCTGCCGGCTATTACACGCTGCTGCCCGGCCACTACGCGCTGTTGCCGGGTGGCTATAAAGTAACGGTAGCGGCAAGCAACCTCGCGCCGTCGCGGATTGCAGGGAATCTCAAGCTCGCCACGGGAGACTATTTGGTCTCTGGCTTCCGGGCCGTTGCCAACACAGCCATCCGGGATTCCTTGCCCTCGGAGTTCATTGTTACGCCAGGGGCGCTGGTGCGCCAGCAATCGCAGTACATAGAGAGGACCCTGTCGCAAGTCTTCCTGGAGCAAGCCCAACGCGCCGACACCGTGGCGCCGCCGCTGCCCATCGACGCCGGGCGCATCGTGCTCAATGCGATCAACGGCATCACCTTCAATGGTCAGACAGATTTCTCCGTGCCGCAGGGCGGGCGTGGCGGTCAGGCCGATATCGTGGGCACCAGGCTCATGCTGCTCGGCCCCGGCGACGTCCTCACGCCGGGTTATACGGGGCTGGATGATGACCTGATCAGCGCCATCGGTGCGCAGAGCGTGCTGATCGGCGGCGTGCGCTTGTTCAGCGGAATAGGTAACACCCAGCTCCGCATCAACCAGGCGGCGACCAATATCGAGATCGGCTCGCATGCCGTGCTGCGCGCGCCGGAGATCATGTTGCGCGCGAACAGTGCAATCACTATCGATCCCGGTGCGGTGATCGATACGACCGCAGCCGGTGCAGCTTTCGACCAGTTCGCCGTGGATTCCGTCACCGGGCTCACGCTGGGGTCGATCGTGCTGACCGGCGGCGCCTTCCTGATGGCTTCCAATGCGCCGAGCACGCTGCCCATCCTTTTGACCGCGGCGGGAACCAGCCGCCTCACGATCGGGGCCGGCGCGAGGGTCGATGCCGGGACCAACATCGCGCTGGCCAACGTTTCCAATTTCTCCGTCGATCCCACCGCCGCGTTTGGTGCGCCGACCATCACGCTCGCCGCGCCCACGATCAATCTCGGGCAAGGCGGAGGCAGTGGCGTCACTCTGACCAACGAGCTCCTGGCGGGATTCATGCGCGGAGATCCCGCTCATCAGGTGGCTCCGGTCAGCAACCTGATTCTGAGTGGCGCGCAGGGGATCAACATCTATGGCTCGGTGACGGTAGGCGGAGCGGGGGCGGGGGGCCAGCCTGTTCTCACCTCGCTGACCTTCGATGCGCCGGTCATCCAGGGCTTCGGCTCCGCAGCCGACGCGGCGACGATCACGGCAGGAAAACTCAAGTTCACCAACAGCGGCGCGGCCAGAACGGCAGCCGGTTCCGGTCAGGGTTCGATCGAGTTCGATGCGACCGAACTGACGCTGGGGAACGGGACGGTGGGTTTCGGTGGCTTCGGTTCGGTGACCTTGTCCGGCGCGGCGCAGGTGATCGGCGACGGCGCCGGGATCTACAATTTCACGAGTCCCGTGACGGTCTTCACACCGGTGATGGCCGCCAGGGCGGGAGCGGATACGACGATCAACACCACGGGCGCGTTGAGCTTCCTCAGGCCCGCCACGGCGGTGACGCCAATCAGCACTTTTCGCTCCCTCGGCGCGCGTCTGACCGGGAACGCGGCAAGCATTGTTCAGGGCACCGAGATTCGGCTGCCCTCGGGAATGATTACACTGAACGGCGCCTCGGGCGTTACGCTGGCATCGGGCTCGGTGACCGACGTGTCCGGCGAGATCACGCCGTTCTTCGACGTCGTGCGCATCGCGCCGGCCGGCACGGTGAACCTGCAATCGCAGAACGGCAATATCGTCATGACGGCAGGTTCATTGATCGATGTGAGCGGCGGCGACCTCGACGCGGTGGATCGCGCCAGGACGCCGGTGATTGACGCATGGTCGTCGGATCGCGGCGGCGATGCTGGCACGCTCAATGTCGTTGCAAGCAACGGTACGGCGCAGCTCGAGGGCGGCTTCGTTGTCAGGGCTGTTGCCGGTTACGGGGGTGCCCAGGTGTCGATGAGCCTCGGCTCCGGCGACGCCGGCATGCTGCTCGCCGCGGTGGAGGGCTTCGGTGGGAGGCAGGCGCTGACGCTGCGGACCGGCGACATCACGGTTTCGAACGTAGCCGCGCACAATGTCGAGCTTTCGGCGATCACCGGCAATGTCACCGTCAATGGGCTGATCGACGCGCGCGGTCCGGGCGGCGGCAGCATCCGCCTGACCGCCGGCAACAATCTCACGCTTGCCGGCAGCGCAGTGCTCGATGCGCGCGCCACTACGGCAACCGGCGACGCGGGCAACGTCTTCCTCGGCATCGACAGTCGCAGCACAGGCACGCTGAGGCTCGCATCTGGCTCCAGGATCGACGTTACCGGCGGCGACCAGGCAATCAATCAAAGCGGCGGCAAGGTGTGGTTGCGCGCCCCGCGCAACGGAGCGAGCAGCGTTGCGATCTCCGCCAATGGTGTGACGTTGATCGGCGCGCGCGAGATCGCTGCCGAAGCGGCGGTGGCGATCGATATCTCCAGCAATCCCTATGTCGATCAGTGGATCGCCGCGGCCGACGCCGACGCCCAGGCTTATGTCGCCAACGCGGCGGCTATCAAGGCAGGGATCGGGACGCTGGCAACTCATGCCGCCTTCCATTTGATGCCCGGGATCGAGTTCTTCAGCACCGGTGACATGGCGCTGATGCAGGCTCCGTCGAGCACCAATACCGGCATCGACCTCCATACTTACCGCTATAACGGCGAGCCCATGGTGCTGACCTTGCGCGCCGCCGGCGACCTCACCATGAACGGCAGCTTGAGCGACGGCTTTGACAGCCCTGTCGCTTCGCCGGACGGCAATATCTTCGCGATTGCTCCACTGCTCGCGCAAGGCGCTCGCTCGGCAACGTTGCGTCTGACGGCGGGGGCCAATCTGGCGAGCGCCGATCCCAACAGCTTGCTGCCGAAGTCAAGTCTTGCGGCGGGCAAAGGCTCGATCGTGTTCGACGACCCACACAATGACGCAGGCGGATATCCGATCGCGAGCGTGCTGCGAACCGGGTCAGGCGATCTCGACCTGGCCGCCGGCCGCGACATCGTCATCACGACTCCGTTCGGCATCTACACCGCGGGATATCAATCAGGTCCGGTGGCCGGATTTACCCCGCCGGTGCGCCAGACGATCCAGTCGGCATTGGCAGGGGCGATGAGCCGGACCTATCTCGGCTATCAGACCTGGGATTATGCCACGCAGTCCGGTACAAGCTGGGATACGATTTATCCTACGGCGCTCTATCCGAGTTATCCCGTCGGCGGCGGAAATTTGCGGGTTGTCGCCCAGGGCGACCTCACGGGTAGCTCGGTCCTTTCTCCCAACGGCCAGAATGGCAGTGCTGCGAGCGAGGTCGACACGTTCTGGCTATGGACGATGGGGCAGCCCAGTCCGTCCGGTCAGGGCCGCATCAACGGCACCTGGTTCATCAATTTCGGCACCTATTTCCAGTCTTACGCGGCCGGCGACGGCGCTCCCAGCGTCGCCGCATTCCGTGGCCTCGGTGCGCTGGGTGGCGGCAACGCCTCGGTGATGGTCGGCGGCAAAATGGTCAACGTCGATGTCAGCGTGCCCACGACCGGCCGCTTGCCTGTCACGGGGACGAGCCTGGCGGACGCTGTCGTCACCGGCGGTGGCAGCGTCAGGGTCGATGTCGGCACGCTTCTGGACAAGTCCAATATCCTGATCGGCAGGGGCGCGGGAGAAATCCACGCACAGGATTTCGGGGTCACTCCTCCGCCGCCCAATCCCATAGTCAGTTCGTCGACCAGTGCCGTGAATGTCCTGGTAGGGGACGCACAAGTCACCGTGACGTCCGATCGTACGCAGAGCGTTCAGATCGGTGATCCCACGCGTGCTGGAATTCAGCAGGGCTACAACCCCAATGCCGGACCTGGTCGTCTCGCACCGATGGGTTTGGCGGGCTGCGATTTATTCGTCTGCAACCTCTATGCCGGCTACTCGGACGCGGCGCCTGTGCCGTACGGCTTCTTCACGACCCAAACTTCGAATTCGGCGATCGAGATGTTCGCGCTCGGCGGCAATCTCACGATCAGCGGCGATTACGTGCCGGCCAATATCACCGCGGTGACGCCAACGGGCTGGATCAAGGGCGGCAGGTATTCAGGTGTCCAAGGCGGCGTCATGGTCGGGCTGCCCAGCGCGACAGGGCAGGTTGACTTTCTCGCGGGCCAAGCGATCTCCAATTTCGGATTCAGCGCAACCGGGGCACTGATCGGCGGGGACGCTACATCGCCAACCTACTATTCCGTCGGCACGATCATGAACGTCTACGACACGTTCAGGGTGCCGGCCAAAACGAACATCTACAATGTCGTTCAACCGGACGATCCGCGCCGCAACCATCTCTATTCGGACACTGATATTGCCGGCGTGATGTTCGCGTTCGGCAAGCAGACCAGCATCCATGCCGGCCGCGACGTCGCCGGTCCGGTGTTCGGCCTGCAGAATAACCATGCGAACGATGTATCGCTCATTGCCGCCGGGCGCGACATTACCGATCTCTACAATGTATCCTATACACGCATGAATGTTCGCATCGGCGGTCCGGGCGCGCTGGAGATCCAGGCAGGCCGTGATCTGAGCGTAAGGTCTTCCGTCGATCCGGGACTGTCCAGCACCGGTATCAGTAGCCTCGGCAATGCCGACAACAACCGGTTGTCGCCGACGGGCGCCTCCATTTCTGTTGCTGTGGGCGTCGGCAAGGATGGACCGGATATTGCTGCTTTCATCGCAGCCTACTTGGAGCCAGCCAATGCCGGCTCCGTCTTGAAAGGCTATTCCGACGAACTCACTGAGCATATGCGCCAGCGCGAAGGCAATCCGGTTCTGTCAAGCGAGCAGGCGCTGGCTGATTTCCGTAGGCTCTCGCCCGCTCAGCAAATGCCGTTCATCGAGCGGGTCTACTTCGCCGAACTGAAGGCCGGCGGGCGGGCGGCCGCAAACGGAAATGGAGCCGGAGGCAGGGGCTACGATCGTGCGTACAAAGCTATCCAAACCCTGTTCCCTGGAAGCACCATCGGCACGCCGACCGCCGCATACAACGGCAATCTGTCGCTCTACGGCCTGTCGCGCATCCGCACCGAGGCGGGCGGCGATATCAACATCATGGCTCCGGGAGGCGGCGTGACGCTCGGTTTCGAGAACCAGACGCCAGACTTGACCGGCCAAAAGGACACCGCACGACCCGGCTTGCTGACGCTGCGCGGCGGCGACGTCAACATCGTCACCGATCGAAGCGTCGTCGTTGCGCAATCGCGCGTATTCACCGAATTGGGCGGCGACATCCTGATGTTCTCGACCAATGGCGATCTCAACGCCGGCAAAGGAAAGAAGACGTCGCTCGTCACTTCGCCACCGCAAGTTACGGTGGATGCCTATGGCAACATCACCAAGGCGCCGGTCACGCCGCAGACGGGGGCGGGCATTGCAACGCTGATCGGGGTTCCGGGCGTGCTGCCGGGTGATGTCGATCTGTTTGCTCCGCACGGCACGATTGATGCCGGCGAGGCTGGTATCCGCGTGTCGGGGAATGTCACGCTGCAGGCGCTGCAGATTCTCAACGCCAGTAACATCCAGGTTCAGGGTATTTCTGTGGGCATCCCGACGGTGCAGGGGCCGCCCGTGGGCGCGCTGATGACCGCATCCAACACTTCCGCCGCCACCCAGCAAACGACGATGCCGACGCAGGCCGGCAACAACGATCGTCCCTCTCTCATCATCGTGGAATTCCTCGGCTATGGCGGCGGCGGGAATGGCGACGATGGAGCGCCCGACAAGCAACAGGACGACAAACGCCAACAACGAAGCGATAGCAGGCAAGGCTATGATGCCACGAGCGGCTTCCGCGTGATCGGCAACGGAGAGCTTACCGAAGAACAGCAGAAGAACCTGACCGATCGCGAGAAGAGCAGGCTGGGCCAGCTCATTGGCCCGTAGAGCTCCGCTGAACGATTCATCGGGTCGTGTGTTCGCGCACCTGAAGCGGATCGATGCCTATGTGGTCTGGTGGATGCGTCGCAAGTTTTAGCGACTGCGTCATCAGACCAAAGGGGCAGGAGATTGGTTTAACCGGCTACGCCGTTCACGCTCCCGCTTGCGGGAAAGGCGTAGGCCGCCTATGGCGGCCGTTCTTAAGAACGCCGAAGCGAAGCTTCGGCTATGGCGTAAGCGCCGGGTGAGGACTCTCTTCCCACGGTCGGACGGCGTGAATCACGGAGAGACCCCGCCCCAGCCTTCCCTCGCAAGCGGGAACGCGAACCCGGCAGCGAGCGCGGATGCAATTCGACCGCATCTCATCGCGCTCTAGAATTGCGAACCATATGAGCGCGACATGTTCAGGATGTTCCGCTTACAGCCGTAACCATTCCTCTCCGGGAAGACATCGCATGGTAACGCCCATGCCTCAATTCTTGCCATGGCGCGCGGGAAGCGAAGGCCGACGCATCCATCCATAGCCCGACGTGGTGGCAGAGGAGGGATCGCAACAACGAGTTCGCGACCGGGACGAAAGGTTTCCGTCATGTCGTACCGTTTTCTGCTGGCCTCATGGGGCAGCTTGGGAAACCTGGGCCCATTGCTCACTGCCGGACGGATGTTGCGTGAGAGTGGACATCATGTCCGTGTCATGGCCGATGCGCCGATGCGTGCGGAAGTCGAGGCCGCGGGTTTCGAGGTCGTCACGTGGCGCCATGCACCGGTCGAGGAGGCCGTTGATGCGACAGATTTTTCGGCTCTGAAAGACTGGGTGCGCAAGGTCCTGTTTACCCCTGCTTCGGCTTACGCCGCGGACGTAACAGACGAGATCCGCCGCATGCCGACGGATGCCGTTCTCAGCCTCGACATTCTATTTGGTGTTGCGGTCGGGGCGGAAGCATCTGGTGTGCCTCTCGCGTTTCTCTCGCCTCGTGTCAGCATTCGGACCCTTCCAGGGACGCCGCCCGCGGTCGGCGGATTGGGTCAAGCGAAGATGCCGGCCGAACGTGCTGACGTTGAGACCGTCAATGCCGCTTGGTCCATGGCGATGAATTCCTCACTTCCGATGCTCAACGACGTCCGCATTGAGCTCGGTCTTCCGGCGCTTGACGATATCATGCAACTATTCGATCGCGCGGATCGGCTTCTGGTAGCGACGAGTCAGGCTTTCGATTTTCAGGCGGGTTCTCTGCCGAACAATTGCTGCTACGTGGGACCGTTGCTTGACGTGCCGAACTGGTCGCAGCCGTGGCAGGCGCCTCGACCCACACAGTCGGATCACCATCGCGCGTTGATTGCTTGTGGCACGCGTGTGCAGGGGCAGCGCGATATGTTTCAGCGTGCGATCGACGCCGCTGCAACGGCTGGGATCGGCGCTGTTGTCACGACGGAGCCAAGTCTGGATGTCGCCGAGCTTCGGGCTCCGAGAAATGTACATGTGCTCCGCGGCGCTTCCCACGACCTCCTCATGAACGAGGTCTCGCTCGTGATATCGCAAGGCGGGCACGGGACAGTTAACCGTTCCCTGATTAACGGTTTGCCGCAACTCATTCTGCCGAAGGCATGGGATCAGTTGGCCAATGCTGCGCGAGTCGAAGCGAGAGGGGCGGGGCTTCAATTGCCTCCGACAGCGTCGGAGGCAGAGATAGCGGAGGCCATCAAGCGGCTGATCGCCGAACCGCAGTTCAAGATTGCGGCCCGTCGTGTAGGCGACGCGATCAAGTCAGAGATCGAAGCGTCTGACCTTGTTGAACAGATGGAATTGATCGCCGCCGCCGGTTGTGAAGCGAGACAGCAACCCCTGGAACAACAGCGTCAAGAGGTCATCTGACGTACGTGAAGAACGGCCCGGCCGATGAATTACCAAATCGTCGCGATCGTGGACACCGCAGAACGCATTGACCGGCGGCACAGCTCCAGCGCTGCGATCGACTGAAGGAGAATTCCTGCTGTGCGCAATCATCCCGACTCGTCCGCACTTCCATTCTTGCTTGATCGTCTCTCTTACTCACCGGCGTTCATTGAGACGATCTTGTCGAGTCTGTTGGCAGCAGCGGGCGGCCTCGGTGTGATTCCGGCGGACGCGAGCCTGGCGATGAGCGTCGACCTTTTCTGCCTGGGCGCGCCGCTCCTTCCGTACCGGCAGGGATCGGATCGCCTTCGCCGCAAGCCGATCGAGTGGTTTGGCTCAATCCTTGTGCGCGTCGACAGTATGCGTTCGCGTCCAGTGCGGCAGCGCCCGCCAATCTGTGTGCTCCGAGGGGCCGGAACGTCGGCAACCGAAATTTCCTCTGTCGCCGTGGTCGGCGAGCCCTTCGACGGCGCGATTGCGCGAGCGAAAATGCCCAACGTGGTCCGTGCCCTCAACACTGCTCCGATCGTCGCACGGACCGTCGGTACAGCGCTGCTCGGCTTTGATCCTTATCCCTGGTGGACCGTCTATCTCGTGCCGATTGCGGCGAGAATGTTCCGCGTTTGGAGGTCGATCTCCAACGAGAGTGTCGGGATGGATTCGAACAAGTGACGCAGGCTGGCGACGTCCTACGCAACCATGTTGCCCGGCGCCGAAACGCAACGCGGCGCTAAGGCTCCATCGCTCGTGAGTCGTGCCATTCCTGGAAGGAGATCGCCGACGTGACTTATCCAACGCAGTTCGATCTGCCCCGTTCGTTGTCAGTCGACTTGCATGGCAACGTTGCGGTGCTTTGCCTATCGCGGCAAGACAAGCGTAATGCGCTGGACGCTGAGACAATTCGTGGCATCGATCGTTTCTTCAGCGATCTGCCGTCCAGCATCCAGGCTGTGGTCATTCACGGCCGCGGAGATCACTTTTGCGCAGGCGCTGATCTGGCTATGATCGCCGATATCTCGGGCTCATCCACTCTTCTCGGTTCGCAAGAGTACCATCGCGCCTTTGATCGGGTCGAGCGCAGTCGCGTGCCGGTTATCGCTGTGCTGCACGGCGCCGTCGTCGGCGGAGGACTGGAGCTCGCAGCGGCCGCGCATATCCGGGTTGCCGAGCGCGGAGCGTTCTATGCCCTGCCAGAAGGTACGCGCGGCATCTTCGTTGGCGGAGCCGGGTCAGTAAGGATACCGCGGTTGATCGGTGTACCGCGGATGATGGACATGATCTTGACCGGACGCACTTACGGCGCGGAGGCGGGTGAGGCCATAGGCTTGTCGCAGTACCTCGTCGAGTCTGGCGAAGGACTGACGAAAGGGTTGGAATTGGCGAAGCGCGCCGCCGCGAACCTGCCGGTGACCAACTTCGCGATCATAAGGGCACTACCGCTCATAGCACGTGCCAACCCGGAAGCGGGATCGCTGCTTGAGAGCCTGATGTTCACCGCCACCGCAGCAGAGGAAGAGGCTAAGCGGAGGCTTCGCGCATTTCTCGATAAGAAGGCACCGAAAGTATCATACTCCGCTTGATGGGTTAGGGGCCGTCGAGGAGCTGCAGAAGGATGGAGAAGCGGCCAAGCTGATGGCAAGGAAACAAATGTCCGAGGCGACTCGAATCGCATGCAGGCACGCTCCGCAAGTGCGATTGCGGTTAGACGGGAATGACATTCGACTGCGACTGGCGTGACCCTTAAGGGCGATGGGACGTGAATCGATCCGATGGATTGAGTGATGGGGATGAGGTTGATGCAGGACTTTGCAGGTCGGGACAATGTCGACTTCAGGCGCGCCGCCTTCGGGGCTACAATTGGCAACATGCTCGAATTCTACGACTTCATCGTCTATGGCTTCTTCGCGATTCAGATCGGCCACAACTTTTTTCCGGCGCAGAGCGAGTATAGCAGCCTGATGCTATCGCTGGCGACCTTTGGCGCGGGATTCGTCACGCGGCCGGTTGGCGGAATCGTGCTCGGCATCTATTCCGATCGGGCCGGCCGCAGGCCGGCAATGCTCTTGAGCTTCGCGCTGATGGGTCTCGCCATTCTCACTCTCGCGCTAACGCCGTCCAAAAACACGATTGGCATGGCGGGTCCGATCATCGTGATTGTCGCTCGTCTGGTGCAGGGCTTTGCCTTGGGCGGTGAGGTTGGTCCGACCACCGCCTATCTCATCGAAATCGCTCCGCCCGGCCGAAGGGCTTTTGCGGTGTCGTGGCAGCCTACCAGCCAGCAGGTCGCCGCCACGTGTGGTGCACTGGTCGGCGTGATTCTCAGCAAGACCATGACGGCCGACGCGCTGGAGGCATATGGTTGGCGGATCGCATTTCTGATAGGCGCCGTCAGCCTGCCGTTCGGCTTCTGGATTCGCCGGGGTCTGCCCGAGACGGTGGACCGGCGCTCGCGCGAGCTTGGTGGTCCGCAGAAGCCGGGTCATCTCGCGCTCGCGCGCGGCCATTTGAGAACCATTGCGCTGGCCCTGATGATTCTCGCAAGCGGCACCATCGCCACGTATGGCGCGCATTACATCACGACCTTCGCGCAGAACACGCTGCACGTAGAGTCGTCGTTGGCTTTCGCCACTGGTCTGGTTGGTATCGGTCTCGGCACCGGAAGCACCCTGCTCGGTGGGCTGCTCGCGGACCGTTTCGGGCGCAAGCCGGTGATGATCTGGCCACAGCTTGCCATGCTCGTGCTGAGCTACCCGGTCTTTATGTGGATAGTTCGGTCGCCTGGTCCGGCCTCGCTGCTCGGCGGCTTCAGCATGCTGACGTTGATCGGCTCGCTACCGTCTGGCGCCATCTATGCCATGCTCACGGAAGCGCTCCCTCAGGAGATCCGGGGCGGGGTATTCGCCACGGTTTATGCTGTCGCGATCGCGTGCTTCGGTGGCACCGCACAACTGATCATCACCTGGCTGATCCACATATCCGGAAATGCACTGGCTCCGGCGTGGTATCTTCTTTGTGCTAACGTCGTCGGGCTTGTCGCGATTGTCTTGATACCCGAAACCGCGCCCGGGAAGAATGGCGAGCCGCACCCCTCGCCGCTGCTCGCGTAGTGGCGCGTCTCGCTGAGGCCGCAACAGCAGCGGGCGGGAAATGACTTCAGGCCGTCGCCATAACCATATGCAGATGTTGCGCCAGCTCCGCACGCCGGAAGGGCTTGCCAATAACGGGAAACTCGCCCTCTGCCCCATGCCGAGACAATGCGTCTGCCGCATTGCCCGAAGTCAGCAGAATCTTGATGCCTCTACAGAGCTGCTTGGCTTCCCGGGCCAGTTCAATGCCGCTGATGCCTCCGGGCATCATGACGTCGCTGAACAGCAGATCGAACCTCGTGTCATCCCGCAATATCTGGATGGCGTCGGCGCCATCTCGCGCGCAGAGGACTTCATAACCCAGCCCTCTCAGTATTGCTGATGTGACGTCCATGACATCGTAATCATCTTCGACCATGAGGATCCGGCCTGACCCTGCCGCTACGTCCTGTGGTTTGACATCAATTCCCACATCCGACGCTTGGGTGGATCTGGGTAGATAGAGACTGACCGTGGTTCCAACCCCGACCGTGCTTTCGATGGCGACATGTCCGCCAGATTGCCGGACGAACCCATAGACCATGCTGAGGCCGAGCCCGGTTCCCTTCCCGACTTCCTTCGTGGTGAAAAACGGTTCGAACACCCGATCCAGCGTCTCTTGGGGCATGCCGCAGCCCGTGTCGGTGACGGAGAGCTTGACGTACGATCCGGGCGTGACACCGGCAACGGCGTCGTCGTCGAGGGTTACGTTTCGTGCCTCGATCTTCAGTTTGCCGCCGTCCGGCATGGCGTCGCGCGCATTCAGCGCCAGGTTGAGGAGCGTTGTCTCCAGCTGGGCCGGGTCAACATGGCACGGCCACAGTTGATCTTCCGCGACGAGGTCGACCTTGCACCCGTCTCCGAGCGCGCGCAGGAGCAGCCCCTGAAAATCCCGAATGAGAGCGCTTATGTGAATGGTCTTCGGGTTCAGCTTCTGCCGTCGGGAAAAGGCGAGGAGCTGCGCGGTCAGGCTTGCGCCCCGATCAGCGGCTTTCCGCGCCGCAATCGCGAGTCTCTGGGTACATCCGTCGTCTGCCGTACGGCTCTCGATAAGTTCGAGATTGCCGGTAATCACCATTAGCAAATTGTTGAAGTCGTGGGCAACGCCCCCTGTGAGCTGGCCGACCGCCTCCATCTTTTGGCTTTGATGAAGTTGTTCTTCCATCAGGCGACGTGCTTCGACGGCGAGCTTGTGTTCGGTGATGTCTCGAAACAAGAGGACAATGCCTTCGCCGGACGGGAAGGTATTGACCGCGTACCAGACGTCCCGGAAAAACGTTTCGACGGACGCGAAGCGCTGTTCTGACATCACCTTATGTGCCTTGGCCGAAAGGTCCTCGTCGATCCAATCCGGAAAGGTCTCACACAGATTCGTTCCGATTATATCGTCTCCTACTGCCAGCTGCGCTTTTGCCCGTTCGTTCAGATAAGTGATGTGCCATTCTGTATCGACAATGAGGACGCAGTCGGTGGTGCTCTCAAATATCGTCGTGATCCGGGTGGCTGCCTGCTCGGCTTTCTCCTTGGCATCGTGCAGCTCATGTTCGCGATTCGCGAGCGCATCGGCCATGGTGTTGAATGCGTCGGCGGCCCGGGTGATCTCCGATCCTTTGTCCGGGATATGCACGCGGCGCGCATAATCGCCAAGGCGCCACTGGTTGGCAGCATCAACCAATTGCTCCAGCGGATGCTGGATAAACCGACGGGCGCCAAACCATGTCAATGCCAGCACCACCGATGTGCCCAGGGCAATCAGAAGGATGCCTAGCCGCGTACGCCGTTGAATCTGACTGAAGGCCAGCGTCTTGTCGAGACCGAAGGTGATAAAGATCTCGCCGGAGTCTGCTTGCAGAGCCGTATAGCCTACGATCCGCTCGACGCCGTCAATGTCGCGCGCGGTTGTTGTGCCCCAATGATCCGAGTGCAAGTAACGGTCACCTGCTATTCTCCGGCCGACGAACTGGTCGTTACCAGGATAGCGTGCGAGGTACGTGCCGTTGCGGTCTCGAATGGCGAGGGCAGCGCCCGGCGGCGTGCCTTTTTGCGCGAGATAGTGAGCCAGCCAATCGAGGCTGAGGGCGGCTATTACGACGCCGCCCATCTGTCCATCGTCGCCGTAGAATGGCAGTGCAAAGTGAAGGATGTTGCGGCCTGTCCCTCGGCCGTGGGCGAACTCTCCGACTGTAAACTTGCCGGTTTTCAGGACGTTGGCGAAGTAGGCGCGACCGGTGGCGGTCGCGGGCTTATATTCGCTATTGGAGTCGCAGAAAGAATCGCCATTCATGTCGACCACGATAAAATCGATGAACTCCGGGTATCGCTGTCTCATCCTGAAGAGGTAGGACTCGCATCCGCGGGCGTCCTTCGCCTTTATCGCGGGAAGCTCTGAAAGCGCGATCAACGTCTGGCGAATTCCTTGGATGATCTGCTGCTGCTCGGCAGCGGCGAGCCTGGCGAGACCAAGTACCAGTTCTTGCACTTCCATTTGGCGCGAGAAACGGAGGTCAAACTCATTGTACAATTGGATTGCGATTCCAGGCAGAAGCGCAAACGCCACCAGGGCAAACAGCCGTAATAATAGTGCCACTGGTTAATTTCCGAGAGTGGATCTGATGTGGCGGGCTCTGAAGCTCTGGAGCGTTGGGACGGCGCAGGGCATCACGTCCACCGCACAGCTTGGCTTCGCGATCGCGGTAATCGGTTCGATCGACCAGCGGACGTCGTGCGTATCGCTTCCTGTCATCACTTGCCCACTTGCCCGTGCTGTTGAATTGGGAGGGCACTACATAGGCTTCGTTACGGCGCGATTTCGGTGTTTCGAATTTTGTCACCGCGGTGACACATTTGTCACGCGAACAACTGGCGCCGCATTGTTTGTTACAATTGCAACGGAACGCCGCTGGGACGGGTCGAATACTTGAAATAGAGAAATAGAGGCCTAATTCAACCACAGGCATTAATGGCGTCGATTATCCAATGATTTCCTCCAACTCCGTAGGCGCGCCCTCCTGCCGTTACTCCAGCGGGGAAGCCCTCGCGCAGGCCGACCGAACCTTCCCGAATCTGTCGGTTGCGCTCCGAAACGACAGCGTTCGTCGCTCGATCTTGTCCCGACGGATCGAAGCTCATTCCATTGCGCATCTTTTGACCCCGCAGACGATAGTCGAGGCCTCGGGTAAGAAAGCGAAGCAGGCCGGTTTTGGTGCCTACTTCAAGCTTATTTGGCAGCTCAAGGGGACAATGCGATACGAGGATGCACACCGATCGTTCGCGTTGCAGCCGGGTGAGATGCTGATCACCTCGATGGCCTGGACCTACCATCTCGAGATGGATGAAGGCTACGAGGGACTTGTACTATTCTTCGATCCAATGTCGAAGCGTTCGTGGCAAGAGACGGTGCATGAGAAGATGGGAACACCCCACGCTTCCAGCGGGCCGCTTGCTGCTGCCGCTGGAGGATCGAAGGCGCTGCTATGGCACGGGCATCGCTCTGCCGCAGACACGTTAACCGTTGAATCTCTGATCGATATCGCGCTTCTTTCGCTTGGCCCTGGAGCCGGATGCTCGCTCGACCGACCACTGCCACCAATCGTTCTTCGCGCGCGTGTGATGGTTGCACAAAACATCTCCGACGAGAGTTATGGTCCGGCTCAACTGGCGCGTGATCTAGGTCTTTCGAGGCGATCTCTGTACAATACATTCGGTCGGATTGGAGTGACGCCAGCGCATTTTATCAAGCAGCAGCGTCTTGAGCGCGCGCGGGCGGAAATTTTGAATGTCCCTGACATGAGCATCACCGAAATTGCGCTCAGGAACGGCTTTTCAGACGGCACTAGTTTCAGTCATGCGTTCAAGGCGAGCTATGACATCTCGCCGCGTGATCTCCGCAACTTGAAGCGCTGACCTAAAGGCCGGTCTCGAGATCGGTTGCGCGTCCCTGCGAAATGCACGCTGTGTCAACAACGTGCACCTCGCAGCAAGCGGAGCGCGCGTGAGAAACCCTAAGACCTCCGGCAAGGTTCAACTCGTCAGTCGCAACCGGCCCATCGCCGCGGACAGAGCGAGTCAAAGCCGTTCGATCGGCAAGCTAACCGGAGCAAACCATGACCGATATAAGCGCCTTCGCAGCCAATCTCGACGCCCTGATCAAGTTGCAGCGTAGTGCCTATTTGCGCGACGGGTTCCCGACGGCGGAAATTCGGCTTGGGCGGCTACAGCGTACGGCGGCTCTGTTGGCCGAGAACAAGGATCGCATCGCTGACGCGCTCTCGCGGGATTTTGGTCATCGAAGCCACGACGAGACCCGAATCGGGCTGCTTGGCGCTCTCGGCGCGCTGCGTTACGCGGCAACAAATCTCGAGAGCTGGCTTCAGCCCGAACAATATACGCCCATGACGCCGGATGCGAGAGCGCGGGTCGAGTACACGCCGCGAGGCGTCGTCGGCGTCATTGGTCCCTGGAACTTTCCAATTGTAACAGTTTTTGGCCCGCTGGCCGCGATCTTGGCAGCCGGAAATCGCGCCATTATCAAACCATCCGAGCTTACGCCGGTAACATCCGCACTTCTGGCGGAACTCGTTGCCGATCGGTTCGCACCGAGCGAAGTCACCGTCGTGCAAGGCGCGGCAGAAGAGGGCGAAATATTCGCTGCGTCCGCCCTGGACCACCTCATCTTCACCGGTTCAGCTTCCGTGGCGAAGCACGTCATGAGAGCCGCGGCCAGCAATCTGACGCCGGTCACTCTCGAACTCGGAGGAAAGTCGCCGGCTATCGTCACTGAGCAGTTCGATCTTGCCGAAGCAGCCAGGCGGATAATGGCCGTCAAGACCAGAAATGCCGGTCAGGTTTGCCTCGCTCCAGATTATGCGCTCGTTCCTCGGGCGCTCGAACGCGAATTCGCTGCGGCGTGCGTGGCGGCTGTCGAGCAGATGTTTCCCCAAGGGGTCGACTCCAACGAATACACGTCGATCATCAGCGACAGGCACTATCGTCGTCTTGAGGCAATGATTGCGGATGCGCGTGCGAACGGCGCCGAAGTCATCGAGGCGCTCCCGGCCCGCAAGGCGAACGACGGAAGACGATTGGCGCCCACGCTGTTGTTGAACGTCAACGATAACATGATGGCAATGCGTGAAGAGATCTTCGGTCCCGTGCTGCCGATCGTAGGATACTATCATCTCGACGAGGCGCTGGCGTTCATCCGGTCACGACCCCATCCCCTTGGGCTCTACTATTTCGGAGCGGATGACCAGCAAGGGCGCAAGGTTCTAGACGGTACCGCGTCTGGCGGCGTCACCATAAATGACGTCATGGTCCATATGTTCGGAGCCGATATGCCTTTTGGCGGCGTAGGCGCCTCCGGAATGGGATGCTATTTCGGAAAGGCCGGCTTTCATACGTTCAGCCATGCGCGGGCGATTTACCGCCAGGGCGAATCCGACAGCGCCGCAGAAATCTTCCGGCCGCCCTATGGAGAGAGACTGCAGCAGATCCTGGCAGCCGCCATCGCTCAGTAACCTGACGATCGACCAGGCCTTGCTTGCGACAAACGCGCGGCGCGTGCCCCCAGCGAAAACACAGCCGGGCACTCGAAGATCATCTTCTCGCATGGTCATTGCGTGAGCCTGCTTATCGCCAATGCGCCTTGCCGGGGAGCTCAACAACAGGACAAAGGGCCCGTAACGATGCTCCGGTTTGAGATACACGAAAGGTCAAGAACGGCGGGAAAGCCGATGGTCGAGGCTTCACAGTCTCCCGCCGGGAGCATCGGCGAAGTCCTGATCATTGACGAAGATCGATCATTGGCACAACAGCTTGTAAGTTTCCTGTCTGCCCGCGACTGGCACGCGCAGGCAGTGTCCCCGTCCGAAGAGGTGCTGGCTCTGGTCGATCATGGTCACTGGAGCCTGATCGTCCTGGACATAGAGCCCTCCGGCGGCAATGGCCTCGATCGCCTCCGCAGGGTGAGGTCAATTTCCGATATTCCAGTTCTTGTGACGGGCCGCAACTTGACACCGACCGACCGCATCCTCGCGTTAGAGCTCGGCGCAGATGGCTACATCCTCAAGCCATTCGATCTGCATGAACTTTGGTCGCATGCGCGAGCCATAGAAAGGCGCCAGAAATTGGCTCGTTTCCAGGCCGGACGACAAGAGCGAGGAGCTTACAGGTTCAGCGGCTGGACGCTAACGCTTTCCGACAGTCGCCTGATTGATCCCGCGGGCCATCCGGTTCGGTTATATCGCTCCACCTACGCTCTGCTGATTGCGTTTCTTGACGCGCCCCGCAGACCGCTATCACGCAGCTACCTGTTGCGCGCCATACAAGCATCCGAGGATGTATTCGATCGGTGTATCGATGTTCGGGTCATGCGGCTTCGGCGAGCTCTTCAGCAAGGCGGCGCACCCAAAGGCTTGATCAAAACGGAGTCGGGCTTCGGATATGTGTTCGATGCGGTTGTCGAGCGCATTCACTGAGCCCTGCAGATCAGGCGTGAGCGCCTTTGGGTTGCCCACAACACAGTTGACCGTCAAAGACGATCGGGACGCTACGGACGTAACGTGCTTTATCCGCGCTGAAATCACGCCGTAACCCCGTCGTCTCCTTCATACCGCGGCTCTACTGCGTGGATGAGAAGAGGACTCCGATGGCAGGCAAAACGATCGGTAAGCAGGCTGTAGTGATTGGCGCGGGCATGAGTGGCTTGGCCGCGGCCGGCGCGCTGGCCGATCACTTCGAACGGGTGATCGTGCTTGAGCGCGACCGCCTGCCAAGTCAGGCGGTGCCGCGAACGGGCACGCCGCAATCCCGGCATCTCCACGTTTTGTTGCCAGGCGGCCAGCGCGCGCTGACTGATCTGTTTCCACACTTCGAGCGAGACCTGACTAATGCCGGTTCGGTGCCGCTTCGAATGGCGCGCGACATACGTATGGAGATCCCGGGTCTCGGTCCGCTCCCGCCACGCGATTTCGGCTGGTTCATCCATTGCGCATCGCGTCCGCTGATCGAGCTGGTCACGCGTCGACAGGTCGAGAGGATAGCCAATGTGACGATACGGCCGGAGTGCCGGGTGCTCGAGATTACCACTGTCCCTGACGGCACGATGGTCACAGGCGTCGCGTATGAAGATGCCGATGGGAGGCGGGAAATCCTCGCCGCCGATCTCGTTGTCGACGCCTCCGGACGCGCTGCGCCAACCTTGGGACTGCTTCGTTCATCCGGCCAGCCGGCGCCGGATGAAATCGCTATCGGCATCGATCTCCACTATACGACGACGAGTTTCGTCATTCCCCAGGATGCACCCACCGATTGGAGAGGCGTGGCCACCTGGCCGCACGCGCCGGAACGCACCCACGGCGGCTATATGATGCCGATCGAAGGTAACCGATGGCTTATGACGCTCGCGGGACAGTGTGGGGAACAGGCGCCAGACGAGCCGGAAGGATTCATGGATTATGCCCGGACGCTCGAAACGCAGACGATCTACAACGCCATCAAGCATGCCGAGCGGAACGGCGAATTCGAGCGCTATGCCTTCCAGGCCAGCGTATGGCGCCGCTTCGATCGGCTGGGCGCATTTCCGCGCCTTCTGCTTCCGATCGGTGATTCGATCTGCCGCTTCAATCCCGTCTACGGCCAGGGCATGAGCGTGGCGGCGCAGGAAGCCCGCCTTCTGAACCAGATCCTGAAGGGACGGGCGGCCGAGCCCGATCCGTTTGCCGAACTCGCGCAACTGTTCTTTTCGGAGACCTTGCCGTTGCTCGACGCGACATGGAACATGTCGGCAGTCCCGGATCTGGCCTATCCAAAGACGCGCGGCGACCGGCCGGCCGATCTCGAGAGCCAGCTCCAATACAACAAAGCCCTGTTTCAGGCCGCAATTCGCCATCCCGCTGTTCATTGCAAACTCGCAGAGGTTCAGCAGTTGCTCGAGCCGCCTCGCGTCCTCCAGAATCCTGCCATCGATCGGCTCGTTCAGATTGAACTGTCCAAAATGGCTGCCGATGCGAAGGAGGGCCATTTTCTGAACTTCGGAGAAAAGCTGGATGAGATCGTCAGTCGTTTCCTCGTTGAGGAAAGTCTCGACGGAATCATCGGCGCACTGGAGTTGAAGCTGATCGCATTGCGCGAGCAGGAGTGCGATGTGACCCGCGCCCTCACCGGCGGACCGACTGGGAAGCTCCCGCTCTGAGCTACCGCGCCGACATTGAACCGGGCCCGGCGCGCATCGCAAGGCCGAAACACGACCCAATCGCCGACACTGAAAGGCAGGCCAATGACTGGAACAATCTCAATCAACGGCGTCTCCGACGACGTGCCGACTTCGTCTATCGATGCGGTGAAGGGCGTTTCGGGAGCGGACATCTCGTTCATACCAGACGCCGGCCTCCCACTGCACTCCCGCATTTGCTTCGAAGGCGATAGTATCACGAAGGGCAGCAACGGCCCGACGTTTATCGAGTTCGCTCTGATGCGTTCGCTGGGGCGCTTCTACGCTCCGATCGGTTACAACGAGGCTGTCGGTGGCGAGACTGCGGCGCAGATGGCGTCAACCACGGAAACCGCACAGGTCAACGCTACGAAGCCCAAGGTCGTTGTTCTGCTCGCCGGCACCAATGACCTCGGCGAGACAAGCGATACCGTACAGACCATTTTCAGGAACATCCGGATTTGTATTGGGGCATATCTAGCGGTCGGCGCTCACGTGGTGAACGTGTGTGTCCTGCCGCGCATCGACCCTGTCTTTAAGGCCCGGGGGGCGCAGCGTGAAGCCGACCGTCTTGCCCTCAACGATATGATCCGCGCGCAGACGGATGTGACTGTCGTTGACGTCGAGTCGCAGTTCGATCCGACTAGGATGACGATCACCAATTCCGCGAAGGATACTGGGCTGCACCCGAACTATCTTGGCGCAATCGTCGTGGGCAATGCGGTCGGCGATGCGCTCAATTCGCTGGTCACGACCGACACGCCAATTGCGCATTCGTTCGATCCGCAAAGCCTCATGCTGGTGGCCGACAATCCGCAATTGAATGGGACGCAGGGTGCGTTGTCGAATGGTGCCACCGGTGTCGTCGCAGACCAGTGGACCTTGGACATGACCGCCGGCTCCGGGCTGAGGGTTGTGGGCTCCAAGAGCACATTGAATGGCCGGAACGCGCAGCGAATTGTTGTATCTGGGACCAACGCGCACGCAGGGCCGGCGTCGGTGACGTTCCGCAACAACGTCAACTTCCCGGGGGCGGCCGCCGGCGATCTCTACGACGTCTGGTGGGACTTTGTCCTGAAAGCTACGAAGAACCTCGGTCTCATCGCCGCTACTGCCGGCACCACAGTCTCGATGCCCATCCCCAGCATCCCCGCCAATACGCTCATCCCCAACAATGAATCGCTTTCGGGTGTGATCCGAATTCCGAGTGTGGCCACGCTGGCGGCGCCCGTCACGGCGATCAACATGCAGATCGTCCTCACATTCCCTGCCGGCGCCGACTGCGCCGCGGATATCGCTCTCGCATCTCCATACCTGGCCAAGGTGCCCGCAGGGCGATAGGGCAATCAAATGCCGCCAGAACGGGAGTGAGGAGGAAGGTCTGCTCGTTCAAATCCAGTCCGGTTAGTCTGGTAGTGCCATCGTTCCAATCGGACCGGTGACGAGGACGCAGGTCACTTCGCGCTCCTGCACACGCAACTCGATCAGCTTCAGCTCCAATGCGCTGATGATTCCGTCGAGACCCTCCTCTCGGAGGAAGCTGTTGACGACTTCGTTCAGCTTTTCTTCGAAGTTCATTGAACCAATCTCCTTGGATTGGAGGTCATTTGGGCTAATTCCATTTGGACGAGCCCTTCGATGTAAGGAGTCTTGAGGATGTCTGGCGGTGCGAGCAATTGCTGAACCTCTGCCAGTCGCCGATGAACGTCGGCATGGAGTATCGCGGCCTTGAACAGGGCTCTGTTGTACTGGAGGTGCTTCTCGAAATCAGGCGGGCGGTCCCCGCGTGTATCGGGATAAGCGAGGTCCGGGACAGCCGACATATTCCACGGCCCCTCGATTATCGGCAGGCTCTTGGAGAAGAACGCTGCCGCCAGTCCGGCAAGCGGATCAGGCTTGGCCGCACGTCCCTTCAGAATCTGGTTCAGAAGGCGAGCTTCCTGCGCCGCAACGCTCATGCCCTGGCCATAGACGGGGTTGAAGCGGCAGATCGAATCGCCGATCGGCAGCAGGCCGCGCGGAAATGTGCCCAGCCGATCGAACCGGCGCCATATGCTGGCCGGAAGAAAGTAGCGCTCGAATCCGGCCGTCCGCTCGGCGTTCTTGATGGCGTTGTAGATCGTCGGCGTATTAAGCTGACGAGCGTAACATAGGAATCCCTCCGGATCGGCCGGCGGTCGTAACCCGTTCTGCCCCGAGAACGTCGCCATCCAGCGCTTGCCCTCGATCGGCATGAGATAGCCCGCGTGGCTGCGGTCCGGCGCCGGGGGCCAGGTGCCAACTCCAATCCAATCGGCGGGTGTGTCCCATTCGGTGGATCGATCCTTGGGAATGGCGAACATCGTCGTCGTGTAACGGAGGTCGATGCCGATGACGATTTCCTCCGGATGCTTCTGGCCGGTTGAGCCAAGCAACGCCAAGGTTGGCGAAGCGCGTCCGGTAGCGTCGACGACAAGGTCAGCGGCGAGGGTCTCGTCCTCTCCATCGGCATCTTCGCATATGACGCCTGTGACCATGGTGCCATCGAAGGCGGCGGTGAGTAAGAACGCCGCGCAGCCCTGACGTATGGTCACATTCGTAAGTCTCTCGACCTGTCGGCGCGTGATCAGCTCGATCAGCGGACGTGTGCCGCAATAGAGGAACCAGCCGAAATCGCGTTGGGGGAGCGCACCGACGCCCGGGATCTCCATGCGGAAATCGCGCAACATTCGAAGCGGCACCGAGCCCGCACCTATCAGGTCTTGCTCGAAATAAGGAAACAGATCGCTCAGCGCCCGTTGGCCGCCTGGCAGCAAGACGTGCAGATGCCTTGATTGCGGCGCGCCGAGCCGCGGCACTGCGTGACTCGGCAGGCGGTCGCGCTCAAGAACGGTCACCTGTTCGAAGTGGCCCGCCAGCGCTCCTGCTGCCGCCAAGCCACCCATGCCAGCGCCGATGACTATGGCGTGCTTACCGATCGTTTGGCCTGGCATCGTAGTCCCTCCTAGTCCGCGCCAGTGGCGTCGCGCTAAGGGGAGACGAACGGGATTTCGGCGTGATGTCAGCAAGGTCGAGGCGCGTTACGGCAGTAATGCCCCTGTGAAAGCGTTCACAGACTGGGCTCATCGCGAATGAGGCGCTGCAGGACTCGGGCTCTTTTGAGCCGCCGCAATGCGCAAGAACGCGAATCTGTTGATGGACCCAAAGACGCAACCAGCCACGCTGAGCGGACGAAGTTCCCCGTCGCTGATTTCCCCTGCCGGGGATTGGTTGCCGCGTTCGGAGTTGAGCGGACGACTTCCGCGGTATGAGCGCCGCGAGCTATTCAACTCGGAATGCTGCATACAGCATAGAAGCGTTACAATCGTTACGCGCTTCGGCCGCGGTGAAATCACGCCGTAACCACTTCGTCGCAATCCGGCATCTCCACGTTTTGTTGCCAAGCGGTCAGCGGCTGCACAGGCACATCAGCGCTCGAAGGAAATGGTTGAGCACCAAGCTACCTCAAGCCAGCGCGTCGAAGGAAACGACGCACTGACCAGGAGCCATCCCGGTGGGCTCCAAGACATCGGTCTCATCAAATCGATGACCGTGAAGACCGATCCGTCGGTCAACGAGACGGATTGTGCAGAAAGTGCACGCCCCGCGCGTTGGCGCCGATCAAGCGCAGGTTGCAGAAGCATCAGGGATACACGCCGCGACGAAAGGAACGAAGTGATAGAGGTGCCGTGTGAATTTCGATCATGACGACGAGGGCGACCATAAAGTCTCGATCTACAGCGTCGTAGTCTGTTTTATTGTCCTGACGTCATTGGCGGTGGGCGTGCTGGTCTTCGAATGGGGCTTGAATGAGCTCTTCTAGATTCGCCGACGCTCTGCGCGCTGGCTCACGTATCAAGTTCCTGTGCCCTGCTTTACGCCGGCAATTTCCTTAGCTACGTTTTGCGGCCGTACCGGCGGTTCGAAAACTGCTGATGCGTAGAAAAAGCAGCAGAGCTAGGCTGGCTTAGGTCGGGCAGCCCCCCAAAGAACATCCGAAATCAGAAGCGTCGGATCGCTTCCGGCGTGGCGGAGTATTGGGGTGAGGAAGTAAGCACCTCTGCCTCTGATTCTAATGCGTCCGCACCAGCCGGCTCAGCGTAGGGGGTTAGATTGCGGATCTTGGGAATTCTCAGCCACGGACCGCGCCAGTTAGTCAAGCGCTTCACGAGCGAGAGCATCACTCCCGCTGTGCTCCGGCGACACGCACCTAGTCACGAGGAGGCGATAGTGACTCTTGAACCATTTACCTACAGGTTCGTCGACACTACGGATGGAGAGAGTGAACTGTTTGGCATCGTCGATGCGGCAAACATGGTCGAGGCCCTGGAGAAAGCCGCTAGTTTGATGAGACAGCCCCATAACGTGTTGCGGGTCGAAATCGAGCGCACCAATGAACTCGGGCACCTAAGCCTGGCCGCCCAGCTTGTCGCCTCGAAAGCAACACCCGCGTCGTCGGTGGAACGCACAAGCACAGACGCGGTAGAGGTAATTCGAATTGTGCCGGCGGAGAAGGTCAGGAAGGCTGAGGGATAATCCGCGTTCGAATCTTACCCGTGGTTTCCCGAGCTACATACGAAGGTTCGATTCCCTTCGCCCGCTCCAGCCTAGAATCCCCGAAAAAACCAGGTATTTCCTTGGTTTTCGGAGGCGACTTAGACCCGTCCTTACATTCATTCCCTACAACGCCGTACAAATCTTTCACTGCGATTCGCCTGGGAGCGTCGGCGACACGGGTGGCGGGCATCGGTCCGTGCTGGCAGTTATTCGAATCCTTCGCGTCAAACAGCTGCTCGTTTGCGCGGGACCGGGGGCTGATCATCGTCTGTCGCCCGTGAAGAAGTCTGATTTCAGCTTGGGACGAGCTGAAATCGGAGGATGAGCCTGACCAGGATTTGGTGCAACAAAAGCTCCAGCCAGCGGATGAGACGGCGGAAGTTGTATCCGGCGGCGGCGAGGACGGCGTTGGCGGCGTCGCCCTTGCGGTACCAGAAGTAGTTGCGCCCCATGCGATGCTCGGATTTGAGATGGCCGATGACCGGCTCGACGGCCGAGCGCCGGCGCAGCTCGCGTTTGATCCTGGGCGTCACGCGCCGCTTCTGGCCTGAGATGAACACCCTGAACTTGTAATCGGGTGGCGCATTGTGACCTCGGTAGCCCTTGTCG
>NZ_AUEZ01000048.1 GCF_000426245.1 Bradyrhizobium sp. Ai1a-2 | reverse complement strand
CACCGCACCGAACCGCTGTTCCAGGACCGACCAGTCGATCGTCCGCGAAAGCTTCACCAGTGCATGATCCATGTCGAGGATCGCGTCCAGCCGGGAGCGCAGAAGATCGGCCTGTCCGCTGTCGCGTCGTTCCTTTGGCTTCATCGTCCCCTCCGGTCAGACCGAGGGAATCACGACGCGCGATTCGGCGGTATCCTCAAATGCAGATTTGCAAGCTTTTGCGGCGTCAAACCCCGAAAGCTTGCAATCTCAAACCCCCTCACGACCGAAAAATCGACTCCACATCAATGGCTTGGGCGATTCTTCACGGACGACGAATTTCTCTCCACGGTCATTCCGGGGCGACGCGAAAGCATCGAGCCCGGAATCCATCCAACCGCGGAGCATGCGTTGAAATGGATTCCGGGCTCGCGACTTCGTCGCGCCCCGGAACGACGGAGAGCGAGGAGCCTGTGGCCCATCCCTCGAGATGCCGCTTCGCGGCTCCTCGGGATGAGGGCGCATGGGCTAGACTAGCTCGCAGCCTCATCCGAGAGCGAGCTCGCTTCCAGCCATTCTTCCTCGGCGCGCTGCAGTGCGCTTTCTGCGCCGGCTCGCGCCTTGGCGAGTTGTGCGGCCTGCTTCGGATCGCGCGTGAACAGATCCGGCAGCGCGAGCGCCGCGTCGATTTTTGCGATGATGCCAGTGATGCGTTCGATCTCGGCCTCGGCCTGGGCGATACGCTGCTTCGGCGCGATACGCTTCTCGTTTTTCGGACGCTCGGATCTGGTGCTCTCTCTGCCGCGTTCGCTCGAAGCGGGCCGTACGCCATTCGCTGACAGCACCGTCCTGCGGTAGTCGTCGAGATCGCCGTCATAGCTCGTGACCGTGTTGTTGGCGACGACCCAGAGCCGCTCGGCGCAGGCTTCGATCAGGTAGCGGTCGTGCGAGACCATCAGCACGGCGCCGGGAAAATCATTGATCGCTTCGGCGAGCGCAGCGCGGCTGTCGATGTCGAGATGGTTGGTCGGCTCGTCCAGGATGATCATGTTGGGAGCGGCGAAGGTCGCAAGGCCGAGCAGCAGCCGTGCCTTCTCGCCGCCCGACAGGCTCTTCACCAGCGTATCCCCCGCCTTGCCGGAAAAGCCAATCGCGCCGACGCGGGCGCGAACCTTGCTCTCCGGCGCATCCGGCATCAGCTTGCGGATATGGTCGTAGGGCGAGCCGTCGAGATTGAGCTCGTCGACCTGATGCTGCGCGAAATAGCCGACCGAAAGCTTTTCCGCGCGCGTGATCTTGCCCGAGAACGGCGCGAGCCGGCCCGCGAGCAGCTTCACCAGGGTCGACTTGCCGTTGCCGTTGGCACCTAACAGCGCAATGCGGTCGTCGGTATCGACGCGCAGCGTCACGCGGTTCAGCACCGGCTTGTTCGCATCATAACCGACGGCGACGTCATCGACGGCGATGATCGGCGGTGACAGCGTCCGCTCGGGCGTCGGGAACGAGATCTCGTGCACGTCCTGCGTCACCAGCGCAGTGACCGGCTTCATCCGCTCCAGCATCTTCATGCGCGATTGCGCCTGGCGCGCCTTCGAAGCCTTGGCCTTGAAGCGGTCGACGAAGGCCTGCAGCCGCTTGCGCTCCTCGGCCTGCCGCTTGGCATGCTTTGCATCGAGCATCTCGCGCGTGGCGCGCTGTTCCTCGAACGAGGAATAGGTCCCCTTGTAGAGCGTCAGCCTGCGGTGATCGAGGTGCAGGATCTGATCCACGGAGGTGTCGAGCAGGTCGCGGTCATGGCTGATGACGATTACGGTACGCGGATAGTGCGCAAGATGATCCTCCAGCCACAGCGTACCTTCGAGGTCGAGATAGTTGGTCGGCTCGTCCAGCAGCAACAGATCCGGCGCCGCAAACAGCGTCGCGGCGAGCGCAACCCGCATGCGCCAGCCGCCGGAAAATTCGGCGCATGGCCGCGCCTGGTCGGCCGCCGAAAATCCGAGGCCGCTCAGGATCGCGGCCGCGCGGGCAGGGGCGGAATGGGCGTCGATGTCGACAAGCCGGGTCTGGATTTCCGCGATCCGGTGCGGATCGTGGGCGGTCTCGGCCTCGCGCAACAGCGCATCGCGTTCGAGATCCGCCTTCAGCACGATCTCGATCAGGCTTTCGGGACCATTGGGCGCTTCCTGTGCCAGGCTGCCGATCCGCCAGCGCGGCGGGATGGTGATGCCGCCGGCCTCAAGCGGAATGTCGCCGCGGATGGCATGAAACAGCGTCGACTTGCCGACGCCGTTGCGGCCGACAAAGCCGACACGGGCACCGGGAATGATCTGTACCGAGCTGTTCTCGATCAGAAGCCGCCCTGCGATCCGGACGGAGATGTCGGAGATGGTGAGCATGCGGCCTTGTCACCGGAGCCGGCGCCAAAGGCAACCCATCAGTCCGGTAAATTATGCTCCAGCTTTTCAACTCACGAGTTGCTCGAGCCCAGCCTCGACGGCGGCCTCCTTCAATGCAGGTTCTCTTCCTCGCGCCGGCGCATCTCGTCCAAGAGATGCTGCAAATGAGAGGTCAGCGACGTCTCCGGGCGCAAGCTTTGCTGCAACCGTTCGCCGACCGCGTCACAAATGGACCGGCAGGTCTTGTGATCGAGCAGCTCAAAATCAGCATGGCTTCGGCTATTCATGGTCGGTCTCTCGGCGAGTTCCATCTCGCCTTGCTTGAACGAAATCTCGCAAGGTCAAGTCCCGAGGGCCGAATTTGTTTCCGGTGGATGCGTCTCCGTATTCTCGCTCAAAGGTGGCAGACCAGGGGTTCCATGCCCCAAAAAAAGCCCCGGCGTTGCGGCCGGGGCGCTCAAGTCAGGGGGAGTTCAGGTCAGGTCAATAGCAACGGTTGATCAGGCGCCAGCGGGGGCCCCAGGGGGTCGGTACAACGCGCCGCACGTAGCAGCCGCCATAACCGCCGCCGTAGTACGCGGGACCGCCGACAACGACGCGCGGACCCCAACCCCAGCCGCGATGCCAGCCACCGTGCCAGCCGTCCCACGCCGAGGCGGAGGTCGGCGCCAGCGCGGCCGCGCCAAGCGAGGCCGCGGCAAGAGCGACAAGCGAGAATTTGCGTAGCATGGTCGTCTCCTTGAATTTCGGCGCGGTCGGAAGCGCCGGCGGTGACAATGTCTCCTGTGACGCCCTCGCTTTGGCTCTCTGGATGAGCTTCGAAGGCGTCCGATCGGTGAACAGCTTAGGCCGCGCGATCTGAACGGGAGCGCGACGCTGGCTACAGAATGGGTTCACGTTCGTGAAATTGTCGTAATCCCGGCCGGTTAACGCCCTGCCGTCCGCGGGGCCGACGCTGATCCTGGTCGCCAAATCGTGCCCAAACTAAAGGCGAAGGCGACACCGCGTCGCTTGCCGTCGCTGGATCACGCCGATATAAGCCCCGCAACTCGTTAACCAGCGTTTGCAAGGACGAACTCATGGCGACTGAACGCACTTTCTCGATCATCAAGCCCGACGCGACGGAGCGTAACCTGACCGGCGCGGTCAACGCGCTGATCGAGAAGGCGGGGCTCCGGATCGTGGCCCAGAAGCGGATTCGCATGACCCGTGAGCAGGCCGAGACTTTCTATGCCGTCCACAAGGCGCGCCCGTTCTTCGGCGAGCTGGTCGAGTTCATGACCTCGGGCCCGGTTGTGGTCCAGGTGCTGGAAGGCGAGGGGGCGATCTCCAAATATCGCGACGTGATGGGCGCCACCGACCCGTCCAAGGCCGCCGAGGGCACCATCCGCAAGCTCCATGCGAAATCGATCGGCGAGAATTCCGTGCATGGGTCCGATGCCCCGGAGACGGCCGTGATCGAGATCGCGCAGTTCTTCTCGGGCAACGAGATCGTCGGGTAGGGCACTTTCGGTTCTGATTGAATCAGAACCGAAGCTCTGGATTCTTGTTTTGACACGAGGTCTTCAAGCGAACCGGTATTCGCTTCGCTTGAAAACGCTCTAATACAACGAAGTTGCGGCGGCTGAGCGTCGCGAGGGGTGGTCGCAAGGCCGAAAGGAAGCGCTGTGGACTGGCTGTGGCAGATCGTTGATCCCGCGAACCTCGCGGCTTTCTTCACGCAGTTCAAGAGCGAGATGGGGACGACGACCTTCTGGGTCGCCGTCGGCAAGATCATCTGGATCAACGTGCTGTTGTCGGGCGACAACGCATTGGTGATCGCGCTGGCCTGCCGCGGGCTCGCGCCGCGCCAGCGGCTGTGGGGTATGATCTTCGGCGCGGCGGCCGCGGTGATCCTGCGCATCATCTTCACCGGCATCGTCGCGACCTTGATGGAATTCCCTTACCTCAAGCTCGTCGGCGGGTTGGCGCTGATCGTGATTGCGGCAAAGCTGCTCGTTCCCGAACACGATGACGAGGACAGCGTGGATGCGGCCGCGCATCTGTGGGCTGCGGTGCAGATCGTCGTCGTCGCCGACATCGTCATGAGCCTCGACAACGTGATCGCGGTCGCCGCCGCCGCCAATGGCAGCGTGCCGCTTTTGGTGCTGGGCCTTGCGATCAGCGTGCCCCTGATCGTCGCGGGCGCGGCGCTGATCATGGCGCTGCTCAACAAGCTGCCGGTGCTGGTCTGGGCCGGCGCGGCCCTGCTTGGCTGGATCGCTGGGGATGTGATCGCGACCGATCCGGCGGTCGATCCGAAGCTCGATGCGCTATTTGCCGGACCGGTGGGCGACAAGCTCGATTCCTGGCTGGGGGCGCTCGGCATCGGTCCGCATTTTGCCGGCGGCGGCCATGGCGGCGAGATCGCGCTGGCGCTGCTTGGCGTCATCGTGGTGCTGGTCGTCGGATCAATCTGGCGCCGGCGCGCAATGCATCACGCCGAGCGGGCCGCGAAGGCGGCCTGAAGAAGGCACGTAGCCCGGGTGGAGCGGAACGCGTAACCCGGGACACCTGCGCCCGCGTTGCGAGCGACCCCGGGTTACGCTGGCGCTTCACCCGGGCTACGGCGCTGCCGATTGAGGCATATGCCGTCTAGCGCCGCACGATCGAGCCGGTGCGTCCGACCAGACGCGCCAACTGCTTGAAGCGGCTGCCGACGCGGTCGGCGACGAGATCGACCATCCGGTGCTCGAACACCAGCATGAGATTACGCCCATCGGTGCGGAAATGCGTTGCCGGCAGCACGCCGGGCCGTGCCGCCGAGATCAGGTGGGCGACGCGAAACGCAGCGCCAAGCAGGCGTGCGCGTTCGAGCATCGTATGCGGCACCATCTCCTGCACGATTTCCGGCGGTTCGTTCTCAAGGCTCAGGCCGGCGTAACGGTAGAACACCGAGAGCGCGACGAAGGTGCGGCCCTGATGGGTGATCGAGCCGAAATTGCCGTTGGTGATGAGGCTGAGCGTCTCCTCGCCGCGATGATCGGGATGCACCCGCCAGCCGATATCCGACAACAGGCAGGCGGCATGGCGCAGCCTGCGGTCCTCGTCGGTTTCGCGTAGCCTCACGACGCGCACCAGCCGATCGGTCCAGGCGATCAGTTCCTCGGCATGACGCGCCGACCGCGAGAGCAGGCCGTTCATCGTCTGCGCCGCGCACATCAGTCCGTCCTTGGCGCGTTCGGAGGGCGGCAGCATCTCGTAGAACAGGCCCTCGCGCACGCCGAAGGTGGAGAACACGATCGTCTTCGGCTTTGCCACCCGGATCACGTATTCAAGAACGAGCGCGGCGTAGGTGAGCAATGGCCGCCGCGCGTCGGCCACAGCCTCGATGTTGGCGAGCATGTTGGCTGCCGCGAGCCGGCGCAGGCGCTGCGCGAAATCGAGCGCGTCTGCGGCGGTAATTGAATAGCCATGCATCACCTTGAGCGGATAGCCGCTCTGGATGATGTGGATGCGCGCCAGCGCGCGCCACGTGCCGCCGACCGCGTAGAAGCTGCGGCCGCGGCCCGCCTTGAGCTGCGGAACCTCAGACAGTTCGTTGCGGACGATGCGCTCGGCGCGCTTCAGCGATTTGTGCGAGAGGTCCTGCAGCGCGAGGCTGCCGAGCGGCAGCGTCACGCCGCTGTGGACGCGATTGCCCTTGACGTCGATCAGTTCGAGCGAGCCGCCGCCGAGATCGCCGACGATGCCATCCGGCTTGTGCACACCGGAGACAACGCCCAGGGCGGAGAGCTTGGCTTCCCGTGGACCCGATAGAATCTCGATCCGGGTTCCGCAGATGCGTTCGGCCTCGGCGATGAAATCGGGACCGTTCCTGGCGTCGCGACAGGCCGCTGTCGCGATCGCATAGACGCGGCCGACTCTCTGGATCCGGCACAATGCGCGAAACCGCCGCAAAGCCGTCAGCGCCTTTGCGACCGCATCCTCCGCGAGAAGCCCCGTGCTCTGCACTTCACGGCCGAGACCGCACAGCGCCTTCTCGTTGAACAGCGTGATGAGGCTACGCGATAACGACTCGTAGACCACGAGACGCACTGAGTTCGAGCCAATGTCGATGACAGCGACGCTCGTAGCGCGCTTGCGCGGTCGCTTCACCGGAAAGTCCCCTTGTGGCGGCTAGCGGCGAGTAAGTCGGCGCGGCGAAGATTCCTTGAGAGACTTTCCACGGCCCGACAGACTCGGATTCGTCATGAAGTAATTATGAAGGTTGAAAGGCTCTTCGCCTTTCGCGGCCTTCATACGCGTTGACGATCCGTCGGGCAACAATTGCCAGCTCTGCTCGGTGTCCTTCAGATTCGCGACCATGATCTGTTCGAGAACCTGCTGATGAACCGTGGGATTTTGCAGCGGACACAGCACTTCGACACGGCGGTCGAGGTTCCGCGGCATCATGTCGGCGGAGGAGATATACACAGCCGCTTTCGCGCTCGGCAGGCCATAGCCCATGCCGAAGCAATAGATTCGGCCGTGTTCCAGGAATCGGCCGATCACCGATTTGACGCGAATGTTCTCGGAAAGTCCTGGCAGGCCCGGCCTGAGGCAGCAGATGCCGCGCACCACGAGCTCGATCGGCACGCCCGCTTGCGATGCTTCATAGAGCGCGTCGATGATGTCGGGGTCGACGAGCGAGTTCATCTTCATCCAGATCGCGGCGGGCCGGCCATGACGCGCGTGACTGATCTCGCCCTGGATGTGTTCGATGATGCGCTTGCGCAGCGTGAGCGGCGACACCGCCATCTTTTCGATGTCGCTCGGCTCGGCATAGCCGGTGACGTAGTTGAACACGCGCGCAGCGTCGCGGCCGATGATGGGGTCGGAGGTGAAGTAGGAGAGATCGGTGTAGATGCGCGCGGTCACCGGATGGTAGTTGCCGGTGCCGGTGTGCACATAGGTGGTGAGATTGCCGCCCTCACGGCGCACCACCATCGACAGTTTGGCGTGGGTCTTGAGCTCGATGAAGCCATAGACCACCTGCACGCCGGCGCGCTCGAGATCGCGCGCCCAGCGGATGTTGGCTTCCTCGTCGAACCGCGCTTTCAGCTCGATCAGCGCCGTGACCGACTTGCCGGCTTCAGCGGCTTCAGCCAGCGCGCGCACGATCGGCGAATTCTGCGAGGTGCGATAGAGCGTCTGCTTGATGGCGACGACATCGGGGTCGCGGGCGGCCTGCTGCAGGAACTGCACCACGACGTCGAAGGACTCGTAGGGGTGGTGGACGATCAGGTCCTTCTGCCGGATCGCGGCAAAGATATCGCCGCCATGGTCGCGCACCCGTTCCGGATGGCGCGGCACGTAAGGGGTGAATTCGAGATCGGGCCGGTCGAGCCGGGTGAGTTGCGACAGTTCGTTCATGGCCAGCACGCCGTCGACCAGGAAAACCTCGTCGTCGGCGGCGTTGAGCGCGTGCTGCACGAACAGGCGCAGCTCTTCCGGCATCTTGGCCTCGATCTCCAGACGGATCACCGATCCGCGCCGGCGTCGCTTCAGCGCGGTCTCGAACGTGCGGACGAGATCTTCGGCTTCTTCCTCGATTTCGATTTCGGAGTCGCGGATGACGCGGAAGGCGCCCTGGCCATTGACCGTGTAGCCGGGGAACAGGCGTCCGATGAAGAGGCCGGTGGCCTGCTCCAGCGTGATCAGGCGCAGCCGGCCTTCACTGGGGATGCGGATGAAGCGGTCGATCTTGCCGGGCATGCGGATCAGCGCGTTCATCGCCTTGCCATCGGAGATCCGGGACAATTGCAGCGCTACCGTGAAGCCGAGGTTGGGAATGAACGGGAAGGGATGCGCCGGATCAATCGCGAGTGGCGTCAGCAGCGGGAAGATGCTGTGGAGGAAATGATCCTCGATCCAGGCCCGCTCCACCTTGGTGACGTCCCGCCCATCGACCAGGTCGATTCCAACTTCCGAGAGCATCGTGCGCAGGTCGCTCCAGATCGCCTGCTGGTCGGAGGCGAGTTTGGAAACGTTCTGGTTGATCAGGACAAGCTGCTCGGATGGGGTCAGCCCGTCAGGGCTGCGCTCCGGGATGCCCTCACGGACCTGCGCCTTGATACCGGCGACGCGGACCATGAAGAACTCGTCGAGGTTGTTGGCCGATATCGACAGGAATCTCACCCGCTCGAGCGCGGGATGGCCGCGATTGACGGCCTCTTCCAGCACGCGGCGATTGAAATGCAACCAGGACAGCTCGCGGTTGATGAAACGTTCGGGGCTTGTCGCGATCGCCGGCAGACCTTCGCCAACCTGCTCTTTGTCTTGTACTTCAATAGGTTGTGCCGATTCCATGAAGTTCTCGATCCATTCGAGTTCAGCTCAGAGCCACTTAAGCAAAGGCAACGCAAACCTTGTGATAAGCGGATGACGTTTCGATGACATTGACGTTCTCCGAACTGGCGCCGTCAAGTCACCGGGTCAGGCGTTGCGCCACAGTTCCGCGGCCAGCGCCCGTGTCACCGGCCGGCCGAGCCGCAGCGCCTCGGTGTCCAGCAGCTCCACCGCCCGACGGGCGGCGGCATAGGAGCGCTCGATCCGGCTGGCGAGATAACTCACCAATGATTCGTCCACGGCCATCTGGCGGTCAGTGCAGTATTTTACGATCAGCCCGCGAAACAGCAGATCGTCGGGCGGCAACAATGACACGGTCGGCACCGCACGCAGCCGTGACCGGAGGTCGCGCAATTCGATCTCGAACGCGGACGGCGGAATGCGAGCGGTCATCAGCACGAAGGCTTCATCCTGGCGGGCCAGATTGAGCAGATGAAACATCGCGCGCTCGTCAAAGCCGTGCGGGTTCAAGTCTTCGACAACGAGTGCGCCGGTTGCGAGATCCGCCGGCACGCTCTCCGCCGATAGCGCGTGCGCCGATGTCGAGCGCGCGCCGGCGCGCTCGGCCCAGATCGCCGCGAGGTGGCTTTTGCCCGATCCTTCGGGGCCGACCAGCAGCATGATGCGGTTCGGCCAGTCCGGCCAGCTCTCGATCAGAGCGAGGCCGGCCTCATTCGCCGTTCCCTCCAGGAAGTCGTCGCGGGTCAGGCTCTCCGCATGCGGCAGCGCCAACGCAAGCTGACGGGGATGAACGCTACCTGCCACGCAAAACTCTCCGGGACGCAAACGCCCTTAGATCATGATCCGATTAGATGGAATCGGATCATGATCTCATCTGTTTGTTTGAGCATGATCTTTTCGGAAAACCGGTTTCCACTTTTCCGGATCATGCTCTAGCGCGCTTCGATCGTGCTCATGTGCCGCACCCACTCGACGAGATAGAGGGAGACCGAAACCAAAGTAAAGATGGTGACAAATCCCATCAGGATCAGGTCATAAGGCCTTGGCTCGAAACCGAAACCGAGCGAGGCCAGCACCAGGGCCGCGAACGCGACCTGAGCCCCCGTGTTAAGTTTCGAGACCATCAGCGGTTTTATCTCGACCGGCTTGTCGAACAGCCAGGACACGATCACCGCCGCCACGATCATGATGTCGCGCGACACCACGAGGATGACGAGCCACCGCGGTACCGCGCCCCAGATCCCGAGCGCCACATAGATCGACACCAGCAGCGCCTTGTCGGCCAGCGGATCGAGCAGGGCGCCGAGCTCGCTCGTCATGTTGAAGCGCTTGGCGAGGAAGCCGTCGACGGCGTCGCTGACGCCGGCAATCACGAAGATGGCAAAGGCGATTTCCATCTGGCTGGAGACGATCGCCCAGACGATGACCGGCACCAGGATGATGCGGCCCAGGGTGATGATATTGGGTATGCTCAACTCGGTCGCTTCCCGGCTACCGGCTTGAATTCTCGGAAGATTCGGCCCTTTTGGGGGCCGACCCGGTCGTTATCTACATAGTATACCGCCAGCCGCCTTGCGAGCCATTGCGCGGGGGCGGAATTCCTCGTAACCAGCCGTCTTCAACTGGAATTTTCCATGACCGAGCGCAAGAACGGCCTCACTTACGCGGATTCCGGCGTCGATATCGATGCCGGCAACCGGCTGGTCGATCTGATCAAGCCGATGGTCCGCGCCACCGCGCGCGCCGGCGCGGACGCCGAGATCGGCGGCTTCGGCGGCCTGTTCGACCTGAAGGCGGCCGGCTTCAATGACCCGGTGCTGGTGGCCGCCACCGACGGCGTCGGCACTAAGGTCAAGATCGCGATCGAGACCGGGCTGCATGACGGGATCGGCATCGACCTGGTGGCGATGTCGGTCAACGACCTCGTCGTGCAGGGTGCGGAACCGCTGTTCTTCCTGGACTATTTCGCCTGCGGCAAGCTCGATCCGGAGGCGGCGGCTGCGATCGTCGCAGGGGTCGCCGAGGGCTGCCGCGAATCCGGCTGCGCGCTGATCGGCGGCGAGACCGCCGAGATGCCGGGTCTTTACAAGGACGGCGATTACGATCTCGCCGGATTTGCGGTCGGGGCAGCCGAGCGCGGCACGCTGTTGCCGCGGCCGGATATCGCCATCGGTGATGCCGTGATCGGGCTTGCTTCCTCCGGCATCCACTCCAACGGATTTTCCCTGGTGCGCAAGATCGTCGAGCAGTCGCGCGTCAGCTTCGATGCGCCGGCACCGTTCTCGCCGGTGATGACGCTCGGCGGCGCGCTGCTGGCGCCCACTAAGCTCTATGTCAAATCCTGCCTGCGCGCGATCCGCGAGACCGGGGCGATCAAGGGGCTGGCCCACATCACCGGCGGCGGCTTCACCGACAACATTCCGCGGGTGCTGCCGAAGCATCTGGGTGTCGGCATCGATCTCGCCCGGCTGCCGGTGCTGCCGGTGTTCAAATGGCTGGCGGAGCAGGGCGGCATCGCCGAGCTCGAACTGCTGCGCACCTTCAATTGCGGCATCGGCATGATCGCGATCGTGAAGGCGGACGCCGTCGAGCGGGTCATGGAGGTCTTCACCGAAAGCGGCGAGACCGTGACATTGCTCGGCGAAGTGATCCACGCGACCGGCGAGCATCGCGTGGTCTACAACGGCCATCTCGATCTTTCGCAATGAAGCGCCGCGTCGCCATCCTGATTTCCGGGCGCGGATCGAACATGGTCGCGCTGATCGAGGCCGCGAAGGCGGCAGACTTTCCGGCCGAGATCGTCGTCGTGATCTCCAACCGCGCCGACGCCGCGGGCCTCGCCAAGGCGACCGCAAGCGGCATTCCGACCATCGTCATCGAGAGCAAGCCGTTCGGCAAGGACCGCGCCGGCTTCGAGGTGATGCTGCAGCGCGCGCTCGATGAGAAGAACGTGGAGTTGATCTGCCTCGGCGGCTTCATGCGGCTGTTCACGGCGGAATTCGTGCAGCGCTGGCACGGCAGGATGCTCAACATCCATCCGTCGCTGTTGCCGTGCTTTCCCGGCCTCGATCCGCATGGCCAGGCGCTCAGGGCCGGAGTCAAGATATCAGGCGCCACCGTGCATTTCGTGATCCCGGAGACCGATGCCGGGCCGATCGTGGTGCAGGGCGCGGTGGCCGTGGCCGATGACGATACGCCGGAGACGCTGGCGGCCCGCGTCATCCAGATCGAGCATCAAATCTATCCGGAAGCGCTGCGGCTGCTTGCGGCAGGCCGGCTCAGGCTGGAGGGCGATGTCTGCAAGACAGCAGGCAACGCAGCGTCAGACGGCACGCTGATTTCGCCCGCAGTAAGTTAGTGCAACGTCCGCGCCGTCAAAGAAATCCCCCCGGGGTGATGCCGGGGGTAGCAATCATGATCTCATCTCTTTGTTGAGCATGATCTCCGCGCAAACGTTTTGCGTTTGTCGCGGGGGAAAACTGGTTTCCACTTTTCCCGATCATGCTCCAGCGGATCGCGACTGAAGTCTAGGAGACCTTGAGGTTTTCCGCGGATGCTTTGCCGCGGTTCTCCACGAGGTCGTACTCGATCGTTTGATTTTCATTGAGCGTGGAGAGTCCCGCACGCTCCACCGCCGAGATGTGGACGAAAACGTCCCTGTCGCCGACGGCCGGCTTGATGAACCCATAACCCTTGGTTGGGTTGAACCACTTGACGGTACCCTTCGGCATCGCCTGTCTCCTCGTCTAGACGTAAAAAAGACGCGGCCACGCTTTGCGCGTGCCACGCCACAAACCGGCTTCCGGCAGTCTGATCAAATTCCGATTCTTAGACTTTAAGGTCACGAAACGCACAGTCGAACGGCCCAATCCGATTGTGCCGTAGATTGCAACACGAAAATCGCAAGTTAGCAAGTGTCTGGAGTGCCACGGAAAATCGGTGCGCCGCGGCAACTCCTGTGGCCGATGGACAACAATGCTGCGGCGTCGAGCGAAGGGTGCGAGGCCGCGCGACTGACGCTCGCGGCCTAGCAGGGCCAAATCAGCCGATATTGATCGCTATTTTTCGCATTTTTCTGGCTCGCGCCTTTTTTGGGAATTAAATGCATGCCCTGCTTATGGCGCCCGGCCGGCATGGTTAACGCCGATCTCATGGCGGGGCGGCGATAACGAATTTCGGCAGCAAACCCGGCATCGGCGAAAGCCATGGTGCGGCTGCCAGCGCGTACGCGCCGAGTTCAAGTGGTCGTTGGCTCGGTCGGGAAAGGCTTGGGCGCCACGTAATTCTGCAATCCAAAGTGCTCGCGCGATCCCACCATCAACGGCGTCAATTCGTCGGGATGGATGAATTCGTCGCGGAAGCAGGCATAGACCTTGGGATCGAAGATGCTCTTCAACCATTCGAGCATCAGCCGGTGGCGGTCCGAGTCCCGGTACTGGCGGTGATAGCAGAGCCATAGATCCAGTTGATGATTGACGCCGAGGTCGACGGCGACCAGCGGCGCGCCGAGCGCAATCACCGAACTCGGCAGGAAGCCAATTCCGGCGCCCTGTTCGACCGCGTAGAGCACGGCCACGCTGGAATTGGTGGAGATGCCGACGATGCCCTCCAGCGAGTCCACGCCGAGGATACGCTTGTAGGTGCCGTCGCCGTGCGGAACGCCATCCTGCTTGACGATGCGGTGATGCTTCAGCTCGTCGAGCGATGTCGGCAGGCCATAGGCATCGCGATAGGCTTTCGAGGCGAAGGCGTGGATGTGCAGCCGGCCGATCTTTGTTGCGATCAGGTCGGGGTCGCTCGGTCGTTCGACCTGGAGCGAGATGTCCGCCTCCTGCCGCGGAACTTCGGCGCAGCCGGCCACGCAACGCAGCTCGACCATGATGTTGCGGTAGGTTCGCTCGAACGTGATCAGCCGCGGCAGCACCCAGAAGTTCCCGGGTCCCTCCGTCACCGCGATCCGCACGGTGCCGCTCACCTCCGCCGGCGCCCGCGCGCGCCTGGCGACGTTGAGGCTGAGACGCTCCATCTGCTCGACATCGAACAGCAGCGCCCGTCCTTCGCCGGTCAGCGTCAGTTGCGCCTCGTCGCGTGAAAACAGTTTGCAGCCGAGATCGTCCTCGAGCTTGTCGATCTTGCGCATCATTGCGGTTGCCGGCACGCCGAGTACGTCGGCGGCACGGCCGAAGCTGCGGTTCCGGGCGCAAAGCAGGAACACCCGCAAATCTCCCCACGCAGGGCGAAGCGCGTCTTCAAGTTTCTGGCGCTGCATGGGCGCAGCGCTGCCGGCCAGATCGTGCGGCATGCGTTTCTTGTCCCGTGTAAAGGGATGATGCCGCAACCTATGGGATGAAGGTGCACAAAGTGTTGCTAGCTACCTGGAAGTTCAACATAACTTCGGTAGCGATGACTACCCCGTTACTCCTTGGCGCGTTCGACCTTGACCACGCGTCCCTTGTCGATCGCAAGCGCCAGCCGGCCGTGCTTGAGCTTGAGCGCCGCCTCGCCGAATAATTCGCGGCGCCAGCCATGCAGGGCGGCGACGTCGGCGTGATCGTCGGCGGCGATCTGCTCAAGATCGTCGACGGTCGCGATCACCTTGCTTGCGACCGCGTGGCGCTCCGACGTCATCCTGAGCAGCACCTTCAACAGTTCGACGATCGCTGCACCGTTGGAATTGTTGCGCGGCTTCTCGATCTTCGGCAGCTTCGCGAAATCGCGCGCGAGTCCGCGCTGCACGGCGGCGATGATGTCCGTGCCCCATTTCGAGCGCTCGAATCCTTTCGGCAGTGAGCGCAGGTTGGCAAGCTTCTCCAGCGACGTCGGCGCATGCGTTGCGATATCGCCGACCGCCTCGTCCTTCAGCACGCGCGAGCGCGGCACGTCACGGCTCTGCGCTTCCTGCTCGCGCCACGCGGCGACCTCGATCAGCACCGCGAGCTCGCGCGGCTTCCGCACCCTGGTTTTCAGCCGCTCCCAGGCGCGCTCCGGGTGGAAGTCGTAGGTGCGGGGCGAGGTCAGGATCTCCATCTCCTCGCTGACCCAGTCGTTGCGGCCGCGCTTCTTCAGGTCAGCGTCGAGCGCGGTGAAGACGTCGCGCAAATGCGTGACGTCGGAGACCGCGTATTGGGTCTGCTCGGCGCTGAGCGGCCGGCGCGACCAGTCGGTGAAGCGGTGGGTCTTGTCCGGCCGATGGCCGGTGATGCGCTCGACGAGCTGGTCATAGGCGATGCTGTCGCCATAGCCGAGCACCATGGCCGCAACCTGCGTGTCGAAGATCGGGTGCGGGATGGTGTTGGCACGGTGCCAGACGATCTCGATGTCCTGCCGGGCGGCGTGGAACACCTTCAGCACCCTCTCGTTGGCCATCAATTCGAAGAAAGGTGCCAGGTCGATGCCGGGGGCGAGCGCGTCGATCACGACGGCCTCGTCCGGGCTCGCCATTTGCAGCACGCAGAGCAGGGGATAATAGGTCGTCTCCCGCAGGAACTCGGTATCGACGGTGATGACGGGGTGGGCGCCCAAGCGGTCGCACGCCGCCTGCAGTTCCCAGATGGTAGTAATCAGATCCATGAACAGTCCATGACGCTTCCGACACGCGTTCTGCCGAAAGCGCAGGTATGTCAAGGGGCTTGGCTGCAATTCTGGCCTTGCATAGGCTCAAGTCAGGCCGCGCGGAGCATGCCAGGGGGCTCCGGGGGCGAAAACGGGTGATCGGGCGGCCGCCTTACTCGTGACGCCCGTGTTTGGAGGGCCGCCGTGCGGCAGGCATTGCGAGAACGACCAGGCAGAGTGCCACCATCGCCATTCCCACGAATTCAAGAGCAAAGGCTTCCATCGGCAATCTCCCTAACAAAGTCGTAAGACTTGTCGGGATCGGGTTGACGGTCTGTTAAGGGATTTGGTTACCGGCCGTCTGCCGCGGCGATGGTGGACGAGGGGTTAATGGCGGGCCTGCGTGACGGTTGCGCACATGTGGCTGCGTACGATGGGTAGAGCGAAGCGAAACCCATCAGCTTCGGTCGCTAGGCGCACCAATGATGGGTTTCGCTTCGCTCTACCCATCCTGCGGACGCGGTTACGCCCCTATGCGGCGCATATGCGGCTGCGAGTCAGTCGCTCTCGAAATCATATCCGGCTCCGAAGATATTGCGCGCATCGAAGGTGCGGCCCCGACATGCGCGGGCGCGAGAGTGAATGGAACAGGTGATGTCATGTCTTCCCTACAGGTTGGCGCTGGCGACAGGATCATTGATCCGATGATCCAACTGGCGGGCTGCTCGAAGCAGCACCGCATCGTCGTCGCCGGCGCCAAGAGCTTTGAATTGATGCTCGAGCTTCAGCACCGCGGCTATTCGCGCGCGGCCGCCACGGGCAATTGCGGGCGTCCGGCCGGTCAGTACGACGTCGCGCTTGTCGACTGGCGCCGACGCCCGTTGCGCACGCTCGAGGCGACGCTGGACTGGCTGGTCAATTGCCTGAGCGCCAGCGGCGTGCTGGTGGTTTGGGTCGAGGCCCAGAAGCCGGCCGTGAACCAGAGCCTTCGCGCCCTGCTGGAGAAGCGTCGCTTCGTCATCGAGCACAGCACCGTGCATGATTGCGGCTGCGCGCTGTCGGCGCGGCGTCTGCAGACCTATCCGCTGCAGAAGGCGGCCTAGAGCATTTTCGGATCTGATTGAATCAGAACCGAAGCTCTTTCTTCACGCGAACCGGTGTCCACTTCGCTCGAAAACGCCCTGAAACGAATAGCCCGGCAGCATTGGCCGCCGGGCGCACGTGAATATGCCTACATGAACGTCTTATCCTAAAACACGAAGGCGACCGGGATCCTATCCGGGAAAACACTGGTCGAGCGATGGAACATGCTCGCAGCAAGCAAAACCGGCGCTGACAGAGAGGTCACAGGATCGCCGCGCCTATTCCCGCAACGGCGCTGAAGGCAACGACCACGAGCGGAGGTGCGCGCCAGGCGATGAGCAGCACGAATCCGACGAGGGCAATCGCAAAATCCCTGGGTGTCTGCACGGTGGTGGTCCACACCGGATTGTAGAGCGCCGCGCCCAGGATGCCGACGACCGCCGCGTTCACGCCGCGCATCATCGCCTGGGCGCTGGGGCGCTTGCGAAAGCTGTCCCAATACGGCAGCGCTGCCAGGAGGATCAGGACGCCCGGAAGGAATATGCCGAGTAAGCCGATGACGGCACCGACGATGCCGTTCGGCGACGTCTTGACGACCGCGCCGAGATAGGCGGCGAAGGTGAAAAGCGGTCCGGGAACGGCCTGGGCCGCGCCATAGCCGGTCAGGAACACGTCGTCGCCGACCCAGCCCGGCGTCACCACCGCCTCGCGCAGCAGCGGCAGCACCACATGGCCGCCGCCAAACACGAGGGCGCCGGAGCGATAGAACGCGTCGAACAGGGCAATGCCCGAGTTCGGCCATAGCCGCGTCAGGATCGGCAGGCCGACGAGCAGGACCAGGAATGCTGCCAGCGCACTGAGTGCGGCTGTGCGCGACACCGGCACGGCGAAATGGCTGTCGCCGCTCGGCTGCGCGGCGCGGCAGAGCCATAGTCCGGCAAGGCCGCCGAGCAGAATCGCGCCGATCTGTGCCATCGATGACGTGCTGAACAGGATGATGAGCGCCGCGATCATCGCGATCGAGGCCCGCTCGCGGTCGGGGCACAGCGTCCGCGCCATGCCCCATACCGCCTGAGCTATGATCGCGACCGCCACGAGTTTCAGGCCGTGCACCAGTCCCGTTCCGACCGGCCCGCTCAATGTGTTGGCGCCATAGGCGAACAGCAGGAGTGCGATCGCCGATGGCAGCGTGAAACCCGTCCACGCCGCCAGCGCGCCGCGATAGCCTGCGCGCATCAATCCAAGGGAGAAACCGACCTGGCTGCTCGCCGGACCGGGCAGGAATTGGCACAGCGCCACGAGATCCGCATAGGATTGCTCGTCGAGCCATTTGCGACGCTCGACGAACTCGCTGCGAAAATAGCCGATATGGGCGATCGGGCCGCCGAACGATGTCAGCCCGAGCTTGAGGAAGACCAGAAGCACTTCGAGCGGCGAGCCCGCGCGCGGGCGCGAAGGTCTTGCCTCGCTGTCTGGGATTCGCTCAATGTTCATCGCCCGGAATTCCCATCAGCGGAGCTGAAATTCGCTCGAACCGTATCTGTTGTATCGGAGCATAATCGGACGTGACGCGACAACAAGCTTCCGCGATGTTCAATTCAGCCCGCGGCGAAACGCTTGCCACAGTTGCGTCAGATCAATAGCGCGTGAGCCCGCTGCGCTAAAGTGTGGATGTAGCCGAACAGCTTGGCGGCCAGGTTGTTGAGGTTATGGGGCTCGGACTCCTAGGCACACCGGGCCCCACCTTAAGATTTGATATTTGTGGTTTGCAGGATGGGTAGAGCGAAGCGAAACCCATCGCGGCGGAGCAAGCGGCGCGAATGATGGGTTTCGCTTCGCTCTACCTATTCTACGACTGTCGATGGCGATGGATCTTCGCTACTTGAACAACGCCATCGCCTCGTCTGCCAGCACGCCGCCGGTGATCGAGATTGGAGCAAACGGCGCCTTGGCCGCGACCTCGGCGCTCGACAGCATGATCTGATCGATCTTGGTCGCGAGCTGCATCACCGACGCGGCAAACACCAGTCGCTCGACGTGGCACCAGAGGATCGCGCCCATGCACATCGCACAAGGTTCGCCCGATGTGTAGAGCGTGCTGCCGCGCAGGGCGGCTGGACCGTGCGCCGCGAGGCACTTGCGGATTGCGTCCATCTCGCCGTGCGCGGTTGGATCCTGGTTCGTCCGTCCCAGATTGCGTCCACGCGCCATGACCGCGCCGTCGCGCACGATGACCGCGCCGAATGGAAAATCGGCTAGGCGTGCCTCCTCGATTGCCATCCGCATGAATGTCACGTCCTCGGCGGTAGGCGGGCCCGCCAATTGAGCATTGGCCGCCATCGGCAAGATGGCCGTGCAGGCGAGCCCGGCAATGAAGCAGCGCCGATTGGCAAGCCCGACGGGGGTGCACTCGCATTGGCAGGTCATGGTCACGATCTCCTGTTCGGCCGCCCGATCGAGCCATTACAGAAACGATCGCTTACCGAGCTTGCAGGTGCGCGGCCAGCCTTTTGGCAGGCACCGCCCCGCGCACGAGCGCCAAGTCTGTTTAGCCCCGATAGCGGTGCGAGAGCGGACAATCTGGGACCGCTGCTTTAGGCCAGAGGCGGACATTAGGAGCACCTCCGATGGCATCGCGACAAGCGCAATCGGAGGATCGGTTAAGCAGTCGGCGATCAATCGTTCGTCAGCGGGCCGCGAGGGCCCACCATCAGCTCCTCGCTGGGAATGGTGGGCACGCTGCGCTTTGGACGCTTTGCAGCACTCAGGCGGTATGGCCACCCGGATCGGCGTTCGTCGGCGTCTTCTTGGCCCGTTGGGGCGTCATTCTTGCCGGGTCCGGCTGCCCGGGCACCCCGCGCGGCCCGAATTGCTGCCTTTGAAGATCGTCCTCGGAGAATTCAGGCTCGACGCCGTTCGGCTCGATGCGCTTCAAAGGAGTTCCCGGATCGTGGTTGCGCTCGTTCATGCCATGCTCCCTCGCTGGCAGGTCAGAGTCCGGCCAACGATCGGAGCGGCGAATTGTTGCTAACGCGTAGGGCGGATTACGCCTTGCGCTTGGACGCGTGGAGATAGCGCGAATCGTGAGCGGCTAATCCGCCCTGCGCAGCTACGAACACTTCACGTTCCGCAGAAGGTTTGCAGCACGCGCTGATCGGGCAGCGGCGGATCGGCGTAGGCGGCGTATTGCGGCTGGTCGTCGTAGGGCTTTGACAGCACCGTCAACAGTTCTTCGAACGGTGCGTAGTTGTCGTCATTCGTGGCGGCCGCGATCGCCGCCTCGACGCGGTGATTGCGCGGGACGAAGGCGGGGTTGACGGCGTGCATGGCGGACTGCCGCTCGGACGGCGTTTGCGGCTCGAGGGCGATGCGCTCGCGCCAGCGCTTGGCCCATTCGTCAAAGGCGGTGGGATCCATGAACTGCGCCCGGACGTTCTCGTCGCCTGATGCATCCAGCGCGGCGTCGCCGAGGCGGCGGAAGGTGAGGGTGAAGTCGGCCTGGTTTTTCGCCATGGCATCCAGGAGGCCCTCAATCAGCGCCTCGTCGCCATCGCGTTCGGTGAACAGGCCGATCTTCCGGCGCAGGCCGGCTGCATAGGCCGCGCTGAACTTCTCGGAGAAATCGCCGAGGATGAGTTGCGCCTGTTCGATCGCCTTCTCCTGGTCGTCGGAGAACAGCGGCAGCAGGCATTCGGCCAAGCGCGTCAGGTTCCAGAGCGCGATCCGCGGCTGGTTGCCATAGGCGTAGCGGCCCATCTCGTCGATCGAGGAGTAGACCTGCGCAGGGTTGTAGTCGTCCATGAAGGCGCACGGACCGTAGTCGATGGTCTCGCCTGATATCGAGGTGTTGTCGGTGTTCATCACGCCGTGGATGAAGCCGACCAGGAGCCAGCGTGCGATGAGCTCAGCCTGGCGGGCGACGACGCCTTCGAGCAGCGCGTGATAGGGGCGGTCAGCTTTTGCGATGTCCGGATAGTGCCTGTTGATCACATGATCAGCCAGCGCACGCACGCCATCGGTATCGCCCCGGGCGGCGAAGAACTGGAAGGTGCCGACGCGGACATGGCTCGCCGCCACGCGCGTCAGCACGGCGCCGGGTAGTGCCGTCTCGCGCACCACATGCTCGCCTGTGATGACAGCGGCGAGCGAGCGCGTGGTCGGAATGCCCAGCGCGAACATCGCTTCGCTGACGATATATTCGCGCAGGACCGGGCCGAGCGCCGCCCGGCCGTCGCCGCGGCGGGAGAACGGGGTCGGGCCGGAACCCTTGAGCTGGATGTCGCGGCGCACGCCATCCCGGTCGATGACCTCGCCGAGCAGGATGGCGCGGCCGTCGCCGAGTTGCGGAACGAACTGGCCGAACTGGTGGCCGGCATAGGCCATCGCGATCGGGTCGGCGCCTTCGGGCAGGCGCTTGCCGGCGAGAATTTCGGCCCCTTCCGGGGTCTCCAGCAGGTCCGGATCAAGCCCGAGTTGAACCGCGAGCGGCCGGTTGAGCTTGATCAGGCGCGGGGCGGCAACCGGGGTGGGCGCAACACGGGCGAAAAAGTTCGCCGGCAGCGCCGCATAGGTGTTCTGAAAGGGGAAATGCACCGTCATCGCCTAAAGATAGGCTCAGGCTTCAAATAGGCAAACACTTCGCGCTATCTGGCCGAAAATGTCCGGTTCGGGCGCAAATCAGGGCGTTCCCTTGGTTGCCGCACCTCGCGGCCTCGGGTAAACCCACCGCAAATTCGGGCAGGCCCGTTGGCCGCCCGATTCGAACCCTCCGACATCTGTTTGGGAAGTCCATGCATCGCTACCGGTCACATACATGCGGCGCGCTCCGCGAGAGCCACATTGGCGAGACGGTCCGCCTTTCCGGCTGGGTCCATCGCGTTCGCGACCATGGCGGTGTGCTGTTCATCGACCTGCGCGACCATTACGGCATCACCCAATGCGTGGCGGACCCGGACTCGGCCGCGTTCCACGATGCCGAAAAGCTGCGCTCCGAATGGGTGGTGCGGACGGACGGGAAGGTCCGCCGCCGCCCCGAGGGCACCGACAATCCGGAACTTCCGACCGGGCAGGTCGAGATCTATGTCAGCGAGATCGAGGTGCTCGGCCCCGCCGCCGAGCTGCCGCTGCCGGTATTCGGCGAGCAGGAATATCCTGAAGACATAAGGCTTAAGTACCGTTTCCTCGACTTGCGTCGCGAGAAGCTGCACCAGAACATCATGACCCGCGGCGCGATCGTCGATTCCATGCGCAAGCGGATGAAGGAGCAGGGCTTCTTCGAATTCCAGACGCCGATCCTCACCGCATCCTCGCCGGAGGGCGCGCGCGACTTCCTGGTGCCCTCCCGCATCCATCCCGGCAAATTCTACGCGCTGCCGCAGGCGCCGCAGCAGTACAAGCAATTGATCATGATGTCGGGCTTCGATCGCTATTTCCAGATCGCGCCCTGTTTCCGCGACGAGGACCCGCGCGCCGACCGCCTGCCAGGCGAGTTCTACCAGCTCGACGTCGAAATGAGTTTTGTGACCCAGGACGACGTATTCGCGGCGATGGAGCCGGTGATAACGGGCGTGTTCGAGGATTTTGCCAACGGCAAGCCGGTGACCAAGAACTGGCCGCGGATTCCGTTTGCGGAGGCGATCCGCAAATACGGCACTGACAAGCCGGACCTTCGCAACCCGATCGTGATGCAGGAGGTCTCCGAGCATTTCCGCGGCTCCGGCTTCAAGGTGTTCGCGCGGATGCTGGAGGACCCGAAGAACCAGGTGTGGGCGATCCCGGCCAAGGGCGGCGGCAGCCGTGCCTTCGCCGACCGCATGAACTCCTGGGCCCAGGGCGAGGGGCAGCCGGGTCTCGGCTACATCTTCTGGCGCGAAGGCGGTGAGGGCGCAGGCCCGCTTGCGAACAACATCGGCGCTGAACGGACCGCTGCGGTCCGTGAACAGCTCGGCCTGCAGGAAGGCGATGCCGCGTTCTTCGTCGCCGGTGAGCCCGACAAGTTCTGGAAGTTCTCAGGCCTTGCGCGGACCAAGCTCGGCGAGGAATTGAACCTGATCGACAAGGACCGGTTCGAGCTCGCCTGGATCGTCGATTTCCCGATGTACGAGTACAACGAGGAAGACAAGAAGGTCGACTTCTCGCACAACCCGTTCTCGATGCCGCAGGGTGGATTGGAGGCGCTGCAAACGCAGGACCCCCTGACGATCAAGGCGTTCCAGTACGACATCGCCTGCAACGGCTACGAGATCGCCTCCGGCGGCATTCGTAACCACAAGCCGGAAGCGATGGTGAAGGCGTTCCAGATCGCGGGCTATGGCGAAGAGGACGTGGTCGAGCGCTTCGGCGGCATGTACCGGGCTTTCCAGTACGGCGCGCCGCCGCATGGCGGCATGGCCGCGGGGCTCGATCGCATCGTGATGCTGCTCTGCGGCACGACGAATTTGCGCGAGATCTCGCTGTTCCCGATGAACCAGCAGGCCGTCGATCTCCTGATGGGCGCGCCGTCGGAAGCCACGACGAAGCAGCTCCGCGAGCTCCACATCAGGGTCAACCTGCCGAACAAAGGGTAGGTGCGTAGCCCGGGTGGAGCGCCAGCGTAACCCGGGGCCGCCCGCAAACTCTGACGCAGATGTCCCGGGTTGCGCGTTCCGCTCCACCCGGGCTACGGCGGCACCTACAATCCCGTCGAGGCCTCGACGTGGAATTGCGCGAGCGCGATCAGCGGGTCGGTCTTGAGAAGCTGAACGAGTTGGAGCCCCGGCACCTTGCCGCGCGGCGTCAGCTTGATGATCAGCGTTTGTCCCGGGCTTTCGACAAAGCGGACCACGGCGTCCACCGCGGCGGCGGCATCGGGATTGGCGGCGATGGTTTGGCCAAACGCCTTGATCCGGTCGATGATGGCGCCTCTCGCATCCTCGCGACTGATGTTCTGGGCGCGGGCATATTGCGCAACCGCAACATCGACGCAGCCGCTGTCGCGCAAGGTGAGCTCGACGGCTCCTGCTTCGATCTGGGTTGCCTGGCTCGCTGCTTGCGCCGGATCGGAGGAGAACACGCCGCGGGGCACGTTGGCGAATGCAACCTGGGCCGACGCCTTCAGCAGATTGCCGATTTCGAGGTTTGCGGGCGCGAACACAAAGGCGCCTGACTGTTCGGTCCAGCCCGCGCCGAGATCGATGTCGATGGCCGCCCGGTCGAGGCCTGCCGCAACAAGCGGCTGCATCGCCGGATCAGTCGCATCAATCGGGACATTCAGCTTCGCCACCAGATGCGCCTTGCTTGGGACGGGACCGATGAACTGGCCCCAGCCCAGGCTGATGGTGTCGATGTTGATGAGCTTGTTGGTGTCGCGGAAGGGCGTGGCGGCGCCTTTGACCTCGAGGCCTTCGAACACTCGGAACAGGCCGAAGAGTTCGTCTGGCGTGGCCCTTGGCTCGGCGTTGGCGCGCGCTGCGAAGCGCATCAGTTGCGGGATGTCGAAGGAATTCAACGCAAACCGGTCGAACCTGAACGGCCCCTTTGGCGTCTCGACCTCCAGGCCCTCTAGCGCCAATTGGCCGCGGCCGTTTTCCAGATTGGCGTGGATCGCCGCCAGCTTGAAGGGTCCTTGCGGCGTCCGCATCACGTGTCCGCGCAATTCCGCATTGCCGATGCGAATGCCCTCATAGAAGCCTGCCATCTTCTCCATGATCTCGCGCGCCTTCGCCTGGGTCGGAGGGCCGGCGCCCGGCTGCGGCACCAGCGCAAGGATCGGCGCCAGTTGCAGCTTTGACGGCCGCACTGCGATATCGTCGACCATGATGCTGTCGATCTGCGCCCGCACGCCCTGGTCGGTAGCAAACACATAGGGGCCGGCCGAGACTTGCCGGTAGACGCGGTGATAGGTGTCGTCGCTCGATTTCTCGGGATCGAGCACGGTGCCCGCCGCCGCGGCATCGAAATCATGGGCGACGAGATTGGAGAGAGTGCCGGTCAATTTCTCGCGCTTGCCCGCTTGCGGCGTGTTCACCGTGAAGGTGAACCCGTCCGCCTTGGTGCTGGCGACCTTGCCGTCCCTGATGTCCTGCAGCGCTATGCCCGAATAGGCGAATTCGCCGCCACCAAGCGTCGCCGCGCCGCCATTGATCGTGCCGGTCACCGAGGGGACCGTGACCGATGAGGCCGCAACGGTCGTGAACTGCTGGAGCGCAAAGCGATAGATGTCGAGCAGGGATTCCGAGGCCGGCAGTTGCGCCGGGTTGGAAGGGCCGGAATAATCCTTCACCGTGAAGAGCGGCACCTTGTAGGTAACCTTGGCCTGGACCTTGTCGGTCACCTCGGTTGCCAGCTCGATGTCGGCCAGTTCGATGCTGTCGGCCGCGATGCGGGCACGGTCGGGCTGACGGACGCCGGTGGCGATCAGGCTCGCGATCTTCAGCCGCGCCGGTGGCTGCGCCGCCGATTCGGCCACGATGTCCACGACCGTGACGGTGCGCGCCAGCATGTCCACCGTCACCTTGCCGTGGCTGGCCTTGCCGCCGGCGGCGCGGACCTGCGCGAACGCCGTCTCGATGCCGCTGGTCATGCGATGCTGCACGTAGAGATTGAAGCCGAGCAGGCCGGCGGCGGCGACCACGACCGCAGCGATCAGGCCGATCAAGATCCGTATCATCCACTCAGCTCCGAATTTACGATCATGCGGGGGACAAATTGCCATGTTCTCATGGGCATGACCTGGGACGAAAAGGCCGGTATGGCTTCAAATATTGCGCGGACGGCGGCTGTTGACGGGGGTGCGATCCGATGTTGCATGAAGGGGGCTCGGCGTGCTTCACATCCGGCTCGACCTGCTGGACAACTGGCCTTGTTCGACCCGCACAGAATAAGAGCGTGAGGCCGGAAACGCGAGAGCACGATGTCATCCTCTTCTGAAGATCTCCATTCCGCGGCGCTGGCCTATCACCGGCTGCCGCGACCCGGCAAACTCGAGATACAGGCCATCAAGCCGCTCGCCAACCAGCGCGACCTCGCGCTCGCCTATTCGCCCGGCGTCGCCGCCGCCTGCACCGAGATCGCGAAGAACCCAGCGGAAGCCGCCTCGCTGACGGCGCGCGCGAATCTGGTCGCGGTGGTCAGTAACGGTACCGCAGTGCTTGGGCTTGGCAATATCGGCCCGCTGGCCTCGAAGCCGGTGATGGAAGGCAAGGCGGTGCTGTTCAAGAAGTTCGCCGGCATCGACGTGTTCGACATCGAGATCAAGGCCGACACCATCGAGCGCGTGGTCGAGACGGTGGCGGCGCTGGAGCCGACCTTCGGCGGCATCAATCTGGAGGACATCCGCGGGCCCGAATGCTTCGAGATCGAGGCGCAGCTCAAGGAGCGGATGAAGATCCCGGTCTTCCACGACGACCAGCACGGCACCGCGATCATCGTCGGGGCCGCGATCGTCAACGCGCTGCTGTTGAACGGCAAGAAGCTGTCCGAGGTCAAGATCGTCTGCTCCGGCGCGGGCGCGGCCGCGATCGCCTGCCTCAATCTCTTGGTGTCGATGGGAGCGCAGCGCAAAAATATCTGGGTCTGCGACATCGACGGTGTCGTGCATGAGGGGCGCAACACCTCGATGGACCGCTGGAAGGCAGTCTATGCCCAGAAGACGGATGCGCGGGTGCTGGCTGACGTGATCGGCGGCGCCGACATCTTCCTGGGCCTCTCGGCGCCGAACGTGCTGAAGCCGGAAATGGCAAAGCAGATGGCGGAGCAGCCGCTGATCATGGCGCTCGCCAACCCCGTGCCGGAGATCATGCCGGACGAGGCGCGGAAAGCGCGCCCCGACGCCATGATCTGCACGGGACGTTCGGACTTCCCGAACCAGGTCAACAACGTCCTGTGCTTTCCCTTCATCTTCCGCGGCGCGCTCGACGTCGGCGCGACCGCGATCAACGAGGCGATGAAGCACGCGGCGGTGGACGCGATCGCGCAGCTCGCGCGCGATCCGCCGTCGGACGCGGTCGCGTCGCGCTTCGACTCGGGTGAAACGCAGGGTTTCGGGCCGGGCCAGCTGATCCCAAGCCCGTTCGACCCGCGCCTGATCCTGCGGATCGCACCGGCGGTGGCGAGAGCGGCGATGGAATCGGGCGTGGCGTCGCGCCCGATCAAGAATTTCGACGAATATACCGCGCTGCTCGAGCGCTTCGCCTTCCGCTCCGGCCTCGTCATGAAGCCGATGTTCGCCAAGGCCAAGACGCAGCCGGTGCGCGTGATCTATGCCGAAGGCGAGGACGAGCGTGTGCTGCGCGCGACCCAGGTGGTGCTCGAAGAGAAGCTGGCACGGCCGATCCTGGTCGGGCGGCCCTCGGTGGTCGAAACCCGCATCAAGCGGTTCGGCCTCGCGATCAAGGCCGGCAAGGATTTCGACCTCATCAATCCCGAGGACGATCCGCGCTACCGCTCCTATGTGCAGTCCTATATCGACGTCGCCGGCCGGCGCGGCGTGACGCCGGATGCGGCGCGCACAGTGGTGCGCACCAACAACACCGTGATCGCGGCGCTCGCGGTGGTGCGCGGCGAGGCGGATGCCATGCTGTGCGGCGTCGAGGGCCGCTACATGAGCCATCTGCGCCATGTGCGCGAAATCATCGGCTTCCTGCCTGGAGTCAGCGACTATGCGGCGCTGGCGCTGATGATCTCGACCAAGGGAGCGCATTTCATCGCCGATACGCAGGTGCGGCCGAATCCCAGCCCGGAAGAACTCTCGGAGATGGCGTCGCTCGCGGCGATCCATGTCCAGCGCTTCAACTTCAAGCCCAGGGTCGCGTTCGTGTCGCACTCGGATTTCGGCAGCTACGACACCGAATCCTCGCGCAAGATGCGGCGCGCCACGCAGCTCCTCAAGGAGAAGCATCCGGAGATCGAAGCCGACGGCGAGATGCAGGGCGACACCGCGCTCTCGCGGGCGGTGCGCGACCTGGTGCTGCCGGGCTCGAAGCTGGAAGGCGAGGCCAACATCCTGATCATGCCGAATCTCGATGCGGCCAACATCGCCTACCAGATGATCAAGGCGTTGGGCGACGCGCTTCCGGTCGGTCCGATCCTGATCGGCCCGGCACGGCCGGCGCACATCCTCACGCCATCGGTGACGGCGCGCGGTGTGCTCAACATGACGGCGGTCGCAGCCGTCGAGGCGCAGGAGCGTGCAGGCCGCGCGCAGCCGACCTTGTTCGGCTAGAGCATGATCCGGAAAAGCGGAGGCCGGTTCATCGGATCATGATCTTGGCGGAGCCGGATTCGATTTGCTCGCGGCAGGCGGAACGACCATAATCGTTCCGCGCTTGGTTCATGACTGCGATCAATGGGGACGACCATGCCGGGGTTCATTGCTTTCGGGCGAGTCTTGTTCGCCGTGCTGTTCATCTATTCGGGAGCAAGCAAGCTGGTGGCGATCCAGGCGACCGCGGATTCCTTCGCAGCCAAGATCACCATTCCCGAGATTGCGGCGCCCTATGCGCACCAGCTCGAGACCATGGCGGCAATGCCGATCATGCAATTGATCGCGATTTCGGTCGGCGTGTTCGAAATCCTTGCCGGCGTGATGATCGCGCTGAACTGGCTGGTGCGCTTCTTCTCGATCCTGCTCATCATCCTCGTGGTCGGCGCGACCTTCTATTTCCACGATTTCTGGAATCAGCCGGCGCCGGACAACGCCCATACGCTGATGGAGGCGCTGAAGAACCTGTCGATCATCGGCGCGCTGTTCATCTTGGCGGGCTACGGGCGCACGCCGCGGAGCGCGGACGCTGCCTACGGCGATGCGTGAGAGACTTGTAGCCCGGGTGGAGCGGAACGCGTAACCCGGGACGGCGGTATCCGTATTTGCGAGCGGCCCCGGGTTACGCTGGCGCTTCACCCGGCTACGGCAGCCTCACGCTGTGGCGCGCCGCCACGGCGTGACGGTGACATCCTGATCCGGCTCCAGCAGCTTTGGCTCGCCGGGCTTCAATCCGTGGGATGCGAGGATCTGCTGCGGTGAGCGGGCAGGGACGCCGGGAAAACAAGGCTCCCCGTCCGGCAGCTTCACCCGCGACGCCTGTGACAGCCAGAACGTGTCATAGCGATCCATGAACATGTCGAACACCGAAGGACCGCCGATGATCGCGACGGTGCCGGAGGTGACCCCGGCTTCCGCGCTCGCCGTCTCGAACGAGGCGCCGGCGGGATTCCAGAGCGTGGCTTTCGGATTGGCGGGATCGGGCGCGGTGGCATGCACTCTGCGCGTCAGGATGATGCGTTTTCGCTGTGGCGAGTTCGGCTGGTCCTCGTAGGAATTGCGGCCATGCACGATCAGGTCGGCGCGGTCGAGGGCGGCGGAGAAGAATTTCTTGTCGCCCTCGAACTTCAATTCGCTCGGCATCACGTTCTCGGCGTTGGCCAGCCGGCCATCGGCGGAGACGATGACATAGCCTTCAAAACGCAACGCCGGCACGATAACTCGGGACGCTATTCGTTGACCGTCGTGACGACGCTGTTGACTGGCCGTGCGCTCACCGTCGGCAGCTTGGCGTCCTTGGTCAGCTCTTCCTCATATTGCGGCAGCACCTGCACCGGCGCCTTCGCTCGCATCGCCACCACCTTGTAGCCACCGGCCTTCAGCCGGCTCAGCAATTCGGGCAGCGCTTCCGCGGTATGCTTCTGGAAGTCGTGCATCAGGATGATGCCCTTCCCGAGCTTGTCGACCTTCTTCATCACGGTGTCGATCACCGTCTGCGGCTTGCTCGCCTTGAAGTCGAACGAGTCGAGGTCGCAGGAGAAGATGGCGATGTTGCGCGTGCCGAGATAGGTCACCATTTCCGGCGGATGCTGCAGCGCCGGGAAGCGGAAGAACGGCGAAGGCGAGACGCCGAGCGCCCACTTGACCGCAGCGAAGCCCTTCTCGATCTCGTCCTTGCGCTGGTCTTCAGTCAGCTTCTTGTTGTTCAGGTTGGCGTGCGACCAGGTGTGCGCGCCCACGGTGTGGCCGGCGTTGTAAACCTGCTTGAGAATCTCGGGATGGTAGGTCGCGTGCTTGCCGATCGGGAAGAAGATGCCGGTGGTGCATTCGTCCGCCAGCGCCTTTAGCACGGCGGGCGTATTGTTCGGCCACGGACCGTCGTCGAAGGTGAGGACCACCTCGTGGTCGCGCAGGAAGTCGAGCTGCTTGAAATGCTCGAATCCGAAGCCGGGTCCGCCTGTGGTGTCGATCTCGACCGTGCGTCCGACGCCGAGCGCGCTCGGATTGTTGCAGGCGGCACGCGCAGGCTGCGGTGGCTGTGCAGGAGCGGCGGCAGGAACCGGCGCGGGTGCCGCTTGCGGAGCAGCTGTCTGCTGCGCGGGCGCCGGAGCGGCGTTCGCGCCCTTGGCGACGGGAGCACCTTTGGCGGGAGGCGGAGTCTGCGACCAAGCCGCGGTGGATGAGAGTAGCGAAACCACGCCCGCAAAAATCAAACCTGCCGCAATGCGCATGGCTATGTTCCCTAGAGCTATCGTGCGGATGAAGGTATCCAGTACCCGCCCGAAACCGCCTCCTACCCCAACTAATAGTAGCCTAGATGGTCAGCCCCCGCCAATGCAACGGAGACCGGTATCCTGCACAGGTTTAATTGCTGACATCAGGCTGCCGCCAGTGCCCGGGCGATGGTGGTCTTGACCCTCGTGTCCTCCGGCGGAACCGACTCGGCGAAGACGTCAGCGATGTAGCCGTCGCGGCCGATCAGATATTTGTGGAAGTTCCAGCGCGGGACATCCTTCGGGCGCGCGTCGGCGGCCCATCGGTAGAAGGGATGCGCATTGGGGCCCTTCACCACGGCTTTGGCCGCCATTGGGAAGGTGACTCCATATTGGTGATGCGCGATATTGGTGATGCGCGGTCTCGGCGATCTCGGTTGCCCCGCCGGGCTCCTGGCTGCCGAAATCGTTGGAGGGGACGCCGATGATGACAAGGCCGCGGTCGCGGAACTCCATCCACAGGGCTTGCAGCCCCGCATATTGCGGGGTGAAGCCGCACAGCGAGGCGGTGTTGACGATCAGAAGGGGATGGCCGGCATGCTCGGCGAGGCGGATGTCACTGCCCTGCAGCGCCGGAAACGAGAAGGCATAGGCAGTAACCCGGCTCATCGCCGGCTCCGCCTGCAAGGTCCGGGAGCACGAAGGTTCGGCCAGTATCGCCACCGCGCCCGCGACAAAAAACCTGCGGCTGATCATAGCCATTTCCCTTGAGCATGAAGATTCCTGGAACAATAGCCCGACCGGATGGGAGCCAGCCTTCAACAAGCCGTTACGGGGATGCTCAGCGCAGCGGGATGATGAAGTCCGTGCCTTCGCCGGTTTCGCCCTGGTTGATGCCCTGGTCGGACACGATGATCGAACCGCCTGACGTGAGCGCCTCGTTGACGCGCGCCATCGCATCCTGCGGGATGGTGATGCGGTCGAGCGCTTCCGCCGGGCTGTTGGCGAGCGGCTGCGGCTTCACCTCGGCGGATGCAGCGCGGCGGCGCCGCGCCGGATAGGCATCCTCATCCAGACGCGCGGCTGTGCGGGCAGTCGGCAGCGAGACCACCGACCAGCGCAGGAGGTTGGGATCGCTCCTGTCCGCCTGGGCGGTGAAAACATGCGTGCCAAGCGGCCGGTCGCCAGGTGCGATCGCGATGGGCACCTCGAACAGCGGCGCAAAGTTCTGCCGCACGTAGAGCTTGGAATCCTTGCGGCTGATCAGGACGGCGATCTGGCCGGTCCGCTTCGGCTGATCGAGCTTTGCGGTGCCCGGCAAACGTGAAGTGTCCTTCTTGGCGTCGGCATCGGATGCATCGGCCGGCTTGGCGGGCTCGGTCGATTTCTCGGCAGCCGGCTCGGTCGATTTTATTGCGTCGGCCTTGGGCGCATCCTGCTTGACTGCTTCGGCGCTGGTCTCACCCTTCACGCGTTCACCGACGGGGGCTTCGGCTTTCGAAGCTTCCGTACTGGCGGTGGTCTCGGCCGAATTCTGTTCGGCGTCGGCGGATTTCGCTTCGCCGACCCTGCTGTCGTCCACACTGACGTCGGCAGCGCGAGCCGCGGCGAGCTTGGTAGACGCAGTTTCGGTTTCTGCCGTCGCTCCGTTCGTCACGACCTCGTCAGTTTTCGCGATGGTCGCGCCGGACAATGTGAGGGAGGGGCGGGTGGTCGGCACTGCACCACTGGCGTCCGCGGTATGGGTCTGCTCGTGCAGGGACGTTTGCAACTCGGCATGGCCCACAGTCGCGCGCAGCTCGATGCCGTTTTCGTTGACGGGCGTGATCTCAGCGCCCTTGTCACCCTTGACGCCGATCGGAGCATCCACCTTCGGCTCTTCCGCGACCGGCTGCGGGGCCACCTTTTGCGTGGCCAGCAGCGGATGCGAAAAAGCAGCGGGCGTGATCTCGCCAGGCGTGATGATGACGCGCGCGCCCATCTTGGTCCAATTCCACATCTTGATCGCGAATGCCATCGGCATCCGGATGCAGCCGTGCGACGCAGGATAGCCGGGCAGCACGCCGGCATGCATCGCGACACCTGACCAGGTGATCCGCTGCATGTAGGGCATCGGCGCGCCGCTATAGATGTTGGAGTGATGGAATTTGTGTTTCTGGATGACGCTGAAGACACCCATCGGGGTGGAGTGGCCCTTCATGCCGGTCGAGACCGGGCTCTCGGCAAACAGCCCGTTCGCGTCAAAGACGCGCATCTTTTGGTCGTGGATCGAGATCGTGATGATGAGGGGCGCCTGCGGCTTGGCGCCGGTCTCCTTTTCGGGGGCTGCGGCCTTTGCGGCGGGCTTGCGCGGCTTTTGTCGCCGCGGCTGAATCTGAATCTGGGGCTCGGGCCGATAGTAGGTGGGGTCGTTGTCACGCCAATAGTAGAGCGCGGCATCGGCCCGCGGCGCGGCGCCGAGCGTGCCCAGCGTCGCCAGAACAGCAATCTTCCAAACCCGTTCACTTGCAGCATGCAAAGTCGAAATCTGACGCTTAGTCACGCGCATAGTCCTTAAGAGCCCCAGTCCAATATTGGTTGGTTGTCGCAGACACGAAATACGTTCACCAGCGCAGGCCACTTTAACCGTTCTGTGATCGCAGTGCTTTTCGTCAAAAGCGTAGCAAAAAAGCCTCACAATAGGTTAAACCGTCCATCGCGCCTCTCATTGCGTGCAGTCTTTCCCCTGCAGCCTTTCGCCATACATAGGCCGCGCCAACATCGTTGCGGAGCCATTCATGCACGCCAAAGCCATCACTTTTCCTCAACTGCCTTGGAAGAGGCTGGCTTTGGCCACAGTCGTTCTGGCGCTGGGACTGGTGCAGGCGGCGGTCGCTGCCGACGAGCCCGACCTGATCTTCCGCCGCTCCACCGTGTTCAAATGGATTTCGCCCAACGACAAGCTGGCGACCTATGGCGTCGATGACCCCGAGGTCGAGGGCGTGGCCTGTCATTTCACAGTGCCGGAGAAGGGCGGCTTCAAGGGCTGGCTGGGAGTGGCGGAGGAAGTCTCAGACATTTCGCTGGCGTGCCGGCAGATCGGGCCGATCCGCTTCAAGGACAAGATGGGCCAGGGCGACGACATGTTCCGCCAGCGCCGGTCGCTGTTCTTCAAGAAGATGCAAATCGTTCGCGGGTGCGATGCCAAGCGAAACGTGCTCGTCTACATGGTCTATTCGGACAAGCTGATCGAAGGTTCGCCGAAGAACTCCACCTCTTCGGTGCCGATCATGCCGTGGGGCGCAGGCGATGCCGCTGTGCAGAAGTGCGGCGACTTCATCCAGTAATCGAAGAAAAAGCTAGAACTGCTGCTTTTTCAACTCGGATCCTCGCATGCTGGCCTGGAGGCGGGCTTGGGGATCGCGACAGCCCACGAGGCGCACGAGCTTCTGCGGCGCGCACTCATTGTCGCCCATGACGTGAGTGTCCTGCTGCGACATCGCTCCCGCCATCTGCTGCTGGCCGGGTTTGCGGGTCGCGGTTTCCTTGCCAACGTCGATGTTGCCATTACCCACGACTGCGATCCTTCGTTGGATTGGGAAAAAAGTTAACGCGCGACCATCAACAAAGGTTGCGAGATGTTCGACTGAGTCGGCGGAGCAAGTTGTTGGGTTCAGTTTGTTGCAGCGCTCCTAATGGCTAAAGATTAAGAACTCGCGATCTTTGATTGGGCGCGGTGGTTAACCTAGCGCCAAACCGAGCTTGCCGGCGTTGATCTATGTCATTCGCGCTGTGAATCATTTCTTCGCTGGTGGCGAGGCAGCGCCAGGGCGTGCTGGTGTACCAGAATTACGGTTACTGAAATCATTGAGTTTTTCGTCCCAATGTTTCGTCGTGCGGAGCCGACGAAACAATTCAACAGTGGAACGAAACCATTTTGAGCTTTTGGCGCAGATGTCCGGAAACAGGGCTTCGTTATCAACCGCAACGGGACGGCGGGGACGCTGGTAGACCGGAGACAGTCAAATGCGGACGATCAGCTTCATCCTCGCCTTTGCCTTTGTTCTGGCTGGACCCTTCATCGCCGGGACCTCCGCGAGTGACCTTCCGGGTATCGGCACCTTCTCGTATATCGGCTCGCTGATCGCAGGGACCGCGAGTCAGCCTATCGTCGTTGCCGCCAACTGAACGTCTTAAGGAAGTCTGCAAGAAAGCCGACGGTAAATGAACTGCAACCTCTTGCACACCTGTCTCGCCGTCATCGCAGCATCGATCGTTTCTGCCAGTTCGGCGCACGCGCAGGTGCCGACAACCCTTCAGACCCAGCCGGTGCAATTCCGCACCCTGTTCAAGGTGCTGCCGGACCCACGCGGTGAATTCGTGCGGCAGTGCGCGCCCCATATGCTCGGCCGCTGGGCGCATCCGGAAGCCGTCTGCGGCTGCCTACACGATTATGCCGCCGCCACCGTCGAGGACCCCGACCTGCGCGAAGCCCTGTTGCGCGGGATCAGCGAGACCGGCGTGCCGACGATCGAAACCGACTGGGTGCCGCCGTCAAAGCAATCCGAGATCGGTCCGACCTTCACCAAGATCGCCAAGCCGACGCTGCAGTGCATGTTCGATCCGGCGACGGAGTAAGCAGCGTCAACGCTTCTTGGTGCCGAGACGCGGGATGCATTTGCGCACGCGCGTCACGCCATGGCTCGTCATCTGCGAGCCTGAGACTTCCTTGATCTGGCCCGCGGGGCACGATCCGTCGTCGACCAGCACGCGCTGGCCCAGTCGCAAATCGACGATGTCCTGCTCGCGTCCCATCACCTGGGCTGACGCTGACAGTGGGGATGCAAGCCAGCCGAGCAGCGCGATGCAGCCGATGCGCAGGAGTTTTCTCGACATCATCAGCATCACTTGAAAATCACTTGCCTTGGATTTTCAGCCCGTCCGGGCCGACATTGATCTGGAAACCTTCAGGCTGCTTCTTGGCCTGGTAGAGCTGGTAGCCGAGCACGCCGACAACGACGACCAGCGCACCGATGATCAGATACAGGACGTTGCGATTGCCGGGCATCCGGTATCTCCGCCATGACGACTTTCGTTTTCAGCTTAATGAGACGCCTGCGATTCTCATAGAGCGGCGCGCGACATCGGCGCTTTGGTGATGCGGGATTTCGGCTTGCGGCTCTCGCGCATGGCGGCGAGCGAAGCCTTCGCCAGTCGTTCGGCCGATGCTTTCAGTTGCGGAAGGTCATGGCCGGCAAATCCCAACACGAAGCCGGGCAGGGGCGCGCGCGATGATAGGTCTCGGCGAGCAGCCAGCCGTCGACGCCGGCCGCGCTCCTGGCCTGCGACGCGACGAATGGTTCGGTCGACGGATCGAAGCGCGCCACCAGATGCAGACCCTGCGAGGGCACCGGCACCGACAGTTCTCCGTCTGATGCCGCCGACAGCGTCGAGGCCAGCACGTCGCGGGCTTCGCGGTAGAGCCTTCGCACCTTCTTCAGGTTGGCGGCGAAGGCGCCGGAGTTCAGCATGTCGGCGACGGCGCCTTCCATCAGCGTGCCGGGAAAGCGGTCGAGCGCGGCGCGCGCCGCTGTCACCGGACCGATCAGTTTCTCAGGCAGCGCGCAGTAGCCGATGCGCAATCCCGGAAACAGCGTCTTGGCAAACGTGCCCATGTAGATGACGCGGCGGAGATGATCGATGCCGGCGAGCGACAGCAGGGGAGCGCCGTCATATCGGAACTCGCTGTCGTAATCATCCTCGAACACGAAGGCATCGGCCGACTTGGCCCAGTCGAGCAGTTCCAGCCGGCGCGGCATCGACATCTGTACGCCGAGCGGAAACTGGTGCGACGGTGTCACATAGGCCGCACGCGCCGCCGGCGCGCGAGTCCCGCCGTTCGCCACGACCATGCCTGATCCATCGACCGGAACGGAAACCGCGCGATAGCCGCAATGCTCGATGGTTCGGCGGGCGATCGGATAGCCCGGGTCCTCGCACCAGACCTGGTCGCCCGGCTTCAGGATCGCGCTCGACACGATGCGCAACCCGTGCAGCGTTCCAGACGTCAGCATGATTTGCTCGGGGTCGCAGCGCAGGCCGCGCGCCGACAACAAGTGGTCGGCGATTGCGGCGCGCAGCTCGCGGCTGCCCCTGGGATCGCCGTAATGGAAATGCTCGGCGCTGAAGGCGCGCATCCGTCGGCCGACAAAGGCGCGGAAGCGCTGCAGGGCGCGGCTATCGATATGGGTGCAGCCAAGCGCCAGCGCGCCTCGCTGGGGCGCGTCGATGGTGATCTTCGGCTTCGGCGTCTCGCGGGCGCGCGCGGGGATCCGCGCCGCGACGAATGTCCCGGAGCCTGTGGTCGCCGCTGCGAACCCGTCGGCGATCAAACGCTCATAGGCGGTGACGACCGCGTTGCGGCGAAAGCCGGTCTGTCGTGCGAGCGTGCGCGAAGGCGGCAGCGGCTCGCCCGGCTTGACGATGCCGCCGAGGATGGCGTGGCAAAGCGCCTGATAGAGGCGCTGCTGGGCGGAGGCGCCTGGTGTGACGTGCGGTCCGGAAAGGTCGAGCGGCAGCTCGGCCTTGCGCGGCGATGCGGAATTGGTCGAAATTTTTCGCATGGAATTGGCACTATCGCAGACCAAATCCGGCGCTACAACTGCTTTGAAACGTTCAAAACCCCAACAGGAGCTGCCGTGAGCGAAGGTGCCGCCGCCTCATATCCGCTGTCACCGCGAAACCAGGTGAAGCGCCGCCACGATCGCGGCTTCTACGATCATGACACCGTTCACCGCATCCTTGACTCATCGATGCTGTGCCACGTCTCCTATGCGATCAACGGCCAGCCCTATTGCACGCCGACCTTCTTCTGGCGCGAGGGGACGAAGCTGTACTGGCACGGCAGCAGCGCGAGCCGCATGCTGAGGAACCAGTCCGCGGGCCAGAGGGTCTGTCTCACGGTCGCACATCTCGACAGCCTGGTGCTTGCGCGCTGCGGCTTCAATCATTCGGCCGACTATCGCGCCGTGATGGCATTCGGCGGCGCCTATCTCGTTACCGATCCGGACGAGAAGCAGCGGGCGCTGGTCGCGATGGTCGACCGCTTCTTTCCCGATCGGACCGCGAGCCTGCGGCAGAGCAATACGCAGGAGATCAAGGCGACCTCCTTCATCGCGATGGAGATCGAGGAGGCTTCGGCCAAGGTCCGCGCCAAAGGCGTCGCTGACGACGACGAGGATTACGAACTGCCGATCTATGCCGAGCGTATTCCGGTACGCACCGTGCTTGGCGCGCCGGAACCTTGCTCGCGGCTGCTCGACGGCGTGACGCGGCCGGCGTCACTCGATGGCTATTCGGAAGGCCGTCTGCTCGAAGAAGCGTTGCGAGATGCCTATTTTGTGCAGTACCCCGGTGGCTGAGATCACGCTATAGCGGTGCGGACCGAGCGCCCATATGCTTGATGATCGAACCTGGAGTCGGAGCCCGCCGCATGAATGCTGATACGCAACAAAGGATCCTGGACGCCGTTGATGCCGGCTTCGATGCGCAGCTTGCGACCACGAAGGAATTCGTCGCGATCCCGTCGACGCGCGGGGCGGAAGGTCCGTGCCAGGACATGATCGGCGATCTCCTGCGCGGACGCGGCTACGAGGTCGACGACTGGCATATCAATGTCGACGATCTGAAGGACCTGCGCGGCTTCGGCCCGATCGAGCATGATTTCTCCCGGGCGCGCACGGTGGTCGGCACCTACCGGCCGCCCAGCAACGGGGGCAAATCGCTGATCCTGCAGGGGCACTGCGACGTGGTGCCGACCGGCCCGCTCGATATGTGGGAGACGCCGCCATTCTCGCCCACCGTCAAGGACGGGCGGATGTATGGACGCGGCGCCTGCGACATGAAGTCGGGCACGATCGGCGCGCTCTATGCGCTGGATGCGATCAAGGCGGCAGGCTTGCGTCCGACGGGGCGGATCCACTTCCAGTCGGTGATCGAGGAGGAGAGCACCGGCGTCGGCGCGCTCTCGACCTTGCAGCGCGGCTATCGTGCCGATGCCTGCTTCATCCCGGAGCCCACCAATGGCCACATGATCCGCTCGCAGGTCGGTGTGATCTGGTTTCGCCTGAAGGTGCGCGGCTTCCCGGTGCATGTGTTCGAGGCCGGCGCCGGCTCGAACGCGATCGTGGCCGCGTATCATTTGATCCACGCTTTGGAGAAGCTCGAAGTCGAATGGAACGAGCGCGCCAAGGCCGACCGCCACTTCAAGGACGTCGTGCATCCCATCAACTTCAATCCCGGTATCATCAAGGGCGGCGACTGGGCCTCCAGCGTGCCGGCCTGGTGCGATGTCGATTGCCGCATCGCGGTGCTGCCGGGCTGGTCGATCGCGGAGTGCCAGAATGAGATTTTGGCCTGCGTCTCTGCGGCGGCGCGCGATCATCGCTTTCTCTCCAACAATCCGCCAGAGGTGCAGTGGTCGGGCTTCCTGTCGGAGGGCTATGAACTGGCCAATGCAGCCGAGCCGGAGGCGGCGTTCGCGCAGGCGTTTGGCGCGGTCTATGGCGGCACCGTGGAAGACCGTGCCTTCACCGCGCTCACCGATACCCGCTTCTATGGATTGAACTACAACATCCCGAGCCTGTGCTTTGGCGCCAGCGGCGCGGCGATGCACGGCTTCAACGAATATGTCGACCTGGAGTCGCTGCGCAAATCCACCAAGGCCACCGCACTGTTCATCGCGGAATGGTGCGGGGTGGAGAAGGTGTAAGGCGCCGTCGGCTGGCTGGGCAAAGCGCAGCGTGCCCACCTTCTCTTGCACCGGCCGTGAATGGTGGGCACGCTTCGCTTTGCCTACCCTACGAATTGGGCGGCCACAGCGCTGCGACGATCGCATCGAGCCCATCGGTGAGCGCGGCCGGGCCCGGCTGCAAAATGATCGTCGACTTGATCTCGACGATGCGGTCGTTGCGCACGGCGGGAATCTCGCTCCAGCCGGGGCGGTTGCGGATACGATCGGGTACGACCTTCTTGCCGCACCAGGACGCGAGGATCACGTCGGGCGCGGCGTCACGCACGATGTCGGGCGCGATGATGCGGTCTTTCGCCGCCTTCCGTAGCCGCAAGCCCGGCAGCGCGTCTTCGCCGCCGGCGATCTCGATCAGCTCAGAGACCCAGCCGATGCCTGAGATCAGGGGATCGTCCCATTCCTCGAAATAGACTTTTGGCTTCGGCTGGAAACGCGGCGCAGCAGCGATCGCCGCGAGGCGCTGTTCGAAGCCCGTCGCAAGCTGGTCGGCGCGTTCGGCGGCGCCGACCATGGCGCCGAGGGTACGGATCATCGCTATGATGCCGGCAACGTCGCGCTGGTTGAAGACGTGGACGTCGACACCGGCCCGCACGAGATCGGCGACGATGTCAGCCTGGATGTCGGAAAAGGCGAGCACGAGGTCCGGCTCGAGCGCCAGGATCTTCGGGATGTCCGCCGAGATGAACGCCGCGACGCGCGGCTTCTCGCGCCGAACCTGCGGCGGCCGTACCGCATAGCCGGAGACACCGACGATGCGATCCTGCTCGCCGAGCAAATACAGCGTCTCCACGGTCTCCTCGGTGAGGCAGACGATCCGGCGGGGAGGGAAGTGGCGCATCGGAAATCTCTGTCGTCGGCCGCGTTGTCGCGCCGGCCATTACCTCCGACGTCATTGCCTGATTTACCGGCCCCGTCCATTCTCTGCCGCTGCCGCGCCGACAACAAAACGGGAGGACGCATGACGCCGCTGGAAAAGATCCAATCAATGAAGATGCCGTTTGCGGAACTGAAGGGCGTCACCTTTACCGAAGCCGACCAGGATCGCGTGGTGGCGAAGATGCTGGTGCGGCCGGAGCTCTGCACGCTGCATCACACCATTCACGGCGGCGCGGTGATGGCATTTGCGGACTCGGTCGGGGCGGCGGCGACCGTGATCAATCTGCCAGAGGATGCCAAAGGGACCACCACGATCGAGAGCAAGACCAACTTCATCGGCGGCGCCAAGGAGGGGACCACGGTGATCGCTACCACCACGCCTGTCCATCGCGGGCGGCGCACGCAGGTTTGGCAGACCCGGTTGGAAACCGAGGACGGCAAGCTGGTTGCCATCGTGACGCAGACCCAGATGGTGCTTTAGGGGCTCATAAATTCGCCAATAAATTCAATATGAAAGATCAAGTGAATCCAAATGCGAGATTCGGTGAATCTACGTACTTGAATTTCATGCTGCGACGCACAATATTGGGCGTCTAGGGATTCGACGCCTCCTCGAGGGCTGCCACGAGGAGCTTTGGAATGAATTATGATTCTACCCGTTCGACGCTGGCCGAGGGCACCGTTCGGACGCTGAGCCAGTCGGAATTGCCGCTTCTGCGGGATCACCTGCTGAGGCTGGACCGGACCAGCCGCTATGATCGCTTCCATGGCTTCATGGATGACGGCTTCATCAAGCGCTACGCCGAGAAATGCGCCAGTGACGGCACCGTCATCATCGCCTATTTCGAAGACGGCGCGGTGCGCGGCGCGGCCGAACTGCATCCGCCGGAGCGATCGCCGGACGGCGAGCCTGAGACCGCCTTCAGCGTGGAGCGCTCCGCGCGCCGCAAGGGCGTCGGCAGCATCCTGTTCCGCAAGCTGATCACAGAGGCGCAGGAGAGGGGCTATCGCTCGCTCCGGATCACCACGGGCGTGCAGAACCAGGCGATGCGGGCGCTCGCGAGCAAGTTTGGAGCGAAGCTGACCTTCCGCCACGGCGAGTCCACCGGCAGCATCGATCTCGCTCGGCACCGCCAGCCGGAACCAGTCCGCGCGGCGGTTGCGCCGCTGGAGGCGGCGCGCGCGATCGCCAATCTCAACCGCGCCTATTGGCAGATGGTGTTCAAGATGTACGGCTGGGGTCGCGCCGCCTGACCGGCGCGCCTATCTGGCCCCGCCCTCAATCGCGATGTTCAGGTGCCGGTGCGCTTGTCGTTGCCGAAGCGCCGGACCACGCGTCGCTCGACCACGACCGCGCGCTGCGCGCCTTGCTCGCCCGTGATCACGCGGGTGGCCGACCTTGCGGTGGTGCGCGCTGTCTTCTTCACCTCGGCCAGCACGTCCTCGTAAGGAAGGCCCATCAAGGCGGACGCGATCTCGGCCTGCTGCTCGAGGTCGTCGGTGATGCCGACGGCGGCGAAGATCGCTTCCTCGAGCGTCGGCGGGTCACGCCTCACGCGCCGGGGACCATATTTCGTTTGCCAGTCTTCGCTCATCGGGGCCTCGCTGCGAGCGCGACGACAGTTCCTTGAATCGTCGTCCGCTTGCTTCTTCGTTCGAGCATGATCCCCGCGTAAACCCTTCGTGTCGGTCGCGAGGAAAAGCCGGTAGCTACTTTTTCCGGATCATGCGTTGGGCCGGATACCTAGGCGGCATATTGTTGCATTGCAATATGAAATTGACATGGCAATCCAGCCATGCACGGTAGACTTTCTCCAGTTTGCGTGCCTCATCGCGCGATCGTTACCGGTTATGCACCGCAATCGCGCGTCGCTACGCAGTCGTCATCGAGACCGTTTCGATAGCTGCGGAGTCAACCGGCGGCTGCGGCCAGCGTTTCAACGCGGCACGGCCTGCGTCGGTCAGCAAATAAATCCCGCGCTCGGCGCGGTCGAACCAGCCGTAAACATTATGCAGCAGGATCTTGCCGGCGTCCGGAATATCGACCCGGAGCTCGCGCACGCGCCGTGGTCCATTCGCGAGTGCCGACGCGCAGGCGAGCGCCTGCTGGCGGTAGGCGGTCATGATCGGCGAGCGTGTGCTGCCGCCCATCACGGGATCGCCCTTGCGGCGATTGTGCTCGGCAACCAGACGCGAGCGCTTCTTCGGATGGCGGCGCGGCGCCGTGGTCGGCGGCTTCACCAGCACCTCGACCTCGCCGGCGCTGGTCACTCCCAGCATGCCGAAGCCGAGGCGGCGGCAGAGATTGCGGTAGCGCGCATCGCTTTCGCGGCCCTTGCCGCGCGCCGACAATTTGGCGGCGATCCAGATCTCGTCGCAGGCGCCGGCGCGATTGACCGCCTGCAGGATCAGTTCCAGGTTGAAGGTGAGCTTCAACTCACCGACCACGACGAGCGGCGGATCGTCGCCGTTGAGCGCGACCAGGTCGCAGCCGCCGATCTCGCCCTTCACCGTGAAGCCGAGCTTTTCGAGGAACCGTTTGACGGGCAGATAGAGCGAGGTTTCCACGCGTAAAACTCCAGCCGCGGAATGCCGCGACTCAATTTCGATGAGTCTACCGCAAAGCGTTTGCCGGGACGGTGGCAAAACGGTTAGTCTTCGTGCGGGACGACTAGATCAAATGGCGATCGGTGAGCCTGCGCGAGCAAACGGCCCGCGCGGGAGATGATGTATTTGTCGCGTGAGAAGCAGGCGCCAGGGTGCTGCAGGGACTGTACAAATTCTCGTTCAGGACGGTGCGGGGCACTGGTTGCGGCGTGATGTTCGCAACCGCCTCCGGCAAGCTCTATGGAGGCAACTCCGGTTCGTCCTTCATCGGCAGTTACACGGAGGAGGGCGGGATCATCTCTTGCGAGTTAAAGACGTCGCGCCACAACTACGATCCGGACTATGCGCCGATGTTCGCGGTCGACAACGTCGTCATGACATTCAAGGGTGCGCACAGAGGCGACGAGGTTCACTTCGAAGGCGAGACCGCCGCCTTGCCCGGCATCGTCTTCACGGCGATCCTGACCCCGATCAACGACAAGGACGCGCCGGCGCCCGGCAGGGTCGGACCCGACGGCATCGGCAACGGGCTCTATTCCATCCACATTCGCATGCTCGACGGGCTCGACGGCGGCAATACCGGCGTGATGATGCTGCATGACGGCCGCATCCGCGGCGGCGATGCGTATTTCGATTACATCGGCGCCTACACCGCCGCGAATGGCCGGTGGAAGGGCGAGATCGTCAATCGCGAGCATACGCCGAGCCTGGGCGAGCGGCCGCTGTTCGGCGGCCACGAAGTCGGCATCGGCTTCTCCGGCACCTACGATTCCGAAGGCGCTGAAGCCGAGGCCACAGCGCTCGCGGGCAAGCGCTGCATCCGCTTCAAGGCGGTGCTGACGAAGCTGGTGGAGGCGTGAGCCGTCGTCATATCCCGCATATGCGGGATGTCGAGTAAGCGACGGCTCGTCGACCTAACTCGGTACTCTGGAATACTGGATCATCCGCTCTCGCGGATGATGACGGCGAGAGAACTCAGACCCTTCCGTTCACCGGCAACAGCGCGCCGGTGACTGTGCTGGCTGCGTCGCTGGCGAGGAACAGGATGACGTCGGCGAGTTCCTTTGGCGTCACCCATCTTGAGACATCCGCCTTCGGCATGCTCGAGCGGTTGGCGGCGGTGTCGATGATCGAAGGCAACACGGCGTTGACGGTGATCTTGCCCTTGTGCTCGGCGGCGAGCGCTTCGGTCAGGCGGTGCACGCCGGATTTCGAAGCCGCATAAGCGCCCATGCCGGCGCCGGCCTGCAGTGCACCGAGCGCGCCGATATTGATGATACGCGCGGCGCGGGACGCGAGAAGATGCGGGATCGCCGCGCGCGAGGCGTTCAGCGCCGTCGTGACGTTGAGCGCGTACATCCGCTGCCAGGTTGCGGGATCTCCGTCCGCCACCGTCTCGAAGGCAAAGCCGCCGGCGATGTTGATGAGCGCGTCGAGCCGGCCGAAATGTGTCGCGGCGGCGTCAATCGCCTTCTTCGCCTGGGCTGCGTCGGTCAGGTCGACGCTACCAAACTCGATCCGGTTCGATGTCGGCGAAAGCGATGACGGTGCGTGATCGACGCCAGCCACGCGTGCGCCGCGCGCCAGGGCCTCCTCCACGACCACCTTGCCGAGCGCGCCGGACGCGCCGGTGATGACAATCACTTTTCCGTTCATGAGACAGGCTCCGCACTAACCGGGCGGACAGACTAAACTCAGCAGAATTTCATTTGCAATGCCCCGAAATTCGTCGCGAAATGGGCATTCAACGTTAGATAGTATCAATTTATGAGGCTCCAAAATGATTGACAATTTTGCAGATGCCGAGTTGCCCGACCAGTTGATCGCCTTCAAATATCCGCTGCCACGACTGGCGGCCGCACTGCGCGCCGGCGGCCCCGTCAAGATTGTCGCCATGGGATCATCGTCGACTGCGGGCAGGGGAGACGTCGTGCCCTATCCACATCGACTTGAGATGCATTTGCGGACCGAGACCGGCAATCCCATGATTGACGTGCTCAATCGCGGGAGAGGCGGCGAAGAGGCGGACAAGCAATTACCCCGATTTGATACCGAAATCTTTGCCGAAAAGCCGTCGCTGGTGATTTGGCAAGTCGGAACCAATGCTGTCTTCCACAAGGACGACTACAACATCAATGACGTCGCGGCGAAGATTGCAGAGGGTGTAGCACGGGTTCGCGCCCATGCGGACGAAATGGACGTCCTGCTGATCGATCCGCAATATGTCACCGCGATGTTGCGCGATGAGAAAGCTGAGCTTTCAGAGCGCATGGTCGCGTTGATCGCTGAAGTGGCGAGGCAGGCGCGCGTGAATATGTTTCGCCGCTGGGCGCTGATGCGGCACTGGCACATCCACAATAATATCGGGTTCGATCGCATGCTCGACCCGACCGACGATGACCTATTGCATCACAGCGATGGGAGCATGCTTCGAGTATCCAAGGGGCTTGCCGATGCGATCCGGAACGCTCCCGTAGCCCCGCCATCCACGTAAGGCTACGGCCTTCCCGTTGATCGGTAAAATTTGCGCGACTTCCGTAAGTCGATTGCAGAACCCTTTCGCTTACAAGCTGGGTCCCATCAAGGCAGGGGATCAGACCATGGGAAACCTACCCGATCACGGTTTACCGCTCGTTCAGCTTAAGGAGCAGCGGCGGGACTTGATCGTCGCACTGCAGAACCGCACCGGTCCGGTCGGCGGCTGGGAGTTGATGCAGATCGCGGCCGTACAGCAGGCGATCTCGGCCTTCGAGGAAGTCATCGCCGACCTCGATGCCGAGCTGGAAGCGGCTGCTTAGACCTTCGGTTCTGATTCAATCAGAACCGAAGCTCTCGCTTCTTGTTTGACGCGTTTTCTTCACGCGAACCGGTATCTACTTCGCTTGAAAACGCTCTAGACTTTCTCGAGATAGAGCGCGGCAAGCTGCGCGCGCTCTGCCCCGCCGATGCCGAGGCCATCGCGGATGTAATTGTCGAGGCTGCCGTAATCGGCGCTGATGGCCTCGAACGAGGTGGCCAGGAACGCCGCCCGCACCGTGCCGATCACCTGCAGGACAACGTCAGGCAGGTCGCTGGTCACGGAGGGATCGCGCCGATAGAAGCGGTTGGTCAGCAGATAGTCCTCGGAGATCACTTCATCGGGAACGCCGAGCGTGTGCAGGATCAGCGCGCAGGCGAAGCCGGTGCGGTCCTTGCCGGCGCTGCAATGCATGACGAGCGGCGCGCGGTCCTCCAACAAATGTGCAAACAGCGTGCGAAAGCGCGGCGTGTTCTCCTGCACATAGCTGCGGTAGGAATCTCGCATTACTTCGATGGCGTCGTTCTCTGTCGGCGGACTGCCGCTGGCGGCGATGGCGCGCAGCGCGGCGATCACCGTCGGTTCGACCGGCAGCGAATGCACGGTGATATCGGCCATGCCGCACAGGCCCTCCGCGCGCTCTTCGCGTCCACGGAAATCGAAGGCGCTGCGGACGCCGAGGCCGCGGACCACCGCGACATCATCGTCGGTGAGCCGGCCGAGATGGTTGGAGCGAAAGAGCTGGCGCCAGCGGATGCTGCGGCCGTCGCGCGTGGGGTAGCCGCCGAGGTCACGGAAATTGCTGGCGCCGGCGAGATTGAAGTGTCGGGCAAGGGAGTCTGTCATCGGCTGACTTAAGCAACCTTCTGCGGCACACAGATGACCGGATAAGAGATGGTGCGCATCCCGCGCTCGTCTATACTCAAGCCAGCTCCGGGGGCGAAGCATGAATCATCGGCAGGTAGCGATTTTCGCGGTGATCTTGGTGGCGGGAACCCTCGCCGGCAGGGCGCAGGCGTCGGCCCAGAGCAGATTCCAGAATTATCGCTGTGCCGACGGCACGCAGTTCATCGTCGGATTTTTCCAGTACGATTCGCGCGCCCATCTGCAGCTCGACGGCAAGGCGGTGACGCTGTTGAAGCGGCTGACGCTGTCAGGCTCGCGCTACTCCGGCAGCGGCGTTACGCTGAGGATCACCAAGGCCGGTCTCGCCACGCTCAAGCATGCCAAGCGGCCCACCACGGCCTGCGAGCTGGCATGAAAAAGGGCCGAAACGCGCTCGTTTCGACCCTTTTCTAAACTACCGATCCCCGACATTTCCGTCGGGAGGCGATCCAATATCTGCATGGCATTAGTGGTCACGCGCCGGTTTGGATTCCTCGATAGCCGCTTCGTGGTACCAGCTACCGCTGCAATCGGCCTTGTTCACCTGCGATGCGGCAATCTCGAGCGCCGACCTGGTCTCACCGTAGCGGCGTCCCGCGATAGAGGCCCGGCCGCCGACCGGGAATTGGTAGATCTTGGCAGATCCCTGATTCAAACCCGAATTCATATGATTCTCTCCTCTGATCGGAGCCGCGATCCTCCATGGTGCGCCCGACTCGTTCTCGTGTGGTTACTCGGACTTGCGATATCAGCCGTGCCCGGCTCGGATGCAAGATGATCAAAAAAAGTCACTAGATGATCATTCTGTAGGCAATTTCGGCTTTGCTTCGTGTGAGGCACTCAGCAGGTGGCTAACTCGTGAGCCGCGCCGAAGGTTGCGAACGCGGCGCAACGCATCCAACGAATACTGCCTGGGCGTGCCAAGGTTTTAATCGGACAGTGGGTACCTAGCCGGAATTGCCGGAGAATCAGGCGCTGGCGGTGCCTTCCCAGTCTCGTTTGGCCGCCTGACACGCATGCCAGACGCGCTTCTATGTCGCAGCCAAAATGGCGTCGCGCCGTCTGGACTTTTCCACAGAGGCTCGCTCCCGCACTGCAGCGATTGGCATTCAAATTGCTTGCTAAATGCTCGGCCTATGGTGGCCGGGTACGCGTGGGGCAAGACCGACTGGCTTTTCGGCCCCTCGCGTTTTGCATCATCAACAGAGAGGCTCAATGACCAAGTACAAGCTCGAGTATATTTGGCTCGACGGGTATACGCCGACACCGAACTTGCGCGGCAAGACTCAGATCAAGGAATTCGCGTCGTTCCCGACGCTCGAGCAGCTTCCGCTCTGGGGCTTCGATGGCTCCTCCACCATGCAGGCCGAAGGCCACAGCTCCGATTGCGTACTGAAGCCGGTTGCCGTCTATCCGGACGCCGCGCGCACCAACGGCGCGCTCGTGATGTGCGAAGTCATGATGCCCGATGGCGTCACCCCGCATCCGTCCAACAAGCGCGCCACCATCCTCGACGACGCTGGTGCCTGGTTCGGGTTCGAGCAGGAATATTTCTTCTACAAGGACGGCCGTCCGCTGGGCTTCCCGACCGCCGGCTATCCGGCGCCGCAGGGTCCGTACTACACGGGCGTCGGCTACAAGAACGTCGGCGATGTCGCCCGCAAGATCGTGGAAGAGCATCTCGACCTCTGCCTCGCCGCCGGCATCAACCACGAAGGCATCAATGCCGAAGTGGCGAAGGGCCAGTGGGAATTCCAGATCTTCGGCAAGGGCTCCAAGACCGCTGCTGACCAGATGTGGATGGCACGCTACCTGATGCTGCGCCTCACCGAGAGCTATGGCATCGACATCGAGTTCCACTGCAAGCCGCTCGGCGATACCGATTGGAACGGCTCCGGCATGCACGCCAACTTCTCGACCCAGTACATGCGCGAAGCCGGCGGCAAGGAGTACTTCGAGGCGCTGATGGAAGCCTTCAAGGCCAATCGCGCTGACCACATCGCGGTCTACGGTCCGGACAACCACATGCGCCTGACCGGCAAGCACGAGACGGCTTCGATCGATACCTTCTCTTACGGCGTGGCCGACCGCGGCGCTTCGATCCGCGTTCCGCATTCTTTCGTGAACAACGGCTACAAGGGCTATCTGGAAGACCGACGTCCGAACTCCCAGGGCGACCCCTACCAGATCGCTTCGCAGATCCTGAAGACCGTCTCTCAGGTCCCGACCGGCAAGAAGGCTGCGGCCTAAGACGATCTCGACCCGGGCTGGGGGCGCCCGGGGTCGCAATCAAGTCCGCCAGAGCTGCGCGCTTTGGCGGACTTTCGCATTTTAATGAGATTGGACTCGTTGCGCTTCCGAACCATCGACACGCTTTGTTCAGCACAAGCTGGTATCGACCTCGTCGAAAGCGCGCTACACTTGGTCCAGACGCGCGCAGGCCGGGGACCGAAGTGGGTTTCGGAGGCTTCTACAAGGTCAGGTTTCAGCTCAACGATGCGGTCGGCCGCAGCGTGATGTATGCGCGCGACGGCAAGATGCTCGGCGGCAACTCGGCCTTCGCCCATATCGGCACCTATGAGGAAAGCGGCGATCAGGTCTCGGTCGTGGTCAGGACCGTGCGCCACAATCCGGATCCCAACTATCCCGCCATGGCCGGCACCGACGATGCGACGCTGGTGGCGCGGGGGCGGCCCGATGGCGACGCCTATCGCGTCGAGGGAGGGTTGCAGGAGGTGCCGGGCGTTCCTTTTCAGGCAGTGTTGACGCCGATTGAGGAACAGGAAATCCCGATCGCCGGCGGCGTCGGTGAGGACGGGATCGCCAACGGCCTCTATTCCATCCATCTCCGCCTGCTGGATGGCGTCTCAGGCGGCCTGACCGGCGTGATGCTGCTCAAGGACGGTCGCATCGTCGGCGGTGACGCGTGCTTCTATTATCTCGGCACCTACTTCTCGGAGAATGGCCGCTGGAAAGGCCAGATCCTCAACCAGGAGCACACGCCGGCCAAGGGTGAGAATCCGATCTTCGGCGGCCACGAAGTGGGTATCGGCTTTTCCGGCACCTGTGATGAAGAGGGAGCGGTGCTGGAAGCAACTGCGCTCGCCGGCAAACGCAGCCTGCGATTGGCGGCGGTGCTGAAGCTGATGCGCCGCCTGTAAACGCAATGCCCGACACCATTCGTCTGCTCTCCACATTGGCGCTGAAAGGCGCCGTTGCCAATCTTGCCGGACAGTATGAGGCCTCCAGCGGCGTGCGGATCGACGCCGACTTCGCGCCGACGCTGGCGCTGCTCGACCGGATCAGGCGCGGCGAGGGCGCCGACATCCTTATCCTGACGCAAGAAGGGCTCGCCGAGCTCGTGCGAGAAGGATGCGTGGCGGCGGAGAGTTGCGTCGATCTCGCGCGCTCCTATGTCGGCATCGCCGTGAAGGGCGGAGCCATTCATCCCGACATCGCCAGCGAGGCGGCGTTGCGCGCGACGCTCCTCGGCGCGCGCTCGGTGGCTTATTCGAGGATCGGCGCCAGCGGCATTCTCTTTGCGCAACTGATCGAGCGCTTAGGCATCGCGGCCGAGGTCAACGCGCGCGCAACCATTATCCCGTCCGGCTTCACCGCGGAACGGCTCATCACCGATGAGGCCGATCTCGCCGTACAGCAGATCAGTGAATTGAAGCAGGTTGCGGGCATCGAGGTCGTCGGACCAATTCCGCATGAATTGCAGACGCCGGCGGTGTTCTCCGCCGGCTGCATGACCGGCTCGGAGAAGGCCGCCCCGCTGCTGCGCTATCTCGCTTCCGCAGAGGTCGCGCCGGTGCTGCGCGAGTCAGGACTTGAGCCTTGAATTTGCCGGCCCTTGGACGCAACTTGCCGGCCATGATCAAGCAAACTTATTCAGCCGCCCTCGTTGCAATCATTCTGATCGCGGCGCCGGGCCATGCCCATGCGCAATCGGCCGACCTCGTGCTGTGCGATCGGCTTGCGGCCGATCCCTCCGATCCCGACAAGCCCGCCGACGTCAAGGGCGTGCCGGAGCTCGCTTCGGCCGACATTGCGACCGCGATCAAATACTGCGCTGTCGCCGCGAAATCCTCGCGCCGGGCGATGTATCAGCTTGGGCGCGCTTATGCGGCCAATCGGCAAACGGCGGAAGCGGTCGCGGCCTGGCGCAAGGCGGCAGACAAGGGCTCGACCTCGGCGATGGTCGAGCTCGGCGTGCTCTACGGTACCGGCGCGGGCGTCGCGAAAGACGAGGCGCAGGCGCGCAAATTGTTCGAGCGCGCCGCGCAGGCCGGCAATCCGCGCGGCGTCACCAATCTGGCCGCGCTGGGCGGCTCCTCGGCAGCCGATCCGGCGCGCGCCCGCGAATTGCTTGCGAAGGCCGCCGAGACCAACCCAGAGGCGCAATATCAGCTCGGCATGATGCTTTCCGAAGGCACCGGCGGCGAGAAGGACGACGTCGCGGCCCGCGCGCTGTTCGAGAAGGCAGCGGCGCAAAATCATGCGGGCGCGCTGGAGCGGATGGGCGCCTTCGCGCAATCCGGCCGCGGCGGTCCGAAGGATTCGGATGCCGCGAAAGCCTATTACGAGCGCGCCGCAGCTCTCGGCGACGAGGACGCCAAGAAGGCGCTGGAGCGGGCGCGATGTCCGATGACGATCAAGGACAAGCGCGGCAACGTCGTGACGAATCTCTGCTTCTAGCAGCACGCACTCAATGCGGAATACGTTGTTTCGTCCGGCGGGAGAACGGCTCCGTTCCGCAAGCGGCTTTGATCAAGCGCAAGACTCCCACCACTCTCTTCGCTACGCTGCAAGCAAAGCAATGTTCTGCGCGGTCGCTGCCGCGGGATGAATGGAGTTTGCGATGAAACGGCACGCTGTGGTGGTGGCTCTGCTCCTGTCGACGGCATCGATAACGTTGGCGATGGCGCAGTCGGACCTGAAACGGCCTTCCCCGAGCGACCAATATATCCCACGGCTTGGCGACATCATGAGCGCCGCACAACAGCAACATCAGAAATTGTGGTTGGCCGCCACCGCCCAGAATTGGGAGCTTGCGGCCTATGAACTGGGCCAGCTCGAGTCCACCCTTGCGGGGGCTGCCATGATGTATTCCGGCATCCCGGTCAGCAATGTCACCACGCTGAAGGATCCGTTGCAGTCGGTGTCCGACGCGATCGCCGCGAAGGATGGCCGCAAATTTGCGAAGGCTTATGCCAATCTGACCGAAGGCTGCAATTCCTGTCACACGTCGATGGGCCGAAACTTCATCGCCATCCGTGTTCCCACCGGTCCGCAGCCATTTGGCAACCAGCTATTTCCGCCGCAGCGCAAGCCGTGACGGAACCGAGGTCGCGCACCGCGGTTGGTCGGGCAAAGGAGACCCGACCATGATCCGCAAGCTACGATCCGGCGAATACCGCCTCTATTCGCGGAAGGTCAATCCGAAGACCGGCAAACGCCGCTCGCGCCGCGGCCGAAAAGCACGAGCGCGACGTGCAATATTTCAAGCGCCACTAGCCAGAGGGGAATTCGCGCTGAATCTGGTGCGGGTGGCGTAACATCTTTGCGCTGGCGGGCGAAATCGACTAAGAGCGCCCCGCAAGGATGTCCCACCAGATAGCACAATGATCCGTCTCGATAACGTCAGCAAGCAGGCCGGCCACCAAATCCTCTTCATCGAAGCCTCCGCAGCGCTCAACCGGGGTGAAAAGATCGGCCTCGTCGGGCCGAACGGCGCGGGCAAGTCGACGCTGTTCCGGATGATCGCTGGCCAGGACGTACCCGATGAAGGGCAGGTGGCGGTCGATCGCGGCATTACCATCGGCCATTTCAGCCAGGATGTCGGCGAGATGTCCGGCCGCAGCGCGGTCGCCGAGGTGATGGACGGCGCAGGTCCCGTCAGCATCGTCGCGGCCGAGCTGAAGGAGCTCGAGGCTGCGATGGCCGATCCTGATCGCGCCGACGAGATGGACGACGTCATCGCGCGCTATGGCGAGGTGCAGGGACGCTTCGAGGAGCTCGACGGCTACGCGCTCGAGGGGCGGGCGCGCGAGGCCCTGGCCGGCCTTGGTTTCAGCCAGGAGATGATGGAGGGCGACGTCGGCGCGCTCTCAGGCGGTTGGAAGATGCGGGTTGCGCTGGCGCGCATCCTGCTGATGCGTCCGGATGTGATGCTGCTGGACGAGCCGAGCAACCATCTCGACCTCGAAAGCCTGATCTGGCTCGAGCAATTCCTCAGAGGGTACGAGGGCGCGCTATTGATGACATCGCACGATCGCGCGTTCATCAATCGGGTGATCGGCAAGGTGATCGAGATCGACGGCGGTGCGCTCACCACTTACTCCGGCGATTACGAGTTCTATGAACAGCAGCGCGCGATGGCCGACAAGCAGCAGCAGGCGCAGTTCGAGCGCCAGCAGGCGATGCTGGCGAAGGAGATCAAGTTCATCGAGCGCTTCAAGGCGCGCGCCTCCCACGCGGCCCAGGTGCAGAGCCGCGTCAAGAAGCTCGACAAGATCGAGCGGGTCGAGCCTCCGAGACGCCGCCAAACGGTGGCGTTCGAATTCCAGCAGGCGCCGCGCTCCGGCGAAGACGTGGTCGCGCTGAAGAACGTCGACAAGGGCTATGGCAGCAAGCGGATCTATGAAGGACTGGACTTCATGATCCGCCGGCGCGAGCGCTGGTGCGTGATGGGCATCAATGGCGCCGGAAAGTCGACATTGTTGAAGCTTGTCGCCGGCTCGACTGAGCCGGACAACGGTACGGTCGTGCTCGGCGGCAGCGTCAAGATGGGCTATTTCGCGCAGCACGCGATGGATCTGCTTGACGGCGAGCGTACCGTGTTTCAGTCGCTCGAGGATGCGTTTCCGCAGGCGGGGCAGGGCTCGCTGCGCGCGCTCGCCGGCTGCTTCGGATTCTCCGGCGACGATGTCGAGAAAAGGTGCCGAGTGCTGTCGGGCGGCGAGAGGGCGCGGCTGGTGATGGCGAAGATGCTCTACGACCCGCCGAACTTCCTGGTGCTGGACGAGCCGACCAACCACCTCGATCTCGCCACCAAGGAGATGCTGATCAACGCGCTGTCGGAGTTTGAAGGCACGATGCTGTTCGTCTCGCACGACCGGCATTTTCTCGCCGCGCTCTCCAACCGCGTTCTGGAACTGACGCCGGACGGTATCCACCAATATGGCGGTGGCTACACCGAATACGTCGCCCGCACCGGCCAGGAAGCACCGGGGCTGCGGAGCTAGCTTTCGGCACGGCGAGGGCGGATCAGCGGTTCAGGGCGACGTCCCTGAAGGCCTCGACCAGCGGCCGCTCAAGCTTGCCCTTCATGCCCTGCAGGACTTCGTATGCCGTCGCCCGCGACATCGCCTGCTTGTAGGTCCGCCGCTCGATCAATGCGGAGAAGATGTCGGAGATGGTCAGGATACGGACGATGTCGGAGATGCTTTCGGCGCAAAGCCCGTCCGGATAGCCGCTGCCATCAAGAAACTCATGATGGTGCCGCACGGCATCGAGGATTTCGGCCGAGACGCCAGGCGTTCCCTTCAGCACGGCGTGCCCGGCAGCAGGATGGGTCTCGATCAGCGCACGTTCGTCGGCGTCCAGTCTGCCGGGCTTGTCCAGAACGGCGAGTGGAATTCTTGCCTTGCCGAGGTCGTGAAACATCGCCGCCGCATAGAGCCGCTCGATATCCGCCTTCGCCATGCCGAGGCTGAGGCCGAAATCGACGGCGATGCCGGTCACCAGCAGGCAGTGCTGATAGGTTCCCTCGTGGTGACGGCGAACCGTTGCGAGCCAGTCGGACAGGCCATGCTCGGCGATCGTCTCTGCGATCACATTGCCCGCGTCCTTGGCCTCCGCAACATTGACGGCCCAGCCGCAGGTCACCGCCGAGAACATCGAGGCGAAACTGGCCGCTCCGACCGAAGCCGCCTCCCGGCTGCTCGACGCCGGTTCGCTCGGAACGATCGATGGCGTCTCGCCGGACGCGAGCTTTGCCAGCAACTGGGCCGGCTTGACCGGACTGAGCAACGCATGCGTCGCGCCGAGCGCATAGGCCTGAACCACCGCCAGCCGGGTCCGCTCGTTGACGACGAAGATGCGCTTCGGGATTCGCGAGAATGTGCCCGCCATGGCCTTGAGCGCCGTGATGTTGTCGACGACGCGCAGATCGGCGTTGATGACAACGGCCGCAACGTCATTGCCGCGAATGCTGGCCGCGCCAAGCAGATCCCCCGTGACGGGATGCTTCGGCTCCAGCATGGCGCACAAGGACGAAAGGCTGGCTTGCGTATCGGCTACAACGTAAACAGGCATCGAGATGGCATTGCCGCGATGAGTTCAGATGTCGTCGAAGGCGCGCTGCTGCGCCTCGGTGAGAAAATGGTCGAGATCGCTGCAGAGACTGTGCGCGACATCCTCGTTGAGCTCGAAGCGCAGCGTCTTTCCGGCTGTGTCGATCTCGACGATTCCACGCAGCGGCTCCGCACAATTCGTGGTGATGGAAAAGGCTGCGATCTTGTGGACGGCCATCGGTCGTTCCTCCCTGGAAAATTGCGTCGCGGGCATGCTCATTTTGGAATGATGGCGCGCCCTTTCTTTTTTCGTTCGGCGACAAACTTCACACCGATCTGCATCCCGTCGACCCGGACCAGTTCGCATCGCCGGAACGCAAGTCCTCTCGATGACAGGATCAGGAAGAATTCCTGCGCGCGCAGCACGTCGAGCGGGCCCTCGACCTCGAGCTTGGCGCCGGTCTGCGACACATCGAGAAGAACGCAGCTTCGTTGCCAGGTGCCGTCAACGCCCATCAGGTTGACCGGATAGCGATGCTCGAAGTGAATTCGTTCGGCTTTTCGATTTCCGTAAGCCATCAATGCACTCCCCCAAGTGAAGATGTATCGGCGGACGAGGGTCTCGCGCCGATGTCGCTTGGGGATCCGAAGCGGATGGCGCGCTGCGCGGTGGAAAGCGAAAGCGTGTCAAAGGCCTCCTTGGCCTGTTCGAGTTGTTCTGGTGAAACCGGCTTGACGCCCTTGCGGCTCCTGATGATGGCGACCGCGGTCTGCCAATCGAGCCGCGACGCGCGACAGGTGAGGACCACGCCGTAGCAATCTTCCGTCTCCATCAGCGGCTCGATGGTTTCGATCGGGACGGTTGCCAGCAGCGACAGCGCGGCGATGACACTGGGATGGTCGCGCCGGATCGCAAAACGATTGACGATGGAATCGTTCAACTGACCGGCATTGTTGAGCGCGAGCACCGTCGCTCTTGCCTCGGAATAGTCGATGGAGGTGGGCTTGCGAGCGCGCCCGCGCGCGGCGGTCTCTTCGATCAGGGTTCTGATCGCGACATGCCGCTCGGGCGGGGCGGTCTTGAGCAGGCGGGCCTGCGCGGAGGGGCTGCACTTCGCCACCAACTCGCAAAGCACATCGCGCGGCAGATCCGGCCGCTGCACCAGCGCGTCGGCGACATCGTCGTCGCGCAGGGCCATTTCGACCAGGGTCGCGAAGCCCACGACGGAGAACTGCGCATCAGGATTCCGTGCGAGGATACAGCATGTGGCGGCGTCGCCGCGCATCAGCAGGGCATCCGCGAGGCGGCGGCTCACGGCGCTTCGTCCGGCGATGGCGCCGAGGTGCTTTTCGCCGCGGGTCCTGATGACCTCGATGAGGTCGTCCTCCGAAAGGCATTCGCACTTGCGAAGGATCGGGACGGCGACCGCCGCGTCCTCGTGCTGGGCGAGGCGGCGCACAACCTCCTTCGGCGCCGACTTCAGGTCGGCGAGGGGGGCGCTGAGCTTGGTCAGCGTGCGCGCTTCGACGGCCCCGATCAGACGGACCAGGACGTCATCGAATATTTCGATCTGATGCTCGCTGAACCGGTCGGCGTCCGCGAGGAACAGGCTCGCCACCTGCCGCAATATCCGGATGCGGCGTTCGGGGGAACCTGCCGTTACAACATCTTCGAGTTCCGCAATAAGCTCGGTCGAGGCAATAGCAGTCATGGCGGCACCAATAATCCGCTCCGGAACGTCACTGTCCTGTCGTCGATTTCGCGCCCAGATTGTTAATTACCACTGTAAATTGGTCTTCTAGGGTTGTATCCCCTTCAAGATTCTACCAGAAAACAGTATCGAAATTCGGCAATGGTATTTTGCCGCGTTGTGTTTCCGGGGCGCGGCGTTCCAACTAGGGGAGATAGGAGAAGAGTACGAGACGAGTCGTCGAGCGAAGATCGCCGCTTTTTTGCAGTGCGGCATAATTGCCGCGTCACCGACTGGTGTTGCTCTTACAAGAATTATTTTAAATGAACGATCATTCACCGGCGCCAACGCTGGTGCCGAAAATATTTCGGTTTGACGATATCGACACGTTTCGGAGCTTCATTCGAAATGTGCAGGTCGAGTGTATTCCGCTCGCGCGGGAGATTTCGGCCGAGCAAACCATCCTGAACTTGCCGGGCTGCGACCTGAACTACACGAAGGCGTTTCCGCGGGTCATCGACGTGCAGCTTGCGCCGAACACGACGGCCGTCGGGTTCCCGATGGACGAGGGCGCTGCCATTCGCTTCAATGGTATTGAGCACGATCGTTCGTTGCTGGTGATCGGCAGCGAGGGGGCGGCCTATAGCGCGCTCGAGAGAACCCCCCGGCAGTATGCCTCGATCGTCTTCAAGCCGAAGATCGAGGATCGCGGCTGGCCAAAGACCGGGCTGAGCTTCAATCTTTACGAGACCAGCGAGGCGGCGAAACGGCGGTTGCGCCAACTGGTGCGGGAGATCCTGGCGATCGCGCCGCACCTCGCCGAAGCGCCTGAGGTTCCCGGAGTAGCGGTCGCGATCCGCGAATCCTTGATGGCTGCGATCGATCATGCGTTCGCCGAGGTCGTGCCGACAAAGTGGACGGCGCGGGCGAACTCTGCCCGGCAGTTCAAGGTTTTCAAGGATGTGCAGGCTGTGCTCTCCCACGATATCGCGCAGCCGATCTACAGCAGCGACATTGCCAGGGAGATCGGCGTGTCAGTGCGCACCTTGCACGATGCGGTGCAGCGCTATCGGGGGATGAGCCTGCACCGCTATCTCCGCCTGAGGCGGCTCTGGCTCGTTCGCCAGAACCTCTTAGCCGGCGCCCACAGCGTCAAGGCCTGCGCACTCGCCTGCGGCTTTTGGCACCTCAGCGACTTCTCGAGGATCTACCGGTCGCATTTCGGCGAATCGCCGTCCGAAACCCTTTCGAGGTCGCGCCGATCCTGAATCGGTTGGGCTCCGCAGTCACGCGCCGCTCTGGCACTTCTTCATGAAGCTGGTCTTGGCGGCGCCGGCGAGCTTCTTGCCATCAGACCCGACTGCCTTGGCCTCGCAGGATTCAGTCGTGCATTTCTTCATGAACGAGGTCTTTGCCGCGCCCGACAGCGCTTTGCCGTCCTTGCCGACAGCTTTGCTCTCGCAGGACTCCTGCGCGAATGCCGAACCGATCGCAAAGGTGGTGACGACCGCTGCCAACAATATCCGCTTGAGCATGGGCTTCTCCCTATTTGCCAAAATGGCAGGGCGAATTGGATATCGGAATCCGGCGCCAATCAAGTTGGCAGCGCACGGATTCCCTGCCAAATCGACGACCGACACCCGCCGTTACGCCGCCCGGACTTCCGCGAGGAAGCGGTTGACCTGGCCGGCGAGGTCGCGCGACTGCGCGGAAAGCTGTTCGGCGGCGCCAAGCACCTGGCTGGCGGCGGCGCCGGTGTCGTCGGCAGCGCGCTGCACGCCGGAAATGTTCGAGTTGACTTCCTGCGTGCCACGCGCCGCCTCCTGGACACTTCGCGAGATCTCCTTGGTGGCCGAGCCCTGTTCTTCGATCGCGGCGGCGATCGCGGTGCCGATCTGGTCGATCTCGGTGATGACATCGACGACATTCTGGATCGCTTTCACCGTCTCGTCGCTGGCTGCCTGAATGGCATTAATCTGCTCTGAAATTTCGGTGGTCGCCTTCGCGGTCTGACCGGCCAGCGACTTCACTTCCGAGGCGACCACGGCAAAGCCGCGTCCGGCATCGCCGGCGCGCGCGGCCTCAATCGTCGCGTTGAGCGCCAACAGGTTGGTCTGCGCCGCGATGTTCTGGATCAGCGTGACGACATCGCCGATCTTCTGCGCCCCTTCGGCGAGCGAGCGGGCGGTATCGCCAGTGCGGCGGGCGTTCTCCACGGCGCGCGCCGCGATTTCGGTCGACTGGGTGACCTGACGGCCGATTTCCGAGATCGAGGACGTCAGCTCTTCGGTCGCGCTTGCAACCGTCTGCACATTGGTCGAGGTCTGGTCCGAAGCCGCCGCCACGACAGCGGCCTGCCGGTTGGTGGCAGATGCTGTCGAGGACATCGACTGCGCGGTGTCCTCCATGGTGGCAGAGGCGGTCGAGAGGCCGCCGACGAGCTCGCCGACCTTGTCCTCGAACGCGTGGGTCAGGTTGTCGAGCACTTGCGCGCGGCGCATCTTGACCTGGTTCTCGGCTTCCTTCTCAGCGGCGAGGCGATCGGCCTTGATCATGTTGTCCTTGAAGACGCGCACCGCCTGCGCCATCGCACCGATCTCGTCGCTGCGTTCGGCGCCGGTGATCTCGTCCGCAACGTCACCGGCGGCAAGCCGGGACATCCTGGCGGTCAATTCCACGATCGGCTTGCAGACCCGGCGGCGCACCATGATCACAAGCGCAACGCTCGCTGCGAGCACGGCGATGAGGCCGGTGAGCGCGACCAGGAAGCTGACACGCGCAGAGGAGTAAGCGGAAGAGAGCACCTGCTCGGCATTGTCATAGAAGGCGTCGCGCACCTCGATGATCGAATTGAGCCCGCGCTGCGATTCCACGTAGAAAGCATCGACATCGTGCTCGTACTTGCCGCTGGCTGCGCCTTCCTTCACCAGCTTCAACTCCCTGCCGAACCGATCCACATAGGCCTCGTTCATGCGGTCGAGCGCGGCTGTGACATTGGCGGGCAGGTTGGGATTGCCGCGCAGTTCCTGCAGCGATATCAGCACCTGGTCCGCACGGCCCTGGGCGCGGGCGAGATCGACCTTCTCGGTCTCGGTCGCCGCGCGCCTGGCGCCGACGAGATTCTTGTGCTGGCTTGCATTGAAACCGCCGACGTCGCGCAGCGACCAGGCGATATTGGCATAGACCGCCTGTCGATAGGCGTCGCCGTCGATCAGGGCCATCTTGCGTACCTGGCCGTCGAGCAGGGACGCTGCGGCATTATTGAGGACCGCATTGTCGGCGATGATCTTCTTGGCGGCGTCCTTGCGCGCTTCCGCCGGGCCGTCGATCGCTTTGTCCATCGCCTCGCGCAGCGCGTTGAATTTGGCGTTCACTCCATCGATGCCGGCGCCGATCGCTTCGCCGTCCTCGAGCGAACCGGGCAGCGCTTTGCGCAGGGCCATCATCTTGTCGCGGCCGCGATCGGTCGCGGTGCGCATCTTCTCGTTCAGATCGGCCCGCTGCTTCGGATCGACCACCGCCGGCCCAAACAGGATGTTGGTGGCAAAGCCACGCTCCGAATTGAGATAGCGCGGGATGTCACTGATCGCGCGCGCGATTGCGAGCCGCTCCTGCGCCACCGACACATTTTCCATGGTCTGGTACTTCGAGACCGCGACATAGACGGCCAGTCCACCGCCCACGGCGGACAGCGAGACGATAGCGGTGGTCAGGAGGGTTCCGATTTTCATGTGATTGATGCCATTCTGGACGATAGAGGAGTGTTCAACTCCATGGTAACCAGCGCGGATTAACCCCGCGTTTAAGCGTTCCGATCGGAGTGACCGGCATGGCCCACCGCATCCTCGTCTTCTACGGCTCCTATCGCTCCGACCGCATGGGCATTCGGCTTGCGAGCTTCGTGGTCGAGGGCCTGCGCGCTCGCGGCGAGGACGTCGAATTCATCGACGCCAAGGCGGTCGGATTGCCCATGCTCGACCGCATGTACAAGGAATACCCGAAGGGCGCGGCGCCTGCTGCGCTGGAGAAGCTCGCAGGCCAGATCCGCGGCGCCGACGGTTTCGTGTTCATCACCGGTGAATACAATTGGGGCATTCAGCCGGGGCTGAAGAATCTCACCGATCATTTCCTGGAGGAGTGGTTCTGGCGGCCTGCCGCGATCGCAAGCTATTCCGCCGGACGCCTCTCCGGCGCACGTGCCGCCGCCGCCTGGCATGGCACGCTCTCTGAAATGGGCATGGTGGTGATTTCAAGCACGATCGGCGTCGGGCCGATCGCACAGACGCTGTCGGCGGACGGAACACCGATCGGCGAGGGCGGCAAGGCGCTGGAGCGGGCCTTTCCGCGCTTTGCCGACGACCTCATGTGGTGGGTCGAGGCTGCCAAGGAGCAGCGGGCACGCAAGCAGCCGCCTTATTGAGTTGAGGCGAGGCGAATAGCCGCCCCAGCTAGCGCGTTCGCTGATCCGAATTTCCGGTAGCCGATTTGCGCTTGGTCTCGGCAGGCGCGCCCATCTCCTGGCAGGGCATCGCCTGCCATGAACCGTCCGCTGCCTTTTGATAGGCGCGGCAAGGCGATGTCGACTGATTCTCGTCCGCCTTCTGGGCGTCCGGCTGGGTTTCCGGGTTCTTCGCAAGCACCGGCGTGGCAAAATGCGCAAGCGCGGCCACCGAACCGGCGAAGATCACTGCTGCGATCCGCATCGGAGGTTCTCCTTTTCGATGCAGATTTTTCTAGAGGCAATTATGGAAAATTTTTGCCAAACGGCCCCATACGCCTGACCTTGCTTAATATTTCGAAAATGAGCGATGCCCCCTTGGGGGAACGAGGTTGCCGTTCGGCGGTTTAGAACAAACTGCGGCCCAACCGGCGCGGTGTAGCGGCCGGGGCAAGCAACATCGGGAGAGCGACATGACGTCAGAGACGCAGATTCACGTGATCGCGCGGCAGATGTTGGAGCAGCACGGCTTTGAGGCGATCGCCCGTGCGGCGCAGAAGGCGCAGGCCTGCGAGAGCCAGGGTGAGGCCGACGAGGCCCGCGAATGGCGCCACATCGAAGCCGCCATGAAGATCATGCGCGGCCCCAATCAGAGCTGACGAACTATCGCACCGGCATCGGCGGTCGCACGACGGGTCCGCCATCCTGCGCCCGCGGCTCTGGCGCCGTTTGCACCGGAGCCGGCGCGGGCGGCGGTGGCAGCGGCGGAGCCGCGGCGGCGGTTTGCGCGGGCGGATATGCCGGCGGCTTCGGCCTGCGCGCGGGCGCTGCGACCGGCCGAGGCGGGGGAGCTATCCGCGGCTGCACGGCTTGTGCTGAAACCCTGGCCTCTGAATTTCGGGCCATCTCGCGGGCGATCTGATCCTGACCAGCCTTGAGCTGCGCGATGCTGGCTTTGAGTTGCTCGATCTGTTGGCCCATCGTCGCGAGATCGTGCGCCATCGACTGCAGCAACTGCGAAGAATCAGGTGAAAGGGCGGCGGCCGTCGTCGGCGCGGCGGCTTCCGCGGGCTGAGCCTGAGCCGGCGTGTCCAGCTGAGCGGCCGCCTGATCGGTCGAAGCGGTTTGAACGGCCGGCGCAGCCGGCGGTTGCTCTGTGGCGGTCTGCACAGCGGGTGCGGCCGGCTGCTCCGCTGCCGCCGTCGAGTCTCCCGAAGAAGAAGTCGTGTCTCCCGAAGAAGAAGATGACGATGACAACGACGACAACAGCGAGATCTGCGGTATCCAGTCCGCGAGCATCTGCTTGGCAGTGTCGCCATGATGCTTCCAGGCCGCAGCCCCGAAAGCGCTGAGCAGTGCGAACACAAAGGCCATCGCGGCGCGCCTAGCCCATTTTGCGAACGGCGAAGGTTCGCTCGGGAGCTGGATGTGATCGCTGGCGGTCACGCGAAAGGCAGTATCGAGAGATGGCGCTGAGGCGCTGGATGCCACGTAACTCTGCGGTGCTGGCGACTGGTTCACCTCAGCGGCGCGCGGCGCTGGCGGTGCACGATCTCCGCGCGCGGCGAGAACGACTTCAGGATCGATCACGAACACATCGTGCGGATCGGATTCTCTAGCAGGATTGGTATTCAGCGTGGAAAGCATTGGCGCTCCATCTTCAGTCCAATGCCACCCGCTCAGGAAGCGGCCGGCGGGTTTACATTACGTCAACCATCCTCTGCCCGGCCCCACGACTGCAGCCGGGTGTGACCAAAGCAAGGCGAGAGGAGGGAGAGTCTGGGGCCGCCCACGGCGGATGGCTTCCCGGGAACTCAGGAAACCGGCCGTGGACTAGGCGCGAAGCTAGTTCTTCGGACGTATGAAGCCGGCGAGGTGAGTCTTCTGCGCTTCGCACCAGCCTGTCATTCCCAGCCGCCGCTGGTCGAGATCGGTCGCCTGCGTGGCGACGGCCACTTCGGCCATGAGCTCGTCGTCCTGGCGCTCACCCATCTTGCCGCCGGTGTGCAGGAAAGCGATCGCCTTGCGGACCTTCTCCGTGGTGCCATCGGGCAGCTGCATCTCCTGGGCCTTCTGCACGAGGTCCTGATAGACGAGATCGGTGTTGGGGCATTCGACCTTGGCGGCAAACGCCTGCAGCACGAGCGTGACATAGGCCGAGCGCGGATCGGCTTGCGCGGGCTGACTCGCAAGCAGCAGGCCGGCGATTAACAAAGTATGGCGCATCCTTGGGAACCTCCTGTTTTTGCGGGAGGCTAGCGTCGGCCATGGCAGTGTGCAACTGATGCAACACTGAACGTCCCAACTGAATCACACGGGCGTGTTCCCGCACGCCTTGCCATGATTTCAGCACTATTCAGGCCGCAACTGGGTATTAGGTTAACGCAGGGGAGACGTGCGGTGTCGAGATTGGGGCTCGCGGTTTTGCTGACGGGGGCGGTGTCGCTCGCCGGCTGCATGCAGACGACGCTGTCGCCATCCACAGATGCCAGCATGACGCCGCGCGATCGGCAACTACTAGCCCATCCACCCTACGCGCAGGCTTCCATCCCGGAACAGTTCCAGCGCCACATCGTCGACTATTCGCGCAAGGAACAGCCGGGCTCGATCCTGGTCGATACCGACGCGCGCTATCTCTATTACGTGCTGCCGGGTGGCAAGGCGATACGCTACGGTGTCGCGGTGGGCGAAGAGGCGATGGCCTTCTCCGGTGTCGCCACCGTTGGCCGCATGGCCGAGTGGCCCGACTGGGTTCCGACCAGGGAGATCCAGGAGCGGCTCGGGCCTTATCCGTCGCGCGTCGCCGGCGGTCCGGCTAATCCACTCGGTGCGCGGGCGCTCTATCTCTACCAGGGCAACAAGGACACTCTGTATCGCATCCACGGCACCAATCAGCCGGAATATATCGGGCAGGCGATTTCCTCCGGTTGCATTCGCATGGCCAATTCCGATGTGATCGACCTGTTCGGCCGGGTGAAGCAGGGCGCGACAGTCGTCGTGCTACCGCCTGCCGCCGGCACGGCATCGATCGGGCCATTCAGCCCGCGTCGTAGCTGATTTGATCTGACCCAACTCACCATCCGTCATCCCGAGGCGACGCGTTAGCGTCGCCCATGAATCGATTCGCCTTACGCCTGCCGCTGATTGGATTCCGGCACCAGCCTGCTTGTATTCATCCCGCCCACAATGGCCGCGCCGGCTGTGGCGCAATCACCACACCTTGGGGGAATTGTGTAACGGTAAACGCGCCCCGACGCTTCCTGCCCCGGTTACGCCCGATTGGAGTCCGCCCTTAGCGATGTTGGATTTCGGCTTGGGCTAGGGGCGCGAGTTGGGGATGCAACATGTGCTTCGACGGTGCCGCAAATTCGTACGTCGATATCAGGGGGCGCGCGCAGGTTGATGCGCACCTGGTTTCATCGGGTTCTGTGTGGAGAGCCACGCGGCTGATTGCGGTGGTGCTCGGGGCCGCTTCATTGGCGGCCTGTGCGCAATCAACCGTCGTCAGCCAACGATCGGAACTCGGCGCGAGCCGGCAGGCATCGTATGTGCACACCCGCACTGCGGCGGTAGCGATGAAGAAGCGGGTAGCGGCGATGCGGAAGCACACGCGGCTCGCCTCGCGCAAGGGTGGCGATGCCAAGGTCGCATCCCAGGGTGTCGCGAGCTTCTACAGCGAGGACTCGCAAACCGCGAGCGGAGAGAAGTTCGACAAGAACGAATTGACCGCGGCGCATCCGACCTTGCCATTCGGCACCAAGCTTCGCGTTACCGACGTCAAGAGCGGCCGTTCGGTGACGGTGCGGGTCAACGACCGCGGTCCATATGTGCGGGGACGAGTCGTCGACGTCTCCTATTCCGCCGCGCAAGAACTCGGAATGGTCGGCAAGGGCGTCGCCAACGTCAGGCTTGATGTGCTCCACTAGAGCGATTCGGTTCTGATTGAATCAGAACCGGATCTCCAGATCTCGTTTGGCGCATTTTCCTCGCGCGAACCGGTACCCACTTCGCTCGAAAACGCTTTGGCCGACAGTCTCGCAAGTCGGGAATTTTCAATGCCATCGTCGGGAAAATCTCCCTCGCACTCGGCGCCTTAATCACGTTGCCGGCGCCCGTTGGCGCGATAAGCTTCGAAACGCTACGTCCCGCGCCTTGAACTTCATTGCGTGCGGATTTCTTACCCAATGAACTTCAATCCCCGCCTTCTATCGTGGAGGCGGGGCTTTTCATTTTGCTCAGCGTTCGTCGCGCGTCGTCGGCAGCAATCTTGGCGCTCCCTCCTCTTGATACCTTTGTTCTTGATTGGACTAATTCTAAACGGCTGCATGATCGGCCACAAACTGCGGACCGCGATTTTGAGACCGCTTCAACGTAGCAGTTGCTGGGCAATGCGCGGCACAAGGCGCCGGTTCTGGTTGCACGGCAACTCGCGTCCGTCTATGTGGATTGCGCTATCAAGAACGGCGCGCTCGACCGCTGCGGCTTCGGCGGTGGTATCCGCTATCACTACCGGCATCAACTTGGCACTCAACGTGAAGAACATTACCGACCGCGCCACCACGGTTTGTACCACGAGTGGCGCCTGCCAATACGCGTGCCCGCGCACCGTCGCGGGCATGGTCAGCCATCGCTGGTAGACGCGCCGATGCGACCACAAACGATCAGGCTGTGGTCGCGCATTCACACATGGACCTCGCTTGTCAGCATGGTGTTTCTGCTGATGCTGTGCGTGACTGGCCTGCCGCTGGTTTTCCATGACGAGATCGACGATCTCTTCGAAGAGGAGATCGCGGCGCCTGAGATGCCACCCGATACGCCGCGTGCATCGCTTGACCGGGTGATCGAAGTCGCGCGGCAGCGCTATCCCAGCCAGTTTGTTCTTGTGGCAAGTCTAAAGCAGACGGAGCCGCTGGTGACGGTCGCGATGTCGCCGATCGCCATTCCTGTGCCCGGCCAGTTTCATCGCGTGACCATCGATGCGCGCACAGCCGAGGTGCTCGGCGAGGAGGCGCCGCATCAGGACGTGATGGATATCCTGCTGCGCATCCACAAGGACATGTTCACGGGCTTGCCGGGCGAATTGTTTCTCGGTGTGATGGGGCTTGTCTTCGTCGTGTCACTGATCTCGGGGATCATTGTCTACTGGCCGTTCATGCGGCGGCTGGATTTCGGAACGATCCGACGGAGGTCGTCGCCGCGGCTTAGATGGCTCGATACGCACAATCTGCTCGGCATCGTCACGGTGACCTGGGCCGTGGTGGTCGGCTTGACCGGGACGATCAACACGCTGGCGACGCCGCTGTTCGACCTGTGGCGCGCGCAACTCGTGCCGGTGCTGCTCGCCCCGTATCACGGCAAGCCTGTCGCGGCGATTCCGTCCGTTCAATCCGCGGTCAGCCGCGCGCGCGAAAGATTTCCCGATCGATTGGTGACCTCCGTCACCATGCCGACATCGGCGCGCTTCGGCAGCCCGCGACATGTGATCGTCTGGACCAAGGGCGCAACGCCGTTCACGGCGCGCATGCTGCAGCCGGTGCTGGTCGATGCCAACGACGGCGAGAACATCATCGCGCCGCCGGTGCCCTGGTATCTCAGGGCGCTGCAGGTCTCGCGACCGCTGCATTTCGGCGACTATGGTGGGCTGCCCCTGAAGATCCTCTGGGCGTTGCTCGATCTTGTCACCATCATCGTTCTCGGCAGCGGCATCTATCTATGGTTCGCCAAGCGCCGCGTCGCGCCGGCGGGGGCGAGGTTGCCGAATATGCGGCAGGCCGTGGAAAGCAAGATCTAGCCATATGGCGCGCGCCTGAAGCACGGAGGAACCGGAACTTCACGGCCCGTTGAACGAAAAATGGGAACGGCGTCCGCATTCCATCGTTGCCGCTTTCGAAGGGGCACATTGGAGGAGGAGCGATGAAAAAGCTCGCATTATTGGGCGCCGCTGCGGTGTTGACGACGACGTTCGCTAGCCCGCTGATGGCGCAGGGTGTCACACAAGAACCCGGCTCGATCGGATTCAACTATCCGAATTCGCGCTACGTGACCGGCAGCTATGGCGTTGGCACGCCCTATAATACCGGCCGCTATCCCCGCATGGGTTATCACTATCGACAGGTCTATTACGGACCCGTCTATCAGCGACCCTATTACGGGCCGGGTCCCGGCGAGGTCGCAGCCGGCGTCGTCGGTGGCGCGATCGGTACTGCAGCCGCGATCGCGGCCGCACCGTTCGAGCCGTATGATTCCTACGACTATTACTACGATCCTTATTGAGGAACGTAGTAGAGCGTTTTCGAGCGAAGTGGACACCGGTTCGCGTGAAGAAAACGCGTCAAAACAAGAATCTGGAGCTTCGGTTCTGATTCAATCAGAACCGAGAACGCTTTAGTGACAAGAGAGCGGCCCGACGGGCCGCTTTTTTGTTGTTGCTTCCGCTGTGCGTCCGTCGCAACACGAGAGCGGTGTCCGCGCTGTTCCATCAAATCGTCACGTTCCCGGCGAATTGCGGCCAAAGCCTGTTGGCTACTGGCGCGAACCGGGCACGCACAAACATCGGATAAAGAAATTGCCTTACAAAATGATCGCAGAACGCGACAACGAGAAGGTCAAGGTCGAACGCCAGAGTTCACTGATCATCGTCGCCAAGGCGCGCGTCTTCGCCAGCGCCGGTTGGCAGGTCGTGATCACGGACGAAGAGGGGAAGTCGTACGCCCCGGCGGAATTTGATCAATTGCTAGCGGCTTGATTTTCGCGAGTTACGCAGGGGCGGATTCGTTTGCGGTGGACGACGCGATCATCGCATTAGAGCGTTTTCGAGCGAAGTGGACACCGGTTCGCGTGAAGAAAACGCGTCAAAACAAGAATCTGGAGCTTCGGTTCTGATTCAATCAGAACCGAAAATGCTCTAGATTCGAGAATGAGTTCGCGCGCTTGGCCGATGGAAGCGTGATCGCGCCTGCGGCTCGCAACTCAGCAAAACGTGAACGACCGGTCGATGTCGCGGGACAGGCGCCGGGCTGACTGCGCGGCGTGCGTCAGCGATTGGCGCGCGGGAAGATCATTCTATTCCAGCCCGGATTGAGAGTGTCCCGTTTCGCCGGCGGGGCGACCACAGCGAAGCTTCTTCCAAAGATGGATGCGATCGAGATGCGCCCCCCATTCAAGCGCACGTGTTCGTCGCAGCCGATCACGATCATGTTTTTTGGATGATGAACATCATTCTATTGAACGTGATCGTCCAATCGTTATCTGCGCTTGCGAACGCCACGATGACTTCGAAACGTCGGCGAGCATTCAAACACGATTTGTTTGATCAAGTCGAAAAGGGGAATAGGCAATGACTAGGTTCAAGCTTTTCAGCGCAGTTGCATTGGTATCGGCCGTGATCGTCACTCCGGCGGTTGCGCAGCAGGCGGTCCAGGAGCCTGGCGCGCAAGCGTTCTATCAGAGCCTGGGCGTCGGCTCCCATTCGTATCCGCAGAATGCGCTGGCATCTGTTGGCCGCGTCGACCTGTCGGTTGCGCCTCCGGCACGCCATTCGCGCGCGTCCACGAGGCATCACGTTTCCAGACACTGACGTAGTCCAGGCAGTGACGTAGTGACGCGGCCGGCGAGCAAGATGTAAGCCGCCCGCTTCTTCAGAGACGAAGGCGGATCGCGTTCGCATGCCGTCCGCCTTCAATCAATTGAAGTGCATCGTTTGAAGTGCATCGCTGCTCAAATACGCCTTGCGGAGCGCCACGCCGGAATAGGATCGAGCGGCGTGCGATAGAGTTCGACATTGTCGGTATCGGTAACGCGAACCGCGCAGCCCTTTGCTTTCAACTCGGGCTTCACTTGCGAGAGCTCGTTGGCGAGCTGGTCGGCTCTGTCGGAGGCGACGTGCACGTCCTCGAGAATGATCGAGCCCTGATTCCTGAACTCTTCCCCAACGACGAGATCGAAGCTGTAGCAAGGCATCCGAAGCACTCCTGTTTCGGTATGCACTGCATGGTAGCACTGAGTCGGTGGTTCCCTAAGACAAGCAACGCGCGATGGTTAAGCTCTGAGCACAAACAGTGTGCAGCGATGCGCAAATACATCAGGCAGCTCGTCGCGCGGTGAAAGACCCCGTAGTTTTCCGGTTGCGACTCGCGAGGGAGCGTCGGCTGGCAGGCGCCGTTGCGCGTCGAGTTGCCGTCGGCAACGTGTGATCCAGGCCACGTTCGCTTCGTTAAGACTTTATTAAACTTACTCGGGTCACCTAAGGGCAGAGGAATTTGTGGCGGAACCGGACTCCGGGAGCCGGCAGCCACAAGAGAGGGCCGGCGGCGTAACGCCCGCCGGTCTTTTCTCAAAGGCAAGAGCCGAGTTGCGAACTAAGACAGCACTCCTGCTGCTTCCGGCGGGTGCGCGGCCGCCGCGGCTCCGTCACAAGGTCAAAAGCCTTTCCACAATCCTCGGTCCCCAGTGCAAGGCGGTGAAATAATATGTGCTTACCGCGATGAACGCGGCGGCGGCGCCCATGCAAATCGCTGCTCCTACCTTGACGTAAGCAGCGGAGCGCAGTTGGCGCGCCCGAATGAACGCCTCGGCAACAATCAGATTGGGAATGTAGAAAAAGAAAGCCATGACGACGTCAAATGCCCCGTCGAAGGTCGGCGTGTGACCCATATTGTTGCCGAGCAAAATCCAGAATCCGTAGTCCATCCGGTAGAGGCAAGACCCGATCACCAGTGCAAACAATCGGATTGCCCAGGCACGATGCTGTTCGAAACGCTTTGCCCGCGCGTGCCAGAACGTTGCGGCGGCGGCGATGGCTGTGAGCGCGCCATAGAGGCTGAAACCGATATCCATCGGTATACCGCCGATCGTGCCCTGCACGGCGATAAAAGCGAGCCCGCCCAAGCCGGCCATGAGTGCCGACAATGCATAGAGCCGGCCGACCCACCGATGAAGCGCCGGTGCTCTTTCCCGCACGGCGCTGATCAGTTGCAATGGACCGAGCAGAAGCAGCACCGTGCCGGCCGCAAAATGCAGCCCGATGCCCATTGTTGCCACCAGCGAGCGCGGATCGTGAAGGCGCGGCAGATCACGGTTCCACTGGTCAAGATTTCCATCCGCCAGCGCGCCGAGATAGATTGCCACGATATAGAAGCCGAAGATCGCCGCGCTGATCCAGACGGCGGCCACAAGGGCTATCATCGTCCATCGTAATGCGACCGTGCCGACAGCACTTGTGCCGATCGAGCTGCTCTGCCGCTGATCAAGTTCGAATTGCAAGGACACCGCGACAGCTCGTCCAGTCTACTATACCACTAGTTCGCGCAGCATAACTTTGACGCGCGACGAACAGAATTTGGAGCTGATTGAGGCATTCGGATGACTGCAACGCCCGTAGCCTGGTTACCGATGTAATTTCGAATGCATGTGATCGATCCAACGCAACCTTCGTGCTCTTCAGCGCGTTATCGGCGCATGACAGAAACTCTGCATCCCATGTTGAACTTCGATCCTTCCGAGCCCGCGATCCTGCACGACCGCACCACGGACGAGATTGTCACCTGGATCGGCGACGAAGCCGACGACTTCCGGCGCACCAGCAACGCCCGCGACGACGGGGCGGTCGCGTGGCGGGGGTTCGTGTTCGACGGATGGGGGAATGTGCTGGGCGGGTGAGGGCCGGCGGAGCTGGTGGCGGGCTCGCCCCGCCGATCGCCGTTAGGCCGAACGTGATCGCCGGCCATTTGCACTTCAGCAGTTGCCTCCGGCGGCGAGGGCGGATATCCGTCCGCTGGTCCGGGCCGGCCAAATTCTGACGATCGGTCCGGCCAGACTCCGATCGGACGACCGATGCCACTATCTCTGCCCAAGCAAAAGATCCGCGTTCTGCTGCTGGAAGGCGTGAACGATTCCGCCGTTCGCCTGTTCGACGCCAATGGCTATACCGAGGTCGAGCGCCTGCCGAAGGCGCTGGGCGCCCAGGAACTCAAGCGGGCGCTGTCGGGCGTGCATATGCTGGGCATCCGTTCCAGGACCCAACTCACCGCTGACGTGATCGAGGCGGCCGATCGGCTGATCGTGGTCGGCTGCTTTTCCGTCGGAACCAACCAGGTCGATCTCGACGCGGCGCGGCGGCTCGGGATCCCCGTGTTCAATGCGCCTTATTCCAACACCCGCAGCGTGGCGGAACTCACCATTGCCGAGGTGGTGATGCTGCTCCGAAAGGTGTTCCCGCGCTCGGTCGCGGCGCATGCCGGCGGCTGGGATAAATCCGCGGAAGGCAGCCGCGAGGTGCGCGGCAAGACGCTCGGCATCATCGGCTACGGCAATATCGGCTCGCAATTGTCGAACCTCGCGGAAGCCATGGGCATGCGCGTGATCTTCTTCGACCAGACCGACAAGCTCCGTCATGGCAATACCGAGCCGGTCGAGACGCTGGACGAGTTGCTCAACTCGAGCGACGTCGTCTCCTTGCACGTGCCGGAAACCGCTGCTACCGCCAACATGATCGGCGAGCATGAGCTGCGGCAGATGAAGCAGGGCGCCTATCTCATCAACAACTCGCGCGGCACCGTCGTCGACCTCAGTGCGCTGGCCCGCGTGCTGCGCGAGGGCTGGCTCGCCGGCGCGGCCGTGGACGTCTTTCCCGTGGAGCCGGCCTCGAATGCGGATCGCTTCGTTTCGCCGCTGCAGGGCATTTCCAACGTGATCCTGACGCCGCATATCGGCGGCTCCACCGAGGAAGCCCAGGACCGAATCGGTGGCGAAGTCGCGCGCAAGCTGATCGACTATTCGGATGTCGGCTCAACGTTCGGCGCCGTCAATTTTCCGCAGGTGCAGCTGCCGGCCCGGCCCACCGGCACCCGCTTCATCCACGTGCACCGGAATGTCCCTGGTGTATTGCGCCAGGTGAACGACGCCGTCTCCCGCCATGGCATCAACATCCTCGCGCAATACCTGCAGACCGATCCGGAGGTCGGCTATGTCGTGCTCGAGACCGACGTCGTCGGCGGTGAGGGCGAGGGATTGCTGGCCGATCTGAGGGCTGTCGACGGTACCATCCGCGTGCGGGTGCTGTACGATCAGACCCGGCCGGCGACGCGGTAAGAGCTGGTTTCAGAAAAACGTGATCGGCTCGTCAGGCTGCGCAAGTTGATGACGCGCGCGTGACAGCCAGAAGATCATTCTGCGTCCCTGCGAAATTTCAGCTGCCCAGTTCTATGCCTGCGCGCCGTGCCGAAAACAAATCGCTGCGCGATTCCGCACGCGCAATCATGCATTGTTGCGATGCAACAAAAGCATATGCCGCAATGCAACAAAAACACCTATATCCGGGGTGACGAATCCACCCAGGAGAATTGCAGTGAAGAAGATTTCCTTATCCATCGCAGCCGTGATCGCAATCTCGATCGCAAGCGGTACTTCCGGCTTCGCTGCGGAATTGCCGACCTATGAAGTGAAGGGTCTGCCGATCTCGCCGGTCCAAGTCGGGCTATTGGGAGCCGCGAACGTCCAGGAGCAGCCGCAGGTCGCCCCTTCGGCGGCTTCTCCGCATCAGCTCAGCGTGCTGACGCCGCGACCGAAAGTGAGGGCGGCGACGGCGGCTACGACCGGGACCGGAACCGGTCAAACCTCGCACTAACCGGCACGCGCAAAGCCGCAGATAGTGAAGGGCCCGCGACTCGGTCGCGGGCTTTTTTTATCTTGATGGGGCGGTGTTCACGCTACGAGCCATGCGGACTGCACTTCGCCAGTCCGCCGCCTAGGTCGTGTGGACAATTACCTTAGCCAGAGCAGTGTTGCGGCGATAGCGACGACGGCGAAGTAATTTCGTGCCGTTTTTTCGTAGCGCG
>NZ_AUEZ01000047.1 GCF_000426245.1 Bradyrhizobium sp. Ai1a-2 | reverse complement strand
AGGAGGTCGGGCTCGGTCACTACGAAGGACGCGGTTGGCGTGGCTTCCATCATCACGCAACCCTGTGCATCGCAGCTTACGGCTTTCTGATCGCCGAACGGGCGACGATTCCCCCCTCACGACCTCGTTCCGCCGCGCCGGTCCAGGTACCTCCCTTACCCGACAATTATCGACCCAGAGGCTCCGCCCGCGCGGCCTGAGCGCCACATCCCAAACTCGATCGCAACCATGCGCATGCGCCTGATCCAGGCGCTCATCAAAACCTTACCGCGATGTCCTTGTTGCGGCGGCGTCGCTGCTTCAAAGGGACGAAGAAAACCCATGACGCAGTAAGATTAGCCGAACCAAGCATGCGGTATTTCCACACGGACAGGCGCAAGGCGTAATCCGCCATCCTGCCCGTACCACCGCGTTACATTCTGCTATTCTGCGCCAATGCCGAACTATCGTCGCGCCTTCGTGCCGGGCGGATCCTGGTTCTTCACCGTCAACCTGCTGGACCGACGGCAAAGCCTGCTTGTCGACCACGTCGCAACGCTGCGCGAAGCGATTGCGGCGACACGTGCCGATTACGCCTTCACGATCGACGCCTTTGTGGTGCTACCCGACCACCTGCATGCGATTTGGACGCTGCCGCCCGGCGACAGCGATTTCTCGATCCGGTGGCGGTTGATCAAAATGCGCTTCGCGAAAGCCTTGCCGAAGCGGGAACAACTGAGCACCGTCCGCGTCGCACGCAACGAGCGAGGCATCTGGCAGCGTCGGTTCTGGGAACACCTGATCCGCAATGAGGACGATTACGCGCGGCACGTCGAGTATTGCTACATCATCCGGTCAAGCACGGGCTCGTCACACGCGTGCGCGACTGGTCGTATTCTTCATTCCATCGCGACGTGCGCGCAGGTTTGTTTCCCGAGGATTGGGGCGGCGACGTGGCAGCACCTGGCGAATTCGGCGAACGTGCGTGATGGGCGCGGTTCGCGTGGCCCGCGTGACCCTGCGTAGGGTGGATTGGCCGAACGAAGCGTGCGGTATCTCCACACGGATAGGTGCAAGGCGTATTCTGCCATCCCATGCATTGAGGGGTGCTTGGGGTGGCGGATTACGCCTTGTGTCCGCGTGCGTGGAGATATCGTGAACCGGGCCGGCTAATCCGCCCTACGCAGTGTTGTCAATGGCGATATTGTTCCCGCGAGGAGCCGTCGGCCACGTCCCCTTGATGCTCCCTTAAGCCTATCGCGAGACCGCAACGACCCGGCCAATCCGCATCACCGTTTCTTAGCAACTCGGCGGCATGGTGCCGGCCATGAGACTGACAGTCATGTCCAGCGCCGTGCAGCCGGGCATCCGCCGCGAACTGATCAAACTGCTGTACACGTCGATGCCGCAAGTCATGGCGATCGCCGTGACGTCGGCCATCGGTGCGATCGCGCTGGCCCTTGTCAGCGGGGATGTCGGTTATGCCCTGATCTCCTGCCTCATCCTGATCACCGCTACGGCCCGGCTGTACAGCCTCCGCCGATACAAGTCGCGATCGGCGAATTTCTCCGACGAGGACGTGCTGCGCTGGGAGCACATCTACGGTATCGGCGCGATCGCATTCTCCGTGGGGCTTGGCCTATTGTCATACCGCGCGCTCCGGCTCGGCGATGCGGCCGGGGCGTGGATCAGCTTCGGGCTGTCGATGTCCTTTTGCGTCGGCATGGTGTCCCGCGCAGCGGTGCGTCCTTGGATCGTGCTGTCGGCATCGGCCGTGCTGTTTGCGCCGACCATCGTGGCGGGCCTGCTCCGGCCGGAGCTCGCCTACAAGCTCGGCTCCTGCATGCTCTTCCTGTTCTGGATCACGCTGCGCGAGGCCTCCCGTCATCTCAGCAGGGCCTTCATCGAGCGGCTGGAGGCGCAGCAGGCGCTGGCGCGCCAGGCCCATCATGATTTCCTCACCGGATTGCCCAACCGTGCCGCGTTTCTCCTGGCGCTGGAGAAGGCGGCGGGGCGCGTCGCCATCATCGCCATCGATCTTGATGGTTTCAAATCGGTGAATGATCGCCTCGGCCATCACGCCGGAGATGCGCTGCTCCGCCAGGTCGCCGAACGACTGATCCATTGCATCGGACCGCAGGGCACCGTCGCGCGCTTTGGCGGCGATGAATTCATGCTGTTGCGCCCGGTGGAAGACGGGCCGGCCGGGAACGATGCGGCGTCGGCGCTCGCCAAACGCGTAGTCGAGGCGCTGTCGCTGCCCTTCTTTGTCTCGCACGAGCCGGCACGCATCGGCGCCAGCGCAGGCATCCTGGTGACCGAGCTTGCCTCCGACGCAACGGCCGGCACGGCGTCCTTGCTGGAACAGGTCGATCGCGCGCTCTACGTCGCCAAGCGCGCCGGCGGCGGACGCTGGCAATGGTCTGGCGACGAAGCCACTGCGCTGGATCAGGCGGTCTGAATCAGATCCGGCCAACTGCATCGGCGATGCACGCTGCGCTCCCTCTCCCGCTTGCAGGAGAGGGTTGGGGTGAGCGTGTCTCCGCGTTGGGACTCCCCAAGGGGAGAGAGCCCTCACCCGGATCGCATCTGGCGATGCGATCCGACCTCTCCCGCAAGCGGGAGAGGTGAAGGGCATCCCGCAGCATTAGCGGCCGGCCTGGTCTTCCCAGTCCTCCCATTCAACATCACTGTTGATTTCCAGATAGGCGGAAACGGCGGCGCCGACGGTCGGGAAGAAGTTGTCCTCACCAAGCTGCGCCAGCAGTCCGAATTTCTTCAGCTTGTCCTTTACGGGATCCTTGAGTTCGGCAAAACGAAGCTCGATACCCCGTGCCTGCAACGTCTCATCCAGTTTGGCAAGTGTATCGCCGGCGGTGACGTCCACGCTGGTGACAGGCTCCGCGGCGACGACCAGCCAGCGCACCGGCGTCGGCGATTTCGCCACGGCGTCGAGAACGCTCTCTTGGAAGAACTCGGCATTGGCGAAGAACAAGGGAGCATCCCACCGAAACAGGACCAGCCCAGGGATCTGGCGTGCATCCTGATATCTGGTGATGTCGTGATAACCTTTGACGCCGGGTGCGCGGCCCAATACGGCCGAGTGCGGGCGCCACCCGTCCCATAGAAACTCGGCAATGGCGATAACGATTGCCAGGCCTATTCCCGGAATGACCCCGAGCACCGCCACGCCGACAAAGCAGACCATCGATAGCCAGAACTCCCATTGCTGGATGCGATAGATCCGTTTGAGGTCGGTGACCTCGAACAAGCCGATCGCGGCGGCGATGACGACGGCGGCGAGCGCGGCGTTGGGCAAATGCTGAAGGAGGTTTGGCGCGGCCAGCAGGAGCAGGGCGATGGCCAGCGCGCCGACGACACAGGTCAGTTGCGTGCGCGCGCCGGCGGCTTCGGCGACGGGCGTGCGCGAACTGCTGCTGCTGATCGGAAATCCCTGGAAAAAGCCGGTTGCCAGATTGGCGGCGCCGAGCGCCACCATCTCCTGGTTGGGATCGGCGTGCGTGCCCAGCCGTGCGGCAAAGGCGCGCGAAAGCACGCTGGTGTCGGCGAACGATATCAGCGCGACCGCGCAACCGCCGATCATGACCGGCCATATGTCATTGTAGCCGATCATGGGAACGGCGAAGCCCGGCAATCCCTGCGGCAGAGGACCCAGAACGGTCACGCCGTATTGGGGCCCGAGACCAAGCGTGCCGACGATGACCGTCGCGGCGACCACCGCAATCAGGATGCCTGGCAGCCGCTTGTTGTTTCGGAGCAGGAGAATGATGATCAAGGTGCCGAGCCCGATCCCGAATGCGACCCAGTTGGTCTTGCCTTCAAGGATTGCATTGGCGATCGCCCGCAAGCTCCGCAACGGTCCATCGCTCTCAATGGAGAAACCGAACAGCTTCGGCAATTGGCTGATCAATACGGTCAGGGCGATTCCGTTCATATAGCCGTAGCGTATCGGCTTGGAGAGAAGCTCGGTCACAAAACCCAGGCGCGCGATGCCCGCCAGAATGCACACCGTCCCGGAAACGATCGCCATCATGCCGGCCAAGACTACGGCGCGCATGGGATCGCCACCCGACAACGGAACGACAATGCCGAGGATGACGGCTGCCAGAGCCGAGTCCGGCCCCAGCACAAGGATGCGGCTGGGGCCGAACAACGCGTAGGCCAGCAGCGGTATGATCGTTGCGTACAGACCGTAGATGCCGGGCAGGCCCGATGCTTCCGCATAGGCAATTCCAACGGGGACCAGCATGGTCGCCAGGACGATCCCGGCGAAAAGATCATGCGGAAGCGACGCCGCTTCGTATCTGCGGACGGCGTCGAGACCTGGCAGCCAGCCGCTCCAATGCTTCATCGCCGGTTACTCCCAAACCCGATCAGGCTCGCGCCATTTTCGGATCAGGCCCGACGGACATTCAAGTTGAGCGGATGGAACCGGCTGGGGCAATCACGAATTGCTCTGTTCCTCGAACGCCTTCACCGATACCGCTGCGACCTGCCGCAGCGCTTCCCGATCGGCGCCGGACGAGGCCATCACACCCATGCCGGCGTTGACAGCGGAGAGATAGCGCGCGAGCGCGGCCGGGTCGGCACTTTCCTTGAGGTCGCCCTCGGCCTTCGCCCTGACAAAGCGATCGCGTAGCTGGTTTTCGGTCTCCGCCCGGCGGGCGGCGAGTTCGAAGGGCACGTTTTCCGAACCGGTGCCGCAGGCAAGGCCGCCCTGGACCAGCAGGCAGCCGGGCGGGTTGGCCGGATCGGTCTGGGTGTCGGCGGTCCCCACCAGCATCCGCTCGGCCACCTCGCGCGCGGTCGGCGCACTTAAGATTCCTTCCATCCAGCAATTGCGCTTGGCGGTGTAGCGGTCGAGCGCCGCCTTCAAGAGGCCTTCCTTGCTGCCGAAGGCCGCGTACAGGCTGGGCGGATTTATGCTCATGGCTTCAGTGAGTTGCGCGATCGTCGCGCCCTCATAGCCATGCCGCCAGAACACTTCCATCGCCTGGTCCAGCGCCGCGTCGGCGTCGAACGCCCGGGGCCTGCCCATTGCCATTGCGTGCTCCCTGAAAATTTCTTAGCATTCGCTACATAAGTATCTTGCGGACCGACGTCCAGCTCCACATTTGTAGCGCTCACTACATTTATGGAGCGCGCGAATGCCCCCAGCCCGTATTACCCCCCGTTCTGGCCGATTCCGACGCATCGTTGGCGGTATTGTGATCGTTGGCGCCCTCGCGGCGGCCGGCTCAGTCCTTTCCGGCCGCTATTTTCTTGCCGCACAGGCCACCAGTGTGGCTGCCGCGCCGGAGCAGGCCGTCGCCGTGACGGTCGCGGCGATCGAGCCCCGACAGGCCAATCTGTGGGACGATTTCTCCGGCCGGCTCGAGGCCATCGACCGCGTCGAGCTGCGGCCGCGCGTCGCCGGCGCCATCCTGGCGACCAACTTCACCGAGGGCTCGCTGGTTAAGGCTGGCGATGTCCTGTTCAAGATCGATCCCGCGCCTTATGCCGCTGAGGTCGACAAGGCCAAGGCGCAGCTCGAGGCCGCCAAGGCGCGTGTGGTCTTCACCACCAGCGAACTCGAGCGCGGCGCACAACTCGTCGGCAACGCGGTCGTGACCCGGCGCGACTATGACCAGCGCGACAATGCCAATCGCGAGGCGATTGCCAACGTCAAGGCCGCCGAAGCGACGCTGCAAACCGCAAAGCTCAATCTCGACTATACCGAAGTGCGCGCGCCCGTGGACGGCCGCGTCGGCAAGTTCGAGGTCACCGTCGGCAATCTTGTCGCCGCCGGCACGGCCTCGCCGGTATTGACCTCGCTGGTCTCGATCAATCCGATCTATGCCAGCTTCGATGCCGACGAAGAGGTGGTGCTGCGCGCGTTGAACTCGATCGCCGATAGCTCCGGCATCCGCGGCAATCTCGACCGGATCCCGGTCGAGATGACGACCTCCGGAGGCACCACCGCCAAGGGCCACATCCAGCTCATCGACAACCAGGTCAACGGCCAGAGCGGCACCATCCGCGTGCGCGCGGTGTTCCGCAATGACGACGGCCGCCTGATCCCGGGTCAGTTCGCCCGCGTGCGCATGGGCCAGCCCGAGAGGCAGACGCTTGTGCTCGTAGACGAGCGCGCGATCGGCACCGACCAGGACAAGAAATTCGTGATGGTAGTCGGCGACGACAGCCGTGCGGTCTACCGTCCGATCGCACTCGGCGGCACCGTCGACGGCCTGCGCATCGTCACCTCGGGCCTGAAATCCGGCGAGCGCATCGTCGTCAATGGCCTGCAGCGCGTGCGCCCCGGCGCTCTCCTCAAATTGGAGGTCGCCGAAATGGGCGCGCGCGGCACGCAGCAGGCCGCCAATGAAGATAACAGGCACGTGGTGCAGCGCTAAGGATTTGCTGCGCGCAGGGGCATAGCTATGAATCTTTCGAAATTTTTCATCGACCGGCCGATCTTCGCGGGCGTGCTGTCGGTCCTGATTTTCCTCGCCGGCCTGATCTCGCTGTTCGCGATGCCGATCTCGGAATATCCCGATGTCGTGCCGCCGTCGGTCGTGGTGCGCGCGACCTATCCCGGCGCCAATCCGAAGGTGATCGCGGAAACGGTCGCCACCCCGATCGAGGAGCAGATCAACGGCGTCGAGAACATGCTCTATATGAGCAGCCAGGCGACCACGGACGGCGCGATGACGCTGACGGTGACCTTCCGCCTCGGTACCGATCCCGACAAGGCGACGCAGCTGGTGCAGAACCGCGTGCAGCAGGCCGAGCCGCGGCTGCCGGCGGTGGTGCGCCAGCTCGGCATCATCACCAAGAAGAGTTCGCCCGACCTCACCATGGTCGTGCACTTGCTGTCGCCGAACAACCGCTACGACATGACGTATTTGCGCAACTACGCGGTGCTCAACGTCAAGGACCGGCTGGCGCGGATCGATGGCGTCGGCGACGTCCAGCTTTATGGCGCCGGCGACTATTCGATGCGGGTCTGGGTCGATCCGCAGAAGGCCGCCGAGCACGGCCTGACCGCCAGCGACATCGTCAAGGCGATCCAGGCGCAGAACGTGGAGGCCGCCGCCGGCGTGGTCGGCTCCTCGCCGAGCGTCAAGGGCATTGACCTGCAGCTTTCCGTCAATGCCGAAGGCCGGCTCGCCAGCGAAGAGCAGTTCGCCGAAATCGTGGTGAAGACCGGTGCGCGGGGCGAGGTGGTGCGCCTGCGCGACGTCGCGCGCATCGAGCTCGGGGCCTCCGAATATGGCCTGCGCTCCTTGCTCGACAACAAGCAGGCGGTCGCGATCCCGATCAACCAGGCGCCTGGCTCCAACGCCCTTGATATCTCCACCAAGGTCCGCGCCACCATGGCCGAGATCAAGAAGAACATGCCTGACGGCGTCGACTATCAGATCGTCTACGATCCCACGCAGTTCGTGCGATCCTCGATCGAAGCGGTGGTTCATACGCTCTTGGAAGCGATCGTGCTGGTCGTCCTGGTCGTGATCCTGTTCCTGCAGACCTGGCGCGCCTCGATCATTCCGCTGCTCGCGGTGCCGGTGTCGATCGTCGGCACCTTCGCGGTGATGCACGTGTTCGGCTTCTCCATCAACGCGCTCAGCCTGTTCGGTCTGGTGCTCGCGATCGGCATCGTCGTCGACGACGCCATCGTCGTGGTCGAGAACGTCGAGCGCAACATCGGGGCCGGGCTTTCTCCGAGGGACGCCACCTACCAGGCGATGAAGGAAGTGTCTGGGCCGATCATCGCGATCGCACTGGTCCTGATCGCGGTGTTCGTGCCGCTCGCCTTCATCTCCGGCCTCACCGGGCAGTTCTACAAGCAGTTCGCGCTGACGATCGCGATCTCGACCGTGATCTCGGCGATCAACTCCCTGACGCTGTCGCCGGCGCTGTCGGCGCTGCTGCTGAAGGGCCATCACGAGCCCAAGGACAGGCTCACGCTCGTCCTCGACAAGGGCCTGGGCTGGTTCTTCCGCGGCTTCAACCGCGTCTTCACGCGCTCCTCGGAGAATTACGGCCGTAGCGTCAGCAAGGTGATCTTCGGCAAGGCCGCCGTGATGGGCCTCTATGTGCTCCTGATCGGCGTCACCGCCGTGCTGTTCAGGCAGGTGCCGAGCGGCTTCGTCCCCGGCCAGGACAAGCAGTACCTCGTCGGCTTTGCGCGGTTGCCCGATGGCGCGACGCTCGATCGCACCGAAGAGGTCATCCGTAAGATGAGCGACATCGCGCTGACTCAGCCGGGTGTGCAGAGCTCGGTGGCGTTCCCGGGGCTGTCGATCTCCGGCTTCACCAATTCCTCCAATGCCGGCATCGTGTTCTCGACGCTGAAGCCGTTCGACGAGCGCAAGAGCTCTTCGCTCAGCGGCAATGCGATCGCCGCCGAACTCAACAAGAAATATGCCGGCATCCAGGAAGCCTTCATCGCGATGTTCCCGCCGCCGCCGGTCAACGGCCTAGGGACCATCGGCGGCTTCAAGCTGCAGATCGAGGATCGCGCCGGCCTCGGCTATGATGCGCTCAACGACGCGACCAAGGCGTTCATGGCGGCGATGTCGAAGGCGCCGGAGATCGCGGGCCTGTTCTCGAGCTTCCAGGTCAACGTGCCCCAGCTCTATGCCGACATCGACCGCACCAAGGCGCTGCAGCTCGGCGTGCCCGTGACGGAGGTCTTCAATACGCTCCAAATCTATTTGGGCTCGTACTACGTCAACGACTTCAACAAATTCGGCCGCACCTATTCGGTCTATGTCCAGGCCGACGCGCCGTTCCGCGCCCGCGCCGACGACATCAGGCAGTTGAAGGTGCGCTCGGCCTCCGGCGACATGGTGCCGCTGTCGGCGCTGCTCAAGATCCGCCAGAGCGCGGGTCCCGAGCGGGCGATCCGCTACAACGGCTTCCTGTCCTCGGACATCAACGCCGCCGCCGCGCCCGGCTATTCCTCCGGCCAGGCGCAGGAAGCGGCGACGCGGATTGCCGCCGAAGTGCTGCCGCCGGGCTTTGCCTTCGAATGGACCGACCTGACCTATCAGGAGTTCATCGCCGGCAATTCCGGCATGTGGGTCTTCCCGCTCGCGATCCTGCTGGTCTTCCTGGTGCTGGCAGCGCTCTATGAGAGCCTGACGCTACCGCTCGCGATCATCATGATCGTGCCGATGGGACTGTTGGCCGCGATGTTCGGCGTCTGGTTCTCGGGTGGCGACAACAACATCTTCACCCAGATCGGCCTGATCGTGCTGGTGGGATTGTCGGCGAAGAACGCGATCCTGATCGTCGAGTTCGCGCGCGAGTTGGAATTCGCCGGCCGTTCGCCGATCCGCGCCGCGATCGAGGCAAGCCGCTTGCGGCTTCGTCCGATCCTGATGACGTCGATGGCGTTCATCATGGGCGTGCTGCCGCTGGTGCTATCGACTGGCGCCGGCTCCGAGATGCGGCGCGCGATGGGCGTTGCGGTGTTCTCGGGCATGATCGGCGTCACGATCTTCGGTCTGTTCCTGACGCCGGTATTCTATGTGTTGCTCCGCAGCGCCACCGGCATGAAGCCGTTAACGCATCACGGCGAAGCTACCGTTCCTGCAAAGGCACACGCGGCGTGATGTCGCGTGTGCCGAGAGCGTGATCGCGCTCTAACAAGATGAAGCGGGATGGTTTCGAGGAAAAACCATCCCGCTGCAGTCCCAGCTTCAGGCGGCGAGATCCTGCAGCAGTTTCGACGAACCGCGGACCAGCACCTTGCGTCCGGCAGGCGTCAACGCCAGCGAATCGCCGCGCATCGCGACGAGCCCGAGCGTGATCAGGCTTTCGACCGCAAACCTGCTTATTCTCGAAGGGTTTGCTGCAGGTGCACGCAACGCTTTGAGAACTTCCCACTGATCCGTTGTCAGCTCGTAGTCGAATTCGTCGTTCATGGTGCCTCGGATTCGTTAACCATCGACGGGGCGGGTATTACCCAGCACTCGTGAAGAACATGCGACTAGATGGAGTCAGGATTTCGAATTACGGGGAAAGACCGTCACATCATCGTGTGGCTGGAATCTTTCAATATTTTCAACGTATCCATTGAATCTTAACCACGCAGGACAGCAACGCTGCCGCTTCTCTTTTCGTGGGGGCGCGCGAGGTTCGTAGCCCCCATGAAGCGAAACGCAACCCGCAACATCTGCGTCCACATTCGCAAGCGAGCCCGGGGTTCCGCTGGCGCTTGACCGGGCTGCGAGATCAACCGCGCCGTACGCTGGCACCGCCATCCACAGGCAAGGTTACTCCGGTAATAAAACTCGCTTCGTCTGAAGCCAGAAACAGCGCGGCATTGGCGACGTCCCAGCCGGTGCCCATCTTCTGCCGCAGCGGCACCTTGCTGTCGCGCTCCGCCTCGACTTCGGCACGGCTCTTCTTGAATTCGCGGGCGCGGGTGTCGACTGCCATCGGCGTGTTCATCAGGCCGGGCAGGATCACATTGGCGCGAACGCCGTATTGCGCGTTCTGATAGGCGAGCTGTTCGGTGAAGGCGATCATCGCCGATTTCGTCGCCTTGTAGGCAACGTAAGGGTAGGTCGTGATCGCAGCCATCGACGAGATGTTGATGATGGCGCCGCTCTTCTGCGCGCGCATGATCGGGATCACATGCTTGGCGGCGAGGATGCAGCTCTTGAGGTTGATCGCGACGCAGCGGTCGAACGCCTCTTCGCTGATCTCGAGCAGTTCGGCATCGCCGCCGGAGAGGCTGACTCCGACATTGTTGTGCAGGATGTCGACCTTGCCCCAGCGCTGATGGGCATCCGCCACCATCGCCTTGATCTCGGAATTCTTCGTCACGTCGGCCCTGAAGGCTGCAGCGGTGCCGCCCTTCGCCGCGATCATGTCGACGGTCTCCTGCGCCGAATCCAGATGGTAGTCGACGCACAGCACCTTGGCGCCTTCACGCGCGAAGGTGAGCGCGGTAGCGCGGCCGTTGCCGATGCCCTCGCCGGGGCTCTGGCCTGCGCCGACGACAATGGCGACACGATCTTGAAGGCGCATCTCGTTTCACTCCCGCTTTTCGTACTTGCCCATCGGGGTTGTCCCCGTTTGACGATAGCGTTTCAAAGATGCGCGGGACCGGCAAGGGGGCGGGACATGCCGTGAGATATGCTGTCAGGCCATGAATGCAGGCCCTTCAACGCATAGCAAAACGGTGCATTTTATGCAGCCATAAAAAGCCTGCACGAACGGGGAGCGAATCATGTCGGTGATGGAAGTTGGCCTGGACGACAAGTACCGGTTGGACGTCAAACGCATCTTCCTTTCCGGTACCCAGGCGCTGGTTCGGCTTCCCATGTTGCAGCGCGAGCGCGATCGCGCGCAGGGCCTCACGACCGCGGGCTTCATCTCCGGCTATCGGGGCTCGCCGCTCGGCATGTACGATCACACGCTGTGGCGGGCAAAATCTTTCCTCAAGCAGCATGACATCGCCTTCGTTCCCGGCCTCAACGAGGATCTGGCGGCGACCGCGGTGTGGGGCAGCCAGCAGGTCGGCATGTTTCCGGGCGCCAAGGTCGATGGCGTGTTCGGCATCTGGTACGGCAAGGGCCCCGGCGTCGACCGCTCGCTCGATGCGCTGAAGCATGCCAATTCGGCCGGCACCTCGCGAAACGGCGGCGTCATCGCGCTCGCGGGTGACGACCATGGCTGCCAGTCCTCGACGCTCGCGCATCAGAGCGAGCAGGTGTTCGCGGCAGCGCTGATGCCGGTCGTCAATCCCGCCACGCTGCAGGATTACCTCGACCTTGGCATCCTCGGCTTCGCGTTGTCGCGCTATAGCGGCTGCTGGATCGGCTTCAAGGCCATCTCGGAGACGGTGGAGAGCTCGGCCTCGATCATCAGCGATCCCGATCGCATCCGGATCGTGACGCCAGATGATTTCGAGATGCCGCCGGATGGCCTCTCCATCCGCTGGCCGGATGCGCCGCTCGAACAGGAGCGGCGCCTGCACGGCCCGAAGATGCAGGCCGTCGCTGCCTTTGCCCGCGCCAACCGGTTCGACCGCATCGTGCTCGACTCCAGGCCGGCGCGGCTCGGCATCATGGCGACCGGCAAGGCCTATCTCGATTTGCGCCAGGCGCTCGCCGAACTCGGCATCAGCGACGCCGAAGCACAAGCGCTGGGCCTTCGCATCTACAAGGTCGCGCTGACCTGGCCGCTCGAGGAATCCGGCGCACGCGCCTTTGCCGAAGGCTTGCAGGATGTGCTCGTAGTCGAGGAGAAGCGCGGCTTCATCGAGGAGCAGCTCGTCCGCATCCTCTACAATGTCGATGCCTCCAAGCGCCCGTCAGTGGTCGGCAAGCGCGACGAGAGCGGCGCGGTGCTGCTGCCGAGCGAAGGCGAGCTGACGCCGACCATGGTCGCCGCCGCCGTCGTCGCGCGACTGCGCAAGCTCGGCCATCGCAGCCCGATGCTGGAGCAGCGGCTGGCCAAGCTCGAAGCTTTCGACCGGCCGGCCGAGGGCATCGGTGAAGCGAAACTTCAGCGCACACCCTATTTCTGCTCGGGCTGCCCGCACAACACTTCGACCAAGATTCCGGAAGGCAGCCGCGCCATGGCCGGCATCGGCTGCCACGGCATGGCGCTGTCGATCCCGGCGCGGCGCACCGCGACCATCTCGCATATGGGCGCGGAGGGTGTGGCCTGGATCGGACAGGCGCCATTCACCGACGAGAAGCACGTCTTCCAGAATCTCGGCGACGGCACCTACACCCATTCGGGCCTGCTGGCACTGCGCGCCGCCGCCGCCGCCGGCGTCAACATCACCTACAAGATCCTCTATAACGATGCGGTCGCAATGACCGGCGGCCAGCCGGCCGAGGGCAGTTTCACGGTGTCGCAGATCGCGCATCAGGTCGCCGCCGAAGGCACCAAGCGCATCGCCATCGTCTCCGACGATCCCACGAAATATCCCGCCAACTATTTCCCCACTGGTGCCACCATCCATCACCGCCGCGAGCTCGATGCCGTGCAGCGCGAACTGCGCGACGTCGCGGGCCTCACGGTCCTGATCTACGACCAGACCTGTGCGGCGGAGAAGCGCCGTCGCCGCAAGCGTGGGCTCTATCCCGATCCGCCGAAGCGCGTCTTCATCAACGAGCGCGTCTGCGAGGGCTGCGGCGATTGCTCGGTGCAGTCGAACTGCGTCTCGGTGCAACCGCTCGAAACCGAGCTCGGCCGCAAGCGCCGCATCGACCAGTCCAACTGCAACAAGGATTTCTCCTGCATCGAAGGCTTCTGCCCGAGCTTCGTCACCGTCCATGATCCCAAGCTGCGCAAGGCCGACCGCGCCGCCACCGACCCGTCGGCGCTGTTTGCGGACCTGCCGACGCCGCAGCCGCAAGTATTGTCCGGCCCCTACAACATCCTCGTCACCGGCATCGGCGGCACGGGCGTCATCACCATCGGCGCGCTGCTCGGCATGGCGGCCCATGTCGAGGGACTGGCCTGCTCGACGCTCGATTTCACCGGCCTGTCGCAGAAGAACGGCGCGGTCATGAGCCACGTCCGGCTCGCGCCACGTGCAGAGGATCTCGCCAGCGTCCGCATCGCCGCCGGCGGCGCCAATCTGATCCTCGGCTGCGACATCGTGGTCGCCACCAGCGTCGCGGCGCTGAGCCGGGCCGAACGCGGCGTCACGCGCGCGATCGTCAATGCGGATTTGTTGCCGACCGCAAGCTTCGTGATGAATCCCGACCTCGATTTCGAGGCGGGCGCGATGCGTGACGCGCTGAGTGAAGCCGTCACCTCGTCCGACCTCGACATCCTCGACGCCACCGGGCTTGCCACCGCGCTGATGGGCGACAGCATCGCCACCAACGCCTTCCTGCTCGGCTTCGCCTTCCAGAGCGGCGCGGTGCCGATGTCGCTGGAGGTGCTGATGAAGGCGATCGAACTCAACGGCGCCGCGGTCGACATGAACAAGATGGCCTTCTCCTGGGGCCGGCTCGCCGCGCACGATCTGGCGCGCGTCGTCACCGCCGCGCGCTTCAAGACCTCGAGCGCGTCACCGGCACGGCGCACGCTCGACGAGATCATCGCCTTCCGCGCCAAGTTCCTTACCGACTATCAGGACGAGGCCTATTCGCAGCGCTACCTCGCCGACGTCGCGCGGGTGCGCGCCGCCGAAACCGCGGCGGCTCCCGGTTCGCACGAACTGACGGAAGCCTTCGCCAAGGGGCTGTTCAAGCTGATGGCCTACAAGGATGAGTACGAGGTCGCCCGGCTCTATACCGATGGCGAATTCGCGAAGGCGTTGAAGGAGCAGTTCGACGGCGAGTCTGGCCTGAAGGTGCTGCTCGCCCCGCCGCTGTTCGCCCGCCGCGACAAGGTCACCGGACATCTGCAGAAGCGCGAGTTCGGGCCCTGGGTGTTCAGCGCGTTCAAGCTGCTGACGCGGCTGAAAGGCTTGCGCGGCACCGCGCTCGATATCTTCGGCTACACCGCCGAGCGGCGGATGGAGCGGGCGCTCCCGGGCGAATATTCGGCGATGATCCTCCGCCAGCTCGACAAGAAGCCGCTCGATGTGCCGCGGCTGGTGGCGCTCGCCAAGGCTGCCGAGCTGGTACGCGGCTACGGCCACATCAAGGAAGCCAACGTCGCGCGCTACCGCCAGGAGTGCCAGCGGCTCGAAGCCGCGCTTCAAGCCCCGGTCGCGCAGGCAGCCGAATAGGTTCCGGTCCGGTTCTCAAGCCACATCTTGGGCCGCAGGAAGCAACCTGCGGCCATTACTTTCGTTGATCAGTAACCGTGCTCGCGGGATCGGCTGGAATTGTCCGGCCGGCCTCCTACATTATGGGCATGTTCCATTGGAGTCATTTCGGAGGCGTTCGGTGAGCTCCAGAAACGCAGTTCTGGCCGCCGTTGGCACCGCCGCCCTGGTCCTGAGCGTCCCGGCGATGGCGGAGGATTATCGCCCCGGCGACTATTTCAATCTCGATCTCTCCAAGGCGGTGCTGTCGCCCAAGCGCCTCGGCCCGCCGGCCGAGTTCGCACCGGTTCCCGTCGAAGCCAAGAGTGATCACAGTGATGCTGCGCACGTGGTCGCGGAACCGAAACCGGTGCAGACGACGAGGGTCAGGGCGGCGCGTGCCGTGCCTGCGCCTGGGCGGTCGGTACGCACGGAGCGCCGTGTTCCCGCCCGCGCCAAGCTCTCTCGCCGCCACGGCAACCCGCTCGACGCCCAGGCCCGCGATACTCGTATCCAGACTTGGCCGTGCCGTTCCGGCGGCATCTGCAACTGGCAGTGATCGGCTGACATCTCGGAAGAATGGATGGCCGTCGTTCCAAAGGGGGTCGCTGGCAGCGACCCCCTTTGGGTGATTGCTGGACTCTAATGTGTCCGTCTGTATGGCCACAGCGAGCCGGGCAGACTTCTTTCCGCCCGCCTGCGGACGATCTGCTCGTCGTTGATGATCTCCTGGATTGCCGCGCGCTGCGAGGGCGACGCCGCCGTAGCAAGTTCCTGTCGCAGGCTTTGCAGAGAGGAGGTGCCGAGCGCCAGCGGTGCGGGCGCGGCCTTGCGCAGGGCAAACAACTCGGCTGTCACCGGTTGCCCGGCAGGCGCTCCTTCAAGGTCGCGGCACAGATGGTCCTTGAGGAGAGCGGCACGGAACGGGATGAAGCTTCTCGAAAGCGCCTCGGAGAGCTTGCTGTCTTCGTCGATGTGCACGAAGTTCAACGTCTTCGGCCAGAAGACGTTCGGCGCGATCTCTAGGCGGAATCCTGCCGGACGTGTAACGCCTTCGGGTTGATGGCAGCCGTGGCACGTGAGAGCTGTCGCGCGGTTGATGACCTGCTGGATCGTGAGGTCGGAGCCGAGTGGCTTCTTGGCCTGGTCGATACCGTTTTGAAATCCGCTGTCCGGCTTTGGAATATCCGCGTCGCCTTGCGAGGTGCTCTCGAACTCGTCGAATTCCGCCGTCAGTCCCTGGCCGAAACCGAAGCCGTGCGCCATCTGGATTTCGGTCGATAACGCGCGCACGGCGTCGCCACTGCCGACCGCATTGTTGGAGACCAGACTCTTCAGCATCTCCTTCTTGAAGCGGTCCTGGAAATCTGCGAGTTCAGCCGCGCCACGATTGGGCTCGGGTAGCGTGGACGCCTTTGTGGTGTCGTAGAATTCCGTAAGCGGGTTGTCCTTGACGGTCACGACGTCGAACGCAAGGCGATCGCCGTGCTTGCGCAGCAGCCATTCGCGTAGCTGCCAGGGGTTTGCGGGACCGTTGATGAAGAGGTTCGCTCGAACCTGTCCGCGATTTGAGCCTCCCAGGTTTTCGAAGCTCATCGGCGGGATTGGGAGCCGTCCGAACGTTCCCATGTCACCGTCGAAGTAGAACTTCTGCAGCGCATCCGCTCGTTGCTGGGCCGATTTGTCGATCAGGCTGGCCCAAAACTCGGCCACAGGTCGGCAGTCGCTTTCGGTAAGCTGCTCGTTTTCATTCTTGAGCTCTTTGGGCGTCACCTTGCCCTCAAAGATGATCAATAGGCGCCTGCCTGCCTGCGGCTTTTTCGCGAATACAATTCGGGCTTCCCCGCAATGTCCTGCCGGAAAATTGGAAAGATCGAAGCGGTTGAAGAATCCGACGGGAACGATGGAATCGTCGCCTTGATCGGCGACCAGATCCGCGGGGCGCAGTTGGGCCTCGCCGGGCCGCGCGCTGACCTTCATCCGGAGATGGCTCTTCGGTTGTCGCTCATCACCGTCGACCGTGCGGAAGCTGTCGACCATGGTGGTGACGAGCGCTTCCGGCTTTTGCTTGCTGTTGGCTTTGGTCAATATCGCCTGCAACGTATTGGCGAATTTGAACTTGGCCGCCAGATCGGCATCCACCGTGCCGTCGGACGACTTGACTTGAATGACCATCGTCTTGAGTCTCTGGTCTTCAGACGTCTGGTCGAATTTGGAGCACCAGGTGGAAACGCCCTGTCCCACGGCGGGGAGACTCAGAGAAAGCAGGAGCCCGGCGCCCACAGCTGTGGCGCACGAATAGCGTTCGAAAACAGCCATTGATATCGCCTTTTTTCTGAAATCAGTTAAACAACCAAACATTGCAATTATATCAATTTGCGCGCGAGATGAAAGGCGGTTGACTGGAGCGATCGCGGAAATCGATAGGACTTTTAGTCACACTCTCGAACGACCGGCGAGCAATGCCGCCTCGTCCGTTAGAGGCACATCTGAGCGCTGTATTTTTAGGCAGCCGCAAGGGTCGCTACATCCCGATGGCTGGGTTGTTCCAACCCAACTTGTTGCCGGGGCATCTATCGGCCAAGCTTGGTATGCATCCCACCGGCACTGCTTTTCTTCGAACCAATGCGTTACGCGCGATCTCCGTTTGCCGGCGGTCGGCGCCTCAGGAGTTATCATGGACAATCTGCAAACTCAGGGCATCAGTCTGCCCCGGCTAGGGCTCGGTACTTTTCGCATGCAGGGTGACACCTGTCGCGCGGCGGTCGAAAGCGCGCTCGCGCTCGGCTACCGCCACATCGATACCGCCGAGATGTACGGCAACGAAGAAGCGATCGGTGCGGCCCTGTCGAGCGCCGCCATCGCCCGCAACGATCTGCACATCACCACGAAGGTCTGGCACGACAATCTGGCGCCGGATGCGATCCAGCGGGCGTTCGATGCCAGCCTGAAGAAATTGCGCGTTGACCATGTCGATCTCTATCTCGTGCACTGGCCGTCGCGGAACATGAGGCTATCAGCAATCTTCGAGACTCTGATGAGACTGAAGGAGGAGGGGCGGACCCGCGCCATCGGCGTTGCCAACTTCACCACGGCGCTGCTGAAGACGGTGGTCGAGGAGATCAAGGCGCCGATCGCCTGCAATCAGCTTGAGTATCACGTGATGCTCGATCAGGGCGCGGTGCTGAAATATCTCGCTGCCAAGTCGATTCCGCTGGTCGCCTATTGCCCGCTTGCGCAGGGGCGGGTGGCCTCCGACGAGACGTTGGCGAAGATCGGCGCCAAGCACGGTGCAAGTGCCGCACAGGTCGCGCTGAAATGGCTGCTCGATCAGCCCGGTGTCGCCGCGATACCAAAGGCCTCGCGCCGCGAGAGCCAGAAAGCCAATCTCGACGCGCTGACGATCAACCTCGATGACGAAGACCGCAAGGCGATAGCCGCGTTGCCGAAGGACCGCCGCTGCGTCAACCCCAGCTTCGCCCCGGCGTGGGATCGATAAGGCTGCACCCAAGACAGCAAGCGCAAGACAAGTCGACTATCTTCTCACCACACTCCACAGTGATGACCCGCGCAGTCGTAGGATGGGGTAGAGCGCAGCGAAACCCATCATCGCGCGGCTTGCTCCATCGCGATGGGTTTCGCTGCGCTCTACCCATCCTACGTCGCATCGCATGCCTGCAAAAAAGGAATGGCCCCTTGCGGAGCCATTCCTGTTCACGCCTCAGTAGCCGCGATGGTGATGATGCTTCTTGATGATCACCACCTTGTCGTGATGGCGATGATGCCAGCCGGGGCCGCGCATCTCGGCGTGAGCGCCGCGCCAGTGACGATGATGGTCGCCACGCTTGACCACGACCGTCTCTGCACTGGCGATCGACGGAACTGCGACGGCAATCGCGCCGAGCGCTGCAAAGACATAAGCAAGCTTCTTCATGATGTTCTCCTCAATGGTGCCGAGACTAAACGGCACTTCCCGCAGAAACGTTCCGCAGGAATTTGAGGAGAATCCTGAACAGATGTTCAGTTAACGCTTATGCCGAGCCCTCTAGCCGTCATTGCGAGCGGAGCGAAGCAATCCATCGATCCAGTTAGCGCATGCATGGATTGCTTCGTCGCTTCGCTCCTCGCAATGACGGAGGCAAAAGCCGATGGTCCCATCGCTACGGGGCTGCGTTCAGCCCTGCGCGCGCTCGATATTGCCGCTGCGCGTCGGCACGCCGAACTCGCGCCTGCAGACGTCGGCGAGAACAGCCACGCCTTCGCGGATCTGCTGATGCGAGGGGCTCGCAAAGCACAGCCGCAGCCGGCTGCCGGACCACGCCTTGTTGGTCGACCATTCCGGTCCCGGATTGATGGAGACGCCGGCAGCGAGCGCCGCCTGGTAAAGTTTCAGCGTATCGACATGATCGGGGAGCTTGACCCAGAGAAAGATGCCGCCCTTCGGCTCCGCGAATTCCGCCACGGTGCCGAACTGCTCGTTGAGCGCCTCCATCAGCGTATCGAGCTTGGCGCGCAGGCCGCGCGTCAGCTCCGGCACATGGGTCGCAAAATGCGGTGCGCAATATTCGGCGAGCACCATCTGTTCCAGCGCGCCGGAGCCTGCATCGGTCTTCAGCGCCAGCATCCGCGACATCACCTCCCAGGGCGCGACCATGAAGCCGACGCGCAGGGCGGGAGCGATCGATTTCGAGAACGAACCGATATGGATCACGCCGCCCTGCCGGCTCATGGCGTAGATCGCGGGCGGGCGCTCGCCGCTCCAGGTGAGGTCGGCGTAGCAGTCGTCCTCGAAGATCGGCACGCCATAGTCGCGCGACAGCTTCAGCATCTCGGCGCGGCGGCTCTCGGGCAGGATCGTGCCGGTCGGGTTCTGCACGGTCGGGATGGTGTAGATGTATTTCGGCGTGATGCCCCGCCGCTTGTGGTCGGCGAGCGCGGCAGCCAGCGCATCGATCCGGATGCCGTCCTGGTCGAGGGGAATGCCGACCGCATTGACGCCGAGCCGCGTCAGCCGGTTCAGCGAGCCCTGATAGGTCTCTTGCTCGATCAGCACGGTGTCGCCCCGCGCAAGCAGGGTGTGGTTGACGAGGTCGAGCGCCTGCAGCGAGCCGGAGACGATCAATATGTCATCGGCCGTGCAGTCGATACCGGCATCGCGCTTGAGCTTGCCAGTGAGGAATTCCCGCAACGGCCGATAGCCCTGCGGGCCGTGGGCGAGGTTGTAGGTCGCGAGCGCCTTGCCCTCGCGCTTGAGCACCGCATTGACCGCCTCGATCAGCCCGTCGAGCGGAACCCCGTCCGGATCGTTGTTGCCGCCGACAAAGCTGTACTTGGCAAGCCCGGTCCACTTGGCGGCCGGCGCTGGCAGGCCGGCGGGCAACAGCGGCGCGAAATCGAATTGGGTCGAGGCGGACATCGACGAAGACATGGACATTCACTCCCGTGTTGTTGTCGTTGAGAGGCCCAAGGCAAAGGCCTTCCTGGTCTTTTATTTTGAGCATGATCTCCGCGCAAACGCGCGTTTGTCGCGAGGGAAAACCGGTGCCCACTTTTCCGGATCATGCCCTAGTTCTTGCCGACGATCCTGATCGGTCGCCCCTGGCTGATGAAGGCATAATGCCCCGGGCCAACGCTGCCAACCATCAGCGCTTCGACCGCGGGTTCGGCGATCTCGCCGGTTGCGGCCCAGTCCACCACGAAATTGGCGCCGGTGCCGCCGCGCACGTCGGAAATGGCGATGAAGACCTCGACGGTGGCGAGGGGCTTCAGCGCAACCGGCGCATTGAGATAGCTTTCAACCGGCTTGCCTTCGGTGTCGAAATAGGCGATCCGCTTCAATACGAGGGGCTTGGTCTCGGAGGTGTTGTGGACACTCAATGTCACCGAGAAATCGGCCCTGAGCCTGCCTTGGCTCATCGAGACACTGGAATAGACTGGGACATAGAACGAGCCGGAGACGGCGAGGTTCTCGGCGGGAACAACCGTCAGCGAACTCGCAAAAACCTGCTCGATGCTGCCGCTTTGCGCCACGGAGGGGCGGGAGGCGATCAGCGATGCCAGAATCGCCATAGACAGGCCAAGGGCGCGGATGTGACAGATTGCTCGTTTGACCCCCGTGCTTGGGTCTCTAGGTTGCGATGAGGAGAAGCCCCAAGACATGCATGAACTTATAGGTGATATTACTTTAAGCATCCTGTTCGCCTGGGTGCTCGGCCTGTTAGCTCATTTCTCCCGGCAACCCCTGATCCTCGCCTACCTTATCGCCGGGTTTTTGATTGGTCCATTCGGCACCGGACTGGTCAAGTCCCAGGAATCGATCAGCGTCATATCCGAGCTCGGCCTGATCTTCATGCTGTTCATGATCGGGCTCGAGATCGACCTGAAGAAGATCGTCCGCGCCGGCAAGGTTATCCTGTTCGCGGCCGGCGGCCAGCTTTTGGGCGGTTGCCTGCTCGGCATCCTGTTTTTCGTCGGTATCGGGCTGTCGATGGGCGGCGGCGGCAAGTTCGACGCGCTTTATCTCTGCGTCGCCTGCGCGCTCTCCTCGACCGTGATCATCGTCAAGGTGCTCTACGAGAAGCGCGAGCTCGATACGCTGCCCGGCCGCATCACGCTGGGCGTGCTGGTGCTGCAGGACATCTTCGCGATCCTGTTCCTCGCGGTGCAGCCGAGCCTCGACAACCTCCAGGTCAGCGTCATCCTGCTTTCGATCCTGCGCGTCGGCGTGCTGGTGGCGACAGCGCTGGTGCTGAGCCGCTATGTGCTGCCGCGGCTGTTCCAGCAGATCGCACGCCGCCCCGAACTGATCCTCCTTGGTGCGCTCGCCTGGTGCTTCCTGATCGGCGAGGTCGCCGAACGATTGCACCTGTCGCGCGAGATGGGCTCGCTGGTCGCCGGGGTGTCGCTGTCGACCTTCCCATATGCGCTCGACGTCACCGCCAAGGTCACCACCCTCCGCGATTTCTTCATCACGCTGTTCTTCGTCGCGCTCGGGATGACGATCCCGGTTCCCGGCCTCTCGGTGATCGGGCTTGCGCTATTGATCGCGGCGTTCACCGTGGCGAGCCGTCTGGTCACGACGTTTACCCCGCTCTATCTGATGAAACAGGGCTTGAGGGCCAGCCTGCTGCCGGCGATCAACCTGGCGCAGATCTCGGAATTCTCCCTGGTGGTGATCCAGACCGGCGTCGCCGCCGGGCATATCTCCACCGCGACATCGAGCGCGGCCTCCTTCGCTTTCGTCGTGCTGGCGGTATTGAGCACCTTCGCCATCACCAGGAGCGGGGAGATCACCCGTTCCCTGATTGGGCCGTTGAAGCGGCTCGGGCTCCACGACCTCGACCAGGCGCAGCCCGCGGAAGGGGGCCAGGAGGCCGGCCACGGCGAGACCCGCCGGATCGTCATCCTCGGCTTTTTCCGTGCCGCGAGCGCCCTGCTCAGCCAGATCGAGCGCGACAATGAAGCGCTGCTGGAGCAGATCAGTGTCATCGATTTCAACCCGCTGGTGTTCAGGACCTTGAAAGATCGCGGCCTGCACGTGATCTATGGTGACATCAGCAATGTCGATACGCTGGTGCATGCCGGCATCGGAAAGGCCGAGATCATCATCCTGAGCGTGCCGGATTCGCTCCTGGTCGGCGCCAACAATGAGAAGCTGGTCCGCCATGTCCGGAGCCTCAATCCGACCGCCAAGATCGTCGCGACCGCCGATTTGCTGGTCGACGTGAACGATCTCTACGCCGCCGGAGCCGACTATGCGATGGTGACGCGGCTCAGCGACGCGAAGGAGCTGTTCTCGGTGATCGAAGCGGCAGATGCCGGCCTGTTGCAAGAGAAGCGCGCCGAAATGGATGCGCAGCTCGGCGAACGGCGCGAGGTGTTGCCTTGAGATACGCCAGGTATGCCTGCCGACGCTGTTCTGGCCTGCGGATTGATGCTGGCGCGGGCTGCCGGTTCCGGCTAATGCACTGCCAGCAAAAAGCGAGATTTTGAGACATGGCCGATACCATTCAGGAAGTGTTGCAAGCCTTTGCGAGGGGCGAGCTCGTCGTCGTCACCGATGACGACGACCGGGAAGGCGAGGGCGATCTGATCGTCGCGGCGTCGCTCTGTACCGCCGACAAGATGGCGTTCATCATCCGCCACACCTCCGGCATCGTCTGCGCGCCGATCACCACCGACGATGCTAAGCGGCTGCGGCTCGACCCGATGGTCGCACACAACGATTCCAGCCACACCACCGCCTTCACCGTCTCGATCGACTACAAGCCCGATGGCGGCACCGGCATTTCGGCCGACGAACGCGCCTCCTGCTGCCGCGCGCTCGCCAATCCCAACGCCGGCGCCAATGACTTTGCCCGTCCCGGGCACATCTTCCCGCTGATCGCCCGCGACGGCGGCGTGCTCCTTCGCTCCGGGCATACGGAAGCCGCGGTCGACCTCTGCAAGCTCTCCGGCCTGCCGCCAGTCGGCGTCATCAGCGAATTGATGAACGACGATGGCACAGTGATGAAGGGCCAGCAGGTCGCCCGCTTTGCCGCCGCCAACAACCTCAAGCACGTCACCATCGCCGACCTGATCGCCTATCGCCAGGCCCGCGAGAAGCTGATCGAGCGGGTCGCGACGTTCACGACCGACAGCCCGATCGGCCCGCTACAGGGCTACGCCTACCGCTCGCCGTTCGACGAGATCATGCACGCCGCCTTCGTCTATAACGGCATCGGCGATGGCAAGAACGTGCTGACGCGGCTACATAAGCCGAACATCGTCAAGGACATCTTCACCGGCGGGGCTCGCATGGAAGCCGTTCTGCGGCAGTTCAAGAAGGCCGGCCGCGGTGTGCTGGTCTATTTGCGCGACGGCGCCGCCGGTGTTCCCGTCGAACCCGTCGGCGCGCAGCAGACCGCGGAAGCCGATCGCAACCGGCAATGGCGCGAGGTCGGCGTCGGCGCGCAGATCCTGCGCGATCTCGGCGTCACCTCGATCCGCAACCTCACCTCATCCGTGCACGACTACAAGGGATTGTCAGGTTTCGGCATCGAGATTGTCTCCAACGAGAAACTCGAGTGTTAGATGCCGTCATTCCGGGGCACGCGATAGCGCGAACTCGGAATCTCGATATTCCGGGTCTGGTGCTTACACACCATCCCGGAATGACAGTGAGGGAATCCAATGCAATTGCGCTTCCACTCACGGCGCTTTAGTTTATCGGTCAATTCCGAAACGACGACGCGAAAGGGATTTTCATGAGCGTGCGCCCCCAGGCCAAGGACAAGCCGGCAGCGGCTTCTTTCCAGTGGGATGATCCGTTCCTGCTCGATGACCAGCTCACCGAAGACGAACGCATGATCCGCGACACCGCGCGCGCCTATGCGCAGGACAAGCTCTTGCCGCGCGTCATCACCGCCTATCTGGAAGAGAAGACGGATCGCGAGATCTTCAGCGAGATGGGGGAACTCGGCCTGATCGGCGTCACGCTGCCGGAGGAATATGGCTGCGCGAATGCGAGCTACGTCGCCTATGGCCTCGTGGCTCGCGAGATCGAGCGGGTCGATTCCGGCTATCGCTCGATGAACTCGGTGCAGTCCTCGCTGGTGATGTACCCGATCTATGCCTATGGCGATGAGAACCAGCGCAAGAAATATCTACCCAAGCTCGCCACTGGAGAATGGGTCGGCTGTTTCGGCCTGACCGAGCCGGATGCGGGTTCCGATCCCGGCGGCATGAAAACCCGCGCCGAGAAGGTGTCCGACGGCTACCGGCTGACCGGCAGCAAGATGTGGATCTCGAATGCGCCGATCGCCGACGTCTTCGTGGTGTGGGCCAAGTCGGCCGCGCACGACAACCAGATCCGCGGCTTCGTCCTGGAGAAGGGCATGAAGGGCCTCTCTGCGCCGAAGGTCGGCGGCAAGCTGTCGCTGCGTGCCTCGATCACCGGCGAGATCGTGATGGACGGCGTGGTGGTGCCGGAGAGCGCGCTGCTGCCCAACGTTTCCGGCCTCAAGGGTCCGTTTGGCTGCCTCAACCGCGCCCGCTACGGCATCTCCTGGGGCGCGATGGGCGCCGCGGAGGACTGCATGCACCGCGCGCGGCAATATACGCTCGACCGCAAGCAGTTCGGCCGCCCGCTCGCCGCTACGCAACTGGTGCAGAAGAAGCTCGCCGACATGGAAACCGAGATCGCGCTTGGCCTGCAGGCCTCGCTTCGGGTCGGCCGGCTGATGGACGAGGGCAAGATGGCGCCGGAGATGATCTCCATCGTCAAGCGCAACAATTGCGGCAAGGCGCTCGACATCGCCCGCATGGCGCGCGACATGCACGGCGGCAACGGCATCCAGATCGAGTATCACGTGATGCGCCATACCGCGAATTTGGAGACCGTGAACACCTACGAGGGCACCCACGACGTGCACGCGCTGATGCTGGGCCGCGCGATCACCGGCATCCAGGCGTTTTCGTAAGCCACACGTCGATAGCGTAGGATGGGTAGAGCGCAGCGAAACCCATCTTAGCGCTTCACGCGCCGCGTGATGGGTTTCGCTGCGCTCTACCCATCCTACAGGACCGCATTCCGGGCACCCGCATGGCCGACAACGACGACATCCCGTTCAACCGCGATTTTCCGCTTCTGCCCGGCGTGGTCGACGAAGTCCGCCCCGGCGTGCGGCGCGTCCTCTGCAACAATCCGAGCGCGTTCACCTTCACCGGCACGGTCAGCTACATCGTGGGCAAGGGCAATGTCGCGATCATCGATCCAGGTCCGGACGATGAAGCGCATGCCAAGGCGCTCCTGGATGCGGTGCGCGGCGAGACCGTGACGCATATCCTGGTCACCCATACCCATCGCGACCATTCGCCGAACACCGCGCGGATCAAGCAGGCGACCGGCGCGCCCGTCTATGCCGAGGGCCCGCACCGCGCCTCGCGGCCGCGGTTCGAGAGCGAGAAGCATAATCCGGAGTCCGGTGCCGACCGCGACTTCAGGCCGGACGTCGAGGTCAAGAATGGCGACGTGATCGAAGGTTCCGGCTGGGCGCTGGAGGCGGTGGCGACGCCGGGCCATACCGCCAATCATTTGGCATTCGCCTGGCCGGAGCGCGGCATCAATTTCGTCGGCGATCACGTGATGGGCTGGTCGACCTCGATCGTGGCCCCGCCGGACGGCTCGATGATCGACTACATGGCTTCGCTGGAACGGCTCGAGCAGCGGCCCGAGGAACTCTATTTCTCCGGCCATGGCCCCGAAATCACCGAAGGTCCGCGTTACGTCCGCTTCCTGGCGCGACATCGGAAGGCGCGCGAAGCCTCGATCCTGCATCGCCTCGCCAAGGGGGAGGCCGACATCCCGACCATGGTGCGCGCGATCTATATCGGCCTCGATCCGCGGCTAACCGGTGCTGCCGGCTATTCGGTGCTGGCGCATCTGGAGGATCTCGTCGCCCGAGGCATCGTCGAAACCGACGGCGATCCCGTGATTGGGGGAACGTACCGGTTGGCGTGACGCGCAAATGGCGGACGGTCCGTCCGCCATTCGCTTGTGTCGTGCGCGTCAGTGTGTCGCCAGCGGGCAGCCGCCCTTGTCAAGCGGACGGAACGCTTCGTCGCCCGGCACGGTGGCGAGCAGCTTGTAGAGGTCCCATTCGCCCTTGGATTCCGAGGGCTTCTTGACCTCGAACAGGTACATGTCGTGCACCATGCGCCCGTCGACGCGGATCTTGCCGTTCTTGGCGAAGAAATCGTTCACCGGCGTGGCCCGCATCTGCGCCATCACCTTTGGCGCCTCGTCCGTGCCGATGGCTTCGATCGCCTTCAGGTAATGCATCGTCGCCGAATAGAGCCCGGCCTGGATCATGGTCGGCATGTGCCCGACCTTCTCGTTGAAGCACTTCGAGAAAGCCCGCGTCTCGTCGTTCATGTCCCAGTAGAACGCGTCGGTGACGATCAGGCCCTGGGTCGCCTGGATGCCAAGCGAATGCGTGTCGGTGATCTCCTGCAACAGCGCGATCATCTTCTGGCCGCCCTGGGTGAGGCCGAATTCAGAGGCCTGCTTCAGCGCGTTGGTGGTATCGCCGCCGGCGTTCGCGAGCGCCACGACCTTGGCCTTCGAGGCCTGCGCCTGCAGCAGGAAGGAGGAGAAGTCGGAGGTGTTGAGCGGGTGGCGGACCTCGCCAAGCACCTTGCCGCCGCTTTCCTTGACGACGTTGGCGGCATCACGCTGCAGCGCCATGCCGAAGGCATAGTCGGCGGTGACGAAGAACCAGGTATCCTCGCCGCGCTTGACCATCGCCTTGCCGGCGACGTTCGACAGCGCATAGGTGTCGTAGGTCCAGTGCACGGTGTTGGGCGAGCAGGCGACGCCGGTGAGGTCGGACGAGCCGCCGCCGGAATTGATGTTGATCTTGTTCTTCTCGCGCGTCAGCGCCGAGATCGGCAACGCGACCGAGGAGGTCGGCACGTCGAAGATCGCATCGACCTTCTCGTTGTCGTACCAGTTCCTGGCGATGGCAACGCCGACATCCGGCTTATTCTGGTGGTCGGCGAAGACCACCTCGACCGGCTTGCCCTTCACCTTGCCGCCGTAATCGGCGACCGCCATCTGCACTGCGGCGACCGAGCCCTTGCCGGTGGCATCGGCATAGAGGCTGGACATGTCGGTGAGCACGCCGATCTTGACCACGTCGTCGGAAATCTGGGCATTGGCGGCGCCGCCGGAGGCAGCAAGCGCGAGACCCGCCGCAAGGGCGGCCGCAAGCGGTTTCATTGTTTCTTCTCCCTGGCTTCTTGTTGAGGGCTTTGATTAACGCCGCCAGTTCTATCCGGTGCCAACAGGCCAGCAAAGCCCCCCAACACGACGGTGCGGCCGCAGGGGAGGTCTGCGCGCGCGGTCCGTAGCCCGGGTGGAGCGCAGCGCAACCCGGGACGCCTGTATCAGCACTGACGAGCGGCCCCGGGTTACGCTTTCGCTCCACCCGGGCTACGGCAATCCCCGCAGGGCGAGGGACAATTAAAGCGCCGGCAGCTTGCTGATGGCAACGTCGATCGCGCCCTCGGTTTCCACGATCACGCGCAGCGTCTTCGAATCGAAGGCGATGCCGGCAAGTCGCAGGCTCGTGATCTCGGTCGAAACCTTCACGCCGTCGTCATTCTTCTGGTAATCGGCGATCGCGGCGGCGAGCTTCTCGCGGGCGTTGCTCGCGAACGGCTTCAGGTCGATGGTCATCTTCTCCGCGAGGGCGCGTTGCAGTTGCGGCACCGCCGCGCGCGCTGCAGCACCCAGCAGGCCGAAGGCGGCTTCGGATTCGACGGCCAGCTCGATATCGGTCAGCCGCACGATCTGCTGCGCCTGGTCCAGCACCGGCCGTCCCCAGATGTGCACGGTGGCCTCGGCGCCGAAGCCGAAGAAGCTCTTCTTCTCCTTTGCGTTCACCAACAGCGAGATCAACAGGCGATCGCCGGAGGCCGCCACGCTCGCGTGCTTCACCGTGACGTCGACCGGACCGGAGCCATCCTCGGGGAAGGTCTTGCCGGCGAGCTGCGCTTCCAAAAGCTTTGTCAGCGACACAAAGGACATGTCGACGGGCATGCCGATGCTGACATGGCCCGGCGTCTGAGGTCCGATCAGGATCGTCGCCGGGAACGGGCAGTCCGGCTTGGTCGGCGCCTCCGTGATCCGGGTCTCGGCTTCGATGCCGAGCGTCAGCGTCACCGCGGATGCGTCGACGCGCGGCTGCGCCGCCAGCGCACGGATCGGGCGAAGCTCCAGCCACAATGGCGGCATATTGGGGATGGCGCCTGCGCCTTGCAGCGGGATCGAGCGGCAGGCTTTCGTCCATTGCGCGCGTGCATTCTGCTCGAAGGTCGGATCGTTGCGCATCCGCGTCTGCACGGCGGTCAATTGGTCAGCGACGGTCTTGTCGATCAGCGGCTTGACCTGCGCCGGCACGTTGACGCGGACGCCTGCGACCGACAGGCCGGTGTCGCCGAGATTGACCTGCGCCTGGAGATTCGGCTCGATGCGCCAGGCCGCGGCCAGCCGGGGCCGCGAGGTGACGACCACATTGCCTTTGATCTCGGCATTGGCATTGATCTGCTTGATGTTGACGTCACCGATCTGCTTGGCGGCATTGGCGCCGAGCAGGCTGCCGAGCACGTCGCCGATCGCGCCCGTCGCCTTCGCCGACAGCGAGCCTGTGACGTTGAGCGCGCCTGTCAGCGGCGTGGTGAGCGACAGCACGTCCTCAGCCCCGGTCGCCGCGATCGGCCCACGCGAGGCAGTCCAGCCGATATCGGCATTCTGCAGGATCTGCGGCACCGGATTGTCGGCCTTGCCGCTGAAAGTCTTCGGCGTACCGCGGTCGGCGACGTCGCGGATCGCTGACAACGCCACAGCGATCGGCGCCATCACCACCGAGCTGCGCGGCGCAGGCGGCAGCGGCGGCAATTCGGCCAGCGGCGGTGCCGGCACCGCGGCGGGCGGCGACAGCCAGTCCATGGCCTTCAGGCTGAACAGAAACGACGCCGCAACCACCACGACGCCAATCACTATCGTCTTCGGATGCATCTGCAGACGCATCATTCCCCCGGATCAAGAAGCTCTCGATTCGCTTATTATAGGGAAGGGGAAAGATACGCCAGTGAGGCGAAGCGGTGTCCGCTCTGCGGCGTTTCTGGGCTGGGCACGGTTTGGCCGAACCTGCTCTGTGCGTAGCCCCGGGTGAAGCGTCAGCGTAACCCGGGACCACTCGACATCGTTCAGGCAGGCGTCCCGGGTTGCGCTACGCTCCACCCGGGCTACGAGAGCCCGCGAAATGAAAAACGGCCCCGGCGCGAGGCCGGAGCCATTTTCGATTGGATCTCGGAGGGATCAGCGGATGGTCGCACCGAGATCGGCGCGGCGGTCGGTCATTGGCAGCACGATCACCTTGGTTCCGACGTTGACCCGGGAATAGAGGTCGATCACGTCTTCATTGATCAGCCGCAGGCAGCCGGACGAAACGTGGGTGCCGATTGTTCCCGGTGCATTGGTGCCGTGGATGCGATAGACGGTGCCGCCGAGATACATGGCACGGGCGCCGAGCGGGTTGCCGGGACCGCCGGCCATGTAGCGCGGCAGATAGGGCTGGCGGGCGATCATTTCCGGCGGCGGGGTCCAATCCGGCCATTCCGCCTTCTTGGTGATGGTCTGGACGCCGGACCAGGTGAAGCCATCGCGGCCGACGCCGATGCCATAACGGATCGCCTGGCCGTTGCCGAGCACATAATAGAGATAGGTGTGCGGGGTATCGATGATGATTGTGCCCGGCGCCTCACGCGTCGTGTAATTGACGACCTGGCGGCGCAGGCGCGCGGGCAGTTCGAACCGGCCTTCACCCTGCGGCGGCGTAGCTTCAACCGGGGGCGGCGGGGCCCCTTCGGTCGGCGGCGCCATGATGAACGGGAAGAACGGCAGCGGAGCGGCCGCGCTCGACGTCGAAAAGCTAATGGTGCCAATCGCAAGTGCGCCCAAAGCGACGGCGGCAAGGCGCGAGTTTCGCTTGATGGAATTGAACATTGTCGACCCCTGTCTGACTACACCCTGTGGCACCGTTTGTGGTCTGGCGCCTCGTTGGATCAATCCAGTACAGGTCGAGCGTTTCGGGACGTTTGCACGAAATCGCCAAAATGGTTTCGTGGGGGTAAGGAATTGTTTCGTTAAGATTTCGTCGCCGCATTGCGTCACTGCGCGGAGGCTGCCCAACCTACGTTCTTGACTCGCCGTTTGCGTCACGGGCAAAGTGTTGGTGAAATTAAAAGAAAAACAAACGCATCAGGCGAAAAGGCCTGTTGCGGCAGGGAGTTTAGAAATGAAGCCATTCTTGAAATGGCTCGCAGCCGCGAGCATTCTCGGTCTCGGTATTTCCACCCAAACCGCTTTAGCCCAGCAGCCCATCCGCATAGGTGTGCCGACCGCCATCCAGCTCCAGGTCGGGCGCGACACCCAGAATGCAGCGAAGCTGGCGGCCGACGAGATCAACGCCAAGGGTGGCGTGCTCGGCCGCAAGCTCGAGATCGTCGTCGCCGATGAGACCGAGAACCCCGAGCAGGGGATCGCCGCGATTAAGAAGCTCACCGCCGACGACAAGGCCGACGTCCTGATCGGCGGTTACACCTCTGGCGTCACGCTCGCACAATTGCCGCACATCTCCCGCGCCAAGACCATCTATATCGGCGTCGGCGCCGCTTCGCCCGCGATCACCGCGAAGGTGAAGGGCGACTACGACAATTACAAATATATTTTCCGCGCCTTCCCGATCAACGCGGCGCACCAGGCCCGCGCGCTTGTCGACTTCATCAACGGCAAGCTCAAGGACGACATGAAGTTCACCAAGATCGCGATCGTCGGCGAGAACGCGAAATGGGTGCAGGATCTGGTGCCGATCCTCAAGAAGGGGGCGATCGACGGCGGTTCCGAGGTCAAGCTCGCCGAATTCTTCGATACTTCGACCGCGGACTTCTCGCCGCTGTTTGCCAAGGTCAAGGACAGCGGCGCGCAGTACCTGATCGTGATCCTGTCGCACGCGTCGTCGGACGTGTTCGTCAAGCAGTGGCATGACGCGCAGGTTCCAATCCCGATCGGCGGCATCGACGTCAAGAGCCAGGACGCCGACTTCTTCAGCCGTGTCGGTGGCAAGGCCAATAGCGAGACGGTGGGCATGTTCGCGATCCGCGCGCCGCTGACGCCCAAGACCATTCCGTTCTGGGATGAGTTCGTGAAACGCTACGGCACCGCGCCTGTCTACACCGGCATCGGCGCCTATGATGCGGTCTACGTCTATGCCGACGCGGTTGCCCGCGCCAAGTCGACCGAAGCCGACGCCGTCATCAAGGAGCTCGAGAAGACCGACCATGTCGGCATCGCCGGCAAGATGGTGTTTGACGAGCTGCATGACGTCAAGACCGGCCCCGGCCTGCAGAACCTCTTGTTCGTGCAGTGGCAGCCGAACGGCGAACGCGTCGTGGTCTGGCCGAAGGAAGCGGCCACCGGCAAGATGATCGCTCCGCCCTGGATGAGCAACTGATCGCGTCTGTTCCCGCTGGGCGACCGGCCCGCTCCGTGTGGCCGGTCGCGTCAGCGTGGGAAAGTGGGCTCTCGCGACGTTCGACAGGGATAGCATGCTTGAAATTCTGATCTATGGCGCGGTGTCGAGCGCGATCTACGCCATGCTCGCGGTCGGCTTCACGCTGATCTTCGGTGTGGCGCGGATTCTCAACCTCGCGCATGGCGCGTTCTACGCGCTCGGCGCTTACGCGGCCTATGTTTTCACCAGCCTGTTGCACTGGCCATTGTTCATCGCGGCACCGCTGGCGGTGCTTTCGGTGGCGCTGTTCGGCGTGTTGATGGAGCGGTTCCTGGTCCGGCCGCTGCGCTATTCGCAGCTCGCGGTCCTGATGATCACGCTCTCGGTGTCGCTCGCGGTCGAGCAGGGGCTGTTCATCACCTTCGGTTCTGAATACCGCAACGTGCCGTCCTTCGTGGCTGAGAAAGTTTCGATCGGCGGCGTCGACATCGGCGGGCAGCGTCTGCTCGCACTGATCGCCGGCGTGCTCGTGCTCCTCCTGTTGTGGCTGTTCATCCAGCGCACGCGGCTCGGGGCCGCGATCCTCGCGGTGTCGCAGGATCCGGAGGCCGCGCAATATATGGGCATTCCCACCAACCGCATCTTCTCGGTGGTGATGGCGATCTCGGCCGGCACCGCGGCGCTCGCGGGCGTCCTGGTCTCGCCATTCCTCACGGTGCAGCCGACCATGGGATTGCTGCCGATGGTGAAGGCGTTTGCCATCGTCATCGTCGGCGGGCTCGGATCGATCCCCGGCAGCATCCTGGCCGCGCTCCTGCTCGGCTATTCCGAGACCATCGTCGCCTACCTCATTTCGTCCTCATGGACCGAACTGGTGTCGCTGGTCGCCGTGGTCATTACATTGATGATCAAGCCGTCCGGATTGCTCGGCCGGCGGGCGGCGTTCTGATGAAGCAGCTTTCCATCGTCGACCTTTCCGGCGCCATCGCCGTCGTGGCGTTGCTGGCCCTCGCGCCGGTGCTGCTCAACAGCAACTATTTCACCGGCGTCCTCACCGTCTGCGTGATCTATGCGATCTGGGCGGCGAGCTGGGACTTCATGTCCGGGCTCACCGGCCGCGAGAATTTCGGTCACTCGCTGTTCATCGGCGCCGGCGCCTACACCGCGGGCTTCCTCGCCACCGTCTGGTACGCCAACCCCTGGTACAGCCTGCCGACGGCGGTGGTGGTCGCGGTCGCCTTCAGCCTGATCGTCGGCTTCCCGACGCTGCGGCTGCGCGGGCCATATTTCGCGCTCGCCATGCTGTCGGCCTCCGCCATCATGCAGCGGCTCTGCCTGATCTTCTGGGAGTATAGCGGCGGCGAGGAGGGGCTCTACGGCCTCGATCCGCTGATCCAGTCGCCGCTGCACTACTACTGGTTCGTGCTGGCGGTCCTGGTCGCGGCGGTCGCGATTCTCACCGCGCTGGCGCAATCGCATTGGGGCCTCTTGCTGCGCGCGATCCGCGGCGACGAAGCGACCTGCCAGGCCGCCGGCATCAACGTCACCTTCTACAAGATCGCCTCGCTGACGATCAGCGCGGCCTTCGCCGGCCTCGGAGGCGCGCTGTACGCGCACTACCAGTTGCAGGTCAGCCCGCCGCTGTTCTCGGTCGTGGTGTCGATCACGGTGATCATCATGGTCTATGTCGGCGGCATCGGATCGATCTATGGCCCGGCGCTCGGGGCGATCATGCTGACGCTCTTGACCGAGCTCCTGCGCTCGTTCGGCGAATATCGGCTCTGGGTCTATACGCTGACCTTGATGCTGATCCTGTTCTTCCTGCCCAACGGGCTGATCGCACCGCTGTGGCGGCGGCTGACGGAGCGCTTCCGATGAGCGCCATTCTTGAAGTGAAGGACCTCTCCAAGCGCTTCGGCGGCCTCACGGCGACCAGGAACGTCAGCTTCTCGCTTGAGCCCGGCGAGCTCACCGGCATTCTCGGGCCGAACGGCGCCGGCAAGACCACGTTGTTCAACCTGCTCACCGGCTTCATCGCCGCCGACACCGGCAGCGTCCTGTTCGAGGGGCAGGAGCTGCGAGGATTGGCGCCGCACAAGATCGTCAACCGCGGCGTCGCCCGCACGTTCCAGCTCACGCGGCCTTTCCTTGGCATGACGGTGCTGGAGAACGTTGTCGTCGCCTGCCTGTCGCCGCGGGCGCGCGACGCGCATGACAAGGAGGCGCGTGCGCAGGAGCTGCTCGACCACGTCGGCCTCGGGTCCAAGGCGCGTGAGCCGGTCGAGACGCTGCCCTATGGCGACCTGCGGCGGCTGGAGATCGCGCGTGCGCTTGCGACCAAACCGAACCTGTTGCTGCTCGACGAACCCTTCGCCGGGCTCGGCAGCAGCGAGATCGAACCGCTGGCGCAATTGATCAAGCGGCTGCATCGCGAGCAGAAGCTGACGATCCTGTTGATCGAGCACAAGCTGCGTGAGTTCATGGCGCTGGTCTCCCGCGTCATCGCGATCGATTTCGGCGAGATCATCGCGATTGCACCGCCGTCCGAGATCGTGCGCAACCCGCGGGTGATCGAGGCCTATATCGGCAAGACGGAGGCCGCGCATGCCTCTGCTTGAAGTCAAAGATCTCAGCGTGCGCTACGGCAAGGCGCTGGCCGTCGAGCAGGTCAGCGTCACCGTCGACAAGGGTGAGCTGGTCGGCGTGCTCGGCCCGAACGGCGCCGGCAAGACCACGCTGTTGAAAGCGATCTCGCGCGCCATCGGCTCGACCGGCACGCTGAAATTCAAGGGCCAGACGCTGGAGCGGCTGCCGCCCTATGACGTCGTCGCCCGCGGCATCTGCCACTGCCCGGAGGGGCGGCGGCTGTTCCCGGAATTGTCTGTCCTGAAGAACCTGCAGCTCGGCGCCTATCTCAGGAGCAACAAGGCCGAGATCGGCGAGGACCTCGAACGCGTGTTCTCGCTGTTTCCGGTGTTGAAGGAGCGCCAGCAGCAGCAGTCGAGCACGCTGTCGGGCGGCGAGCAGCAGATGGTGGCGATCGGCCGCGCCATGATGGGGCGTCCGGAATTGCTGCTGCTCGACGAGCCCTCGGTCGGCATCGCGCCTCGGCTGAAGGGGCTGATCTTCGACGCCATCGAGAAGATCAGGAAGGACGGCACCGCGATCCTGATCGTCGAGCAGGACGCTACCGCGACCTTGCGCATCGCCGACCGCGTCTACGTGCTCGAGCACGGCCGCACCGTCCGCGAAGGCCGCGCGAAGGATTTGGCCGGCGACGAATATATCCGTCAGGTGTATCTGGGTGTTTGAGTTTGTAGCCCGGGTGGAGCGCAAGCGTAACCCGGGGCCGCTGGTAACCGTTGAAGCAGATATCCCGGGTTGCGCTTCGCTCCACCCGGGCTACGGCTCACCCCGACCCTCTCCCCGTAAGGAGGGGGAGAGGAGGCAACGCCAACTCGGGCGCGCGCGGCGCATCTGGCGGAGCAATGCCGAGCATGGCGCGGCGGTCGGCGACGGCGTGGTGGAGCTGGTCGAGCGCGAGCCCGATCGCGGAGAGGTCGCCTTCCTCGATCGCCCCGTCGTCGTAGCAGTCGAGCGCCTCGCGCAGCACGCCATCGGCCTCGGCCTGCATCTTCTCGAGCGCTTCCGGCGTCTCGGCCTGCCGCACCCTGCTGATCAATTCGAGCAGGCTGTCGCGATGGTCCAGATAGCGATCGCGCTCATCGCGGCGCCAAGCATGCCGCAGCCAGGCGCCGACCGATCCGAGGCCTGACAGGCCCAGGATCGCGAACCAGATGTAGTCGCTATATTTGTCCATGAAGGTGCGTTCGGTGCCGTCGATATAGGCGGCTGCGCCCGGATGCGCCGGCAGTGCTGCGTCCTTGTCGGTGTCGGGTTTCTCGATGTTCGCCGCCGCCGGGACTTCCCGCGCGAGCTGCTGGCGCACATTGAAGAGCTGGCGGACGAAAGTCCCGATCGCGGTGTCCGAGAACGAATGCAGCGCGATGATGAGATGATCGACGCTGACGGTTTCGACCTTGTCGTCGGGCCAGGCCGGCGAGGATGAAAAGATGCTTCCCGCGATCTCCGCCGATTCATAGAGCGGATGCTTCGCAGCGATCGCCTCGGAGACGTCGATCGGCAAGAACTTCGGCTCGCCGCGTGCGGCGGCCGTCGCGGCGATCGCGCCCGCGGTGATCTTGCTGTCGAGCGGGCCGACCGCCATGTAGGCATCGAGCGTCATATCGCGCGCCATTTCGGCGGTCTGGTTGACGGCGAATTGGCTCACCGCGACCTTGTCCGGATTGACGCCGGACTCGCTCAGGATCACACGCAGCAACGTGACGTTGGCGTCCGACCGCCCGATTACGCCGATGCGGTGGCCGTCGAGATCGTCGATGCTCTTGATCTTTGGCGTTGGCGGTCGCTTCGCTCCTTTCGCGCGCAGGCCGGAGGGCGCCCACAGCACCACGACATTCTTGCGCAGGATCGCGACCGCATCGGCGTTGGCGGGCAGGTTGAGGTCGGCGCGCGCCACCGCCATGTCCACTTTCGAGCTGGTCAATGCCGCAATGCTTTCCGCGGCGTTTTCCGTCGGCACCGGTGACAGGCGCACCTGGCTCTGATCGCGGGCGAAGGTCTGCGCCAGCGCCTGGATCAGCTTCTGGTCGTCGCTGCCGGGAGGGGCGACCGCGATCGTCAGCGTAACGGGCCGCAGGAAATAATAGAGCGTGCTGGCGGCGATGCCGAACAGGAGCAGGCCGGCCGCGAGAATCAGCAGCGAATAGTTTTTTCGCTTCCGCCGGGGACGCTTTGCAGCGGGATCTTCGCGCGTCTCTGACATCGTTCTGTCATGTTAGCCGAAAAAGCGTGTGAGCAGGCCGAAAAACCTTCCTTACATATCGATGACGTCATACGCCTGAAATATCAATGTCAGAACTTCCCTTCCGAAGAATCATTAACGCTTCGGGTTTTCGAGATGCGGATAATAGTTGCAACCGACGCCTGGCATCCGCAGGTCAATGGCGTGGTGCGCACGCTAACGTCGCTGCAGCGTAGCGCGGCGGCGCTCGGCGCCGAGATCACTTTCCTGACACCGGAAGGGTTTCCTTCCATCGGCGTGCCGACCTATCCGGGGCTGCGCGTCGCGCTGCCGAACCGGCGCGAGATCGCGCGGCGGATCGAGGTGGCGGATCCGGAGGCGATCCACATCGCGACCGAAGGTCCGATCGGCTGGGCGGTGCGCGGCTATTGCCTGCGGCACAAGCTTGCCTTCACGACGTCCTACACGACGCGCTTCCCGGAATATGTGTCGGTCCGCACGGGGCTTCCGGCCAGCGTCGGCTACTGGATCCTGCGCCGCTTCCATGCCGCTGGCGCCATGACGATGGTCGCGACCGTCTCGCTTCGCCAGGAACTGGCCGAACGCGGTTTTCGCAAGCTCGGTTTCTGGACGCGCGGCGTCGATACCGAGCTGTTCAATCCCGATCATCCGGCCAAGCTCGATCTGCCGCGGCCGATCTTCATGACCATGGGCCGCGTGGCGGTGGAGAAGAATCTCGAAGCGTTCCTGTCGCTGGATCTGCCGGGCACCAAGGTCGTGGTTGGCGACGGCCCGCAGAAGGCGGAACTCGAGCGGAAATACCCGAACGCCGTCTTCCTCGGCGAGAAGACCGGGCAGGACCTCACCTCGCATCTCGCTGCCGCTGACGTGTTCGCGTTCCCGAGCCTGACTGACACCTTTGGCGTGGTTCAGCTCGAAGCGCTGGCCTGCGGCACGCCGGTCGCGGCATTTCCGGTCACCGGCCCGAAGGACGTCATATCGGATCATCCGATCGGCGCGATCGATGACGATCTGCGCAGCGCATGCCTGCGCGCGCTCACGATGTCGCGAGAGGCGTGCCGGAACTTCGCGCTGCAGCGTTCCTGGGAGAACAGTGCGCGGCAGTTCATCGGCAATCTCTCCGCGTTGCAGCCGACTCGGGTGCTACGTCCGGCCCGCCACGTCGCGAGCCGCAGTGCGGTGCAAGGTTAAATTGAAGCATGATCCGGAAAACCGGGAACCGGTTTTCCGAAGAGATCATGCTTAAACAAGAGGAGAGAGCGGGACGACGCTTCGCCGAAGGGTCGTCCCCGCTCTGGAACTAGAAGGCGTATCTTCGATGGCAGATAACATCATCAAACTCGACGGAAGCAGCCAGTTGGATTTTGATCGTGAGACGGTCGAGCAGGCTTACGACCGCTGGGCTCCGGTCTACGACCTCGTGTTCGGCGGCGTGTTCAAGAAGGGCCGGGCCGCGGCGATCCAGGCCACCAACAAGATCGGCGGCCGTGTGCTCGAGGTCGGCGTCGGCACCGGCATCTCGCTGCCGCTTTACGCGCCGCATGTCCGCATCTTCGGCACCGATATTTCGGAAGCGATGCTGGACAAGGCGAAGAAGCGCGTGGCCGAGCTCGGCCTGAAGAATATCGAAGGGCTCGCGGTGATGGACGCCGAGAAGCTCGAATTTCCCGACAACTCGTTTGACGTGGTGATGGCGCAATATGTCGTCACCGCAGTGCCGAATCCGGAAGCCGCGCTCGATGAATTCGCACGCGTGCTGCGCCCGGGCGGCGAGCTCATCATCCTGACCCGCGTCAGCGCCGATGCCGGCGTGCGCCGCTTCATCGAGCAGAGGCTGCAGCCGGTCGTGCGTCCGCTCGGCTTCCGCACCGCGGAGTTCGCCTGGTCGCGCTACACCAAGTGGCTTGCCGGCGCCAAGGGCATTGAGCTGGCGGAGCGTCGCCTGATCCCGCCGCTCGGCCATTTCTCGCTGGTCCGCTTCCGCAAGGCTGAGGTGGCCAAGGCCGCCTAACTCGCCTGCATCTGCCGACCCTCATGGTGAGGGGGCGCCTTGGCGCCGTCTCCGGACGAAGCTTCGCCTCGCCTGGAGAACCATGAGGCCGCGGTGCTCGTCCGCGCCTCATCCTTCGAGACGCTTGGCTCGCGCAAGCTCCTCAGGATGAGGGAAGACGATCGCCTCGCCTCGTTGCGTCACCGCGTCGCTGCGCACTGTCATATGTCATTATGATGATGTCACACGGCGTACATCGAATCCCTGTAACCAACGTCCCGAAAGCCTTTTTGGGGGAACGAATGATCAAGAATTTTCTGCAGGAACTGCGTACCCAGCGCTGGGACGACCACCGCTACTATCATCACAGCCGGATCAATCAGAGCCTGCACTTCGTCAGCGCCCTGAGCTTCGTGTTCGCCTATGTGATGCTGTTCTTCGATCCGGCGATCTCGGCGCTGGTCGGCTGGCTGGTCTCCATGACCTCGCGCCAGGCCGGTCACTTCTTCTTCGAGCCCCGTGGCTACGACCACATCAACCAGGCAACCCACGAGCACAAGGAAGAGATCAAGGTCGGCTACAACCTGCAGCGCAAGGTGGTGCTGATGGCGATCTGGGGCTTCTCGCCGCTGGTGCTCCTCGCCGATCCGACCCTGTTCGGCCTGTTCGCCCCCTGGGAGACGGTTGCTGACTTCACCCGTCAGGTCGCCAAGATCTGGCTCGCGGTCGGCATCGGCGGGCTCCTGTTCCGCACCGTGCACCTGTTCTTCATCCGCGACATCGAGACCGGCCTCGTCTGGATGACCAAGATCATCACCGACCCCTTCCACGACCTGAAGCTCTACCACAAGGCGCCGCTCGCGCTCCTCAAGGGCGAGCTGATCGATCCCGGCCTTCACCTCGCCGGCGAATTGGAAGAGAAGCACGCCTGAGCGCCTGCTGCCAAAAGATTGACTTCGCTGTGTTCACTTGCGTCATGCCCGGGCTCGTCCCGGGCATCCTTGTCTCTGGCCCTGTCACTGGCGCCGTCATTCCGGGCATCCGCGATCGACGCTGCTCCCCCTCTCCCGCTTGCGGGGGAGGGCCGGGGTGGGGGTGCCACCGCGATTCGCGCTGTTCGATCGTGGGGAGAGAGCCCTCACCCGGCGCTACGCGCCGACCTCTCCCGCAAGCGGGAGAGGTGAAGCATCTCGCTCTACCGCCCGAACTTCCCGGCGAGCATCTCGCGCAGGATCTGCCGCTTGATGTCCTTGTTGGTGACGCCGGGCTTCTGCCACCACCAGCTGTCGCGCTTCATCTTCTCGCAAGCGGCAACGAAGCGATCGGCGACCTCCGTGAAATCGGCGTCGCTGGTGTTCAGGCCGAAGATCAGGCGCCCGGTGCCGACCCAGCTCAGCGCCAGCCCTTCGGCGCGCAGGTAATATTGCAGCATCCAATTGTACCGGGACGGCTCGGTGTAATGGACGGTCCAGATCGACGAGAAATTGGCGACGCGGACCGGGAGCTCCGCCGCAGTCAGCCGGTCGTTGAGCTGCTTGGCACGGCCGTTCCAGGTCTCGTCCAGCCCGTTATAGACCGAACGGAAATTCGGGCTGGCGAGCCGGCTCAGGAACTCGTCCATCGCCGTCATCACGTAGGGATGCGAATTGAAGGTGCCGCGGGCGAAGCAGACGTCGGCGGGCTTGTCGTCGCGGAAGCGCCGCATCAGGTCCTTGCGGCCGCAGACCACGCCGACGGGCAGGCCGCCGGCCAGGCTCTTGCCGTAGGTCACCATGTCGGCGCGCACGCCGAAATATTCCTGCGCGCCGCCGGCCGCGATCCGGAAGCCGACGAACACCTCGTCGAAGATCAGCACGATGCCGCGCTCGGTGCAGACCTCGCGCAGCTTCTTCAGCCATTCGGTATAGGCGGCGCGATCGAACTTGCTGCCGCGGGAGCTGTCCACCAGGGCGGAATCGCCGGGTGCATTGGCATTCGGATGCAACGCCTGCAGCGGATTGACCAGCACGCAGGCGATGTCGCGCCGCGTGCGCAGCACGTGCAGCGTCTTTTCCGACATGTCCGCGAGCGTATAGGTCTCGTGCGGCGAGACCGGGTTGCCGACGCCGGGCTGCACGTCGCCCCACCAGCCGTGATAGGCGCCGGCGAAGCGGACGAGATGCGTGCGGCGGGTGTGGTAGCGCGCCAGCCGCACGGCCTGCATCACCGCTTCGGTGCCGGACATGTGGAACGAGACCTCGTCGAGGCCCGAGATCGCGCACAGCCGTTTGACGTTGTCGAGGATAACAGGGTGGTAGGGGCCGAGCACCGGGCCGAGCGCGTGCGCGCGCTTCTCACCCTCGGCGATGCACTCCTTGTAGAAGTCGTTGCCGAAGATGTTGACGCCGTAGGAGCCGGTGAGGTCGTAAGACACATTGCCGTCGACATCGGTAACGGTGACGCCCGAGGACGACTCCATGAAGGAGCTGGTGCTCAGATGCTCGCGCACCAGCCGGCTGAACTGGAACGGCACGCGGTAGCTCTCGGTGAACTGCAGGTCGGAGATGTGCTGCGCGGCCTCCGCCGTCATCTGCCGGCCCCTGGCATAGCGCTGGGCGTAGAGGCCGGCGAGGCGGAAGAAGCCGTCCTGCCGCTGCATCGCGATTTCGCGCGGCGCGCCGTCGACGGCGAAGAATTTGTCGATATCGAATTCGTAGTGGGGTACCAGCCGCGCGACCATCTTGGACATTTTGGAATGTCCGGTCAGCGAGCGATGCTTGGCGCGCGACAGCGCCAGGCGGGCCTGAATCTTGGGGAAGGCTGCGGCGGCGCCGGCGATCGCGGCGGCGGACAGCGAGAGAATCGGAAGGGATGTTTCCATGCCAGAAGCGCTAACGTCGCCAGCTAACAGATTCATGACAGTCCGCGGCCTGATTTCGTCGATAACCCAGCAGGAGGACCTGAATTTCCTGCTGACCAACCGCATCCCGCGGGCGGCCGTGACCCGCTTCATGGGTTGGTTCTCCAAGATCGAGAACCCGGTGGTGCGGGACCTCTCGATCGCCTGCTGGCGGCTGTTCTCCGACCTCGATTTGTCGGAGGCCAGGAAGACCGAATTCAAGAGCCTGCATGATTGTTTCACGCGCGAACTCCGGCCCGGGCTGCGCCCGTTCGATCCCGCCCCCGCCGTCATCGCCAGCCCGTCGGATGCCATCATCGGCGCGCATGGGCGGATCGAGGACACTAGGCTGTTCCAAATCAAGGGCGCGCCCTATGCGCTCCTCGACCTGCTCGGCGATCCCGCGCTGGTCGAGCAGCACCGTAACGGGCGCTTCGTCACCTTGCGGCTGACCTCGAGCATGTATCACAGGTTCCATGCGCCCGCGGATTGCCGGATCGAGAAGGTCACCTTCATCCATGGCGACGTCTGGAACGTCAATCCGATCGCGCTGAAGCGGGTCGAGCGGCTGTTCTGCAAGAACGAGCGTGCGGTGCTTGAAGCTCGGCTCTCCACCGGCGAGCCGCTGACGCTGGTGCCGGTCGCAGCGATCCTGGTCGCGAGCATCCGGCTGCATTTCCTCGATCGCACGCTGAATGCGCAGACCAAGGGCCCGGTCACGTTCCCCTGCGACGCCAGCGCGCACAAGGGCGACGAACTCGGCTGGTTCGAGCACGGCTCCACCATCATCGTGCTCACCCCCGATCATTTCGAGTTTTGCGACAATGTTACCGACGGCGCCCGCATCCGCGCCGGCGAGCCGCTGCTCAGGAAACCATCAGCGTAGAGCCACGCACGCGGCTCCCCGGAGCGAAGCAATCCATGCTGCCACTTGCTGAAACGTGGATTGCTTCGTCGCTGTCGCTCCTCGCAATGACGGAAGATCCAATCTCGATTTTGCTGCCGGAAGCTCCTATATGCTCCCGACACGATTCGGCATTCGGGCAATTCGGGAGCAAAGATGGCGCGGACGCCCGTTCTGGCGGCGGGAGGCATTGTGCTGCGGCGGCAAGCGACGCCGCTGATAGCGGTCGTGCGCCTGCGCAAGCGGAACGAATGGGTGCTGCCCAAAGGCAAGCTCGACGACGGCGAGACGCCGCGCGCGGCCGCCGAGCGCGAGGTGCTGGAAGAGACCGGGCAGGAGGTGTCCGTGCACGAATTCCTGGGCACGCTGGTCTACGACTCCGGCGGCCGCTTCAAGGTCGTGCACTACTGGCGCATGGAAGCGGGCGACGAGCAGGCTTACGAATTGATGTACGACATCAAGGCGGTCGATTGGCTGCCGCTTGAGGACGCGCTTGAACGGCTGTCGCGCGATCACGAGCGCGCCTTCCTTGAGAACGTCGGCCCGATCGCGCTGCAGGCCGCGGCCCTCAGCGGAGCCACGCGGCGGAAGGCGGCCAAGCCGGCAACGCGGCGGCCCCGCCGTACGGTCACGCCGCCGCCATCGGTCAGCGAACCGACCACTGCGCCCGAGCCCGCCCAGCTCGATGCGCCCGTCGCGCAGGAGGAGCCGCTCTCTATCACCGAGGCGGTGGAGCCTGCGATCTCTGCTCCTGCGCCGGAGAGCGAGATCCCGCCGCCGTTTGCTCCGGAGATTGAGCCTGTCGTGATCGACGCGGTACCGATGCGGCCGTCACATGCACCTCGCAGGAACCTGATCCAGCGCGTCAGAGACTGGTTCGGCCGCGCGGCCTGAGCGCGCGCGAACTGTTCAATCGCCGCGCCGCTCTCTCCTGCCGTCCCTCAATGGAAGTTGCCGTCGCGGTTGCACCGTTGGGCGATTCAGCAATCCGGGTCGTTGCACGCCGGGGGCACCTTGCCTGAATCCACCCTGTCGCGGTTGTCCCTCGCGGATCGAGGGCGGCTGCCCAATCCGCTGCGGCGCGCGTGACGGCTCTGCGCTTTGCCGCGGGGCACCCTGCTGTCCGGTACGCGGGAGCGGAGTGCCGCCGGGTTGTCCGGGTAGCGTGTGCTGATCGGTGCGCGACGGACCCGCCTGCTGCGGTCCGCCGGGACGCTGCTGCAAGCCCTGCCGGTCAGGCGCGCCCGGTTGCCGTTGGCCCGGACGGTTCTGCTGGCCCGGCAACATATTCTGCCGCTGCGGGCCCGGCCGGAACGGCTGGCCGCGGTTCGGATAGGGCACGCCCGGATTGGCGCGGCGGAACGCGCGCTGCTCGCCCACGAGCTGCCGGCCGAAATTCTGCGTGGTGTGAAGCTGGCGGACGAAGCCGCGGTCGCGCTGGATCTGCAGCGCAGATATCGTCAGCGGCACCGCGGTGAAGCGCGCTCCGCCGACACCGTCCGGCCGGATCGTGAAGCCGCTGGCGCCGCGCGTCAGTGTTCCCAGCTGCGCGCCGCCGCGGTCGTTGATCTCGATCCGGCCAACGCGGCCGTCGGCATCGGGATAAAGCTTGATGGCGACGTTGTTGGATGTCGCGGTCGCGCCTTCGGGCACCTCGACCAGACCGGTGGTGCCGCGAATGCCGAGCGTTGCGGTCGGCGTTGATATCCGCATGTCGCCGGTCTTGGCGACGCTGGCGGCAACGAAGGCGAGCGTGCCCTTGACGACGTCGAACAGCGCGGCGTTGCTTTTGCCGCCTTCGTCGTAGACATATTTGTCGATCGTGATCCTGGCGCTCGCCGACAGCTTGAACGTGGTGGCATCGTTGAAGGTGATGCCGAGTGCCGACTTGGCCTGTGTCTCCACGACGTCGCCGGCAAAGATGTCGTCCCTGATCTGCAGCGCCGTCGTCGCGTTGTTTCTGATAACGCTGGCGCTGCCGGTGAGATCGGCGACATTGCCGATCGGCTCGGCGGCGGCTTGCTGCGCATCTTGCGTCGGCGCTGCGGGAGTCGGAGCGGCCGGTGCGGCCGGAGCCTGCGACGGAACTGGCAAAGGCTGCGCCTGCGCGAGTTGCATCGAGTCGGCTGCGGCCGGCGAATTGGGCGCGCCGCTCAACAACAATCCGATCGCAAACAGAAGTGCGAAAGAGTGGCGGCGCCGCGTCACAAGAGATTCCCGGAGAGATCAAGACAGGCGAGGGCGGCAATATCAGCTGCGCCGTGCTGAACACCGTATGAATGGGTGCGCCATCCTTCAGCCGTCATTCCGGGGCGTGCGAAGCACGAACCCGGAATAACACGGCGCTCTACGCCGTCATTGCGAGCCAACGGGCGCGACCCGTTGGCTCGCAATGACGATGTGGGCAGCGATCAGCTCACGCGCTTCCAGGTCTGGCCGCCGCAGAACATGCCGCCGAAGGCGCAGCCCTGGACGCGCAGTGCGTTCACGCCCTTCATCGCGATCGTCGAGTCGTAGTTGCGGCCGCTGTCGGGATCATGGATGCGGCCGGTCCACTTCGCGCCTTCCGGCTTCATGTTGATCAGGATCCTTTCGCCGGTGTTCACGGCGTAGCCGCAGAGGTTCTGGCCGCATTGCTCGATGCGAACGTTGCCCTTGTTCTCTTCGGTGGCCCAGATGCCGATCGGCGTTGTCGGTGCCGGCGCGGCGGCAACTGGAGCGGGCGCGGCCGGGACGGGAGCCGGAGCGGGGACGGGCGTCGGCTGGTCGAACCCGACGGAATGCGATGGCGCGGCGGTCGCGACAGTGGTGTTCGGCGCGGTAGTCGTCGTTGCAGCTGGCGTGGTCGGCACAGGCGCAGGAGCCGCCACCTGGACTGGAGCGCGGGCGGGCGCAGGCGTCGAGCCGGCGACGTCCTCATCATCGCCCTTACTGGAGCCAAGACCCTTGAGGTCGATGTTGCCGAGAGAGCCCTTGAAGCCCGGGGCGGTGATCTTGATGCAGGACAGCGAGTCGCAATTGCGCGGCGCTTCGATGTGGATGCGTTCGCCGTTGAGCTGGAAGGTGACGCCGTTGCCGGCATGGGCGGCGGTGGTGGCCATCAGCAGCGCGGCGATCGTAACGAGCTTCTTCATGAGAGCCTCCTCGGGCGGCGTAAACGGTGAGCCGAACGTGTCCGCACCCTATGTGCTGCGATGACAAGGCTCTGTGACTGATGTCACAGAGTCGTCCGGGCACCCATCGGGCGTTGCATTGGTCACTCTCATCACAGCCGCGCGAGGAGGCCGATCGCGGCGCTACCGAAACGACGCGGTCGGTGGGCACCGTCGCATTACCGACAGTTCATGTTCGGCGTGCCAAACGCATGGCAGGCTTCATGCCTCGCCATCTTCTGTCCGATCGTGCATGTGGCAGTATGTCGCGGATTCTGGAAATGCGCAGCCTGGTCGCGCGCCGAGCTGGCGACAGCGCATGCATTGATAACCAAGAAAAGTGCCCGACCCCGATCTCTCCCAGACACTGACCTTCCGCTGCCCCGCCGAATTGGAGGGCGTGTTGCCACCGCCGATCCGAGCCGGCCTTGGGTTGCCGGACTGGCTTCGGACGATGCCGGCGCAGGCGTTCAACGCGATCAACCTGCGCGAAGAAAACACCGTCAAGCGCTGTCCGCCCTTTGTCGACGCCATGACATCAGGCTTCCTGATCCCGCTGATGTGCGATCTCAAATTCGAGAACGGCGAGATCACCTGGGACAACGAGCTGCCGCCGGGCGGCTCGGCCAGCTTCACGCGTTCGCCGATCGGCTTTCATGATGCCAGCCAGGTGACCGGGACGCCCTTGTTCGAGGCCGATCGCTTCCTGATCAAATTCCACAATCTATGGACGATCGAAGCGCCTGAGGGCTATGCGGTGCTGTTCACGCATCCCTTCAATCGCCCCGACCTGCCATTCACCACGCTAACGGGCCTCGTTGATTGCGACCGCTATCACGACAACTGGATTCACTTTCCTGCCTATTGGCACGACGTGAATTTCTGCGGCGTGCTGCCGAAGGGCACGCCGATCGCGCAATGCATTCCGATCAAGCGCGAGAGCTGGACGGCGCGCATCGTGCCGTTCACCGCCGAGGAGACGCAGCGGGCGCACGACCTCACCAACCGCATCGGTGGCGAACCCGGCCTCTACCGACGTGAGTTTCGCGCGTGAGATCGCGCGCCCATTCCCCTGGAATGCCAGGCTCGCACCTTGCGATTGCGAGATCAGGGCAAGCGAACTACCGATAGAGTTGCGCCACTAACATCTCGCGCGAGCCATTCTGCCGCGGTAGCCGAATCTGCTTGGCGCTGGACTTGTCAACGCTGGATCAATCTGCTCAGTATGACCGAAATTGTGCTGTGCAACAGATGCCGGCGCCAGAGTCGACACGCAAGCGAGGAAACGAAAAATGCTCAAACTAACGAGGGTCATCGCCGTGGCCCTGCCGATGCTCAGTGGTGCTGCCTACGCACAGGAGACCGTCAAGATCGGCTACATCGATCCTCTCTCCGGAGGTGGCGCCAGTGTTGGTGAAGGCGGGCTGAAGACATTCCAGTATCTGGCCGATGAGTTGAACGCCAAGGGCGGTATTCTCGGCCATAAAGTCGAGATCATACCGCTCGACAATAAGACCAATCCGCAGGAAAGCCTGATCCAGGCCCAGAAGGCGATCGATGCAGGCGCCCATTACATCACCCAGGGCAACGGCTCCTCGGTCGGCGCGGCATTGGAGGACTTCGTTACCAAGCACAACACGCGCAACCCCGGCAAGGAAGTGCTCTACTTCAACTACGCCGCGGTCGATCCGAGCATGACCAACGAGAAGTGCAGCTTCTGGCACTTCCGCTGGGATGCCAACTCCGACATCAAGATGGAAGCGCTCACCAACTACATGAAGGGCAACGCGGCCATCAAGAAAGTCTACCTGATCAACCAGGACTATTCGTTCGGCCAGTCGGTGCGGACTCAGGCACGCAAGATGCTGGGAGAGAAGCGGCCCGACGTCCAGATCGTCGGCGACGAACTGCACCCGCTGCTCAAGATCACCGACTTCTCGCCCTATATCGCCAAGATCAAGGCGTCAGGCGCCGATAGCGTGGTCACCGGCAATTGGGGACAGGATTTCGCGCTGCTGCTCAAGGCTGCCGCCGACGCCGGGCTCAAGGTCAACTGGTACACCTACTACGCCGGCGGCGCCGGCGGCCCGACCGCGATCAAGCAGACCGGTCTCGATCATCAGGTATTCCAGATCAGCGAAGGCATCCCGAACTCGGACAACCCGGCGGCAATGGAATTCGAGAAGGCGTTCCGCGCCAAGGTCGGCCTGTCGCTCTGGTATCCGCGCGCGGTGAACGAGATGCGCATGTTCAAGGCCGCCGCTGAAAAAGCCAACTCGATCGATCCGGTGAAGGTCGCCGCCGCGCTCGAGGACCTGAAGTTCGACGTTCTCGATGGCGGCAGCGGCGTGATGCGCAAGGACGATCATCAGTTCTTCCAGCCGATCTATATCTCCTCGTTCGGTGCCCGCAGCGAGAAGGAGCCGTTCGACGAGGAGAACACCGGCTGGGGCTGGCGTATGGTGGCAAAGATCGACACGCCACAGACCATGCTGCCGACCACCTGCAAGATGACGCGGCCATGATGCGCGCGGCGTCTGTCCCGGTCCGGATATCCGGAGCGGGACGGACGTTAGCGTCACCGGCTGTTGCTGCGAAATGCATCTGCGGGACCGCTGCGCTCCCTCTCCCGCTTGCGGGGGAGGGCTGGGGTGGGGGTGTCTCCGCGATTCACACTGTCCGACCGTGGGGAGAGAGCCCCCACCCGGCGCTGGCGCGCCGACCTCCCCCGCAAGCGGGAGAGGTAAGAATCTAAGAGCATCGCGCTCTAATGGATGAACCGTGCTTGAGTTGATCGTAATTTCTACGCTCAATGGCGTCCTGTTCGGGATGCTGTTGTTCCTGTTGTCCAGCGGACTGACCGTGATCTTCAGCATGATGGGCGTGCTGAATTTCGCCCACGCCAGTTTTTACATGCTGGGCGCGTTCTTCGGCTACCAGCTCACGAAGTGGATCGGATTCTGGCCTGCGCTGGTGCTGGCGCCGCTGCTTGTGGGCGCGGTCGGCATGGCGGTCGAGCGTTACGGACTGCGCAACACCCACAAGCACGGACATGTCGCCGAATTGCTTCTGACGTTCGGACTCGCTTTCGCCATCGAGGAAATCGTCTCGATGATCTGGGGCAAGAGCCCGGTGGACTATCGGGTGCCGGCGGCGCTCGATTTTCCGGCCTTCACGATTTTCTCCACCAACTATCCCGCCTACAAGATTTTCATGCTGGCGATCTCGGTGTTGATCTTCATCGCGCTGTTGATTGTGCTCAAGCGCACCCGGGTGGGACTCATCGTGGAGGCTGCGCTGACGCACCCCCACATGGTCGGGCATCTCGGCCATAATGTCGGGCAGGTGTTCATGCTGGTGTTCGGCGTCGGCAGCGCGCTGGCCGGTCTCGCCGGCGTCATCGCGGGTCCCGCGCTGGTGACGCAATCCGACATGGCCGCCTTGCTCGGCCCTATCCTCTTCGTCGTCATCGTATTCGGCGGGCTTGGTTCTCTGCCGGGCGCATTCATCGCTTCGCTCTTCATCGGGCTGGTGCAGACCTTCGCGGTCGCGCTGAACGGCTCGCTCGCCAGCACATTCGGGCCGCTGGATCCGAGCATCGGGCCCTCGGTCCTCAGCGATATCTGGAATGTCACGATCGCCCAGATCGCGCCGGTTCTGCCCTATGTGCTGCTGGTGGTGATCCTGATCGTCCGTCCCATGGGCCTTCTCGGGACGCGCGAAACATGACCAGCACCGTCACCTCCGCGTCCGATATCGCCGCGAAGTCGTCCGGCCAGAACCTGCGCTTCTATGGGCTGTGGGTGGTCGCCGCGATCGCACTCGTCGCCTTGCCCCTGATCTTCTCCTCGGGCGGCTCGCTCACCTCGTTCAGCCTGATCGGCATCGCGATCATCTTCGCGTTGTCCTATAACATCCTGCTTGGCGAGACCGGGCTGCTGTCGTTCGGCCATGCGGTTCATTACGGCCTCGGCGGCTTTGCCGCCGTCCATGTCATGAATGCGGTCACCGCGCACGGCTGGCTGATCCCGCTGCCCGTGATCCCGCTGCTCGGCGGCCTCGGCGGGCTTGCTCTCGCGCTCCTGATCGGCTGGGTCATGACCCGGCGCGCCGGCACGGTGTTCGCGATGATCTCGCTCGGCATCGGCGAACTGGTCGCATCCTCCTCGCTGATCCTGCGCAGCGTGTTCGGTGGCGAATCCGGAATCAGCACCGACCGCACGGCGCTGCCACATATCTTCGGCTGGACCTTCGGGCCGCAAATCCAGGTCTATTATCTGATCGCGTTCTGGGTGCTGGTCTCGGCGATCGCGATGTACGCGCTCACCCGCACGCCGCTGGGGCGCATCTGCAACGCGGTCCGCGACAACCCCGGGCGGGTCGAGTTCATCGGCTACGATCCTCACGTCGTCCGCTATCTCGCCTACTGCTTTGCCGGCTTCTTTGCCGGCATCGCGGGTGGTCTCGCCGCCATCAATTTCGAGATCGCGAACTCCGCCTATCTCGGCGCGGTGCAGTCAGGCATGGTGCTGTTCGCGACTTTCATCGGCGGCGCCTCCTACTTCTTCGGTCCGATCCTGGGTGCCATCCTCGTGACCTATCTGCAACTCGGGCTGACCAGCGTGACCAGCGTGTGGCAGCTCTATTTCGGCGTCATCTTCATCGGCATCGTGATGTTCGCCCCGGGCGGCATTGCCGGCCTGCTGATGATGCACCGGCCGCTGATCCGCGCCAGGACGCTGGGCATGGTGATCCCATCCTATCTGGTCGCAGCGCTGCCGACGCTGGCGCTGGCCTGCGGTGTCATCCTGTCGATCGAGACCGTGGCGCGCTACACGGTCACCGGCGGCGAGGGCAACATCGTCAAGCTGCTCGGGATCCCCTTCAACACCACCGCGCCCACCACCTGGGCCATAGCGGCCGTGCTGGTGGTCGGCGGCTTCATCGTTGCCCGCATCACCTGGCGGCGCATCGCCGAGGCCTGGGACCGTGCCGCCGGCATCGCCCGTGACCGGGGGTATCTCGCGTGACTCAAGCCATCGAAGTTCGTGCCGTCGAAAAGCGCTTCGGCAATGTGAGCATCATCCAGGACCTGAATCTGAGCGTCGCGCAGGGTGAGCGCCACGCCATCATCGGGCCCAACGGCGCCGGCAAGTCCACGACATTCAACCTGATCAGCGGGTATCTCAGCCCGAGCTCGGGTGAGATCCGGCTGAATGGCGATGTGATCTCGGGACTGCGCCCGTTCGAGATCAATCGGCGCGGCCTGTCGCGCTCGTTCCAGGTGACCAACGTATTCGCCCGTATGACGGTGTGGGAGAATGTCCGCTGCGCCGTGCTCTGGGCTACCGGCCACCGCTATGCGTTCTGGAAGAACGTGGACGGCCTGCCGGAGGTGCGGCGGCGCACCGCCGAGATCCTGGAGGATATTCACCTGAGCCACCGCCGCGACGTGCCGGCGGGACTTCTCACTTACGCCGAACAGCGCGAACTCGAGATCGGCATCACCATCGCAGGCGGCGCCAATGTCATCATACTGGACGAGCCGACCGCGGGCATGAGCCACGCGGAAACCGAGCGCGCCGTCGCCCTGATTCGTCGCCTCACCGAGGGGCGCACGCTCGTGATCGTCGAACACGACATGAGCGTGGTGTTCGGCCTTGCCGACCGCATCTCGGTCCTGGTCTACGGCCACATCATCGCCTCCGGCACGCCCGAGGAGATCCGGGCCGACCCGAAGGTCAAGGAAGCCTATCTCGGCGAAGAGGCGCACTGATGCTCGAAGTCAGGGATCTGCACGCCTATTACGGCAAGAGCCACATCCTCCAGGGAGTCGACCTTTCGATCTCCGCCGGCGAAGTGGTGAGCCTGCTTGGCCGCAACGGCGTCGGCCGCTCCACCACCGTCAAGGCGATCATGGGCGAGGTGCCGCCCCAGGGCACCATCCGCTTCAAGGGGCAGGACATCGCCGGGCTGCCGAGCCACAAGATCGCCCGCCTGGGGCTAGGTTATGTGCCCGAGCATCGCGATATCTTCCCCGGGCTGACGGTCCGTCAGAATCTCCTGCTCGGCATCAAGAACACGCGCCGGCCCGGCAAATGGCGGCTGCAGGACATGCTTGACATGTTCCCCAACCTTGCGGCACGCGCCGATACGCCCGCCGGCGTGCTGTCTGGCGGCGAAAAGCAGATGCTGACCACCTGCCGGACGCTGATGGGAGATCCCGAACTCATCATGATCGATGAGCCCACGGAAGGATTGGCCCCGCTGATCGTGCACCAGGTGGGCGACCTGATCGCGCATATCGCGAAGGCGGGCGTGGCGATCCTGCTGGTCGAGCAGAAGCTGTCCATCGCGCTTCGGATTTCACATCGAGTTTACATCATGGGCCATGGCCGCATCGTGTTCGAAGGCACGCCCGACGAACTCAAGGCCAACGAGGCCATCCGCAAGGAATGGCTCGAAGTTTAGAGGCCCGAGAGGTCCCCTGTGTGTCATATCTGTCGCACTGTGGACCTATTCCTTGAATGGGTCCATCTGCCGCACTGTGGTCGCATTCCGACGTTCATGGTCGGAGGGAGCATAGGTGATCGCCTTGTTCCGTCTAAGTTGGGGAGAAGAAGTACCGTGAAGAAAATCGTGATTGCAGTTGGGGTGACCCTTGTGATGGTGACTGCCGCCAGCGCGGCCGATCTGCCGCGCCGGGAGCCCGTGCCCGCCTATCCGGCGGCTCCGGTCGGCAAGATGCCGATTGGCAAGAGCCCGGTCGGGAAGGCGCCCATCGGCAAGACGCCCCTCGTAGCGCCGCGTTACTGACCGATACTGACTCGGCTCTCGCCGAATCTGAGCTTTATCGTTGACGGTGTAAGGGGGCAAAGCGTGGCAAACAGCCTGATGAGATCAGGACGATACCTACTCGCGGGATTGACGCTCGCGGTTTTGCTCCCGGCCATCGTCCAGTCGGCTTCCGCTCAGGAAGCTGGCGCTCGCACCCGTTTGGAGCGTGTCGTTTCCCAGAATCGGGAGGTGAACAAGCGCATCGCCAATGCGAATGCGCTTGTCTCCAATGACACGGCCGTTGAGTCGCAGCCGGCGCCACGGTCGACCCGAAAGTCGGCGTCGACGTCGGCACCCGCAAAGGGTCCGTACTACGTCGATTTCAGAGCCAGAACCGCGGCGAGCTGGGGACACGCTTTCGTCTGGTACGGTAAGACAAGCGAGCAGGCGGTTAACGTCGCGGGCCTCACCCCTGCGGGAGACACTGCTGCCTATGTGATCGGTCATATGACGTTGGTGCCGTCCGAGACTGGGGCTAGCTATGGGGATCTCGATCCGGAGTACCTGACCGCCAACTATCGCGTTTATTTGAATGAGGCGGACGCACAGCGCGTTTTCGCGTACATCAAGAAGCTTCAGGCAAATTCACCAGTCTGGAACGCCGAAACGTTCAATTGCACCGGGTTTATCGGCGAGATCGCGAGCTTCATGGGATTGAAGGTTCCTCACCGCTGGCAGCGGCCTGAGGAGTACGTCAACAATCTCAAGGCGATGAATGGCGGGCGGCAGATCGTCCGTCTGTCGCCGGAAGAGTAGCGCGCGTTGGTCGTCGGCGTTACGCCGAGGCCGAACGGTTCTTGATCGCTCCGACGATGGCCGTGAGGATCGCGCCACCTGCGCCGCCACCGACCACCTGGGCAATGATTGACCCAATGTCGAAATTGCCGCTCTGGATCGATGTGGCGATCGCCGGCCACACCAGAGTGATGATCTGACCGAGAACACCGCCGCCGACGAGGCCGGCAATCGTGTTGCCCAGCGTGCCCAAATCAAAGTTCGGGGACGCCTTTCCCACCGCGTTTCCGCCGAGTGCACCCGCTACCAGATTGATAAGAATCTGCTCCACGAAATCCTCCCCTTAAGTGCCGCGTAGAACGACTTTTAGTTGTTCAGATGCAGAGCTAGAGCGCTTTCGAGCGAAGTGGATGCCCGTTCGCGTAAAGGAAACGCGTCAAAAGACAAATCCGGAGCTCGGTTCTGATTCAAGCAGAACCGGAGCCTTTGCGCTTAGCCCTGGCGCCTAACCTCGGCGCCTAAGCGGTGCGGCCCCTGATCGCCCGCCACAGGAAGATGATGATGCAGGCGCCGATGAATCCGGCGATCAAGTAACCGATCCATCCGCCGAGCGCGACGCCAAACAGGCTGAGCAGCCAATTTGCCAACGCAGCGCCGACGATACCAAGGATGATGTTCATCAGAATGCCGGTGCCGGACTTCATGAACATCTCGGCAAACCAGCCTGCCAAACCACCAATTACGATTGCAGCAATCCAGCCAATCTCCGCTTCGGGCATCTGGATACTCCCCGTGATTGTACGGGAATACTATCACAACGTCGCGCCGATTCGCTGGTACAAACGTATGTGCGTTGCACAGGAGCGGTGGACATCTTGCCGACCGTCCGGCCAGCAGCGAACCTAGAACCTCGCCCGTGCCAGCACGCGGAACGTGCGACCCTGACCCGGCGAGATGTTGTTGTTGCCATCGGCGGTCGCCCAGTAGCCGGTGTTGAAGATGTTCTCGACATTGAGCTGGGCGCTCCATGTCTCGTCGATCTTTGCAAACAGGCCCGCATCAAAACGCCAGAAGCCCGGGAGCCGCACGGTGTCGTCGGACGAGGCAAAGGAATCCGAGAAGTAAATGATGCCGAGAGAAGCAGCCCATCGCTGATCGATCTGATACTTGTTCCACCACGCGAACTGATTGAAGGGCACGAGCTGAACGCGATTGCCGGGCACGATCGTCGGCGACGTCGCGCTGGTGATGCGCGCGTCGGTATAAGCGTAGCCAAAGACTGTTTGCCAATCAGGTGTTACGTAACCCGTGACCGCCGTCTCGAAGCCGCGGATCTGGTTGGCGCCGCTGGGGAAGAAGAAGCCCGGATTGTTGGGATCGGCAATCGGCACATTCGTACGGTTGAGCTCATAGATGGCCGCCGTGAACAGAAGCTTGGGCTGGATGTTCCATTTGACCCCAACCTCGGTGTTCTCGAATTTCTGCGGCTGCAGGATCAGCGTCCCCGGGCTCAGCGCGCTGAACTGGTCTCCAGACGCGGGCAAAAACGAGGTGCTGTAGGCGGTGTAGACGGAAAGGTTGTCGAGCGGCTTCACGATGATCGCGACGCGCGGAGAGACCTTCTCATCGACCCTGCTGCGGTTGATGTTGGTATTGAAATCGAACGCCGACAGATCAAAGCTGTCGTAGCGGGCGCCGAGGAAGAATTGCAGCCAGCGGGTCGCCTCGATCTGGTCCTGCACATAGCCTGAGGCGATATTCAGCCGGTATTTGCTGTTGGCATCGCTCGGAAGGTGGGTGAACAGCACTGGTCCGAAATAGGTCGGGTTGAACGGATTGACGACATCGAAAGCCCTGTTCCCGTTGTCGGGGAAGATGCCGGAGTCGCGCCTGGACAAGCCGGTCTCTCGACCGAATTCTGTGCCGAACGCGACCGTATGAAGGACCGGTCCCGTCGCGGTCTTGTACACGAAGTCAGTTTGGTTGAAGACGTTCTCGCGGGGGGTATCGTTCTGGTACGCGTTGAGCGACACCTGCGTGAGATCCGGCGTCACCGCGCCGCCGCCTGGACCGCCGCCCGTGCCGCCGGGATAGACGTTGCGATAGCCACGGTTGTAGTCGGCATAGAGCGTGGAATTCTTTGCCGTCAGTCCGTTGCCGAAATCGTGCTCGATCACGGCCATGCCGGTCTGCACGTCGACCCTTGCCTGGTTGTAAATTGGGCTGCCGTAGAACGTCGTCAGATCGCCATTGGGCGCGAACGGTGCCGTCGGGTTGAAGCGCGTGGCGCCGCCTGGAAGACCGAGCGACGGGTTACCGCGATCCGCGAGGCGCTCATCGTGGTAATATTCGTAGCTCAGCTTGATTTTTGTGTCGTCGGTCGGCTTCAGCGTCACGGTGGGATTGAAACCGTATCGCTCGAAGTGACCATAGTCGCGGAACGTATTGCTGTTCTCGTAGAAGGTGTTCAGCCGCACCGCGACGTTCTCGTTCACGGCCTGTCCCGCATCGAGCGACACGCGCCTGTCGTTGTAGGAACCGGTCTGCGCCGTCGCTTGGTAAATTCTCGTGCCGTCCGCTTCCTTCAGTGTTCGGTTCACGAGACCACCGCCGGCGCCGCGTCCGAAGGTCAATGCGCTCGGCCCCTTCAGCACCTCGACGCTCTGGGCGTTGTAGAGGTCGCGGAAATACTGCACGTCATCGCGGAAGCCGTTGACGAAAAAGTTCGCGCTGGAGTCCACGCCGCGAATGACAAGCTCGTCGCGATTGCCTTCGCCCTGGTGGATGGCCACGCCGGGAACGTAGCGCGTCACATCGGTCAGGGTCTGAAAGCCCTGGTCCTGGATGAACTCCTTGGTCAGGACGCTGACGGACTGCGGGATGTCGATCAGAGGTGTGTTCGTCTTCGTGGCGACCGACGCGCTGTTGGCATAGACGCCGACCGTTCCCGTCTGCGCGGCCTGGCTCGGGCCGAAACTGGGCGCCGCGGGCGGGCTTGCGGCCGGGGCTGTTTCATTTCGGCGTGCGGCCTGGGTCCGCCGCGCCCGTCCCGCGTTCGTGGACGTGCGCGTAGCCGGCGGCGCTGGACGTCGTCGCGTCTCTGGCGGGTTGACTGTGACCGCGGGCAGAGAAGATGCACCCCCTTGGCTCGGTGCTGTCTGCGCTTGTGCGTCCGTTTCCCCGATGGACAGGCACAGCGCGACATAGCTTGCCGAGGCAAATAGGCGAAGGCTCGCCTGTGATACTCTCATCATTTTTTTCTGTGCCCCAAGAACGTTGTTGGCCGCGCGCCTCGAGGCGCGCGGCGACCAACACTTGAACACGATGAGAGCGGTGCAATTCCACCTCTGAAATTTTGAATAGTTCGAATTTGCTCTGGCAGGGGGAGAGCGAAGGGAAATCAGTATTGATTGGAATTATTCTAAGAAGCAGCTGTGTCTTGCGCATCACAGGCTGCCTGAAATCGCCTTCTGGTCCAAACCAACCGCGTTGAGGAAGGCAGAGCAAGTGTGCTCTGCCTTCCTGCCTACTCAGTGATCTTCACGTACCCTGCCTGGACGAGCTGCGTGAGGCGCGCCATGGCATCCGTATTGACCCTGATGTCGGGCAAGAGATCGGCGTTGCCCCAGTTATGAGCGCGCGCGGTCGCGCCGCATAGCTCGATCTGAACGCCGCGCTTCTGAAGGTCGGCGACGAGCTCCTTGTAGGGATTTCCGGTCGCGATGTTCCGGTCGGTGTTGTACGCACCGTCATGCAACGTGACGTGACCGGCGTTGGTGTGAAACACAGCGATCACTTCGGACCGGGCATTCCAATCCGCGATGTCACCCTTGATAAGCTGCATGTGGAAGATCGATGCCGGAAGGTCTCCCTCGAACTGCAGGGCGCCGATACTGAATACGATCTTCACATCCGACAGCTTTACGGGGATGTCGATGTGAAGCGGCTTTTCGAGCGCGGACATGTCAAGGCTCCTACCGGGTTTGGGCTTGCCGTGCTTCCAGGGAAGCCAAGCGTGCTAGCAATGGTCCTGGCGCTGAGGGATATCAGACGCCCTCGTAGACCAGCCTGGTGAACAAGGCCGGCGTGATCAGGAACTGGCCCCATTTCGCGTCGAACTGCTCGGTTGGCTTGGCTGCGATGGTCTCATCGAGCGAGCGGCCCGAACGCTTGAGCGTTGTGACCTTCTCCCTGATGGAGACGAGCATATCGCGATAGCCGATCAACTCGTCCTTGTTGCTCACGGCGCTGGCTTGGCCCGGCATGTTGTGGCCGGGAATGACGATGGTCTCGCCGCTGGTGGCGGCGATGTTCTGCTCGGTCGCCCGGATCATCCCGTCGATGTTGCCACCGGTCGAATAGTCGATGAACGGATAGAAGCCGTTCCAATAGGTGTCTCCGCAATGGAGGATATCAGCCTCAGCGAAGCGGACCGAGATGTCGCTGTCCGTATGCGCGGGGCTATAGTGCTTCAGATCGAGGGTGGAGCGATTGAGGCTGAGGCGTTTTTCCGAAGCGAACACCTCGGTCGGCACCGCGGCCAAGGGCGGCGAAGGAAAATTGTAGTCCCAGTCCTCAACCCTCTGGGCAGTCAGCAAATGCTTATGCGTGTTCTCGTGCGCCAGAATGGCAGCGCCTTCCTCGTTTAGCCACTGATTGCCGTCCGTATGGTCGAAGTGCCAGTGGGTGTTGATCAGGTGCTTGATCGGATCGCGGCTAAGGCTGTTGACCGCCTCCAGGATGCGCGGCCGTGTCGGGGTAATGCCGGCATCGACGAACAGCTTGCCGTCGTCGCCGGTGAGAACCGCGATATTACCGCCGGAGCCTTCGAGCACCGTCACATTGCCACGCAGCTTGTGGACCTGGAGGGGCATCGTCGCGGCGGCGTCGCGGATCGTATCGACGATGTTGCGTGACTCGGCGTAGGCCTCATCAGGCTTCAGCCAACCACGGTTGGTTGCGAAGGCGGTGGCGACGACGGCGCAGCAGGTGCAGAAGCCGCGGCGTGACAGCGGGGTACGCAAGGGCATCGGAGATTCCTCATGTATTGGATGGGCTTTCAAGGTGGCGCGATTACATCGGCGTAGTTGGAACGAAGCTCGCCAATCACAAGACCAAAATTCGGAATCCAGCATCCAATGCGTTGGGTGACCGTGCGACTTGTAGGGATTGTCCTCGACAGCGCGGGCCTTCGGTTGAGAAGATGTAGGGATTGTCTTCCTACAGCTCGCGGCACCAGCCGGCGCAATCATTTGAGCTGGTCGAGGCTCGCCCGCAGCGGCGAGACGTAGGTGCCACCCTGCGTGATCATACGCTCGGTGATTGTGGCGCCTGACACATCGACCGGCGTCTGGTTCTGTAGAGCGGTCAGTATCTGCTGCGGCTTTGGTTGTGGAAGCTGCCAGAACGGGCTCGGATCCTTGTCGATCTGGATCAGGAATTCCCGGACGCGCGGATCGAGATTTGGGTCAGTGGCGACATTTGGGCTCGCAACGGCAGCTTGGGTCATCATGATTGCTCCGAGAGTGAACGTTGCGATTCTCTGAATGCACGGCATGAGAGACTGTCCTCGTTGCCTTATCCGTGATCGCTTGCTAGCTGCTCAGGGCCAGCGCTTGCGCGCCGCCAGCACAAGCGTCTAAGGTGTTTTCGCGTGCCATTCCCTGAGCCAGTGCTGAGAATTTCTGAAAAGTTGTTTGACTAATGGAGACCCGTGAGGTGGCAGGACAGCACCCACGAGCCGTCTATGCATCGAATGGATGGGAGATTGATCTCGCCCGGCGTGAGTTGCGATCCCGAGGTGTCTCCGTTCCGATCGGCAGCCGCGCGTTCGAGATCCTCGAGGTTCTGGTTCGGGCAGGCGGGGAGCTCGTCAGCAAATACCACCTCATGGATCATGTGTGGCCCGGCGCTGTCGTCGAGGAAAACACACTCCAATTTCATATCTCTGCTATCCGTAAGGCGCTTGGCGCCGACAGAGGCTTGCTGAAGACGGTCTCCGGTCGCGGCTATCGCCTGCTCGGCGCCTGGACCGTTCGGGAGGCGCCCGAAATTTCGCATCCGCACGGTCTGTCGAAGCGGAAGCCGGAGCAGCCATATCGAACCAATGTGCCTGTAGCGGGATCAGCCCTGATCGGCCGAAGCTCATCAAAGCAGCACTTGCTGGACGTCTTGTCCGCCTATCGGATGGTGACCTTGATCGGGCCGGGCGGGATTGGAAAAAGCGTCCTGGCCCTGGAGGTCGCGCGTAGCCTTTTCCCGACTTTGGCGGGCGACTGCTGGTTTGTCGAACTGGCCTCGCTGGCAGATCCCGCACTCGTGCCATCTACCGTCGCGTCCGTCCTCGGCCTTGAGCTGGGGGGCCGTGAGATTTCGGTCGAGTCCATTGCCCGTGCCATCAACGAAGAACGACTGCTTCTTGTTCTCGACAACTGCGAGCATCTCGCTGCCGCCGCCGCCGGCTTCGCCGAAGCGATGATCCGCATGTGTCCGAATGTATGCGTAGTGGCGACTAGCCGGGAGATCCTGCGGATCGAAGGTGAGTACGTCTACCGCGTTCCGCCACTGGATGTGCCGCCTCCGGAAGAGGCGGCCGATATCAATGAGTACAGCGCCGTTCGACTTTTCGTTGCCAGGTTGATGGCCCTCGGCTCCGGCTTTCTGGCGTGCACAGAGAGCCTTCCGCTCATTGCATCGATCTGCCGGCATCTCGACGGGATCCCTCTTGCGATCGAGTTTGCCGCGGCGCGCGCCGCGACGCTCGGAATCCGGCAGATCGCGGACGGGCTGAATGATTGCTTCAGTCTGCTGACTGCCGGTCGACGAACAGCTCTTCCGCGACATCAAACCTTGCGTGCCACCTTCGACTGGAGCTACGAGCTCCTGCCGGATTGGGAACGAACCCTGCTGCGGCGGTTGTCTGTTTTCGCAGGCGGCTTCACAGTCGAGGCCGCGACCGCCGTTATGGGGGACACCGACGCGACCGCGTCTGTTGTGCTCGAAGGTATTGCAAGCCTGGTCTTGAAGTCCCTCGTGGTTTTGGAAGCGTCGGAGCCTTCCGGCCGGTGGCGCCTTCTTGAGACAACACGGACTTACGCGCTCGAAAAACTGGCCGAAAGTGGTGAAGCCAAAAGGGTGGCACGTCACCATGCGGAGTATTTTCGGGACTTGCTGGCTGGGACCACATCGACCGCGCTGTCGGAGCCGGCTGAAGACGTGCCCCAGCACGCTCAGGAAATCGACAACATACGTGCAGCGTTGGACTGGGCCTTCTCGTCGGAAGGCGATGCTCCGATCGGAGTGGCGCTTACGGTCGCCTTTTTACGGCTTTGGTTCCAATTGTCGCTGCTCGCCGAGTGCCGTCGTCGCGTCAACGTTGCCCTTGCCAGCCTGCGCGCCGGCTTGCCTCCGGCGTCGCGCGCAGCAATGCAACTGCACGCCGCGCTTGGTTTCGCGCTTCTCAACACCGCCGGCCCGAAGCAGGAGACCGATGCGGCATTCACGAATGCATTGGCAATCGCCGAGCAGCTCGGCGATGTCGATTACCAACTGCGCGTGCTCTGGGGCATGTGGACGCAACGATTCAACAATGGCGAGAACCGGATTGCGCGAGCGCTTGCCGAGCGCTTCCTGAACCTGGCCGACCGCGCCTCGGCGCCAGCCGACCGGCTCGTGGGCGAAAGGCTGATGGGAACGGCGCTGCACTATCTTGGCGAGCAGGCAAATGCGCGCAGTTGCCTTGAGAATGTATTGAAGAACTATGCTCCTGCGCGGAGCCAGGAGCACATCCGCCGATTTCATTTCGATCAGCGCGTGCTTGCGCGCGCGATGTTGGCGCGAGTGCTCTGGGTGCAGGGCCTTTCCGAACACGCAATGGCCGCAGCGCAAGCCAACCTCGACGAAGCCAGCGCAGGTGGTCACACATTGTCGCTCTGCTACGCCCTTGCCGAGGCATCATGTCCGATCGCGCTGATGTCTGGCGATCTGGCCCTTGCAGAACGGCATATCGCAACGCTGATCAATCTCGCGGGGAGCCGCGCGCTGACGTTCTGGAGCAATTGGGGCCGTTGTCTAAACGGAGTGCTGCTGATCAGACGCGGCGACGCCCGGAGCGGCTCCAGGCTCCTGCGCGCGTCGATCGACGCATTGATCGAGATGGGCTGGGCAATGCGCACGCCCGAGTTTCTCGGGATATTGGCTGAAGGGCTGGCGAATTCGGGCCAGATGGCGGAAGCAGCGGGCACGATAGAGCTGGCGCTCGCCAAGTCGGAGCGAGATGAGGAATTGTGGTGCTTTGCCGAGCTCCTTCGCATCAAGGGCGAGCTGACGCTGCAGGACAGTGGGGGTGCAGCAGCTGAGCCCGCCGCGCGGATCTTCTCGCGAGCCCTGGCGTTGGCAAGGCAACAGGGCGCTCCTGCCTGGGAATTGCGCGCCGCTACCAGCCTCGCGCGCTTGATGGCAACGCAAGGCCGTCATGAACAATCAAGGCAGGTCCTCGCACCGGTCTATAGCCGGTTCACCGAGGGATTCGAGACAGCGGATTTGCGGTCTGCGCGCGCGATACTCGAAACTGTATCAGCCGACGAAGCGCAGGACTCAAGTCGTTGACTGGACGCTAGAGCGTTTTCGAGCGAAGTGGATACCGGTTCGCGTGAAGAAAACGCGCCAAAACAAGAATCTAGAGCTTCGGTTCTGATTCAATCAGGACCGAAAATGCTCTAGCCGGTCAAAAATTTCACCGCGGCGCTTGGGCGCAGGAAGAAGCGGCCGCGCGAGGCGGCAGCGAGCGACATGATGGCGCGACCCGTCATCTCGGGCCTGCCGCGCGCGGCTTCACGAACGCTTGCCTCGCCCGCGGCGCGCTCGCCCATCTCCATCAGGCAGATGCCGAGATTGGCGCGCGTTGGCGGATCGTCCGGCCGCAGCGCAAGCGCGCGGCGGAAGATGGCGACGGCCGCGGCGTAGTCGCCGTCCAGCACCATCACGCGGGCAAGTTCAGCCAGCACGTCGGGGCGCGCAGGCGCGGCAGTTGCTGCCTGCTGCAGCAACGCGCGCGCCTCGGCGCGCTTGTTGCGGCCGATATAAAGCGTCGCCAAACGAAGTTGCAGCTCGATGATTCCAGGCGTTAGCGCAAGACCCTGCTCGAGCGCGGCGATCGCCTCGTCGATCTTTCCGCCCGATGCGAGCTGGCCGGCATATTCAAGGAAAGCCGGCGGGAAGGTGGGCCGTCGTGTGATCACGCGGCGCAGGAGATCGAGTGCGTCGTCGCGCCGGCCGGTGGCCGCGAGCGCGGTCGCGAGCAGGGTCTCGGCGGCGGGGTCGTCGCCGCGGCGCGAGGCCTTCTGTAACGGCGCAATCGCCTCGTCGAAGCGGTTCTGCAGCATCAACGCGCGGCCAAACAGCGCCGCAGCCGCGACGTTGCCGCGGTTCGCCTTGAGCACCGCCGCCGCTAATCGCTCGGCCTCGTCTGGCCGCTGCATCTGCAGCGCCAACGCGGCGCGTTGCAATGTCTGGTCGGCGACGCCGGGTCGTTCAGGCTTCGAAGACAAGTGAGATGTTCGCTCGTTGCAATTGCAGCGCAGGTCTTGCACACAAACGCGCTGTTATCAAACTGAGCGCCCGGCGGAAGAACCGCCGGGCGCAAGTCCAATCCAGCTTATCAGGGGAAGCCTACAACAGGCCAAGCACGATCGCGCCGACAAAGGCGAGCGCAACATAGGCGGCGACGACGCTCAGCCGGCTGACGAGAAGACTCATAGCCATCAGAACGCTCCCAGCGTTTGCGCCTGCCCGCACAGAACGCGTGAATTTACCAAACCGTTCCCCGCCGAAAAAGCCAGCGATGCTGTCCGTCCGGCGCGCGCCCGTCCCGAGCCGGCGGCCGTATGGTTAAAGATAAGTAAAAACAACGCGTTGAAGAGTCTTTAAATAAATTCGCCGACTCTGCCGCGCATGACGCGTGGAGTTCGTTTGTATCTCGTCGGCTCCGTCGTCCTTGTTTCGCTGGCAGGTTGCGGTCGCGGTTTCTTCCAGGCCGAGCGTGAACCCTGGCGGGCCGAGGCCGAAGTCGCTTGCCTGAAATCCGGCGCGGTCAGGGAAGGGCCGGACCTCGTGCGCATCGACCCGATCACGGGTCCCGGCGCGTGCGGTGCGCAATTCCCGCTCAAGGTCGCAGCGCTCGGCGAGAGCAGCCAGAGTTTTGGCTTTGCCGACGATTTGCGTCCGCCGGCCGATATCGGCTCAACCCGCAGCCAGCCGCGCTGGCCGATCGCGCCGCAACCGGCGCCGCGGCCGGCCCCTTATCCGAATCCGGCGGCAAGCCAGCCCGGCTATGGTGCGCCGTCGAACGGGCCGATCTCGCTGAGCGCTCCGGGCGTCGCGCCGCACCAGGACGACATCGATTTGCCGGCGGAGGGGACGCCGGAGCCACCGGGCGGCCCGGCCTATGGCGCACCGCAAGGCTATCCGCAGCGCGACCGTGGTTCCGCACCTTATTCGCCATCGCAGGGCGCAGCCGCGCCGCTGCCGCGGCTTGGGCCGGAGCGCGGCAATCCTGTCACCGCGGTCGGCCCGGTCGCGCTGAAGCCGACCGCGACGCTGGCTTGTCCGATCGTCTCTGTGCTCGACCGCTGGCTTGCCGATTCCGTGCAGCCCGCGGCCATGCGCTGGTTCGGCGCGCGCGTGGTCGAGATCAAGCAGATCTCCGCCTATTCCTGCCGCGGCATGAACGGCAATCCGAGCGCGCATATTTCCGAGCACGCCTTCGGCAATGCGCTCGACATCGCCGGCTTCACGCTCGCCGATGGCCGCCGCATCTCGGTGAAGGATGGCTGGCGCGGACTGCCGGAAGAGCAGGGCTTCTTGCGCGACGTCCAGGGTGCGGCCTGCCAGCAGTTCAACACCGTGCTGGCGCCGGGCTCCAACCGCTTCCACTACGATCACATTCACGTTGACCTGATGCGCCGCGCCAGCCGCCGCGTCATCTGCGAGCCCGCCGCCGTCTCCGGCGAGGAGATCGCCGCGCGCGCCAATTCGCGCAACCCCTACGCCTCGCGTGACCCGAATGTGACGGGCTCGCTCGGCGGCAAGAAGTCCTCCTGGTTCAGCCGCAAGGCCAAGGTCAACGAGGAAGACGAGTTCACCGACGAGTAGCGTCGGCGTTGTTATCTGGCAGCGCGCGCGTCGTCATCTTGCAGGTATTCTGGCGTCAGGCACATCTTTTGATTGTCTGGACAACGAACAACTCCGCGATAGGCGATTGCGTGAGCGTATAATTTGCGCAACATGAGGCATGGCGTCGCGTGTCTAAGCAGGCACGGACGCGATAAACGACAATAAATGCCGGCAAAGGCAGCGTCGATATCGGGGAGGCGACATGGAGGTGACGCGCAGTCTCAAGCGGCGATCGCCGTGGCTCACGCGCAGCGTCAGTTCGCTCGCGGGGGCCGCGATGTTCGTCGCCCCGCTGCTTGCTCTGGTTGCGATCTGGGCCATCGTCGTCCCGCTGTTCGATATCAATCCGCGCGTCTTCCCCTCGGTCGGCGCGGTCGGCACGGCTGCAATGGATTCCATCCGTGACGGCACGCTGTTTGCCCATATCGGCGCGAGCCTGCTGCGCGTCGGTCTCGGCACGCTGATCGGCATCATCACCGCCGTGCCGCTCGGGATCGCGATGGGCGTGAGCCCGACAGTCGCAGCGTTCCTGACGCCGCTGTTCCGCTTCTTCTCCGTGCTCGCCGGCATCGCCTGGATTCCGATCGCCACGCTCTGGTTCGGCTATGGCTTCGGCGCCATCGTCTTCGTGATCTTCAACGCCGTGTTCTTCGTCGTCGCCTACAACACGCTGCTCGGCGTCAAAACCATCCCGCACACGCTGCGCAACGCCGCAAGCTCGCTCGGCGCCGGCCGCTGGGCGCTCTTGACGGAAGTGCTGTTGCCGGGCGCGCTGCCGAACATCGTCACCGGCGTCCGTACCGGGCTCGGTTTCGCCTGGCGCGGCCTGATTGCGGCCGAGATGATCGCGACCAATGTCGGGCTCGGCTACATGCTGTTCGTCGCCCGCGATTTCTATCGCACCGAGGTCATCGTGTTCGGCATGATCGTGATCGGCGTGCTGTGGCTTCTGATCGACCGTCTGCTGCTGGTCCCGCTGGAGCGCGCGACCATCGAGCGCTGGGGCATGGTGAGGCGCGCATGAATGTTCTCTTGCAGTTCTGGAGCGGCTACGCACGGATGACGCGGCGCTGGCCGTCGCTGGCGGCCATCATCCCGTTCATTCCGGTGGTGGCGTTGTGGAGCGCGGTTGCCGCCGCCGGCATCTTCCCGCGCGCGTTCTTCCCCGGCCCGGTCGATGTCGTGAACTCCTTCTTCACGCTGACCTACAAAGGCATCCTGCCTGATTATCTCGGCGACAGCCTGATCCGCCTGTTCACCGGCGCCGCCGTCGGCATGGCGCTCGGCATTCCCTTAGGCGTGTTGATCGGCACCAGCCGCTGGGCGCATCGCATCTGCTGGCCGATCCTTTTGTTCTTCCAGGCGATCGGCGACATCGCGTGGTTGCCGATCCTCCTGATCTGGTTCGGCTTCGGGCTCACGACGATGACCTTCGTCATCGTCTATACCGTGCTGTTCCCGGTGGTGCTCAACACCGTGCTCGGCGTCGAATCCGTGCCGCGCGATCTCGCGCGTGCTGCCCGCAGTCTCGGCGCATCGCCGGCGCGCGTGCTGTGGGAGGTGACGCTGCCGGGTGCGCTGCCCAACATCATCACCGGCCTGCGCAACGGCCTCGGCTATGGCTGGCGCGCGCTGATTGCGGTCGAGATGATCGTCGGCACCAGCGGCATCGGCTTCATGATGTTCGATGCGCGCCGCTCCGGCTCCACCGTCGAGATCCTGCTCGGCATGATCATTCTCGGATTGCTCTGGTACATCGTGGACGCCTGGATCCTCGCGCCGCTCGAGCGCGCGACCGGCCAGCGCTGGGGATTGGTGACATCATGAAGACGCTTTCGCTCAAGAACCTCGCAAAGACCTATTTCGATCCGTATGCCGGCTCGCATGTCAACGCCGTCCACGACGTCTCGATCGAGGTCGAGCAGGGCGAGTTCGTCTCGGTGGTCGGCCCGTCCGGCTGCGGCAAGACCACCATCCTCAACATGATCGCGGGCTTCATCCCCTATACCGGCGGCGAGATCCTGCTCGACGGCAAGCCGGTCAAGGGACCCGGCCCGGAGCGCGGCGTCGTGTTCCAGTCGTTTGCGCTGTTTCCCTGGAAGACCGTGCTCGACAATGTCGGCTTCGGCCCGAAGATGCGCGGCGTGCCGAAGGCCGAGCGCGACCGCATCGCGCGCGAATATCTCGCACTCGCCGGCCTTTCGCACGCGGCGCACCGCTATCCCAACGAATTGTCCGGCGGCATGCAGCAGCGCGTCGGCGTGGTGCGCGCGCTCGCCAACAATCCGGATGTGCTGCTGATGGATGAGCCCTTCGCCAGCGTCGATGCGCAGACGCGCATGACCTTGCAGGAAGAGCTGACGCGGATCTGGCAGGAGCGCAAGCCGACCGTGCTGTTCATCACCCATGACGTGCCGGAGGCGGTGTTCCTCGCCAACCGCGTCGTCGTTCTTTCGAAGGGGCGGGTCCTCGACCAGATCGAGATCGACCTGCCGCGCCCGCGGGTGTGGGATGATCTGGTCAAGGACGACCAGTTCAAGCAGCTCTCCGCGCGCGTGCTGCAGATGGTGCGCGCCGCATGAGCCTCGTCACGGAAGCCTTGCGATCGACCAAGGGCCGTATCGTGCTCGGCGTCATTGCCGCCTGGGCTGGCTTTCAGCTTTGGCTGACCTTGGCCGCGCCTGGCAAGATCGCGCCGGAACTCGCCGGCACGTCCGAGAAGGTCAATGTGCAGATCGAGCTGCCATTCACGCCCGAGCGCTTTCACGTGCTCGCATTCCAGCAATATGGACGCGTCTCGGGCACCGACGAGCATTCCATTGAATTACGTGGCGTCAAACGAACGGACCTCAACGCCGTCGCCCGGCCGTACTGGGTGACGGCGGTGGGGCCGATAAAACCGGGAGGGTAGGAGAATGAAACGATTATTGCTGCTCGCGATGGCGTTCGCGCTGCTCTGCACGCCATCGGGCGCGCAGACGCTGACCAAGCTGAAGGCCGGCATGGTCACCGGCATCGATCAGATCGGATTGCCGATCGCGCTCGAGCGCGGCTTCTTCGAGAAATACGGCCTCGATGTCACCATCGCGCGGCCCTACGCAACCGGCGTCGACGCCCTCAACGCGCTGCAGGCCGGCGAGAGCGAGATCGTGCAGGTCGGCGTGCCCATGATCGGCGCGGTGCTGCGCGGCATGGATCTGGTCGCGCTCGGCAATTATAGCGGCAACGCCACCAAGGCCGGCTCGGATGCGACCATGGCGGTCATCGCGCGCGAAGGCTCGGGGATCACCAAGGGCGACCTTGCGAGCCTGAAGGGCAAGAAGATCGCGGCGTCCTTCGGCACCATCAATCACCTCTATATCCTCGCCATCCTGGAGAAGGCCGGGCTGAAGCCGGAGGAGGTCACCTTGGTGAATACGCCGCCGCCGGACATGACGGTCGCGCTGCTCGCCAAGGGTATCGACGCCTTCTCCGGCTGGGATCCGTGGCCGATCGTGGCGGGCAAGGACGTGCCGGGCGCGGTCGAGCTCGTTCGCGGTGGCGACGTGATCTCTTATCTCGGCTTCAACGTTGCGCTTCGTCCGTGGGTGCAGGCCAACGGCGACACCATCGAGAAATTCCTGGCTGCGGTCTCCGAAGCCGATCAGTGGATGCGCAAGAACCCGAAGCAGGCGGGGCAGGTCGCGACCCGCTGGATCCCCGGCCTCAAGCAGGAAATCGCCGAAGCCGCGATGCAGTTCAACATCCAGCAGGCGGACCGCCGTCTGTCGGCGAACAATTATCGCGCGCTCTACAGTGCCGAAGACCGTCTCTCGCGGCTCGGGATCATCAAGGCGACCTTCGACGTCAACAAGCATATCGAGCCGAAATACATCCTGAAGGTGATGAAGAATCACCCCGAGCTGTTCTCCGACCTGCCGCCAATCCCGGAGGCCGCGGCCATCGGTCCGGGGTACACCTTCGCGCCGTGAGGCACCTCTGATGTCATTCCGGGCTCGATGCTCCGTCTCGCCCCGGAATGACGACTCCGTCGTAAATTCGGGAAAAATATGCAATCGCAGGGCAGTTCCTCGGAACTGCGCTGCAATCGTAGTGGTTATGCCTTCTCTGAAGAGGAGGAAAATCATGTACCTCAAGTCAGCGATGACAGCAGCGCTGCTTGTGTTTGCCGTTCCCGCGTTCGCGCAAGGCACTCAGGGTGTTGCGGGCCAGACGACCGGGCAACAGATGCAGAAGGCGACCAAGTCGACGGCCCAGGCGGCACCGAAACACAAGATGAAGAGCGCGAAGAAATCGAAGGCGCCGGGCGCCTCCGAGCCGGGCCAGACCACCGGCAGTGCCGCCAAGCGCTATTAGGGAACCAAGCGTCATCAGCGAAGCGATGAGCGGCCCTGACAGGGCCACTCGTTGATCTTGCCGGACGTGGATGTGCCATGTCTCATCAATTGCAGTCGGAGACGACCAGCTTGCGGCTGTTGTCGCCGGAGGCGGCGATTGATTTCGTCATTGCGACAGGGGAGCAAGCGCCTCACTTCTTCCCGCGATACGCCGCCAAGAACACCCGCGTCGCGCTGTCCACCACCGTGGCGATCTGTTCGGGCGAGGGTGACGGCTTGGCCTGGAAGATGAAAGCCTGAAACAGCGTCGCCTGGCACATCTGCATGAATTGCCAGGCGGCGAGCTCGAAATTGTCGATCACGAGCTCGCCGTGGTCGGCGCGAGCTTCGAGATAGGTCGCAAAGCGTTTGACGTTGCTCGCGATCACCTGCTCGTAAAATCGGCTGCCGACCTCAGGCATCCGTTCGGCGATCGCCATCACCGTGCGGATCGCCGAGCCGCCGCCCGGCCGGCACAGCAGCGCCACATACGCGCGTCCGAATTCCGGCAGGGTTGTATCGACGTCGCGCTCCGGATCGAAGGTGAACGCGGTCTTGCTCTGCTCGATCTTCTCTTCCTCGACGATCGCCTCGAACAGCCGGCACTTGTCGTCGAAGTAGACGTAAAGCGTGCCCTTGGAGACCCCGGCGGCACGGGCGATCTCGCCCATGCTGGCGCCGTCGAAACCCAATTCCAGGAACACCTTGCGGGCGCCGTCGAGAATTTGCCGCCGCTTGGAGGAGTCCTCCTCGGCGACGATGTGAAGAGGGAATGTCTGACCTGCAACCATTGGTTTAGCCTCTCGGAGAACATTTCCATCCGGGGTACTGTCCGGAAGCGATTTTCTCCTTAGGGTTCCTCCAAACTCATGTAACTTGACCGAACCGTTCGGTCAATGATAGATGTAAAGACACGATGCCGCACCGGCCGCAGGGCCTCGCTTGCGTCGTGACGGGGTAAATGAGGAGTCCGGCTATGGCCGCGGCGAGAGATCAGGCTGCACGCGTCGTTCGCTCTGATCCGGAGGTCGAGGGCGAGTCCGTGCGCAACACATCAGCTCAGCCAGCAGAGCAGCTTCGTGGCCCCGCTGCCGAAGAAGCCAAGCGCCGGCCTGTCGAAACGCCAGCCGCGCCCGCACCGGAGCAGCCGGCGGCGCAAGCACAAACCGCTGCCGCACCAAAGCCCGCCAAGCGCAAATTCGTCATGATGGGAGTGATGGGCCTGCTCGCGCTCGCCGCGGTCGGCTACGGCGTCTACTGGTTCGTGGCCGGACGTTTCTACGTATCGACCGATGACGCCTATGTGCGCGCCAACAACTCCATGCTCGGCGCGCGTGTCTCCGGCCATCTGGCGGCGATCCTGCCTGCCGACAACACGATCGTCCGTGCCGGCGAAGTGATCTTCCGGATCGACGACGGCGACTACCGGATCGCGGTCGACGCGGCGCGCAGCAAGATCGCCACCCAGCAGGCGACCATCGAGCGCATCGGCCGCCAGGTCACCGCGCTTGAAAGCGCGGTCGAGCAGGCGCAGGCACAGCTCGCGTCCTCCGAAGCGAACCTGAAGCGCGCCGGCCTCGATTTCGACCGCCAGCAGGCGCTGAGCACCAAGGGCTTTGCTTCGCGCGCCACTTTCGAAGTCTCGGAGGCAAGCCGTGACCAGGGCGTCGCCGCGGTGAAGTCGGCGCAGGCCGCGTATGATGCCGCGCGCGACAATGTCGAGGTGACCAGGGCGCAGCAGAATGAAGCCCGCGCCACCCTCGCTGAACTGCAGACCCAGCTCGCCAAGGCAGAGCGTGACCTCGATTTCGCCACGGTGCGCGCGCCGGTCGATGGCACCTTCTCCAACCGTCTCGTCAATGTCGGCGACTTCATCCAGGTCGGCCAACGGCTCGGCAATGTAGTGCCGCTCGACGACGTCTTCATCGACGCCAACTATAAAGAGACCCAGCTCAAGCGCATCCGCCCGGGCCAGCCGGTGACGATTTCGGTCGACGCCTATGGCCACCGCAAGTTCAAGGGCGTGGTCGACAGCATTTCACCGGCCGCGGGCTCGGTGTTCACCCTGCTGCCGCCGGACAACGCCACCGGCAATTTCACCAAGATCGTGCAGCGGCTGCCGATCCGCATCCGCGTGCCGAAGAACGTCGCGCGACAAAATCTGCTGCGCGCCGGCATGTCGGTCTACACCACCGTGGACACAAGCGAAGGCGCACACGACGCGGACAATGACGCCGATCTCGATGCACCGATGATGATTCATCCGCAGTGATATTTTGAGTCCGGAAGAAAATCCCGGGCGCAGGTGAGCAGATATGGCCGACGCCACCACCGCTTCGCCGAACATGATGAACGCCGCGGCCGCCAGCGAGCGTATCGAGCCGAAGCGGGTGGTCGCTTTCGTCATCATGGTGTTCGGGATGTTCATGTCGATCCTGGACATCCAGATCGTTTCGGCGTCGCTCTCGGACATCCAGGCCGGCCTCTCGGCGAGCTCGAGCGAAGTCTCCTGGGTGCAGACCGCCTATCTGATCGCCGAGGTCATCGCCATTCCGTTGTCCGGCTTCCTGTCGCGCGCGCTCGGCACGCGGCTGTTGTTTGCGATCTCCGCCTTCGGTTTCACCGTCTCGAGCTTCCTGTGCGGCTTCGCCACCTCGATCGAGCAGATGATCCTCTGGCGCGCGCTGCAGGGATTTCTGGGCGCCGGCATGATCCCGACCGTGTTCGCCTCCGCCTACACGATCTTTCCACGCTCCAAGTTTCACATCGTCGCGCCGATCATCGGCCTCGTCGCGACGCTGGCGCCGACGATTGGTCCGACGGTGGGCGGCTACATCACGGACCTGATGTCGTGGCACTGGCTGTTCTTCATCAATATCGTGCCCGGCATCGGCATCACCATCGGCGTGCTCGCGCTGATCGATTTCGACCAGCCGAATTTCGCATTGCTCGAGCGCTTCGACTGGTGGGGCCTCCTGTTCATGGCGGGCTTCCTCGGCTCGCTGGAATATGTGCTGGAGGAGGGGCCTCAGTATGAGTGGCTGCAGGACACGTCGGTTGCGATCTTCGCCGCGGTCGGCTTCGTCTCCGCGATCGCCTTCTTCTGGCGCGTATTCAGCGTTGAAGAGCCGATCGTCGATCTCAGGACGTTCGGTAACCGCAACTTCGCGATCGGCTGCGTGCTGCAGTTCTGCATCGGCATCGGCCTCTACGGCCTGACCTATATCTATCCGCGCTATCTGGCGGAGATCCGCGGCTACAGCGCGCTGATGATCGGCGAGACCATGTTCGTCTCCGGCATCACGATGTTCCTGATGGCGCCGGTCGTCGGCAAGCTGATGCAGAAGGTCGACCTGCGCTACATCATCGCCTTCGGCCTCGTCACCTTCGCGCTCGGCTCCTGGCAGATGACCTGGATCACTCGCGACTTTGACTTCTACGATCTCCTGGTGCCGCAGATCCTGCGCGGCATCGGCATGATGTGCGCGATGGTGCCGACCAACAACATCGCGCTCGGCACGCTGGCGCCGCATCTGGTCAAGAACGCCTCCGGCCTGTTCAACCTGATGCGGAACCTCGGCGGCGCGGTGGGATTGGCGGTCATCAACCAGGTGCTGAACGACCGCACCGATCTGCACATCTCGCGTCTGCACGATCGGGTGCATTGGGGCAATGCGACGGCGGTCGAGACGCTCAACATGTTCACGCAGCGCATGCATGGCATGGGCGATTCCGCGATGATGGCGCTGAAGCAATTGTCGCAGATCGTGCACCGCCAGGCCGCGGTGATGGGCTATGGCGACGCCTTCTTCATGCTGACCGTGTTCTATGTCGGGCTCAGTCTTCTCGTCCTCCTGCTGAACAAGCCGTCGGCGGCGGCACCCGCGGGCGACGGACATTAGCGTACAAAAAGCGTAGCGTGGTCCAGGGGCGGATTGCGCCTTCCCAGCTGCCCATCGTTGAAAAATAAGCGGAATTTGTCGTCCGTGAAGAATCGCCCAAGCCATTGATGTGGAGTCGATTTTTCGGTCGTGAGGGGGTTTGAGATTGCAAGCTTTCGGGGTTTGACGC
>NZ_AUEZ01000046.1 GCF_000426245.1 Bradyrhizobium sp. Ai1a-2 | reverse complement strand
CAATGCGCCACCCGATTACAAGTTCAGGGTGTTCATCTCAGGCCAGAAGCGGCGCGTGACGCCCAGGATCAAACGCGAGCTGCGCCGGCGCTCGGCCGTCGAGCCGGTCATCGGCCATCTCAAATCCGAGCATCGCATGGGGCGCAACTACTTCTGGTACCGCAAGGGCGACGCCGCCAACGCCGTCCTCGCCGCCGCCGGATACAACTTCCGCCGTCTCATCCGCTGGCTGGAGCTTTTGTTGCACCAAATCCTGGTCAGGCTCATCCTCCGATTTCAGCTCGTCCCAAGCTGAAATCAGACTTCTTCACGGGCGACTAGGATGGGTAGAGCGAAGCGAAACCCATCATTCGCGCCGCTTGCTCCATCGCGATGGGTTTCGCTTTCGCTCTACCCATCCTACGAGCCTGCTGTTTGACATTTGAATCAGGAACTCTCCCCACGTCATTGCGAGGAGCGAAGCGACGAAGCAACCCATGTCTCTGCAGGCGGCCTCTGCAAGCGGCGAGATGGATTGCTTCGCTCCGCTCGCAACGACGGGAGGGGAAAGTGGTGGCTCGCGATGACAGCGTCGTGCCGGGGCAAGCCGGCACGACGCTGTGTTGTAACAACGAGACCTTCAGCGTCTTACGCGAAGCCGATGTTCTGCTGCCGCAACGGCACCGAGCGGATACGTTTTCCCGTTGCCGCGAAGTACGCATTCAGCACCGCCGGTGCGGCGACGCCGATGGTCGGCTCGCCGACGCCGCCCCAGAAGCCGCCGCTCGGCATCAGGATCGTCTCCACCTTTGGCATCTCGCTGATGCGCATCGAGTTGTAGGTGTCGAAGTTGGTCTGCTCGATGCGGCCGTCCTTCACGGTGCAGCCGCCATAGAACAGGGCGGAGAGGCCGTAGACGAAGGAGCCCGCGACCTGCCGTTCCACCTGCGCCGGATTGACGACGTAACCGGGATCGGTGGCAGCGACGATGCGATGCACCTTGATCTTGCTGCCGTCGGTCACCGAGATCTCGGCGGCGCCGGCGACATAGCTGCCATAGCCCATCACCTGCGCGAGCCCGCGATAGACGCCCTGCGGCGGCGGCTTGTCCCAGCCGATCCGTTCGGCCACCGCGTTCAACACCGCGAGGTGCTTCGGATGACCGCTCATCAATTTGCGACGGAACGCGAGTGGATCCTGGCCGACCGCGTGCGCGAGTTCGTCCATGAAGCTCTCGAGATAGATCGTGTTCGGGTTGATGTTGACGCCACGCCAGAAGCCGGGCGGCACGTGCGGATTGCGCATCGAATGTTCGATCAGGAGGTTGGGGATCGAATAGCCGATCACCGCTTCACCACTGGGGGCGAGCCCCTGGAACGTCGCGGGGTCCATGCCGTTGATCATGGCCTCGGGCCGCAGCCGCGCCAGGATCGATTGGCCGGAGATCCGCATGCGCAGCGCGGTCAGGTTGTTGTCGGCATCGAAGGCGCCGACCATCCGGCACTGGGTGACCGGATGATAGAAGCCGTGCTGCATGTCTTCTTCGCGCGACCACAACAGCTTGATCGGCGTGCCCGGCATCTGCTTGGCGATCAACACCGCCTGCCGCACATAGTCGCTCTGGCCGCGCCGGCCGAAGCCGCCGCCGAGGATCAGCTTGTGCACGTCGCATTTGTCAGCCGAAAGGCCCGACGCCTGCACGGCAGTGGCGAAGGCGGCTTCGCCATTCTGCGTGCCGCACCAGACATCCAGCTTGTCGCCGGTATGGAGCGCGGTCGCGTTCATCGGCTCCATCGTGGCCTGGTTCTGGTAGGGGTAGTTGTAGACCGCCTCGACCACCTTGGCGGCCCGCGAGATCTCCGCCGGCGCGTCGCCGTTCTTGTTGCCGACGAACGCGGTTTGAGACGGCTCCAGTCCTTCGGCCAGCCATTTGCTGATCGTCTCGCTGGAGGTCTTGGCGTTCGGGCCTTCGTCCCACTCGATCGGCAGCGCATCGAGCGCGGTCTTGGCGTGCCACCAGGTATCGGCGACGACGGCAACCCCGCTGTCGCCGACGCGCACCACCTTCTTGACGCCTTTCATGTTGGCGATCTTGGCCTCGTCAAAGCTCTTCAGCTTGCCGCCGAACACCGGGCAATCCTTGATCGCGGCGTTCAACATGCCCGGCAGTTTGAAGTCGATGCCATAGACCATCGCGCCGGTGGTCTTGTCGGCGGTGTCGAGGCGCTTCAGCCCCTTGCCGGCGATCTTCCAGTCCTTGGCGTCTTTCAGCTTCACGTCAGACGGCGGGCTGAGCTTGGCCGCCGCTTCCGCCATCTTGCCGTAGGTCGTGGTGCGGCCCGTCGGCAGATGGGTGATGATGCTGTTCGCGGCCGAGCATTCGGAAGCCGGCACCTTCCACTCGTTCGCGGCGGCCTGGATCAGCATCAGCCGCGCGGTGGCGCCGCCCTTGCGGACGTAATCATGCGAGCCGCGGATGCCGCGGCTGCCGCCGGTCGAGAAATCGCCCCAGGGCCGGCCGCGCGCGGCGCTCTGGCCCGGTGTCGGATATTCGGTGGTGACCTTCGACCAGTCGCATTCGAGCTCTTCGGCAACGAGCTGCGCAAGACCGGTGAGCGAGCCCTGGCCCATCTCCGAACGCGCGATGCGGATCACCACCGTATCATCCGGCCGGATCACCACCCAGGCGTTGATTTCAGGCGAGCCATCGGCGGCGCGCGCCACCGTCGGGCCGAACGGAAGATTGAAGCCCAGTGCAAGGCCGGCACCCGCCGCGGCGGTGCCAATCACGAACGCGCGGCGATTGAGCTTGACGTGCTGATTCATGACGGCACCTCACGCGTTCGCAACAGCGTGGATCGCTTCGCGCACCTGCGCGAAGGTGCCGCAGCGGCAGATATTGGTGATGGCCTCGTTGATCTCTTCGTCAGTGGGTTTCGGGGTGTCCTTGAGCAGCGCCGCCACCGCCATGATCATGCCGGTCTGGCAATAGCCGCATTGCGGCACGTCGTGATCGATCCAGGCCTGCTGCACCTTGTGCAGCTTGCCGTCGGCAGCAAGGCCCTCGATGGTCGTGATCGCCTTGCCATCCGCCTCGCTGACGAGCATTCCGCAGGAGCGCATCGCCACGCCGTCGACATGAACGGTGCAGGCGCCGCATTGCGCGATGCCGCAGCCATACTTGGTGCCGGTCAGTCCAATGTTTTCGCGGATCGCCCAGAGCAGCGGCGTATCCGGTTCGACATCGATCTCGATCTTCTTGCCGTTGATTGTGAGGTTAGCCATCGCAGTCCCCTTTTGATCCAGTTCCACCAACTGGACCTTGCCGCGATTTTGAACCGGGCACTAGAACGATTCAAATCAAGAAAATGCGTAGGCGGCGAGGGAGGAACAAACCCGATGATGCGGTGTTCTTGTTCTCTCGTGCCTCGCGCAGGATCACGAGCCCTTGGGCGCGACAGCAAGCCGCAGGAAGCTCATCGCGCTTCCGAGCGCCGCAAATCCAGCGCCAAGCGCGAGCGCGTAGGTTGCGCCTTCGTGGCCGGCGATAGCAAAGCAGAAGGCGGCGAGCGCCGCGCCGATGGTTTGCCCGGTCAGGCGCGCGGTTGCGACGATACCGCTTGCGCTGCCGCTGCGATGCGGTGGCGCACTGCTCATCAGTGCCTTCATATTGGGCGTCTGGAAAAAGCCGAATCCGATCCCGCAGATCACCATGCGCCAGACGATATCGGGGATGCTGGGCGAGGCTGGCAGTGTCGCGAGCAGCGTCATGCCGAGGCCAAGCAGGATCAACCCGATACCGCCGAGGATGCCGACCGGGTAGCGGTCGGCGAGGCGGCCGCCGATCGGCGCCATGATGGCGACCACCAGCGGCCACGGCGTCATGAAGAATCCGGTCTCGACCTGCGACCGCATCAGCACGGCTTCGAAATAGAACGGCAGCGAAACGAAGGCGAGGCCCTGGATCGCGAAGGCGCAGACCGCGGTCGTCGCGGACAAGGCGAACATCGGCCGGCGGAACAGGTCCATCGGCAGCATCGGCGCCGGGTGATCCCGATGCCGATGCATCAGCAACCAGCCGAGCAGGACCGCTCCCGCAAGTTCGACCGACACCAATGCCGGCGACGTCTTGTGCGCGGCGCTGCCGATGCCGATGATGAAGAGGCCGAGGCAGCCCGCCGCCAGCAATGCGCCGGGGAAGTCGAAGGCATGCACGGCGCGCGGCGTCGGCGGCAGGGTCTTCATGCCGATGAACAGCGCGATCAGGCCGAACGGGATGTTGATGGCGAACAGCCACGGCCAGGTTCCGAACGCCAGGATGCCGGAGGCAATCGTCGGCCCGAGGGTGAAAGCGGTTGCGACCACCAGCGCGTTGTGACCGAAGCCGCGGCCATGCATCCTGCTTGGGTAGACGTAGCGGACCAGTGCGGTGTTGACGCTCATCAGCCCGCTGGCGCCGAGCCCCTGCAGCGCGCGTGCGATGAGAAGGCTGTCGAGCGACCATGCGAGCGCGCAGCCGAGTGAGGCGAGCGTGAACAACAGGAGGCCGCCGAGATAGATGCGTTCATGGCCGACGATTTCCCCGAGCGCGCCAAGCGGCAGCAGGGTCGCGACCAGCGCGATCTGGTAGACGTTGACGACCCAGACGACATCAGCCGGGCTGACACGGAGATCGGTCGCGATCGCGGGCAAAGCGATGTTGGCAATCGCGGTGTCGAGCGAAGCCATCGCGAGCGCGGTGAAGATCGCGGCAACGGCCCAGCGCCGCTTCTGCGGCGGCAAGCCGTCCATGACCGGCGCAACCGGCGCCCTCGCCACGAGCATGTCCATTGTGGTCAGATTCCCCGAAAGGGCGGGATCCCCCCTGCGACCGATGTACTACACGCGTGTGGGTTGCCACAGGCGTGCGGCTGCATAATGCGTATGCGCAATTCTGCATTCCGGCACAGCGTCAGCAGTTCGCGCAGCGGATCAGGCGCTGAGCCCGAGCCGGGCATAGATGCGCCGGGCGTAGGCACCGAATTCGTCCGTGGTCTTGATCGGCAGCGCGCGGGGGAAGGGCAGTTCGATCGGGAAATATTCCGCCATCCGCGCGGGACCGGCGGTAAGCACGGCGCAATGGGAGCCCAGGAACACGGCTTCCTGGATGCTGTGGGTGACGAAAATGATGGTCTTGCCGCTCTCGCGCCAGATCCGCAGCATTTCGAGATTCATCTGCTCGCGCGTCAGCGCATCCAGCGCGCCGAACGGCTCGTCCATCAGGATCAGTTTCGGATCGTGGATGAAAGCGCGGGCGATCGCGGTCCGCTGCTGCATGCCACCGGAAACCTGCTGCGGATATTTGTCCTCATAGCCGGCGAGGCCGACCATCTTGAGCAGGCCGCGGGCGCGCTCCCGCGCCGCCTTCATCGGCAGCCCGACGATCTCGGCCGGCAGCAGCACGTTGTCCAGGATGGTGCGCCATTTCAACAGCAGCGCCTGCTGGAACACCATGCCGATATCGCGCGCGGGATCGAACGGCGTCTTCGCGTTGCCGATCTTGATCGTGCCGCCATCGGCGCCGTGCAGGCCGGCAAGGATCTTCAGCACCGTGGTCTTGCCGCAGCCGGATGGCCCGACCAGCGCCACCAACTCTCCCTCGGTGATGTCCATGGTGACATCGGAGACGGCAAGGAACTCGGCTCCCTTGGACCGATAGACCTTGCGGACGCTCCGCAGGCTGATGAAAGGCTCGGCCGTCATGCCAGCCATTTCTGCAGGTTCTCGGCGACGAAAGCATCGTCCGAGAGATCGGCGTGCTCACGGCAGACGCGATCGATCTCCTGCATCTGGCCCGGACTCAAGCCTTCGTTCGGATCAAGACACCAGATGCCTTCCATCAAGCCCTGGCGGCGGAGGATCTCGTGACAGCCGGCGATGCAGCCGTGGAAATTGTTGGCGACGTCGAAGAACGCGCTGTTGCAATCGGTGACGCGGGCATCGAGCGCAAGCAGATCGGCAGGCACCGTATCCTTCTGGCGTGCGTCCCTGCACATCTTGAATTGCCGGATCGCCGTCTGCGTCCACACCGACCAGTGACCGAGCAGGCCGCCCTTGAAGTAAGTGCGGGTGGTGACGCCGTTCTCGCGCAGATCGAACGGCAGGGTGAGGTCGAGCAGGATATGGTCGTCATTGCCGGTGTAGAGCGCGACACGGTCGAGGGCGCCAGCCGCGGCGACGCCGCGCAGCACGTCGAGGGTGCGATAGCGGTTGAACGGCGCGATCTTGATCGCGATCACATTGTCGATCGCCGCAAAGCGCCGCCAGAAGTCCGCGCTCAAGACGACTCCGCCAACCGCCGGCTGCAGGTAGAAGCCGACCAGCGGGATCTCGCGCGCCACCATCTGGCAATGCGCGATGATGTCGTCTTCGGACGCGGTCTTCATGGCGGCGAGGCTGAGCAGGCCGGCGTGATAGCCGATATCGCGCGCGGTGCGCGCTTCGGCGATCGCCTGCTGCGTCGGACCGGCGAGGCCTGCGACCATCGCCAGTGGCCGCTTCGTCCAGTTCGCCGCCGTCTCAGCGGCAAGCTCCAACACAGGCCGATAGAGCCCGACCTCGCGGATCGCGAATTGCGTGGTGTGGACGCCGACCGCAAGTCCGCCGGCGCCGGCGTCGATATAATAGCGCGTCAGCGCGCGCTGATGCCTCTTATCGAGCGCGCGGCTTGCATCAAGCGCGAGCGGGTGCGCAGGCAGCACGGTGCCATCGGCGATCAGCTTGCGTATCTCGGATTTGATCTCGCTGTGGTGCATGGCCAATCCTATCCAAATTCCGGGCCGGCGACGGCAAAGGGAAGCTCTTCGCTCTGTGTGGTGGCACGACCGAACCGCATGCGCTGGAACGGCCGCTCGATGTTCCAGCCGGCGCCGGTCAGTCCGGCGATGAACGGTTCCTGCGACGCGATCGCGTCGATCAGGAGCGGGCTCCTTTCGGTCCGGCCGATCGCACCGACCAGAGCCAGCGCATCTGTCGCGCTGTCCGCGAACAGTGGTCCGATGTGGCGCGCGGTGCGGCCGTCGCGCACCAGCGCCGTTGCGTTGCCTTGCGACAGAATGCGCGAGCCCGTGCGCGCGCCGAATTCGGCAAGCAGGGCGTTGCGTTCAAATCCCATGGCGCGCCGGTCGCGGGCGCTGAACGTATCGATATCGGAGGTCGCGAGCGCCGTGGACGCCTCGTGCGAAGGATGTTCGAGCCGCAGGCGCCGAAGCTGCAATGTCGGCGTGAAGCCGAGCGGGCCGTACACGCTGGCGCCGGCCGGCGTCGCATCGAGCCAGGTGGTGAGCCCGCGCTGCCTTGCCGCGTCGAGACAGGCATCGACCAGTCGGGTCGCGATGCCGCGGCGGCGCCAGCGCTCGGTCACCAGCACCATGCTGATCCAGGCATTGCCGGCGGAATACGGCAGCAGCGCTGCGGTTGCGACCAGATGCGGTCCGTCGCGGACGCCGAACACGATGCCGTTGGTCAGGAAGAAGCGCCAGTCGGCCTCGTTCTGGTTCCAGCGCGCTTCGGTCGACAGCGCAAGCCCGGCGAGCGCGTCGTCGACGCCGAGTTCGACGATGGCGACGGGCTCAATATCGGCCATCGCGCACCTCATATTTGGTCGGCTTGCCGAGGCTCGGCATCGCGCGTGCCACCCAGTCCGCGGTCCAAGCGATCAACTGCTCGGTGTCGACGACCGGCAGGCCGAACAGCCTGACCGCCTGCGAGGTGTCGGTCAGCCACGCCGTAGGCTCCTCCTTGCCGACGATGACAGGCTCGCGGCCGAAGCGCGCGCCGAACTTGGCGGCGAGATCGCGCACCGCGAGGATCTCATGGCCGCTGACATTGATCGGCGAGGTCGGCGTCGTGCAATGCGCCAGGCACCGCAGCGCCTGCGAAGCGGCATCGCCCTGCCAGATGAAATTGACATGGCCGAGGCTGACGTCGATCGGCGCGCCCGAAAGCACCTTGGTCGCGATGTCGTGCAGCACGCCGTAGCGCATGTCGATCGCATAGTTCAGGCGGAACAGGCGGCCGGGCGTTGCGAATTTCCGGGAGAAATATTCGAACATGCGCTCGCGCCCGACGCAGGATTGCGCGTATTCGCCGGGCGGGTTCGGAGCCACGTCCTCGTCGGAGCCTTTGCCGTCGACCGGCACGAACGGATAGACGCAGCCGGTCGAGAATGCCACGATCCGAGATGCAGGGAAGGCCTGCGCGACCAACGCGGGAACATGCGCGTTCATCGCCCACGTCAGCGACAGGTCGCCCTCGGCGCCGAACTTGCGGCCGGCCATGAAGATGATATTCGGCGCCTTCGGCAGCGCCTTGATCTCGGCCTCGTCCAGCAGGTCGCAATTGATGGTCTCGATGCCGCGTTGTTCGAGCCAGCCCTTCACCGCGGGATCGCTGAAGCGGGCGACGCCGATGACGCGGCGGTCCGGTGCGGCGGCCTTGGCAAGGCCGGCCAGCGTCGGCCCCATCTTGCCGGCGACGCCGAGGATCATGATGTCGCCATCGACCTTGCTGATATCGTCGACCAAGGCCTGGCTCGGCCGGCACAGCAAGTCGTCGAGCGCGGCGATATCCGGGATCGTCTTTGGCAAAGTGTCACGCGTGAGCAGCATGGTTCTTCCCCTGGTTTCTTATTGCAGCCGGATGTCGGAGACCACGAACAGCCGTTCAAGGCCCAGCACGAGGCCGTAAAGCGCGACGCCGAGCAGCGTCAGCAGCACGACCGCCATCACCATGGCCGGCGTATCGAGCGAGGACTGTACCTGGATCATGAGGTAGCCGAGCCCGCGCTCGGAGGCGATGAACTCGCCGACGATCGCCCCGGCAACCGCGAGGATAGCGCCGACCTTCATGCCCGAAAACACGTAAGGCAGCGATCCCGGCAACTGGATCTTCCGGAACAGCGTCCAGCGCGAGCCGCGCAGCGATTTGACGAGGTCGAGCAGGTCGGGCTCGACCTCGCGCAGGCCGCGCGCGGTCGTCAGCAGGATCGGGAAGAAGCAGATGCTGAAGGCGATCAGGATGTTCGGAATGATGCCGTAGGAGAACCACACGATGATCAGCGGTCCCATTGCCACTTTCGGGATCATGTTCAGCGTCACGAACAGCGGCAGCAGCACGAGGCTCACCAGCGGCGACCAGCTGAAGATGACGGCGAGCGCGACGCCGACCAGCGCGCCGAGGCAGAAGCCGCCGAGGATCTCGGCGGCGGTGACGAGCAGGTTCGACAGCCAGGCATATTTGGCGGAAGCGAGCGTAGCGACGGTCGCGAGCGGCGAGGGCAGGATGAACTTGGGCACCTGGAAGGCGTCGACCAGAACCTGCCAGAGCACGATCACGGCAAGATGCACGATCAGGATGATCGCGATGGACCGCGTGGATCGCCCGCCGTCACCAAACACCAATTGCTCCCTCGAAACACCGGCCGCCCCGGGCCGCCTGCCGTCAGCCTAGCCCGGACGCCGCCATCTTTCAACCATCTGGTTGATTGTGCCGCCGGGGGCCGCCTCCTCCGTCATTGCGAGCGCAGCGAAGCAATCCATTTCGCCACATGCGGGGGCATGGATTGCTTCGTCGCTTCGCTCCTCGCAATGACGGTGGTGGCAGCGGCTAAGGCCGGAGCGACTGCATCACCAGGTCGGTCACGTGCCGCCGCCGGGCTCGCCGCGCGGCCGTGCTCGACAGGTCCTTGCCGAAGATCGCCGACAGCGTCGGCGTGTTGGAGAAGAAGAAGTAGCTCAGCGCCGCGATCGAGATATAGAGGTGCACCGGATCGATGCCGCGCCGAAACACGCCGGCGCGCACGCCTTCGTTCAGGATCTTCGAGACCATGCTGACGAGCGGCGAGTGCATGGCCTCCAGCCGGCGGGAGCCGCGGACGTGCCGGGCGCCGCCTCGGTTCTCGTCATTCAGGAGCACGATGAAGTCGGGATGGGCGGCCAGATGATCGAACGAGGCTTCGATCAGCTTCTTGATCGCCAGTTCGGGGGGCAGTCCCTCCAGGTTGAGCTTGCGTTCCTGCTCGCGGATCTCCTCATAGACCCATTCGATCACGGCGAGGTAGAGCGCGTCCTTGTCGCCGAAATAATGGTAGACGAGCTGTTTGTTGACGCCGGCTCTGGCCGCGATCTCGTCGACCCTGGCGCCGGCAAGTCCATTCTGCGCGAATTCGCGCCGCGCCGCAGTCAAGAGCTTCCGTTGCGTGGCGACGGGGTCGCGCCGCTGCGGCTTTGTGTCGTCGGATCGTCGCTTCAGCATTTTCAACCAAACAGTTGACAATTACGCCTGTCCCTTGTTGCATTGGTAACGTCACAAACGAGCAGCGACAAGGCCGGGTTGCGCACGAGGAGAGTTGCGATGAAGGGTTTGAGGCTTGCAGCCTTGGCGCTGGGGTTGGCTCTAGGCTTGGCGTTTGCGCCGGTCGCATCGGTTGCGCCGGCGCGCGCCGCCGAATCCGTCAACCTGATCCTGAACTGGACTCCGACAGCGGATCATTCGCCGTTCTATTACGCCAAGGCGCACGGCTGGTACGAGAAGGCCGGCATCGATCTGACGATCGAGACCGGCAAGGGCTCCGGCGTCTCATCGCTGAAGGTTGGCTCCGGCGGCTCGCCGTTCGGCATCGCCGACCTCGCGACGATGCTGGTCGCCAAGAGCAAGGGCGCCGACGTGGTGGCGCTGATGAGCATCTACGCCAATACCGGGCAGACCTTCTATTGGCTGAAGAGCTACGGCGTGAACGGGGTGAAGGACTTTCCCGGCCACAAGATCGGCAATCCCCCGGGCGACGCCTCGCGCGTGATGTGGCCGGCCTTCGCCAAGGCGGCCGGAATCGCGCCTGATGCCGTCAATTTCGTCAATGTCGGCCCGACCGCGAAGATCGCGGCGCTGAAGAGCCACACGGTCGACATCATCAGCGACTTCTACAACGAGCACGATCTAAAGGCGATCGAGTTCGGCGCCGATCTCGGCTATGTCAACTGGAAGGACATCGGGCTCAACCCTTACGGCAATTCGCTGATCGTCAACGGTGCCTTCCTTCAGAAGAATCCGAAGCTGGTCGAGGAATTCGTGCGGATCACGCAGAAAGCCTATGCCGCCTGCGTCGCCGACGTCGCGCCCTGCCTGAAGGCGCTGCTCGACCAGGTCTCCGGCCTCGACCGCGAGAACCAGGAGCGACAGTGGGAGCGCATCAAGTTCCTGATGACGGACGAGTTCACCACGACCAAGGCGCTCGGCTGGATCGACGCCGAGCGGATGAAGAAGGACTACGATCTGGTGCACACCTATCTTGGGATGGAAAAGCCGTTCGACGTGAACACGGCGTTTTCGACCACGATGCTGGATACCAGCGTCAAGATGGACGCCAGCAAGGTGAAAAAGTAGCGCGGCTGCAGAACGCATTTGACGGCTGAAGCCACACGCTCATAAATCCCTCTCAATAGCCGCCGCCGGATCGGCGGGGCGGGGAGGGACCAGACATGACCGAGACAATCGCCGGCGAAGCCGCCAAGGATGCTTCGCCCTCCGTGGTCGCGCAACACGCGGCGATGCTGGATGCATTGCCATTCTCCGACACCGCCGATTTCGACGATGCTGCGCGCGGCTTCCTCGGCACCATCGAAAACGCACATATCACCAATGCCCAGGGTCGGGTGGTCTGGAGCCTCACGCCTTACGGCTTCCTGTCGTCAGAAGGGGCGCCGGCCACGGTCAATCCCAGCCTGTGGCGGCAGTCGCGGCTGAACATGCATCACGGCCTGTTCGAGGTGGTGTCCGGGGTCTACCAGGTCCGCGGGCTGGATATCGCCAACATGACGCTGGTCGAGGGCGACAGCGGCGTGATCGTGGTGGACACGCTCACGTCGATCGAAGGCGCGCGCGCCGCGATGGAGCTTTATTTCAAGCATCGTGGCAAGCGTCCGGTCGTCGCCGTGATCTTCACCCATACCCACACCGACCATTGGGGCGGCGCCCGCGGGGTGCTCGATGACGAGACGCTCGCGAACGGCGAGGTGCCGATCATCGCGCCAGATATGTTCATGGAGCATGCGGTCTCCGAGAACATCATCGCGGGCCCGGCGATGCTGCGGCGCGCGCAATATCAGTTCGGGCCGTTCCTGGCGAAGGGCGCGCGAGGTCAGGTCGATTGCGGGCTCGGCAAGTCGATGGCGGCCGGATCGGTGGCGCTGTTGCGGCCGACCGACCTGATCATTGCCACCGGCGACAAGCGCGTGATCGACGGCGTCGAGTTCGAATTCCAGATGGCGCCGAACAGCGAGGCGCCGGCGGAGATGCATTTCTATTTGCCGCGCTACAAGCTCCTGAATCTCGCGGAAAACTGCACCCATAATTTCCACAATCTGCTGCCGTTCCGCGGCGCCGATGTGCGTGATGCCCTGGCGTGGTCGAAATATCTCGGCGAGGCGCTCAAGATGTGGGGCGGCAAGGCGGCGGCGATGTGCGGCCAGCATCATTGGCCGGTGTGGGGGCGAGAGCGGATCGACACCATGATCCGCCAGCAGCGCGATCTCTACAAGTTCGCCCATGACCAGACCATACGCCTGATGAACCATGGGCTGACCGCAAGCGAAATCGCGGAGACCATTCGTCTGCCGAAAAGCCTGGAAGGCGCCTGGCACGGGCGCGGCTATTACGGGCATATCCGGCACAATGTGAAGGCGATCTATCAGAAATATCTCGGCTGGTATGACGCCAACCCCGTCAATCTCGATCCGCTGCCGCCGGTCGAATCCGGCAGGAAATATGTCGAGTACATGGGCGGCGCGGACGCGATCCTGAAACGGGCGCGCAAGGATTTTGCGAGCGGCGAATTCCGCTTCGTCGCGCAGGCCGTCAGCCATCTGGTGTTCGCCGAGCCGGACAATCAGGCCGCCCGCGCGCTGCTGGCTGATACGTTCGAGCAACTCGGCTATGCCGCGGAAAGCGCGACCTGGCGCAACAGCTATCTGTTCGGCGCGCAGGAACTACGGCAGGGCATGCCGAAGGCGCCCGCGCGCCCGGCGATGCCGCGTGAAACGCTCGCCGCGCTTCGCACCGAGCAGCTCTGGGATGTGTTCGGCATTCGCCTCAACGGCCCCAAGGCCGAGGGCAAGCGCATCGTCTTGAGCTGGAAATTCACCGACACCAACGAGGCCTTCATCCTGAACCTCGAGAATTGCGCGCTGACCTATGTCGCCGACGCGCAGGCTGAGGACGCCGATGCAGGCTTCACGCTGGCGCGCAGCACGCTCGACGAGGTCTTTGCGAAGTTGACGACGTTTCCGGAAGCCATCGCCAGCGGCAAGATCAGCGTGAGCGGCGACGCGACGCGGCTCACTGGGCTGATGACGCTGATGGACGAGTTTCCGCGAATGTTCGAGATCGTCGAGCCGAAGCGAACAGCGGTGAGTTGAGGAAGCTAGGGTGTAGGGTGGGTTAGCCGAGTTCCGATCTCGGTCGCTTCCACACGCGCAGGCGAGAGGCGTAACCCACCGTCCTTGTTGCGCGCGAGTGGTGGGTTACGCATCCGCCTTCGCTCTTCGAGCTTCGGCGGACGCTAACCCACCCTACGGCAGTCTACTCCGCGCTTGCGACCAGCTTGATGCGCGGCTCGGCCGCTTCCATCAGCTCGCGATAGCAGTTGAGATAATCGAGCGCCATGCGGCGCGCGGTGAAGCGGGTCTCGAACCGCTTGCGGATCGTCTGACGGCTGAGCGCCGGAAGCCGACCGACCGCGCCGACCGCGCTGGTCTCATCCTCGACGATGAAGCCGGTCAGGCCATCCTCGATGATCTCCGGCACCGAGCCGCGGTTGTAGGCGATGACCGGCGTGCCGCAGGCCATGGCCTCGATCATCACCAGGCCAAACGGCTCCGGCCAGTCGATCGGCAGCAACAGCGCGATGGCGCCGCTCAGGAACTCCGGCTTCTCCCGGTCGCTGATTTCGCCGATGAAATCCACGAGCGGATTGTCGACGATCAGCGGACGGATGACCGCCTCGTAATATTCCTGGTCGGCACGGTCGACCTTTGCCGCCATTTTCAAGGGGATGCCGCAGCGCATCGCAATCTTGATGGCGCGGTCGACGCCCTTTTCCGGCGCGATGCGGCCGAGCACTGCCAGGTAGGACGGGTTGACCGCCTGCGGCGTCAGCAGGTTCTCCGGCAGGCCGTGATGGATCGTCTTCACCCAATTCGCCTGTGGCACCGGACGGCGCTGGGCGTTGGAGATCGAGATCACCGGCACCTCCGGGAAGGTGTCGAACACCGGCTGGTGCTCGGGAAGGTCCAGCCGACCGTGCAAAGTGGTCACGAACGGGGTCGGCTGCCGCTGGAACAGCGACCACGGATAGTAATCCAGATGGAAGTGGAGGAAGTCGAACTCCTCCTGATCGCATTTCTGTCGGACGCGCTCGAGCAGCACCATGTGCAGCGCGTTGGGATCGCGGACCGATCCATCGAGGCGCAACGCTTTCGGCCAGGTCGCCTCCAGCTTGCCTGAGGTCTGTGAGTCCCCGCTGGCAAACAGGGTGACGTCGTGACCTAGCGTGACCAGTTCTTCCGTCAGCCAGTGCACGACCCGTTCCGTCCCGCCATAGAGCTTCGGGGGAACAGCCTCCGTCAGTGGCGCAACCTGCGCGATGCGCATGCTTTCGTCTCCTCTGTGTGATGTGGGATAATCAAGCCCAACCCCATTTGTCCGGCACCGGCATGCCGTAACGGGAACGTTCCCGCACGTGCGAAGTTCCTTAGCTGTGTGGGTCGTTCTTTCTTCCTTCACAGTGTGGTCTTGCTGATGCCATCTGCCGCGAACAAATTTTCGCAACTATCGGTGCTGCAGAATTGTTGCGCAGTGATGGCCTCGCCATACGAAACATCGATCATCGTCCCTCACGGAATCGTGTGCGGGGCGGTGTCCTAAGAAAATTCACCTTACTGCTCAACAGGTTTGCAGGCGCTCATGGACAATCTTTCAGGATACGCGCACCGCCCCTTTCCCTTTGTGCTGCGCTATCTGCGGCGGCGGCCCGCATCACACGCCGTGATATTGGGGTGCGTTCTCGGTGCGGTTGCCTGCTCGGTGGGCACGCAATACGGGGTGAAGAACCTGGTCGACAGCCTGTCGGGCGGTCCGGCCAAGGCCAGCGGCGTATGGCTGGCATTCGTTCTGCTCATGTCCCTGATCGCGGCAGATAATTTTCTGTGGCGGATCGCAAGCTGGATCGCGAGCTACGCCTTCGTGGGCGTCACCGGCGACCTCCGCCGCGATCTGTTCCGCCACCTCACAGGCCACGCGCCGAGCTATTTCAGCGACCGCCTGCCGGGCATGCTGACCAGCCGCATCACCGCGACCTCGAACGCGGTCTACACGGTCGAGAACATGTTTGTCTGGAACGTGCTGCCACCCTGCGTCGCCACCTTCGCGGCGATCGCGCTGATAGCGACCGTGAGCGCGACGATGTCGGCGGTGCTGATCGTCATTGCGGGAACCATGGTGTTCGGGATGTTCCGGATGGCGGCCGCCGGCCGGCCGCTGCACGATGATTTTGCCAACAAGGCCGCCGCCGTGGATGGCGAGATGGTTGACGTGATCAACAACATGCCGCTGGTGCGCGCGTTCTGCGGACTGAGCTTCGAGCACGCCCGGTTCGATGCCACCGTGAACCGGGAACTGACCGCCCGCGGACGCAGCCTGCGCTATCTCGAAAAGCTGCGGCTCACCCATGCGGGGGTGACCGTGGTCCTCACCATCTGCATGCTGGCCTGGGCGATCAACCTTTGGCAGCAGGGCACCGCCACCACCGGCGACGTGGTGCTGGTCTGCACGCTCGGGATCTGCATCCTGAGCGCGACGCGCGATCTGGCCGTGGCGCTGGTCGATGCCACCCAGCATGTCGCCCGCCTGATGGAGGCGCTTGCGACGCTGCTCGTGCCGCACGAACTGAAGGATCACCCGGAGGCCGAGCCGCTGATGAAGAGCGGAGCCGCAATCGCCTTCAACAACATCTCGTTCCAGTATCCCGGCGGCATGCAGGTGTTCGACAAGTTCAGCCTGCGTATCCAGCCTGGCCAACGGGTCGGGCTGGTCGGGCAATCCGGCGGCGGCAAATCGACGCTGTTCACGCTGTTGCAGCGCTTCTACGACGTGGAGCGCGGCAGCATCACCATTGACGGCCAGGATATTTCGCGGGTCACCCAGCAGAGCCTGCGCGAAGCGATCTCGGTGGTGCCGCAGGACATCTCGCTATTCCACCGCTCGATCCTGGAAAACATCCGCTACGGACGGCCGAACGCCACCGATGACGAGGTGCTGCGCGCGGCCATCGCGGCGCGCTGCGACTTCATCGAGAATTTGCCGGAGGGCATGGACACCATCGTCGGCGATCGCGGCATCAAAGTGTCGGGCGGCCAGCGCCAGCGCATCGCAATCGCCCGTGCGTTCTTGAAAGACGCGCCGATCCTTCTGCTCGATGAAGCGACTGCGGCGCTTGACAGCGAGTCCGAGGAGGCCATACGTGAAGCGTTGTCGCGCTTGATGCGCGGGCGCACTGTGGTCGCGATCGCCCATCGTCTGGCCACGCTGCGCAGCTTCGATCGCGTGGTCGTGCTGCAGGGCGGCCGCATTGTCGAGGACGGGCCGCCCGATATCCTCGTGCAGGGCAGGGGGCCATACCGCGAACTGGTCGTGCGCGAAATGGGCCGCCTCGCCACTCAGGCGGCCTAATCCACGGTAGTTGCGTATTAGTCGGCGTCCATCGCAACCCGAGAGAGAAGCGCTCGAGGTCTAAATGGCAGCGGAGATCGTTACGCAAATTTCGACCACGCGCGTCGTCGAGCAAATCGCGGAATCGCCTTTCTACATTCCGATGACCGGTCCCGCCGCGAGGCCGCGGCGGTCGCTCAAGCATGACGACACTTTCATCGTGCTCGACAGCCATGGCGACATCGGCGCTTCCGCCGGTGGCCCCGATGGCCTGTTCAACGCCGATACGCGCTACCTCGCGCGGCTGGAAATGGTGCTCGACGACGTGCAGCCGCTGCTGCTCGGGTCGAACATGCGCGACGACAATTCGGCGCTGACCGTCGATCTCACCAATTCGGATGTCTATCGCAACGGCCGGCTGATGCTGCAGAAGGATACGCTGCACATCGTGCGCTCGATCTTCCTGTGGCGCGGCACCGCCTATCAGCGCATCGGCCTGCAAAATCACGGCGATCGGCTGGCGAGCTTCGATCTCACCTTGCTGTTCGACAATGATTTCGCCGATCTGTTCGAAGTGCGCGGCGAGCGCCGGCCGCGGCGCGGCATCGGCTCAAGCAGATTGCTCGGCCCGACCGACGTCGTGCTCGAATACGTCGGACTGGACGAACAGTCACGGGTCACGGCGCTGCATTTCGATCCCAAGCCGACGCGGCTGGCGGTCAATGCCGCGACCTATCATTTCGAACTGGCGCCGAAGGCGGTCACCTCGCTCTTCATCGCGGTGTCCTGCAACAAGCCGATCATGCACAAGCCGGTGCCGTTCTTCCGCGGCCTGCTCGCGCATCGCCGCGAGATGCGGCGCTCGACGGCAGGGGCCGGGACCATCGAGACCTCGAACAACATCTTCAACGAGGTGCTGTGCCAGGCGATGGCCGACCTCAACATGCTGATGACGGAGACGCCGCAGGGCCGCTATCCCTATGCGGGCATCCCCTGGTACTCCACGACTTTCGGCCGCGATGGATTGATCACCGCGCTGCAGATGCTGTGGATCGATCCGCGCATCGCGAAAGGGGTGTTGAAGCGGCTCGCGTTCTTCCAGGCCAAGAGCGTCGATCCGCTTTCCGATGCGGAGCCAGGAAAGATCCTGCATGAGATGCGCGGCGGCGAAATGGCGGCGCTGCGCGAGGTGCCGTTCGCGCAATATTACGGCAGCGTCGACTCGACGCCGCTGTTCGTGCTGCTGGCCGGCCATTACTTCGAGCGCACCGGCGACGCAGCGACGCTTGCGGAACTCTGGCCTTCGATCGAGGCGGCGCTGCAATGGATCGACGGCCCCGGCGATCCCGATGGCGACGGGTTCATCGAATATCAGCGCGCGACCGAGCAGGGCCTCGCCAACCAGGGCTGGAAGGATTCCTTCGACGCCATCTTCCATGCCGACGGCAGGCTGGCGGAAGGCTACATCGCGCTCTGCGAAGTGCAGGGTTATGTGTTCGCGGCCAAGCGGCTGCTGGCCAGGGTAGCGCGCCAGCTCGGCTATGCCGAGAGGGCGGATAAGCTCGACAAGGAGGCCGAGACGCTGCGCCAGCGCTTCGAGGACGCCTTCTGGTGCGAGGAACTCGGGACCTATGCGCTGGCGCTCGACGGCAAGAAGGAACCGTGCCGGGTGCGGACCTCGAATGCCGGCCAGCTCCTGTTCACGGGCATCGTCCGGGAAGACCGCGCGCGGCTGGTCGCAGCCGACCTGATGAGCCAGAGCTTCTTTTCGGGCTGGGGCATCCGCACGGTCGGCAGGAACGAGGTCCGTTACAATCCGATGTCCTATCACGACGGCTCGATCTGGCCGCACGACAATGCCTTGATCGCGCTCGGTTTCGCGCGCTACGGGCTGAAGCATTCGGTGGCGCATCTGTTCAAGGGCCTGTTCGACGCCGCCAGCTACATGGATTTGCGGCGGCTGCCCGAATTGTTCTGTGGGTTCCAGCGCGAACGGCGGCGCGGGCCGGTGCTCTATCCGGTAGCCTGTGCGCCGCAGGCTTGGGCGAGCGCGACCCCCTTCACGCTGGTGGAGGCGGCTCTGGGGCTCGAATTCGACGCCGCGCGCGGCGAGATCAGGCTGCGCGATCCGCGCTTGCCGGAATTCCTAAATGAGGCGATCCTGCGCGACCTGCAGCTCGGCGCCTCCAGCGTCGACCTGAGAGTCCGCCGCCATGATGGCGAAGTGTCGCTGGAAGTGTTGCGTACACGCGGTCAAATCCAGGTGTCGATCGTGCTGACGCATTGAATGTCGGCCAAATGTCTACCTTCTTTCCTGGTTTGGAGGCCCCCAATGTGGGCGAGCATGGTGATGACAATTATTGCTGCGGCCTTTGCCGCAATTGCGGCCGCACAAGCGGCCGATGATCCGGCGGCACCGCCGCCGGCCAAACCCCCGGCTGCGCAAAAGGAACCGGCGCCTCCGCCCTCGGTGACGGTGATCGGCGCCAGGGATGCGCATGGCATTCTCGGGCGCGACGTGCGCAGCGCCGCCAATGAGGACATGGGACGGATCGTCGACGTCATCGTCGATCGCGAGGGCACCGTGCGCGCCGCCGTGATCGACTTCGGCGGCTTCCTCGGTGTCGGCAGCCGCAAGATCGTCGTTGACTGGAACGCGCTGCATTTCGGCAAGGTCGCCAACAAGAGCGACAGTATCACGCTCGAACTGACCAAGGAGCAGGTGAGCGCGGCGCCGGAATACAAGGAGGATACGCCCCTCATCGTGCTCGGCGCTGCCGGCAGTTTGCGTCCATGGCAATATGACCATTAAAGTCGGAGATACATTGATCGCTCGTCCCTCCTCGTTAACGGACAGGATTGGCGGCGATCGCAGGCGGTCGACGGCGGACGATCACGGCGCCCCGCTGGTGCCGGAGTTGCCGAGTCCAGAGCCGTCGCGCCAACCTTCATCCCAGAGCCAGCGCGGCCTCGACTGGTTCATCTTCTTCCTGGCCGACGTGCAGACCGGGTTCGGCCCGTTCGTGGCGGTCTATCTGACCACGCAGAAATGGACCCAGGTCGAGATCGGCTTCGTGCTCTCGATCGGCGGCATCATCGCGTTGCTGGGGCAGATGCCGGGCGGCGCCATCGTCGATGCGGCGCGCTCCGAAAAAATGGTCGCCGGGCTCGCGGTCGCGACCATCGGCTGCGCCGCGCTGGCCTATGCGGTGTGGCCGATCTTCCCGATCGTGGTGGCGGCGGCGACCCTGCACGCGCTCGCAAGCTGCGTGCTCGGCCCGGCGATCGCGGCGATCAGCCTCGGCCTGGTGGGGCCGTTCGCGATCAGCGAGCGGCTCGGGCGCAATGCCCGTTTCGCTTCGCTCGGCAATGGCTCGGCGGCAGCACTGATGGGCGCCGCCGGTTACCTGGTCTCGAGCCGCTCCGTGTTCCTGGTCACCTTCATCCTGGCGATGCCGACCTTGATCGCGCTGTCGCGGATCCGCGAGAAGGAGATCGACGTCGCGCAGGCCCATGGTGCGGTCGTGCGCGAGGTGCCCGACAAGAAAGCGACCAGCGTGCTCGCTTTGTGCAGCAAGCGGGCATTGCTGATCTTCGCCGTCAGCATGCTCCTGTTCCAGCTCGCGAACGCGGCGATGCTGCCGCTGATGGCGGGCGTGGTGACGATGCGATCCAGCCAGTGGGCGCCGGTCCTGATCGCGGCCTGCATCATTGTGCCGCAGGCGATCGTGGCGCTTGCTTCACCTTCAGTCGGGCGCAAGGCGCAGGCCTGGGGCCGGCGTCCCTTGCTGCTGCTGGCCTTCGGCGCGCTCGTGATCCGCGGCGTGCTGTTTGCGACAGTGCACGATCCCTATCTGCTGGTGGCCGTGCAGATCTTCGACGGCATTACTGCGGCCGTGTTCAGCGTCATGGTGCCCCTGATCGTGGCCGACGTCGCCTTCGGCAGCGGGCATTTCAACCTGGCGCAGGGCATCGTCGGCACCGCGGTCGGGATCGGCGCATCGCTAAGCACGGTGATCGCCGGCTATGTCAGCGACAAGTTCGGCAGCAATATCGCTTTCCTGGGCCTCGCGGGCATCGCCGCGCTCGGCCTCCTGATGATCCTGCTGATCATGCCCGAGACGCGACGAACGGCGCCAGCGTGACTCCCGTAGCCCGGGTGAAGCGCAGCGTAACCCGGGACCGCTGGTGAACTATGGATGCAGGGGCTCCCGGGTTGCGCTTCGCTTCACCCGGGCTACGAGATGACCTGCGGCAGTGCCAGCTTGCGATAGAGCGCTCCGTACAGGGCGGCCGAGATGCTCCAGCTGAAGCTCCGCGCCATGGCGCTGCGGCGCATGGTGTCGAGCCGGTCCTTGACGACGAACGCATCGAACGCCCGGCGCACGCCGCCGAGGAAGGATGCCGCCGACGGCTGTGCGAACAGAAATCCGGTCTCGCCGTCCTTGATGGTCTCGGCCAGCCCGCCGGTCTGGTGGCCGATCGGCAGTGAGCCGAAACGCTGCGCATACATCTGGCTGAGGCCGCAGGGCTCGAAGCGCGACGGCATCAGCGTGAAATCGCTGCCGGCAAAGATCCTCCGCGCCTGCGCGTCGTTGAAGCCGATCGCGACCCCGATCGCGTCCGGCCGCCGCCGGTGCGCCTCCACCAGCGCCTGCTCGATCGCGGGCTCGCCGGAGCCGGTAACGACGATCTGTCCGCCGGCCGCGACGATCTCGTCGGCCGCAGACAGCACGAGGTCGACGCCCTTCTGGTGCACGAGGCGGGCGACCAGGCCGAACATCGGTCCGCGGGAGACGGCAAGGCCGAACTGCTTGCGGACGTAATCCGCATTGGCCTGCTTGCCGACCCAGTCACCGGCGCTGAACTGCTGCGCAAGCTTGGCGTCAAAGCGCGGGTCCCAGCTCTCGTCGATGCCGTTGAGGATGCCGGTGAGCTGCGCGGCGTTGGAGCGGATGCGGAGCAGGCCCTCGAGCCCGCAGCCGAGCTCCGGCGTCGTGATCTCCTTGGCATAGGTCGCGCTGACGGTCGTCAGATGCGAGGCATAGACGATGCCGCCCTTGAGGAAGGACAGCTTGTCGTAGAATTCGAGTCCGTCGATGTGGAAGGAGTTTTCCGGCGCGCCAATCCGCCGCAACGACTCCTTCGGGAAGAGCCCCTGATAGGCGAGGTTGTGGATGGTCAGGATCGACGGGATGCGCGCGCCGCGCCAGGCCAGATAGGCCGGCGCCAGTGCAGCCTGCCAGTCATTGGCGTGGACGAGGTCGGCTGCCCAATTCTTGTCCAGACTGCCTGCGGCGAGTTCTGCCGCGGCGGACGCGAAGCGACCGAAGCGGATGTCGTTGTCCGGCCAGTCGCATCCACTCTCATCGCCGTAAGGGTTGCCCGGCCGGTCGTAGAGGTGAGGACAGAGCACGACGTAGACCGGCATGCCGTCGCGAGTCGCGGCGCGGCCGATCGTGCATGCCGGCATCTCCGCAAGCGGCGCGCATTCGCCAACGATTTCAATATGAGTGAGTTGCTCGACCACGTCCCTATATCCGGGAAGCATGATCCGGACATCGCTCAGGGGACGCAGGGCTCGGGGAAGGGCGGCGGAAACAGCGGCAAGGCCGCCGACGCGGACGAAATCGTCCATCTCAGTGGTGATGAATAAGACCCTCAAAAAAAGCGCCTCGCTCCAACCTGTAAACGACTATGCAAAAATGGGTCCAGTTTGCCTTTGACCAAAATCAAAGGGCCCGCCCAGTCCGGTCTGGATCAGACGCTTCCCTGTAGAAGCCGCTCCACCTTCTTTGGGCATGATCCTTTCGGAAAACCGGTTTCCACTTTTCCGGATCATGCTCTAGGTTCGCGCCGCGCCGACAACAGGTGCGGCCGAAGGAGCTTTGCGAATGACGATAGTCGAGAACGATGAGGGCTATTTGACAAAGAGCCTTGATGGCCTTCGCGTGCTTGATTTTTCGACCACGATCGCCGGCCCTCATTGCACGCGCATGCTTGCCGACCTCGGAGCGGAAGTCATCAAGATCGAGCCTGCGGAAGGCGAGATGATGCGTACCCGCCCGCCGGTGCGCAACCGTTGCTCTACTGCTTTCGGCCAGCTCAATGTCGGCAAGAAGAGCCTGACGCTTGACCTGAAGTCGGCGGAAGGAGCGGAGGTGGTCCGCCGACTCGTTCCGACCGCCGACATCCTGGTCGAGAACTTCCGCCCGGGCGTGATGCAGCGGCTGAGGCTCGATTATGCCAGCCTGCGCGGGCTCAACCCGCGCCTGATCTACTGCTCGATCTCCGGCTACGGCCAGACCGGGCCGTCGGCCGGCTTGCCCGCCTATGCCCCGGTCATCCACGCCGCCTCCGGCTACGACATGGCGCATCTGGCCTACCAGGCCGGGCGGAGCAGGCCCGACTATTGCGGCATCTACACTGCCGACGTGCTGAGCGGCGTCTATGCGTTCGGCGCGATCGGAGCGGCGCTGCATCAGCGGCACCACAGCGGGGAGGGCCAGCACATCGACGTCTCCATGCTCGAAGCGATGCTGAGCCTGACCTTGAATGAGGTGCAGTGGGCGCAGTTCAAGGTGCAGCCGACGGCGCGGCCGATGTTCGGCCCGGTTGAGACCTCCGACGGCTACGTCATGGTGGCGATCGCCAGCGAGAAGACGTTTCAGAGCCTGATGCAGGTGATCGGCCGTCCCGAATGGGTGAGCGATCCACGATTCGCCAAATATTCCGACCGCCGGGAAAACTGGGCGGCCTTGATGGATGGCGTCGAGGATTGGTCGCGCCGGGTGACGACGGAGCAATGCCTCGCCGCGCTCAATGAGAAGGGCGTGCCGTCATCCGCCTATCGCACGGTGGAGCAGGCGCTGGCCGATCCGCAGCTTGCGCATCGCGGCGCCCTGGCCGAGGTCGAGGACGGCGGCGGGACCTTCAAGGTGGTCAACCTGCCGTTCCGGATGTCCGGCGCGAAGGTTGCAGCCGTAAAGCGAGTCTCGACGCTCGGCGAGCACACCCGCGGCTATCTCAAGGAGGCGGGTCTGTCCGAAGCGGAGATTGCCGCATTCGCCGGCTAGCGGATGATGCGCATTTGAACCGGGCCGCGCGTTCCTTCACCTCTCCCGCTTGCGGGGGAGGTCGGCGCGAAGCGCCGGGTGGGGGCTCTCTCCACACGATCGGACAGCATGAATCGTGGAGACACCCCCACCCCAGCCCTCCCCCGCAAGCGGGAGAGGGAGCGCAGCATCCATTGCAACGCCTAAGGTTTGTCTCGCGTCGGCAGACGTGGCAATGTTGCCGTAACAACAAAGAATGTTGGGAGAACAAGGATGAAGAGTTTCCAGGTTGCCGAGTTCAACGCCCCCTTGAAGGAAGTCGACCAGCCGACGCCGGAGCCGACCGGGACGCAGGTGCTGATCAAGGTGAAAGCGGCCGGCATCTGTCACAGCGATCTGCATATCTGGGAAGGCGGCTACGATCTCGGCCACGGGCGCAAGCCGCTGTCGCTGAAGGATCGCGGCGTCTCGCTGCCGCGCACGATGGGGCATGAGACCGTCGGCGAGGTGGTGGCGTTCGGGCCGGACGTGAAACCGGGCGACACCGGCGGCCTCAAGGCCGGCGACGTCGCGCTGGTCTATCCCTGGCTCGGCTGCGGCAAATGTCCGACCTGCCTTGCCGGCGATGAGAATATGTGCGCGGTCAAGCCGAACTCGCTCGGCGTCTATTGCGACGGCGGCTACGCCGATCACATGCTGGTGCCGCATCCAAAGTACCTTCTGACCCTCAAGGGGCTCGATCCCGTCACCACCGCGCCCTACGCCTGCTCGGGCGTGACCACCTACAGCGCGCTGAAGAAGGTCGAGTTCGCTTTTGATTCGCCGATCGTGATCATCGGCGCCGGCGGCCTCGGCCTGATGGCGGTGTCGCTGCTGAAGGCGATGGGCGGCAAGGGTGCTATTGTCGTCGATATCGACGCGCGCAAGCGCGAAGCGGCGGAAGCCGCCGGCGCGCTCGGCACCGTCGACGGCAAGGCGCCCGATGCGCTGGAGCAATTGGCGAAGAAGGCGGGCGGGCCGATCCGCGCGGTGATCGACCTCGTCGGCAATGCCCAGACCACGCAGCTTGGCTTCGACTGCCTCGCCAAGGGCGGCAAGCTCGTGATCGTCGGCCTGTTCGGCGGCGGCGCGACCTTTGCGCTGCCGCTGATCCCGATCAAGGCGATCACGATCCAGGGCAGCTATGTCGGCAACCTCCGCGAGACGCAGGAACTGCTCGACCTGGTCCGGACCAAGAAGATCGCGCCGATCCCGGTGACGACCGTTCCGCTCGCCAAGGCCTATGACTCCCTGCTCGAATTGCAGAAGGGCAAGCTGGTTGGCCGCGCCGTGCTGACGCCGTAGGGCGCGTCCGCGCCTCTACCGTCATTGCGAGGACCGATAGCGACGAAGCAATCCATGGCTCCGCAAGCGGTGAGATGGATTGCTTCCGCCTTCGCCCGTGGGGCTACGACGGACAAGTCGCTCCGCTCGCAATGACGGATCACCTATCGCACCCTTCCGCTGGCAAGAGGCAACCCATGTCCGCAAACGACGCACTCCATATCGCCGTGCTCGGCGGCGACGGCATCGGTCCGGAGGTGATGGCGCCGGCACTCGAGGTGTTGCGCAAGATCGAGGCCACGACGGAGCTCAGGTTCCGCTTCACCGAGGCGCCCGCGGGCGCCAACCATTATAGAGAGAGCGGCACCTCGATGCCGGAATCGACGGTTCGGCTATGCGAGGAGGCGGATGCCATCCTGCTCGGCGCCTGCGGCCTGCCGTCGGTGCGCTACCCCGATAACACCGAGATCGCGCCACAGATCGAATTGCGCTTCCATTTCGATCTCTATGCCGGCGTGCGGCCGGCGCGGCTGATTCCTGGCGTGCCAAGCCCGATCGTCGGCGCGGAGCAGCGCGGCATCGATCTCGTCGTGATCAGGGAATCGACCGAGGGCCTGTTCGCCTCGATGGGCAAGGGCGTCGTCACCGAGGATGAGGCGCGCGAGACCATGGTCATCACACGCAGGACCTCCGAGCGCCTGTTCGAGTTCTCATTCCGCCTCGCCGAACGCCGCAAGGCGCGCGGCCGCGTTGGCGGCGGGCTGACCTGCGTCGACAAGGCGAATGTGTTCAAGGCCTTCGCGTTCTTCCGCGGGATCTTTGACGAGACGGCAAAGCGGCATCCGGATGTCAGGGCCGATCACCTCTATATCGATGCCTGCTCGGCGCTATTGGTGAAGCGTCCCTGGGATTTCGACGTCATGGTGACGGAGAACATGTTCGGCGACATCCTCTCCGATCTTGCTGCCGGCCTGATCGGCGGCATGGGCATGGCGCCGTCGGCTGACATCGGCGACCGCTACGCGGTGTTTCAGCCCTGCCACGGCACTGCGCCCGATATCATGGGGCAGGGCAAGGCCAATCCAACTGCGATGATCCTCTCGGTCGCGATGATGCTGGACTGGCTTGCCGACAAGCATGGGCTGGAGAGCGCGGCGGAAGCCGGTGAGCGAATCGAGCGCGCCGTCGACAAGGCCTATGCCGGCGGCATCAAGCCGACCGAATTCGGCGGCAGCAACGGCACCGCCGACATCGCCAAGGCTGTGCTGGCGCTGCTCTAGAGCATTTTCTGTTCTGATTGAATCAGAACCGAAGCTCTAGATTGTTGTTTGACGCGTTTTCTTCACGCGAACCGGTGTCCACTTCGCTCAAAAACGCTCTAAATCGCTTTCCCCGGCGCCGGTGATCGCGCGACCAATTGTCGCTCCCCCGAGTCAATGCCTGGAACAAACGCGCCGCTGCGCATCGCATCGGGCCACAGCCTCAAAAGCAAAAAGCGCCGCCATCTCGATGGCAGCGCTTTAGCAAAGCCTCGATCCGAACCAACGCATAGTCCGGTGCAACGTTATGCCACGGTTCGACGCGCTTGCGCGGATCGATGCGGTCCGCGCCACGAAACGAAGAAAGGTTGAATGCTCAGCCTTCGTTCGCGGCGATCGATTCCATCAAGGACACCAGCTGGCGCTGAACCGTCTGGTCCTTGATCTTGCTGTAGGCTCGCAGCAACCTGAGGCTGAAAGCACTGTCCAGGAACAGGAGGCTTTCGACCTCGCGCGACTTGTTGTCGCCGTCGTAGAAGAACGTGACAGGCACGTCGAGCGCGGAAGCGATCTGCTGAAGGCGAGCAGCGCCAACGCGGTTCACGCCCTTCTCGTACTTCTGGACCTGCTGGAAGCTGACGCCGAGCTTTTCGCCCAGCTCAGCTTGCGAGATCTTCTGCTCCACACGCCGCAGGCGAATCCGCTTGCCCAACTCAATGTCGGGCTTGCCGGCACTGCGCTGCTTCATCTTCTTTGCTGCTGATCTGTTCATTCTGGTTACCCGTCCTTCAAATCGGGAGGCCCTGCGCAGATTGGTCAGGGATTCGTCCATACTTCCATACTTCCGCTTTAACATTGTCCGGATCGTGAGTTCGTCTTGCGAACCACGGCATTCCAAGCAGACTGCGAATGGTAGCCAAACGCCACGCGCTTTGGAAGTATCCGGGTACCGGCGCCTTCAGACTACCTAAAGTCGTCAACGCCCGGGATAACTTGCGCTATCCCGCAATATACATTTGGCAAAATATTGGACAAACCACAACTACTACGGGTTGGATCGACACAGATTTTGAGTGCATGCTTACTACCTCCCCCGTGCATACGTAGTCCTACACCCCGTACTTGTACGGGACCTGAACGGCTCGGATCTCGCCAAAAATTGACAGCGGACGTAGCCACGTGGCGCATCCCTCCCGCGCGCTACGCGCATTAGAAGGAAAACAGACGAACAATCACCCGCTGGACAATTTCGCAAAATTTCTGGATCATCTATAGGTTCACGCGCCCGACCACCCGCAGACCTTTGTGGAGAGGCTCATGAAGCGAAGAACTGAAACGCCACGGATCTATCTCGCAAGTTCGGGAGCACTCGAAATGCCGGTTGCCCATACCGAAGAACGGTTGCTCTCACTGCTTGCGACGCTAGAGGAGTGCAGGGACTTCCTCTCGGACAAGGCAAGTCCGGAAACAGCGCGCTTGCTGTCGCTGGCAATCCTTGAACTCAGGATGGAACTGCATCAGGTGACCGACGCCGAGCTCAAGGCGCTGTGCGATCTGATGACTCCGGAAGAGCGACCGCCGCAGGAAGTGCGGTCGGTCTCCGGCAGGCCGCTGCCGCCTTACCTGAAACTGGTCAAATAGCGCGGCCGGCGCGAGCGCCAAGCTGCGCTTCGCTCTACAGCGTGATGACTTTTCTTCGAATCGTCATCCGGCTTTAGCTGTTTGTTTGAGCATGATCTTTTTCGGAAAGCCGGTGCTCGCTTTTCCGGGTCATGCTCTAGCCCGCCGTCACGTCGACCAGTTCGGCACCGTCGAGGACGCGGCGGGCCTTCTCGCGGTCGAGATCGCCTTCCCACGCCGCCACCACGACTGTCGCAACGCAGTTGCCGATCAGGTTGCCAAGCGCGCGGGCCATGCCGATGAACCAGTCGACCGACAGCACCAGCACGAGGCCGATGGCGGGAATGGACGGCACAGCGTTCAGCGTCGCCGCCAGGATCACGATCGCCGAGCCTGGCACGCCGTGCGCGCCCTTCGAGGTGATCAGCGAGACGCCGAGCACCAGCAACAGATCCCCGAACGACAGCGGCGTGTTGGTGGCCTGCGCGATGAACACCACCGCCAGGGTGAGATAGATCGAAAAGGCGTCGAGGTTGAATGAATAACCGGTCGGGATCACGAGCCCGACGACGGAGTCCTTGACGCCCAATCGCTCCAGCTTGCGCATGATCTGCGGCAGCACCGCATCGGACGAGGCGGTGGCCAGCACGATGGTCAATTCCTCGCGCAGGTAGCCCAGGAATTTGAGGAGGTTGATGCCGGCCAGGGCCATGACGCCGCCGAGCACGCCGAACACGAAGATCGCGACCGAGACGTAGAACAGCGCGACCAGCGAGACCAGTTGCTTGAGCGAGCCTACGCCGTATTTGCCGACCGTATAGGCCACCGCGCCGAGCACGCCGAGCGGCGCCACGCGCACGATCAGTCCCATCGCGCGGAACAGCACCGCCGACACCGCGTCGATCAGGGAGGTGACCTTCTCGCCCTTTTCGCCGCCGACCAGCGCCAGGCTGACGCCGAAGATCACCGCAAAGAACAGCACCTGCAGCACGTCGTTGCGCGAGAGCGCATCGAAGGAGGTGGACGGAATGACGTTCAGGAGGAAAGCGCCGATACCGCCGCCCTGCAGCTTGTGGGCGTTGTCGGCATAGGTGTTGAGCGCCTTGGCATCGAGCGTTGCAGCGTCGATGTTCATGCCATGGCCGGGCCCGAACAGATAGGCGAGCAGGAGGCCGACGACGAGCGCGATCGTCGTCATCACCTCGAAATAGATCAGCGCCTTGACGCCGACGCGGCCGACCTTCTTGAGGTCGCCGGCACCGGCAATGCCGTGCACGACCACGCAGAACACGATCGGCGCCACGATCATCGAGATCAGCTTGAGGAATGCGTCGCTGAAGATCTTCAGCCCGATCGCGAAGTCGGGGGCTGCCACGCCGAGCGCGATACCGAGCAGCAACGCGGCAAGCACCTGGACGAAAAGGGATGTGTAGAGCGGCTTGCGGGTTTCGGTGGCTGCTGTTGCGGCGATGCTCGACATGGTCTGCTCCGATGGGGTTCGCCCATGCGTAGCAACTTGCGTGCCAAGCACGCGTCATGACGATTCGCGCGCCGTCGAAGTTCCGCGGCGCGTCTTGCGATACGCCGCGGAACAATACGGAAGAGCGCTTTCGAGCGAAGTGGACACCGGTTCGCGTGAAGAAAACGCGTCAAAAGAAGGATCTAAAGATTGCTGTCGGTGATCGCCGCGTACACCATGGTGCGCAGCTCGCGCCGGAGCGGGTAGGCGCTGGAGGGCAGCACCTGCGTCATGAAGATCGCGATCAGCTCCTCGGCCGGGTCGATCCAGAACGACGTGGTTGCAGCGCCGCCCCAATTGTATTCGCCGGGGCTGCCGGCGAGCAGGGTCTGCGCCGGGGTCATGGTCACTGCAAAGCCGAGGCCGAAGCCGATGCCGTTATAGCCCGCCTCCGAGAACAGCGAGCGCGACATCGTCGGCAGGTCGACATTGCCGGGCAGGTGGCTCGACGTCATCAGCTTCAGGGTCTTCGGTCCGATCAGCCGCACGCCACCGAGTTCGCCGCCATTGAGCAGCGCGCGGCAGAAGGTGAGATAGTCGGCCGCTGTCGAGCACAATCCGCCGCCGCCGGAGATCAGCGAGGGCGGCGACAGGAACGAGCTGGTGGCCGGGTCATCCTGCAGCGTCAGCCCGCCTTTGCGCTCAGTCGGATGGAAGGTGATGCCGCCCTGCGGGTCTGCGGAATAGCAGGCGGCGAAGCGATGGGCTTTCTCCGCCGGGACGAAGAAATCGGTATCGTTCATGCCGAGCGGATTGAAGATGCGCTGCTTCAGGAACTGCTCGAACGGGATGCCGCTGATCTTGCCCACGAGATAGCCGAGCACGTCGGTGGCGACAGAATAATTCCAGGCCTCGCCCGGCGAGAACTCCAGCGGGATTTTTGCCAGATCCTCGATCATGCTGTCGAGCGTACCGGCCTTGACGACGTCGCCGATCTTGTTCTCGCGATAGGCGGCATCGACGTTGGAGCGCTGCATGAAGCCGTAGGTGAGTCCAGAAGTGTGCCGCAGCAGGTCGACGATCTGCATCGGCCGTGACGGCGGCTTGGTCAGGAACGCCGGCGCGGTGCCGGCCTGGAACACACCGAGGTTCTTCCATTCCGGGATATATTTGTGGACCGGGTCGTCGAGCGCCACGAGGCCTTCCTCGACCAGCATCATGAAGGCGACCGAGGTGATCGGCTTGGTCATGGAATAGATACGGAAGATGGTGTCGTCCTTGACCGGCACCTTCCGCTCGACATCCGCAAAGCCCTGCACGGTCGAATGCACGATCTTGCCGCGGCGATAGATCAGGAGCTGGGTGCCCGGAAACCGGCCGGCCTCGATGTAGCGCCGCTTCAGGTGGTCTTCGAGGCGATCGAGCGCCGCTTGCGACATGCCGGCGGATTCGGGGGAAGCGGGGGTGGGGGCAAGCATCGCTCTTCTCCGGTTGTGAGGCGGGCCTTGATAGCCGAAAAGTGTCCCATGTTCCAATCACCTGGCGCTTACGCCGCAGTGGGCCATCGTGTAGGCTGAAGCCAAGCGATGCCGATTTCGCAGGGATGGAAGCAATGCCGCAATTCAACGACACCGAGCTGACCGCTGCCGTCATCCAGAGCTTCGAGGAAACGCCAAGCCCGCGGGCCAAATTCCTGCTTCAGGAGTTGGTGAAGTCGCTGCACGACTATGTCCGCCGCACCGACCTCACCTTCGAGGAATGGGAATATGCGATCGATTTCCTGACCCGCACCGGCCACAAATGCACCGATATCCGCCAGGAATTCATCCTGCTCTCCGACGTGCTTGGCGTCTCCATGCTGGTCGATGCGGTCAACCACCGCGATCGCGATGGGGCCACCGAGACCACGGTGCTCGGTCCGTTCTATGTCGGCGAGCACAAGGTGACGCCTGATGGCACCGACATCTCGTCGACGCTGCCGGGCGAGCGGCTTTACGTGCAGGCGCGCGTCACCGATCTCGACGGCAAGCCGGTCGCGGGCGCACCGGTCGACGTCTGGCACGCCGATGATGATGGCTTCTACGATTCACAGAAGGCGAGCTATGCGACGCAAGGCCCGTCGTCGCGGGCGCGCTTCATCACCGGCGATGATGGCCGCTTCCATTTCCGCACCATCCTGCCCTGCAGCTATCCGATCCCGACCGATGGCCCGGTCGGCGAGATGATCATGCAGACACGGCGCCATCCAATGCGGCCCGCGCACATCCATTTCCTGGTCGCGGCGAAGGGCTATGAGCCGCTGATCACCCACGTCTTCATGGAGGGCGACAAATATCTCGACTCCGACGTGGTGTTCGGCGTCAAGGACGAGCTGGTCGCGAAGATCGAGAAGCGCACCGATCCGGTCATGCCCGACGGCACGAAGACGAGCGAGCCGTGGCACCTGATGACCTACGACTTCCGCATCAAGCCAGGCGAGGGAACGCCGCCGGCGCCGCTCGGCGTCAAGGCCGAGAAGGTCTCTGAAGACGCCTAGGGGGACGTGTAGCCCGGGTGGAGCGCAGCGAAACCCGGGATCACTCGTAACCACGCGTGCAGGCGTCCCCGGGTTGCGCTCCGCTCCACCCGGGCTACGGCTCAAGCAGGGCCTGCTCAATTCTTGTGCGGCGCACAAGGATTGAGCGAATCGCAAAATTTGGCGGCGGAACCGGGCGAGCCGCGCTGACCGATGCAACTCGCAACCCATTATATTTCTTAGAATTTTTCCAACGTCGCGGCTTGGCACGAAGCTTGAATAGCTATGTTGCGACGCCATTGAAGCCGTCCCTCGAAACCAATCATCCGAATTGTGACACCGCCAGACTGGGGCCTCCCCAGGACGTGACCCCGTGCGCTTTCGGGGCGGCGCCACAAAGCGGACGGGCATGCAGACGCAAAGGACATTTGCACCCATGACGAAGCCGACCAACGAGACCTCCCGTGGCGTCAGCCGCCGCCAGATCCTGAAGGCGGCAAGCGGAACGGCCGCATTGCTGGCCGCGGCGAGATTGAATTTCCCGGCCGGCGCGTTCGCGCAAGGCGCGGGTCCCGAGGTGAAGGGCGCCAAGCTCGGCTTCATCGCGCTCAGTGACGCCGGCCCGCTGTTCGTGGCCAAGGACAAGGGCATGTTCGCCAAATACGGCATGCCCGATGTCGACGTGCAGAAGCAGGCCTCATGGGGCACGACGCGCGACAATCTCGTGCTCGGCTCTGAGGGCAACGGTATCGACGGCGCGCATATCCTCACCCCGATGCCTTACCTGATCTCGGCTGGCAAGGTGACGCAGAACAACCAGCCGACGCCGATGTACATCCTGGCGCGGCTCAACCTCGACAGTCAGTGCATCTCGGTCGCCGCCGAATACGCCGATCTCAAGCTCGGCGTCGACGCCACGCCGTTCAAGGCGGCGCTGGAAAAGAAGAAAGCTTCCGGCAAGGCCGTGAAGGCGGCCATGACCTTCCCAGGCGGCACCCATGATCTCTGGATTCGCTATTGGCTCGCGGCCGGTGGCATCGATCCGGACAAGGACATCGAGACCATCGTTGTCCCGCCGCCGCAGATGGTCGCCAATATGAAGGTCGGCACCATGGATTGCTTTTGCGTCGGCGAGCCCTGGAATCTGCAGTTGATCCACCAGCGCATCGGCTACACCGCCGTCACGACCGGGGAAATATGGAATAAGCATCCGGAAAAGTCGTTCGGCATGCGCGCCGCTTTCGTCGACAAATATCCGAAAGCCGCCAAGGCGCTGCTGATGGCAGTGATGGAAGCTCAGCAATGGTCCGACAAGGCGGAGAACAAGCAGGAACTCGCCTCGATCATGGGCAAGCGGCAATGGATGAATTGCCCCGTCGAGGACGTCTATGATCGCAGCGCGGGCAAGTTCGACTACGGCATCCCCGGCAAGGTGGTCGAGAACTCGCCGCACATCATGAAGTACTGGCGCGACTTCGCGTCCTATCCGTTCCAGAGTCACGATCTCTGGTTCCTCACCGAAGACATCCGCTGGGGCAAATATGAAGCGGGCTTCGACACCAAGGCGCTGATCGCCAAGGTCAATCGCGAAGATATGTGGCGCGAGGCGGCCAAGGAAATGGGCGTGCCCGCGTCCGAAATTCCGACCTCGACCTCGCGCGGCAAGGAGACCTTCTTCGACGGCAAGGTGTTCGATCCCGAGAATCCGTCGGCCTATCTGAAGTCGCTGTCCATCAAGCGTGTTGACGTCTGATCCGAGCGGGCCAGCGCGCATCCGCGCGTGGCCTGCCATCTGAACACGGAGAGAGATTTTCGATGTCTATGCCTGCAGTGAAAACCGACGCCGCGATGACGGCGCTTCCGGTCGCGTCCGCACCGGTCGTGACCATGACGCCGAAGCGTGCGCCGCAGTCCGAGAAGTATATCAAAATGGCGAGGGAGGCTGCGGTGCGCGTGGTGCCGCCGCTGATCGTCGTCGCGCTCCTGCTCGTGGTCTGGGAACTGATCTGCCGGCGCGCCGGCTCGGCACTGCCGCCGCCCTCGCGCGTGTTCAGCGATACCAGGGAACTGATCTTCGATCCGTTCTTCGATCATGGCGGCATCGACAAGGGTCTGTTCTGGCACCTGTCGGCGAGCCTGCAGCGCGTCGCCTACGGCTATTCGATCGCAGCGATCGTCGGCATTGCGCTCGGCACATTGGTCGGACAATCGGTCTGGGCGATGCGCGGGCTTGATCCATTGTTCCAGGTGCTGCGCACGATTCCGCCGCTCGCCTGGCTGCCGCTGTCGCTCGCCGCCTTCCGCGACGGTCATCCGTCGGCGATCTTCGTGATCTTCATCACCTCGGTGTGGCCGATCATCATCAACACCGCGGTCGGCATCCGCAACATCCCGCAGGATTACCGCAACGTCGCCGCGGTCGTGCAGCTCAATCCGCTCGAGTTCTTCACCAAAATCATGATCCCGGCGGCCGCGCCATATATGTTCACCGGTCTTCGCATCGGCATCGGCCTGTCGTGGCTGGCGATCGTTGCGGCGGAAATGCTGATCGGCGGCGTCGGCATCGGCTTCTTCATCTGGGATGCCTGGAATTCCTCGCACATCAGCGAAATCATCCTGGCGCTGTTCTATGTCGGCATCATCGGCTTCGTGCTCGACCGCCTGATCGCGGGACTCGCGAAGATCGTGACCCGCGGCACCGCCGTGAACTGAGGGGAAATGTCATGCAGGCCTATCTGAAGCTCGACCACATCGACAAGACCTTCACCCGCGGCAATGCCACCACCGAGGTTCTGAAGGACATCAACCTGACGATCGACAAGGGCGAGTACGTCTCGATCATCGGCCATTCCGGCTGCGGCAAGTCCACGCTGCTCAACATCGTGGCTGGCCTCACCGGCGCCACGCGTGGCGGCGTGCTGCTCGAGAACCGCGAAGTCAACTCGCCGGGGCCGGATCGCGCCGTCGTGTTCCAGAACCACAGCCTGCTGCCGTGGCTGACGGTCTACGAGAACGTCAAGCTCGGTGTCGACAAGGTGTTCGCCAGGACCAAGACGCGGGCTGAGCGCGATGCCTGGGTGATGCACAATCTCAACCTCGTGCAGATGGCGCATGCCAAGGACAAGCGCCCCAACGAAATCTCCGGCGGCATGAAGCAGCGCGTCGGCATCGCGCGGGCGCTCGCCATGGAGCCGAAGGTGCTGCTGCTCGACGAGCCCTTTGGCGCGCTCGACGCGCTCACCCGTGCGCATCTGCAAGATTCCGTGATGGCCCTGCACCAGAAGCTCGGCAACACCATTTTGATGATCACCCATGACGTCGACGAGGCGGTGCTGTTGTCGGACCGCATCGTCATGATGACCAACGGTCCGAGCGCACGGATCGGTGAAGTGCTGGAAGTGCCGCTGGCGCGGCCGCGCAAGCGGCTCGAGCTCGCGACCAATCCGGGCTACCTCAAATGCCGGCAGCGCGTGCTGGAATTCCTCTACGAGCGGCATCGCTTCGTCGAGGCGGCGTAGTCCGCAGTCGTCATTGGCGGGCTGGAGCGCGAAGCGCGTCTTCGCACAAATCACCCGGCAATCCATCGAAGGCGGAAGATTCTTTGCGATGGATGCGCGGGTCAAACCCGCACATGACGAGTGGAGATGGAGAAAGCAATGACACCGGAGCAGGTCAAACTGGTGCAGGAGAGTTTCTCGAAAGTTGCGCCGATCTCCGAGCAGGCCGCGATGATCTTCTACGATCGCCTGTTCGAGGTCGCGCCGACGGTGAGGGCGATGTTTCCGGACGACATGAGCGAGCAGCGCAAGAAACTGATGGCGGTTCTGGCTGTGGTGGTGAACGGCCTCAGCAATCTGCAAGCCGTGCTGCCCGCCGCAAGCGCGCTCGCCAAGCGGCATGTGAGCTACGGGACCAAGCCGGAGCACTATCCGGTTGTCGGTGGCGCGCTGTTGTGGACCTTGGAGAAAGGGCTCGGCGACGCCTGGACGTCGGAAGTCGCCGAAGCCTGGATCGCGGCCTATGGCACGTTGTCCGGCTACATGATTTCGGAAGCCTACGGCGGCACTCAGGCCGCCAACTAGAGGAAGTGCCGTGAGCGAACCGCTGGTCATTGTCGGCAACGGGATGGCGGCCGCGCGCCTGGTCGACGAATTGTCGAAGGTGGCGCTCGGACGCTACGCCATCGCCGTGATCGGCAGCGAGCCACGGCTGGCCTATAACCGCGTGCTGCTGTCCTCGGTCCTTGCCGGCGAGACCACGTCGCAGGATATCGAGCTGCAGCCGGCCTCGTGGTGGCGCGACCGCGGCGTCACGCTGAAATATGGCTGCATCGCCACCGAGATCGATGTCGGCCGCCGCGAGCTGAAGATCGAAGGCGAGGAGAGCATCGCCTTCTCGAAGCTGGTCTTGACCACCGGCTCGTCGGCGCTGCGGCTCAACGTGCCCGGCGCCGATCTCGCCGGCGTGCACACGTTTCGCGACAGCCGCGATGTCGACCTCTTGCTCGCGCTCGCCGCGCGCAAGACGCGCGTGGTCGTGATCGGCGGCGGATTGCTCGGGCTTGAAGCGGCCTATGGGCTTGCAAAGGCCGGCGCGCCGGTGACGCTGGTGCACCTGATGGACCGGCTGATGGAGCGCCAGCTCGATGCTCCGGCAGGCGCGCTCCTGAAATCGCTGGTCGAGCAGAAGGGCATCGAGATCCTGCTCGAGGCCAGCACAGCGCGCATCCATGGCGAAAGCCGCGTCGAAGGCGTCGAGCTTGCGGATGGACGCCTGATCAAGGCGGACGCGGTGATCTTTGCCGCCGGCATCCGGCCCAACATCGCGTTGGCAAAGGAAGCCGGCATTGCCGTCAATCGCGGCATCGTGGTTGACGATTGCTTACAGACCGCTGCGGAAGGCGTGTTTGCGATCGGCGAATGCGCCGAACATCGGGGCATCTGCTATGGCCTGGTCGAGCCCGCCTATGAGCAGGCGCGGGTGCTGGCGCGGCATCTTGCCGGCCAGGATGTCGCCTATGGCGGCAGCATCGTCGCAACCAATTTGAAAGTGTCCGGTGTCAGCGTGTTTTCCGCCGGCGATTTCATGGGCGCCGAAGGCAGCGAGAGCATCGTGTTCAGCGACGTTAACCACGGTACCTACAAGAAGCTGGTGATTGCAGACGGGCGGCTGACCGGTGCGGTCCTGATCGGCGACACGTCAGATGCGCTCTGGTATCTCGACCTGATCCGCAGCGGGAGGCCGATTGCCAAGATCCGCGGCGACATGATGTTCGGCCGTTCGCTGGCGGAGGCGGCATGACCGCCGATCCAGCGCTTCACACCGTCAAGACCTCCTGCGCCTATTGCGGCGTCGGCTGCGGCGTGCTGGCGACGCCGGACGGCAAGGGCGGCGCCGCGATCGCGGGCGATCCCGATCATCCCGCCAATTTCGGCCGGCTTTGCTCGAAGGGCTCCGCGCTCGGCGAAACACTCGGGCTGTCGAACCGGCTGCTTCATCCGATGATCCGCTGCGACAAGGGGATGGAGCGCATCGCCTGGAGCGACGCGCTCGACCATGTTGCGCACCGCTTCAAGCACATCATCGCGCGCGATGGCCCCGGCGCGGTCGCGTTCTATCTCTCCGGGCAGTTGCTGACGGAGGATTACTACGTCGCCAACAAGCTGATGAAGGGCTTCATCGGCAGCGCCAATGTCGACACCAATTCGCGGCTGTGCATGTCGTCCTCCGTGGCCGGCCATCGCCGTGCCTTTGGCGCCGACACTGTGCCCGGCTGTTACGAGGATCTCGAACAGGCTGACCTCCTGGTGCTGGTCGGCTCCAACGCCGCCTGGTGCCATCCGGTGCTGTTCCAGCGCATGCTCGCCAACAAGCAGCAGCGCGGCGCGCGCATTGTGGTGATCGATCCGCGCCGCACCGATACATCAGAAGATGCCGACCTGTTCCTCGGCCTGAAGCCCGGCACCGACACCGCGCTGTTCTGCGGCCTGCTGGTGCATCTCACTGATGCCGGCGCGCTCGATCAAACCTATATCGACCACTACACGAGCGGCTTCGACGAGGCGCTGGCCCGCGCCCGCGGCATGGCCGGCAGCGCCGCCGCGACGGCGCTCGCCACCGGCCTCTCGGAGCAGGACGTCGCCGCGTTCTTCAAGATGTTCGCCAACACGCCCCGCGTGGTGACCCTGTATTCGCAGGGCGTCAACCAGTCGGCGCAGGGCACCGACAAGGTCAACGCCATCCTCAACTGCCACCTCGCCACGGGCCGCATCGGCAAGGTCGGCGCGTCGCCGTTCTCGCTGACGGGACAGCCAAATGCGATGGGCGGGCGCGAAGTCGGCGGTCTCGCCAACCAGCTCGCCGCCCACATGGCATTCACGCCGCCGGATATCGACCGCGTCCGCCGGTTCTGGAAGGCGCCGCGCATCGCCACCCATGAGGGCCTGAAAGCGGTGCAGATGTTCGAGGCGATCAGGCGCGGCGAGATCAAGGCGTTGTGGGTGATGGGCACCAACCCGGCGGTTTCGCTTCCGGATGCCGATGCCGCGCGCGAAGCGTTGAAGAAGCTCGAATTATTGGTGGTGTCGGAGAATGTCCGCTCCAACGACACCGTCGATGCCGGGGTGCATGTGCTGTTGCCGGCGCAGGCCTGGGGCGAGAAATCCGGGACAGTGACCAATTCCGAGCGCCGCATCTCGCGCCAGCGCGCGTTCCTCGAGTCTCCTGGCGAAGCGCAGCCGGACTGGTGGATCCTTTGCGAGGTCGCAAGGCGGCTCGGTTTCGGTTCCGCCTTCGACTTCAAGTCCGCCGCGGACATCTTCCGCGAGCACGCGGCGCTGTCGGCGTTCGAGAACAATGGCATCAGAGATTTCGATATCGGCGCGCTGACGTCGTTGTCGGACGATGCTTTTGACGCGATGGCGCCGGTGCAATGGCCAATGCGACAGGATGCGTCGCCGCAGCAGCGCTTCTTCGCCGAAGGCGGCTTCTTCGCCAACGATCGCAAGGCGCGCTTCGTCGCGCCGGAGATTCCGGCGCTGCGGACCGAGACGACGCCAGCGCGGCCGTTGCGCCTCAACACCGGTCGCATCCGCGACCAGTGGCACACGATGACGCGCACCGGCGAGAGCCCGAGGCTCGGCCAGCATCTGCCCGAGCCGTTCGTGGAGGTTCACCCTGATGATGCGCTGCGCTACGGCGTTGCCGACGGCAGTTTTGCCCGCGTCACCACCGATTACGGGCAATGCACGCTCCGCGTCGTCGTCAGCGAGCGCCAGCAGCGCGGCATGCTGTTCGCACCGATCCATTGGAGCGAGGCCACCGCGACCGGCGCCCGCGTCGGATCGCTGGTTGCGCCCTTCACCGATCCGTTCTCCGGCCAGCCCGAGAACAAGGCGACGCCGGCCTCGATCGCGCCGTACGAATATGTGTTCCGCGGCTTCGCGCTGTCGCGCCAGCCGCTGCAATTGCCTGTTCATGCCTGGGTCGCGCGCGTTGCGGTCAATGGCGGCCACGGCTATCTGTTCGCTGACAACGCCGACCTGTTGGGCTGGCAGCTCTGGCTCAGGATGAGCACCGAGGGCGATCTCGCCGAATACAAGGATTTCGGCGGCGGCATCTACCGCGGCGCCTCCTTCAAGGACGACCATATCGAGACCTGCCTGTTCATCGGCCCCGCTGATGATGCCGGCGACTGGAACGTGGTGAAAAGCCTGTTTGTCGCCGATGCGCTCAGCGATGCGCAACGCCGCATGCTGCTGTCGGGCAAATCGGCAGACGGCCTTGCCAATGCCGGCCCGGTCGTCTGCGCCTGCTTCGACGTTGGCCGTGCCACGATCTGCGATGCGATCGCCGGCGGCGCGCGTTCGCCGGCAGAGATCGGCGCGAAGCTCAAGGCCGGCACCAATTGCGGCTCCTGCATCCCGGAATTGAAGCGGCTGATCGCGCAGACGGGAGCGTCCAGCCCAGATCAACATCCGTTGGCAGTTGCGAACTAACTCTCTTCACGTCATTGCGAGCAGCGAAGCGACGAAGCAATCCATGCTTCAGCAGGTGGCAGCATGGATTGCTTCGCTCCGCTCGCAATGACGGTGGGGAGGCAATCGACGCCGACTTCGATGTCCTCTATGGTGCCGCCCGTTCCGCTAACGGGTGAACCAAGAAATGCTGTATCTGGAAACGCCGCCGAAACTGATCGAGACCACGATCTTCTCCGCCATGCCGGACGAATTCCGGCGCAAGCAGTCAACCGAATGGGCCGATGCCAATCGCCCGGGTCAGCCGACCGATTGCTTCATCGAAGGCCCGTCCTTCGACGCCGACGGCAATCTCTACATCGTCGACATTCCGTTCGGCCGCATCTTCAAGATTTCGCCTGACCGAAAATGGTCGCTGGCCGCCGAATATCAGGGATGGCCGAACGGGCTGAAGATCGATTCCAAGGGCCGCATCTTCGTTGCCGATTACAGGCACGGCATCATGGAGCTCGACGCGCGGGCAGGGCGGATGCTTCCGGTGCTGACCTCGCGCAATTCGGAATCCTTCCGCGGCTGCAACGATCTGCACATCGGCTCCAACGGCGACATCTATTTCACCGACCAGGGCCAGACCGGCCTGCACGATCCGAGCGGCCGCGTCTACCGCCTGCGGGCGAGCGGCCAGCTCGATTGCCTGATCGACACCGGTGTCAGCCCCAATGGGCTGGTGCTCGATCCGCACGAGGCCGTGCTGTTCGTCGCGATGACGCGCGACAACGCGGTGTGGCGCGCGCCGTTCATGAAGGACGGCAGCGTATCCAAGGTCGGCCGCTTCTGCTCGATGTTCGGCCCCGGCGGCCCCGATGGGATCACGATGGACAAAGCCGGTCGGCTGTTCGTCGCCCATGTCTCGCTCGGCCACGTCTTCGTGTTCGCGCCATCAGGCGAACTGATCGCGCGCATCAAGTCCTGCGCGGGCAATGCGGTCACCAACGTCGCGATCGGCGGCGCCAGCCGCGACCGGCTCTACATCACGGAGTCGGCCACGGGCACGGTGCTGGTGGCTGACATCAGCGTGCTCGATCGCTAGACAATCTCCCTCCGTCATGCCCCGCGAAGGCGGGGCATCCAGTAACCGGCGGCGTCTCGGCTCGATCACGGCCTTCGGTGGATACTGGATCGCCCGGTCAAGCCGGGCGATGACGGATAGATGGGATCGCGTAAGCCGCCTCACGACCTCCGGTTCTTCGCATTCACCGCGATCGCCGCCGCCGCCGTACGGTTCTCCACGCCGAGCTTGGAGTAGATCTGCTCCAGATGCTTGTCGACCGTGCGCGGGCTCAGCCCCAGGATCTGCGCGATGTCGCGGTTGGTCTTGCCCTTGGAGAGCCATGACAGCACCTCGCCCTCGCGGGTGGTGAGGCCGAGTTCGCTGGAGAATTCCGCCGGCATGTCGGCGCTGGTGTCCTTGGCGAGCCGCAACAGGAATTCGTTGGCGCCGAGCTTGCCCATATATTGCAGCCGCAATTGCTCGTTACCCGGAAACGAGGCCATGGTCGTGGTCTTCGCTGCCGTCTTGCCCTTTTGCGCCTGCTCCAGCCATTGCGGGATCGGATCGGGCAGCACGACGTCATCGCCGTCTTCCGCCAGCGTGTCCGACAGCAGCCTCTGCGCTTGCGGCGTCGCCCACAAGACCTTGCCGTGATCGTTGACCGCGAGCAGATAGCGGCCGGAGACGTCGAGCGCGGCGCGCGCGCTCTGCGTCAGCCGCGCGTTGGCGAGATGGACGCGGATGCGCGCCAGCATCTCCTGCACCACGATCGGCTTGGTCACGTAGTCGACGCCGCCAGCCTCCAGCCCGCGCACGATGTGCTCGGTCTCGGCGAGGCCGGTCATGAAAATGATCGGCACATTGTCCAGCCCGGCATCACGCTTTAGCCGACGGCAGGTCTCAAACCCATCCATGCCGGGCATGACCGCGTCGAGGAGGACGATGTCGGGCGTGATCTGGTCCACGATCCGCATCGCGGATGCGCCGTCGAGCGCCACCATCACGGTCATGCCGGCACCGTCGAGCGCGTCGGTCAAAAGCCGCAGCGTCTCCGGCGAGTCGTCGACGACCAGCGCGACGTCGCGCTTCTTGCTTTCAGTGGTCATAGCTGTGCAGCGCCTTCAGGGTCGCCATGTACTGATCGAGGTCGAAGCGATCGACCAATGAACGCATCTGCGTGACGAAATCCGCATGCTCGGGATGTTCGGTTCCGATCTCGTCGAGCTTGAGCTGGATCGCCCGGATGTAGCCCAACTGCCCGAGGCCGATCAGTTCCTCGATATATTTCACCGGCGGCCGCGAGCCGCTCTCCGGCCGCCACTGCGGCAGTGGCGCCTCGTCGGCGTCGTGCTGCCATTCGAGCTTGAGCAGCAGGCGGATGGTTCCGAGCAGGCGCGGGATATCGATCGGCTTCATCAGGTAGCCGTCATGGAACGGCTGCGCGAGCGGCGCGCCATGCGCCTCCAGCGCGCTCGCCGAGATCATCAGGATGCGCGCCTGGTGATGGCCGGTCGAACGCAGCGCCTCCGCCACCATCCAGCCGTCCATGCCGGGCATGGAGATGTCGAGCAGGAACAGGTCGGGCCGGCAATGCTGCGCCAATGCCAGGCAGCCGGGACCGTCGGGCGCGCTGAGCAGGATGAAGCCGAGCGGCGCCAGCACCTCGCGCAAGAGATCGCGGTGCGTCGGATCGTCGTCGGTGATCAGGATGGTCTTGCGCGGCCCGTGGTAGCCATAGACCGGCGCATCGGTCGGCGCGCTGCGACGCGGGTTGGTGACCTCCGACAGCAATATCTTGACCCGGAACGTGCTGCCGGCGCCGACTGTGCTGATCACCTTGATGTCGCCTCCCATCACGCCGGCCAGCAGTCGGCTGATGGTCAGCCCAAGTCCGGTCCCGGTCTGCGGCTGCGAAGCGCCGAGCGCGCCGCGTTCGAACGGCGCGAAGATGCGCTCGAGATCATCAGGCTGGATGCCCGGCCCGGTGTCGATCACCTCGAATTCGGCGACCGGGCTGCGGTAGTGCACCACGAACTGCACGTGGCCGGTTTGCGTAAACTTGATCGCGTTCGAGAGCAGATTGATCAGGATCTGCCGCAGCCGCTTCTCGTCGGCATAGACCACGACCGGCAGCACGGCAGGCCGCTTGAACACGAATTCGATGCCTTTCGCGGCGGCTTGCAGGCGGAACATGCCAACGAGCTGGTCGAGGAAATCATTCAGGCGCACCTCGTCTCGCGAGAGATACAGCCGGCCGGCCTCGATCTTGGAGATGTCCAGAATGCCGTCGATCAGTCCGGAGAGATGGTCGGCGCTGCGGCGGACCACGCGGACCTGCTCGCGCGGCCGCATCTGCAGGCTGTTGTCCTGCTCAAGGAGTTGCGCATAGCCGGAGATCGCGTTGAGCGGCGAGCGCAGTTCGTGGCTCAGGCCGACGACATAGCGGCTCTTGGCAAGGTTGGCGGATTCAGCGACTTCCTTGGCACGCTGCAGTTCAGCGTCGGTGCGCTTGTGAGCGTCGATTTCCTGGATCAGGAGCGCGGTCTGCCGCCGGGTCTCTTCCTCGGCCGCGCGCCGGCTCTGTTGCGCCAGCACGAACAGCCAGGCGACCACGCCGATGATGATCGTCAGCGCGAAGAACACTTTCCACAGCACGTCCGACAACAGGTCGCCGGCTTCAACCGTCGCCGAGGTCTGCAGATAGATCAGGCCGAGCACCAGCCCGACCAGGCCCGCGGAGACCGCGAACACGCCCAGATAATGCCCGAGCTGGGAATTGATGCGGGCATAGATCGGCTGCGGCAGCAACTTGCCCAGCGTCTCTGACACCTGCGCCTGGATCCGCGCATGCGGCTTGCAGAGATCGTGGCAGCGCGCATCCAGCGAGCAGCACAAGGAGCAGATCGGGCCGGCATAGGCGGGGCAGGAGGCCATGTCCTCGGGTTCGAAGGAATGCTCGCAGATGCAGCACTGGATCTGCTCGAGGTTCTGCCAACTCCGCTTCGGCTTGCGCGCGATGTAGTATTTGCCGTCGGTAGCCCAGGCGATCAGCGGCGCCGTGACGAATGCCACCGCCAGCGCGACGAAGGCGGAGAGCGCTTTCGCGGTTGGACCGAACACGCCATAGAAAGCGCTGATCGAGACGATGGTCGCGATCAGCATCGCGCCGACGCCGACCGGGTTGATGTCGCAGAGATGGGCGCGCTTGAACTCGATGTGCTGCGGCCGCAGTCCCAGCGGCTTGTTGACGACGAGATCGGCCACCAGCGCGCCGACCCAGGCGATGGCGACATTGGAATAGAGCGCGAGCGTCTGCTCCAGCGCCTTGTAGACGCCGATCTCCATCAACAGCAGCGCGACGATCACGTTGAAGACCAGCCAGACCACGCGGCCGGGATGGCTGTGGGTGAGGCGGGAGAAGAAGTTCGACCAGGCGATCGAGCCGGCATAGGCGTTGGTGACGTTGATCTTGACCTGCGAGAGGATCACGAAGGTGCCGGTCAGCGCCAGTGCGAGATCGGGCTGCGACAGCACGTAGCGAAACGCTTCCAGATACATGTTCGCCGGCTCGGCGGCGTGCTCATAGGAGACACCATGGCTGAGCGCAAAGAAGGCGAGGAACGATCCGGCCAGCAGTTTCAGCGCGCCGAGCACGATCCAGCCGGGACCGGCACTGAGCAGCGCAATCCACCATGCTCGCCGTGAGGTGCGCCGGTCGCGCGGCAGGAAGCGGAGGAAGTCGACCTGCTCGCCGATCTGCGCCACCAGCGAGAACACCACGGACGCCGCGGTGCCGAACAGCAGGAGGTCGAGTTGGCCGGAGGGGTCGCCATGCTCGCCGGCAAAATTGCGCCATTCGATGAAGGAGCGCGGATGGGCATAGGCGATCGCGGCAAAGGGCAGGATGTGCAGCACGATCCAGATCGGCTGCGTCCACAACTGGAAGCGGCTGATCAGGGTGATGCCGTAGACCACCAGCGGGATGATCACGACTGCGCTGATGAGATAGCCGATCGGCCGCGGAATGCCGAAGCACATTTCGAGCGCGGTCGCCAGGATCACCGCCTCGATCGCAAAGAAGATGAAGGTGAAGGAGGCGTAGATCAGCGAGGTGATGGTCGAGCCGATATAGCCAAAGCCGGCGCCGCGGGTCAGCAGATCGATGTCGATGCCGAACTTGGCGGCGTTATAGGCGATAGGCAGTCCGCAGCAGAAGATGATGGCGCTGACCACGAGGATCGCGGCGGTTGCGTTCATCGCGCCATAGTTCAGCGTGATGGTGCCGCCGATCGCTTCCAGCGCCAGGAACGAGATCGCGCCGAGCGCGGTGTTGGCGACACGGGCGGCGGACCAGCGGCGCGCGCTCTTTGCGGTGAAGCGCAGCGCGTAATCTTCCAGCGTTTGGTTGGCAACCCACTGATTATACTGGCGCCTGACGCGGTCTATCCGCTGCCGCCCTGCCAAATCCCCACCTCCTGAGCCGACGCTGGTCCCGCCTGGTTGGCTCGCAAATCCCGTACCAAAACCTACGTCGCTATTTTGCGGTGCAGTATACGCAATCTTGCGTATCAGTGCGCTGCACAATTCTAGGCAATCCTCGCCTCACCATTAAGCGCGTTCTCGAACCAGTGGGGTGCTCATGTCAGACGAAAAGAAACCGGGCCTGCGGTCGCCGCTTCGGCGCAAGCTACTGATGGGAATGGCGGCGCTGCCGGCCATCTCGCTGCTGCCGCGAACCTCGTTCGCGGAGGCGCCCCCAACTTCCGCGGTCAACACCACCGGCCTTGCCGTCACGGATAGCGAAGTGACCGTCGGCATCCTGCATTCTGTCACCGGCACCATGGCGATCTCGGAGACCGGATCGGTGGAAGCGGAAAAACTGGCAATTGAGCAGATCAATGCGGAAGGCGGCGTGCTCGGCCGCAAGATCAAGTTCATCCAGGAGGACGGCGCCAGCGACTGGCCGACCTTCGCCGAGAAGGCGAAGAAGCTCCTCGTCAACGACAAATGCGCGGCCGTGATGGGCTGCTGGACCTCGGCCTCGCGCAAGGCGGTGCTGCCGGTGTTCGAGCAATATAACGGCATGCTCTACTACCCGACCTTCTACGAAGGCCTCGAGCAGTCCAAGAACGTGATCTACACCGGCCAGGAAGCCACCCAGCAGATCATCGCCGGCCTCGACTGGGTCAACAAGACCAAGGGCGCCAAGACTTTCTATCTGCTCGGCTCCGACTACATCTGGCCGCGCACCTCGAACAAGATCGCGCGCAAGCACATCGAAGGCCATTTGCAGGGCGCCAAGGTCGTGGGCGAGGAATACTTCCCGCTCGGCCACACCCAGTTCAATTCGGTCATCAACAAGATCAAATTGACCAAGCCGGACGTGATCTACGCCATCATCGTCGGCGGCTCCAATGTCGCCTTCTACAAGCAGCTCAAGGCGGCCGGCATCGACCTCTCCAAGCAGACGCTGCTGACGATCTCGGTGACCGAAGACGAGATCGACGGCATCGGTGGCGAGAACATCGCGGGCGCCTATGCCTGCATGAAGTATTTCCAGTCGCTCGACAATCCCAACAACAAGGCCTTCGTCGCCGCCTTCAAGAAGATGTGGGGCGAGAAGACCGTGATCGGCGACGTCACGCAGGCCGCCTATCTCGGCCCGTGGCTGTGGAAGCTGACGGTGGAGAAAGCCGGCAGCTTCGACATCGACAAGATCGCGGCGGCATCGCCCGGCGTCGAGTTCAAGGGCGCGCCGGAAGGCTATGTCCGCATCCACGAGAACCATCACCTCTGGTCGAAGACGCGCGTTGGCCGCGCCAAGGCGGACGGCCAGTATGAACTGATCTATGAGACCGCCGATCTCGTCGAGCCCGATCCGTTCCCGAAGGGCTACCAGTGAGAACGCGCCTCGGCTGAGGCCGGGTCTCAACTCTCATGACATCGGCGTGGGCCGCAGGGCCCGCGCCACCCCAGACGCACGCGCCGCGCGTGGGCGCAGGCCCGACCCATTCAGAGGACGGATCATGTTCGGTGACTATTCGCTCAGCGATCTCGGCGCCATCTTCGCGATGCAAGGCTTCGCCGGACTGATCCTGTTCTCGGTCTATGTGCTGATGGCGCTGGGGCTCGCCATCATCTTCGGCCAGATGGGCGTCATCAACATGGCCCATGGCGAGTTCATGATCCTCGGCGCTTACGTCACCTGGATGACGTCGAGCGCCTTCCAGCAATATCTGCCCTCGCTGTTTCCCGGCTACTTCTTCATCGCGATGTGCTTGGCGTTCATAGCCTCAGGCGCGCTCGGAATGCTCGTCGAGTGGGCGCTGATACGCCATCTCTACAAGCGCCCGCTGGATACGCTGCTCGCGACCTGGGGGCTCAGCCTGATCCTGCAGCAGGCCTATCGCTCGGTGTTCGGTGCGCGCGAGGTCGGCGTCGAGCTTCCCGAGTGGATGATGGGCTCCTGGCAGGCGACTGACGCGATCCAGATCCCGATCAATGGCATGTTCGTGATGGCGCTGACGGTCTTGATCACCATCGTGGTCGCCTATGTGCTGTTCTGGTCGCGCTGGGGCCGCCAGGTCCGCGCCGTCGTGCAGAACCGCGTGATGGCGGGGGCCGTCGGCATCAACACCGAGAAGGTCGACCGCTACACCTTCGGCCTCGGCTGCGGCATCGCCGGCATCGCGGGCAGCGCCTTCACCATGATCGGCTCGACCGGGCCGACCGCCGGCCAGCTCTACATCGTCGACACCTTCCTGGTCGTCGTATTCGGCGGCGCCGCCTCGCTGGTCGGCACCATAGCTTCCGCCTTCACCATCTCGCAGGCGCAGTCGACCATGGAGTTCTTCCTGTCGGGTTCGATGGCGAAGGTGCTGACATTGCTTGCAATCGTCGCGATCCTGATGGTGCGGCCGCAGGGACTGTTTGCACTCAAGGTCCGCAAATAAGAACAAGCAGGCATGTCATGATCATCAACTCGCGCTTTTTCAACCGCACCGAGCTGATCGGCTTCGTCGCGCTCGCGCTACTCCTCTTCGTCATCCTGCCGCTGTCGCTGGATATCTTCCGCCTCAACCTGGTCGCCAAATATCTCACCTACGCCTTCGTCGGCATCGGGCTGGTGCTGTGCTGGGGCTATGGCGGAATCCTTAGCCTGGGGCAGGGCGTGTTCTTCGGCCTCGGCGGCTACTGCATGGCGATGTACCTGAAGCTGGAAGCCTCCAGCGTCGCGAACACCAAGATTCAGTCGACTCCAGGCATTCCCGACTTCATGGACTGGAACCAGCTCACGCAACTCCCCTTCTTCTGGAAGCCGTTCCACAGTTTTCCCATCACGCTGCTCGCCATCATCCTGGTGCCGGGCATCTTCGCCTTCATCATTGGCGCCGCGATGTTCAAGCGGCGCGTCGGCGGCGTCTATTTCGCGATCATCACCCAGGCGATCGCCGCGATCATGACCATCCTGATCGTCGGACAGCAAGGCTACACCGGCGGCATCAACGGGATCACCGATTTGCGCACGCTGCACGGCTGGGACATCCGCACTGATCATGCCAAGTTCATCCTCTACTTCGTCGAGGTCGTGCTGCTGTTTGGCTGCATCATCGCCGCGCAGTTCATCCGGTTGACGAAACTCGGCCGCATCCTGGTGGCGATGCGTGAGCAGGAGGACCGCGTCCGCTTCTCCGGCTATAGCGTCGCCAATTTCAAGATCTTCGCCTTCTGCGCCGCCGCGATCTTCGCCGCGATCGGCGGCGCCATGTTCACGCTCGAAGTCGGGTTCATGTCGCCATCCTTCGTCGGCATCGTGCCGTCGATCGAGATGGTGATCTACACCGCGGTCGGCGGGCGCATGTCGATCTTCGGCGCAGTCTGGGGCTCGCTGCTGGTCAACTTCGCCAAGACCAGCCTGTCGGAATCCTTCCCGCAACTCTGGCTGTTCGGCCTAGGCGCGCTCTTCATCGCAGTCGTGCTGGCATTCCCGAACGGGCTCTCCGGCATCTGGCAGGACTACGTCCAGCCGCACATCGATCGCCTGCTGGCCTCGCGTAAGTCGAAACCCGGCAACGGCTTCCCCGTCGCCGACGGCGCACCGGCGGAGTGAGGAGAGGGGTCATGCTCATCGGTCATCAGCCCAAGGATTTCCTGCTCGCGGTCTCCGGCCTCACCGTCTCCTTCGACGGCTTCAAGGCGGTCAACGATCTCTCCTTCTATGTCGAGGACAACGAGATCCGCGTCATCATCGGCCCCAACGGCGCCGGCAAGACCACCGTGCTCGACCTGATCTGCGGCAAGACCAGAGCGACATCTGGCTCGATTCAATTCCGCGGCCAGGAGCTGACGAAGTTGCGCGAGAACGAGATCGTGCAGGCCGGCGTCGGCCGCAAATTCCAGACGCCCTCGGTGTTCGAAGACCTCACCGTGTTCGAGAATCTGGAGATTTCCTTTCCTCGCGGCCGCACCGTGTTCGGCTCGCTCACCTTCCAGCGCGACGCGGCGGTGAAGGAACGCGTCGAGGAAGTCGCCGAGATGATCTTCCTGAAGGATCGCCTCGACACTTATGCGGATCAATTGAGCCACGGCCAGAAGCAATGGCTCGAGATTGGCATGCTCCTGATCCAGGACCCGGACCTCTTGATGCTCGACGAGCCTGTCGCCGGCATGAGCGTGTCCGAGCGCGCCAAGACCGCCGAACTGCTCAACCGCATCATCAAGGGCCGCTCCGTGCTCGTCATCGAGCACGACATGAAATTCGTCGAGGACATCGCCCACAAGGTCACCGTGCTGCACCAGGGCCAGATCCTCTCCGAGGGGACGATGGAGCACGTCAAGAACGACCCCAAGGTCATCGAAGTCTATCTCGGGCATTGAACATGACGATCTTTCGCACAGCAGCCGCCGCATCCTCCCACCTCTCCCATAGGGAGAGGTCGAATTGCGAAGCAATTCGGGTGAGGGGTTTCGGCCTCTCGTGGGACCTGATCCCCTCACCCGGCGCTGCGCGCCGACCTCTCCCTGTGGGAGAGGTGAAGAAAAGCCACCGGCTCTAGGAGGCGATCATGCTCGCAATTTCGGACCTTCACGTCGCCTATGGCCAGAGCGAGGTGCTGCACGGGCTCAACGTGTCAGTCGCGCCCAACGAGATCGTGGCGATCATGGGCCGCAACGGCATGGGCAAGACCACGCTGATGAAGTCGCTGATGGGCATCCTGCCCGCCAAGAGCGGCTCGGTGAGCATGGACGGCACGGAGCTCAACAAGCTCGAAAGCTATGAGCGCGTGGCCAAGGGGCTCGCCTATGTGCCGCAGGGCCGCATGATCTTCTCCACCATGACCGTGAAGGAGAACATCGAGACCGGCCTTGTCGTGCACGGCGAGTCCGACGTGCCCGGCGACATCTACGAGCTGTTCCCGGTGCTGCTCGAAATGAAGAACCGCCGTGGCGGCAATCTGTCCGGCGGCCAGCAGCAGCAGCTCGCGATCGCGCGTGCGCTCGCGACCAAGCCGAAAGTGCTGCTGCTGGACGAGCCGACCGAAGGCATCCAGCCGTCGATCATCAAGGAGATGGCGCGCACGTTGAAGCGTATCCGTGACGAGCGCGGCCTGTCGATCGTGGTCTCCGAGCAGGTCCTGAGCTTTGCCCTCGATATCGCCGACCGCGTGCTTGTCATCGAGAACGGCGAGATCGTCCGCGACGATCCGCGCGATGCCGTCGATGCCGCGCAGATCTCGAAATATCTGTCCGTCTAACCAAGGCTAGTAAAAAGGGGAGCTTTTGATGCCAGAAACACTCATCAAGGTCGATCTCACCAAATCGGCTTATACCAACGATATGGTGCATAACCGCTGGCACCCGGACATCCCGATCGTGGCGTGGGTCAATCCCGGCGACGATTTCATCATCGAGACCTATGACTGGACCGGCGGCTTCATCAAGAACAACGATTCCGCCGATGACGTGCGCGACATTGATCTGTCGATCGTGCACTTCCTCTCCGGCCCGATCGGCGTCAAGGGCGCCGAGCCCGGCGACCTCCTGGTCGTCGACCTGCTCGATGTCGGCCCGCTCAAGGAGAGCCTGTGGGGCTTCAACGGGTTCTTCTCCAAGCAGAACGGCGGCGGCTTCCTCACTGATCATTTCCCGCTGGCGCAGAAATCGATCTGGGACATCAAGGGCCTCTACACCTCCTCGCGCCACGTGCCCGGCGTGAACTTCGCGGGATTGATCCATCCGGGCCTGATCGGCTGCCTGCCCGATCCAAAACTGCTCTCGACCTGGAATGCGCGCGAGGCCGAGCTGATCGCGACCAACCCGACCCGTGTCCCCGGTCTCGCCAACCCACCGTTCGCGCCGACCGCGCATGCCGGCCGCGCCAAGGACGACGTCAAGGCCAAGATCGGCGCGGAGGGCGCGCGCACCGTGCCGCCGCGCGAGCATGGCGGCAATTGCGACATCAAGGATCTCTCGCGCGGCTCGAAGATCTACTTCCCGGTCTATGTGCCCGGCGGCGGCCTCTCGATGGGTGATCTCCACTTCAGCCAGGGCGACGGCGAGATCACCTTCTGCGGTGCGATCGAGATGGCCGGCTGGCTGCACATCAAGGTGGACGTCATCAAGGACGGCGTGGCGAAATACGGCATCAAGAACCCGATCTTCAAGCCGTCGCCGATCACGCCGAACTACAAGGACTTTCTGATCTTCGAGGGCATCTCGGTCGACGAAGCCGGCAAGCAGCATTACCTCGACGTCCACATCGCCTATCGCCAGGCCTGCCTGAACGCGATCGAGTATCTGAAGAAGTTCGGTTACTCCGGCGCGCAGGCCTACTCGATTCTCGGCACCGCGCCGTGCCAGGGTCACATCTCCGGGGTCGTCGACGTGCCAAACGCCTGCGCCACGCTATGGCTGCCGACGGAGATCTTTGACTTCGACGTGATGCCGTCGTCGGCCGGCCCGATCAAGCACATCACGGGCGACATCCAGATGCCGATCTCACCGGACAAGTAGGCTCCCTGCACGAAAGGGTGCGGGACGGCGCGTATTGGCCGCCCCGCATCCGCCGCAAGTTTCAAGCCTGATTGCGCAAGGAGGAAAGAGTGCCCGTCTACGAATATCTCTGCGACGAGTGCGGCCCGTTCAAGGACATGCGGCCGATGTCCGAATGCGACCTGCCGCAAGACTGCCCGCAATGCGAAGCGGAATCGCCGCGCGTCATCCTGACTGCGCCGAGCTTCTTCTGCATGCCCTCCGAGAGGCGCAAGGCGCACGCCACCAATGAGCGCAGCGCACACGCGCCGAAGACGATCGATCAGTACAAGGCCGCGCACGGCCCCGGCTGCGGCTGCTGCTCCGGCAAGAAGCCGGCGCGCCTGATGACCAAGAGCAAGACCGGCGCCAAGGGTTTTCCGACTGCGCGCCCCTGGATGATCAGCCATTAGAACGCATTCTCACCTTGACCTCAGTCTCCGCGCGCTGCGGTATCGCTCCGGACGTGGCTGACGTCCTTTGCCTCAACCGGCGACGCAGCCCCACCCCAGGAATTCCTGATGTAGTTGAGGACATCAGCGACCTGGGTGTCGTCGAGCTGCCAACTGTAGGATGGCATACCGGGCGATGTCGGTTCGCGGGCGGTCGCGACGCTTCGGGCGCCCCGCAATACGATTCGTATCGACGTCGTTGGATCGTTCGATCTGGCGCCGGAGGCATCGGCGATCGCGGGAAACAGATTGGCAACGCCGCGGCCATCGAGCCCGTGGCAGGCGGAGCACTGGTCGCGATAGATTGCACCGCCCGCAACCATTGTCGCGGAATTCTTCGGCAACGGCGCTACACTTTCGGTTTTTCCCGGCAGGGACTTGAGATACGTGGCGATCGCCTTGGTGTCCTTGTTCGTCATATGCGACGTCGACAATGACACGGCTTCCGCCATCGGTCCCGTTGCGGCCGTGATCCGGTTGTGGCCCGTCTTCAAATAGGCGTCGATGTCTTCGACAGTCCAATTTCCCAAGCCAAGGCGTTTGTCGTTCGTGATATTGGGCGCATACCATCCCTGAAGATATGATCCCTGCAGGTATTGATCGGTTTTGTCGCCGCCCAGAAATGTCTTGGCGGTGTGGCAAGCCCCGCAATGCGCAGGACCATCGACAAGATAGGCGCCGCGATTCCACTCGGCAGACTTGGACGGATCGTGCTTGAATTCGGATCGATCGAAATAAAGCGCGTTCCATAGACGCATGCCGGAGCGGATGTTGAAGGGGAAGGGCAGGCTCGTGGGCGGCACATTGTTTCGGACCGGCTCGATGCTGCCGAGATAGGCGCGTATCGCCAGCACGTCGTCGCGCGAGAGCTTGGCATAGGCGGTGTACGGCATCGCTGGATAGAGGAATCCTCCGTGCCGCCCGATGCCCTTTCTGACAGCAGCGTCGAAGGCCTCGTCACTCCATGCACCAATGCCCGTATCGAGATCCGGCGTGAGGTTGGCTGAAATGATATTGCCGAACGGTGTCTCGATCGCTCGGCCGCCCGCGAAAGGCTTGCTCCCGGGAATGGTGTGGCAGCTGATACAGTCGGCAGCCGTCGCCAGATAGCGGCCGTGTTCGATCTGCGTGAACTCCTGCGGATCCGGTTCGCCGGTAAATGCCGGTGAAACGGTGAGCAGGGTAAGAAGAACGGCAATTAGAAAGACGGGCTTGCGGGAGTTAGGCATCGACCAGCCTCCCGGGATTCTTGAGATACTTGCCCCGGATGGCGGCCGCCGCCCAGTAGGCCAGTGCTCCCACCGTCAATGTCGGATTGTAGCCGGGATTCTGCGGGAAGGCGGTCGCGCCCAGCACGAACAGGTTCGGCACGTCCCAGCTTTGCAGATACCTGTTGAGTGCGCTGGTGTTGGGATCGGTGCCCATGACAGCGCCGCCGTTGACGTGCGTCGTCTGGTAAGTGGTGATGTCGTAGGGCCCCTTGCGATACTGCACGGCAAGCTTCTCGGCGCCCATCGCCTTGATGATCTCGGCGAACTTGTCGGTCAGGAATTTGTTCTGCTTGATCTCGTTCTCCTTGAGATCCATCGTGATCCGCATCAGCGGGCGCCCGAAACGGTCGGTATAGGTGGGATCGAGGTCGAGATAGACGTCTCGATAGGAATAGAAGCTGCCGTGCACGCCGGTGCCGGGCTTTACCGTGCTCAGGTAGTTGTCCTTGACTGCCTTCTTCCAGTCCGCACCCCACTTGGGCGTACCGGGCGGCACGAGCGTGCTTTCGATGGGCCGGCCGCCGGTCTGCACCTGCCCCATATAGCCGCCGCCGACAAAGCCGTGAGGACCGTGGTCGAAATTGTCGCCGTTGAATTCGTCGATGCACATCCCGATCGAACCCGATCCGATGAATGGGTTGAAGTTGAACTTCCTGTTGTCGAAGAAGCCGTTCACCGTCGAAATCGTCTGATGCGTGTAGTTGCGTCCGACCACGCCTGTGTTGGCAACCGGGTCATATGGCTTTCCAATTCCGGAATGCAGAAGCAGCTGCACGTTGAATAAGGCGAACGCCGACAGAATGACGAGGTCGGCCTGCTGCTCCCATTCCTCTCCGCTGGTGTCGACGAACGTCACGCCCGTCGCGCGCGTCCCGGATCGGTCGAGGTTGATCCTGATCACCTCGGAATTGTCGCGCGCGGTGAAATTCGCTTTGCGGATCAGGTAGGGGATCAGGGTCGTCTGCGGACTGGCCTTGGAATAGTTGCTGCAGCCGAACCACTCGCAGAACCCGCAATAGGTGCATGGCCCGAGGCGCAATCCGAGGGGATTCGTATAGGCTTGCGACAGGTTTCCGGATGGCTGCGGGAACGGCTTGTAACCCAATTCCTGCGCGGCCTTGCCGAACAAGGTGTGGCTGAAAGGCTGGGCTTGTGGCGGCGTCGGATAGGGCCGCGAGCGTGGTCCTTCGAACGGATTGCCGCCTTCCAGGATCTTGCCTTTCAGGTTTCCCGCCTGCCCCGACGTTCCACAAAGATACTCGAAGCGATCATAATGGGGCTCGAGTTCGTCGTAGGTGATGCCCCAGTCCTGAATGGTCATATCCGCCGGCAGGAAAGACGCGCCATAGCGCTCGGTGAGGTGTGTCCTCAATACGAAATCCGACGGCAGGAACCGCCACATCTCGGCGTTCCAATGCGTGCCACCACCGCCAACGCCGTTGGGCGGCATGAAAGCGCCCCAACTCCGTATCGGCAGAGCCGTCTGGCTCATCATGTTGCGGAATGTGAACGTGAGTTGGTCGGGTCTCAGGAAAAGCTCATGACGAACGCGATAGCGCAATTCGTCCTGCATATAGGTCGGCGGGAAATCCGTCGGCGCATCCCGCCACGGGCCGCGTTCTATAGCGATGACATCGAGGCCCTCGTCGGTGAGCTCGTTGGCCATGATGGCTCCAGTCCAACCGAAGCCAATGATCACAACATCCTTTTTCGGAAGTCTGCGCGGCATCTCTCACCTCGTCCATTGCGCGCTGCCAGTGATGCCGACAGGTGGCAACGGAAAGCGCTCGTTGTGCCGGCTGACCCAATCCAGGTAATTGTAGCGCGCGCCGGGATAGCCGATCATTTTCCATGCGACCATGTCGCGATTGCCGCCGTAGATGGGGTCTGCGAAGAATCCCATCTGTACATCCTTGACGACCTGCTCGAAGAACGACTGGCCATCGATGCCGTCCAGCTTGAAGTCGCCCTTTTCCAATTCTCTCAGGACCTCGTCCTTGTCGGCGACAGGCAGGTCTGCAAACGGCCTTTCGCCGTATTTCGCCTTGCAGCCGCGATCAAGCGCGGCGAGCGCTTCGCGATAGTGTTGCGCGGGTCCCTTCTCGGATTGGGGTCCCTGACTCTTGGTGCCAGCCTGGAACGGAGGACGGACGTAAAGTCCCTCCCGCCTGCCGTAAGGTCCCGCCAACTGACGATCGACGAATACGGCGCAACCGGCGTCCTTGCCGCCGGGTGTCTCCGCGTCCGGCGGAATGATGCAGTCAGCCAGCGCTTCCATTGCCCGCCCTTCTTCCCCAGTGAAAAATTCCCACGGCCCGAGCTTTGCTCGCGAAGGCGGGGCTCCCGCGTTCGGTGTCCAGGGCAGTTGCCCAGCGATGGTGGCAGCGCGCACGCGCGTCGCGCCGAACAGGAACATCGCAGTGCCCGCAAGAAATTCCCTGCGCCGAATGACGAACCAAGTTGGGTTGGACGATTTCATCTCTGTTTCCCTTCGATCCAACACGCAGTCACGTCGCTTAAGAATGCCGCGGGCATTTCCTGTTGAGGATTTTCTTGGCCTCGGGTCTCTAGCTTCGGACTAAGCATCGATGGAAGTGAAATCCCTGCGATTTGCTGATGCAGGATTTTCATCTGGCGAAACTGACCAGCGTTGCGTGAGGATCGCGTAAACCGGCTTTGCGCGTCTACCAAAAGCGAACGATTGCATTTTTTCGAGATGCTAAGCGACAGCGCGACGCTGACGCCTGACTGATGCTCTAAGGTCGTGGAACCTGCAGCGGCCGGTGGGAAGCGCCCGTGCACGGAATGTTGCACTGCGCAATGCAACCATTGAGCTTTCCAGCCTCCGACGTCTCGACATTGTCGAAAGTCTTAGGAAGTACTTTTGATCACGGCGCCAAGGCGGCGGGGCCGGCAACGTCCATATGAACGCGAGCACGACGATTGGCAGCGGGCCTATGAGCGGCGCCGGAACCGTCAACGCGCGGCTTTGTAGACATCGCGCAGGATGTTCGTCTCAAGCTCCAGATTCTCAAGTCGATCTTTGACGACATCGCCGATGCTGACGATACCGACCAGCTTGCCGCCGCGCAGTACCGGCATGTGGCGAACGCGGTGGTGCGTCATCAGCTTCATCGCGCGATTGACACTCTCGTCCGGAGACACGGTGGTCACACCGCACTGCATGATTTCCTTCACAAGCATCGTCCCGGCTGTCTCGCCATAGCGAGAAAATGCGTGAACGATTTCACGTTCGGAAATCAGGCCGAGAACTGAGTTCTCACTCGTCACCACGAGGGCGCCAATATTCTTTGCGCGGAGCCAGTCTGCTGCCCTCTTGATGCTGGCGTCCGGAGCTATTGTTGTGACCTCGGTGCCCTTCCGCCTCAGAATGCTTTCGATGGTCATCGTTTCCTCCCATCGTGTGGCCTAGCCGCCTATTTCATCTCGCCCCGCAACAGGGAGCCACATACCATGGCATCCATTCTCCTCGACAACGAGCATCAGCCTATCATATCGGCAGGAAGCAGTCAGCGAGTATCGGGGCCGGCGGTGCAACAACGGCAGGGGCGTTCGTTCGTCTGTTTGAAGTCGTCGTTCTTGTGCTCTCAACCCCATCCGACGATTAGCTTGAGCGCTCCTTCGAAGAATGCCTGGAAGCGAAGCTGACCGAAGTCCGGTCCCATCGTCCGGACCTGAGATCGTTGCATCCAAGGAGCGACCGATCAGCCCGTCTTGTGCGAGACGTTCTTGACCACCGTGTAGCACTGCAGGCCTTCGGTGCCGCCCTCGCGCCCGTAGCCGCTCTCCTTGACGCCGCCGAAGGGTGTTTCGGCGACCGACGCCACGAAGTGGTTGATCGAGAGGTTTCCGGCCTCGATGCCATCGGCAAGACGCTCGGCGTTCTCAGCCGAACGGGTGAATGCGTAGGCCGCGAGACCGTAGGGCAGGGAATTGGCTTTCTCGATGGCTTCGTCGAGCGTCTTGACAGGGTTGACGAGGGCGAGGGGACCGAACGGCTCCTCGTTCATGGCGCGGGCGTCGTCGGGCACGTCGGCGAGCACCGTGAGCGGAAAATAGTAACCGCGATTGCCCAATCGGTGTCCGCCCGCAAGCACGCGCGCACCTTTGGCCTTGGCGTCGGCAACCAGCGTTTCCATCGCATCGATCCGCCGCGAGTTGGCGAGCGGTCCCATCTGGTTCGACGGGCCCAATCCGTTGCCGATTTTCAGCGCGCTCGCTTTCTCGGCAAAGGCTTTGGCAAATCGATCGTAGATCGATTCCTGGACGAAGAAGCGCGTCGGCGCGACGCAGACCTGTCCTGCATTGCGCGACTTGCCGATCACCGAGGTCGCGGCCGTCGCAACCGGATCGACGTCGTCGCAGACGATCACGGGCGCATGGCCGCCCAGCTCCATGATGGCCGGCTTCATGTGAGTTCCTGCCATCGCGGCCAGATGTTTGCCGACCGGGATCGAGCCCGTGAACGTCACCAGCCGGATGCGCGATTGCGGGATCAGATAGTCTGATATCTCCGCCGGATTGCCGAAAACGAGGTTCAGCACGCCCGCGGGCAGGCCCGCATCGTGGAAGGCGCGCACGAGCTGGACGGCGCCGGCCGGCGTCTCCTCGGACGCCTTGAGAATGATCGAGCATCCCGACGACAGCGCACCGGCGACCTTGCGCGCCGGCGAGCTCATCGGAAAATTCCAGGGCGAGAATGCTGCTACCGGACCGATCGGCTGCCGCAGCACGGTGTGCCGCATTCCGGGCTCGCTTGGGATCACGCGACCGTAGAGCCGCTGTCCTTCCGTTGCATCCCATTCGATGATGTCGCAACCCCGCAGGATTTCCAGCCTTGCCTGCTCGATCGGCTTTCCCTGCTCGAGCGTCATCGCGACAGCCATCTCATTGATGCGTTCGCGAATGAGGGCGGCTGCCCTCAGGATGATCTGCGCGCGCTTGAGCGGCGCCGTCTTGCGCCAGATCGCAAATCCTTTCTCGGCGGCGTCCAGCGCGTCGTCGAGATCGGCTCGCGTCGCCGTGGGCACCGTGCCGAGCGTGGTTTCGTCGGCAGGATTGATGACAGGCTGCCCGCTGCAGCGTTTCCAGCGGCCGTCGATATAGAGCTCGATCTCGGGATAGTTTGCCATGGTGGTTCCCTGTTGTTCTTGGCGGCAAGACGTGCGGAAGCTGGCGCGTTATGCGCTCGCGCCGGATTGAAGCGTGACGCCGGCTTGCGGGATGCCGTGCAGCCACTCGGTGAAGACCTGCTCAGCTTGCGCGGCGACGGTCTTCGAAAGCTTCAGCGTTGTGGCCCTGAGGTCAGGGATCGATATCTTCGCCGCCGACAATTCGACCGCGTGGCCGACATACCATTCTTCCAACTGGCGCGGGTCCGCCTCGAGATGGAATTGGAGCGCGAGAGCGTTCTGCCGGTAGGCGAAGGCCTGGTTCTCGTAATTGGCGTTCGAGGCGAGCCTTGAGGCTTGCTGCGGAAGGTCGAAGGTGTCGCCGTGCCAGTGCAGCACGGTCGGATCTTTCCCGAGGCGGCGCAGGCAGGACGACACGCCCTCAGGCGTAAGGTCGATGGTCCCCCAGCCGATCTCCTTGGCGGGGCCGGCGAACATCCGGCTGCCGAGCGCGCGTGCCATCAGCTGGGCGCCGAGGCAGATCCCGAGCGTCGGCAGATCGCGCTGCAGCCGGTGCTCGAGCAGCGCAAGTTCGGCGTTCAGGAACGGGTAGTTGTCGGCCTCGTAGACTCCGATCGGCCCGCCCAGCACGATCAGGAGCTCGGCGTTCCTGATCGATCGATCCGAGAGGTCGTCGACCGGTGCATCACAGAACGACACGCTCCAGCCTTCGCGCTCCATGATCGGGGCAAGGAGCCCCAAATCCTCGAAAGCCACATGGCGTATGGCGATGGCGGAACGACGCTGTCGAAACATCCGGGAATCCGAGTACGCGTTATGTAATCACAAATATAACGTATCCGGGCCGGAGGAGTCCAGCGAACGGGAGGTATGCCTCAGCGATCGCTGTGCATCCGCTCCAGGAAATCCTTCACGCCGCTGACCTTGCCGGTTTCGGAGGCAACGTAGCCGGGAAGGGCGTCGATCGCTTCATGGAAGTTGCGGCTCTTCATGATCTCAAGCACGCGCTGCATCGGCTCTGTTTCAAGGAACGCCTTCTTGCAGACGAAGAAATAGTCTTCCGTAAGCAGCCGGATGAAATCGAGGCCGAATTGACGGGCGGCCGCTTCCACGCCGAAGCTCGCATCCGCCATGCCGCTGGCGACATAGGCGGCAACGGCGGCATGGGTGAACTCCATCTGCTGCGCGCCGTTGATCCGGCTTTCAGGAATCCGGTGCAGCGCCAGGAGCTGATCGAAGAGCTGCCTGGTGCCTGAATCGTGATCGCGATTGACGAAGCGCGCCTTGCGATCGACCAGATCCTTCAGTGAGTTGAGCTTGAGCGGATTGCCGCGCTTGACCATGAGGCCCATTTCGCGCGTGACGAAATTGATCACGCGGTCCTCGCGCGGATCGAGCCATTCGCGGCACGCCTTGATGCCTTGCGCGCGCAATTCGCCGTGCGGCAGGTGCACGCCGGAGAGGTCGCAGGCGCCCTGCGCCAGCGAGACCAGCGAGTTCTGGTTGCTGACATAGCGGAGGTCGACACCCATGCCGGGCTCGCGGTCGAGGAATTCACGCAGCTTGGAGACGGCAAAGCCGTGGCTGGCATGAACGCGGATCACCGAGGGACGCTGGTGCAGGAACGGCTTGATCTCCGTGGCCAGTTCCTGCGCGAGGTTTTCGAGTTGCGGGCCGAGGCGAGCCTGCATGCGCTCGCCGGCCCAGACCAGCTTCTCGCCGAACGGCGTCAGCTTCGAGCCCTTGCCGCGCTGGGTCTCCACCAGCGGCACGCCGAAGAACTCCGACCATTGGTCGATCAGGTTCCAGACGTGGCGATAGGAGAGATGCGCGTCATTGGCCGCACTGGAGATTTTCCCGGTCTTGCGGATCTCGTTGAGGATGCCGAGCAGCACCACCGCCGTCTGCGGGCTGCCTTCGCGGTGAAATCGCCAGATGGTCTCGATTTCGATGTGCAGCATCGGCGTATCCTCTTATGAAATTGAATTCATATTATCGTTAGTCATCGGCAGAAGATATCATATTTACTGCACGGCATATCCTCTTAGCTTTGGTATACCAGACAGGAGGAAATATGATGTCGATTGCATATGACTATGCGCGGGAGGCTCCCGGCCGTTCCGCGCTCAGGGACGAGTTGCTGCTGATCGATGGCGCCCGCGTCCCGGCCGTCTCCGGGCGCACATTCAAGTCTCTCAACCCCGCGACCGAGGAAGTGATCGCGACGATCTCGGAAGGCGGAGCGGCGGATGTCGACCGCGCCGTTGCCGCCGCGCGCCGCGCTTTCGAGGGACCGTGGCGCACCATGCGCGCCGCCGAGCGTGGCCACATCCTCTTGAAATGGGCCGAGCTCTTGAAACAGCATGCCGAGGAGATCGTCGAGCTCGAAAGCCTCGATGCCGGCAAGCCGATCGCGGCCGTGCTGCGGCAGGATTTTCCGGCGGCGATCGACACGCTGACCTATTACGCCGGCTGGGCCGACAAGATCGGCGGCGACGTCGTGAACACCCGCGACGATGCGCTGACCTACACCGTCCGCGAGCCGGTCGGCGTGGTGGCGGCGATCGTGCCCTGGAATTTTCCGCTGATGGTCGGCATGTGGAAGCTCGCGCCGGCGCTGGCGTGCGGCTGCACCGTCGTCATGAAGCCGGCCGAGCTGACCTCGCTGTCGGCGCTTCGGATCGGCGAGCTCGCGCTTGAAGCCGGCCTGCCGCGCGGCGTGCTCAACATCGTCACCGGACCGGGCCGTATCGCCGGCGAGGCGCTGGTCAATCACCCTGATGTCGACAAGGTCACGTTCACGGGCTCGCCCGGTGTCGGGCGCGGAATCATGCGCGGCGCGGCCGGCAATTTCAAACGGGTATCGCTGGAGCTCGGCGGCAAGTCGGCCAATGTGATTTTCGACGACGCGAACCTCGATGCTGCATCGAAAGCGGCCGCCGCGGGCATCTTCTTCAACGCCGGACAGGTCTGCTCGGCCGGTTCGCGCGTGCTGGTGCAGGAGAGCGTCTATGACGAGGTGGTGGAGCGCTTGGCCGCACGTGCGAGCGCACTGCGCATCGGCGATCCCCAGGACCGCGCCACGACGCTCGGACCGGTGATTTCCGACAAGCAGATGAAGACCATTCTCGACTATGTCGACATCGGCAAGCAGGAAGGCGCGCTGCTCGTGACCGGCGGCGAGCATGTCGGCGATCGCGGCTATTTCATCAGCCCCGCCGTGTTCGCCAATGTGAAGCACGAGATGCGGATCTCGCAGGAGGAGATCTTTGGTCCCGTCGTCAGCGTCATCAAGTTCAAGGATGAGGCGGATGCGCTGAGGATCGCCAACGGCACGGCCTACAGCCTCGCCGCCGGCGTCTGGAGCAGCGACATCGGCCGCGTGCAGCGCTTCGCCAAGCGTGCGCGGGCCGGCACGGTGTGGATCAACACCTATGGCTACACCGACGTGCGGCTGCCCTGGGGCGGCGAGCGCGATTCCGGCCTCGGCCGCGAGCACGGCACCGCCGCGATCGACAATTTCACCGAGCCCAAGGCGGTCTGGATGAACCTCAACGTCTGATGGCGTGAGAGGTTGGTGATCGCGGCGGAAGGTCCTCCGCTTCCGCCGCGACATCGCCGTCGGTTTCGTCTAAGGTCCGCGCTCCGCGGCACCTGGACGAACGAGGCGATCATGCGCACCAAAAAATTTGGCCACCATGGCCCCAATGTCTCCGTGATCGGGCAGGGCACCTGGTATCTCGACCGCGGCGACCGCAAGGCGGCGGTGGCGGCGCTGCGCCGTGGCATCGAGCTCGGCATGACCCACATCGACACTGCAGAGATGTATGGCGACGCCGAACTCGTGATCGCTGATGCGATACAAGGCCGGCGTGACGAATTGTTCCTGGTTTCAAAGGTGCTGCCCAGCAACGCCTCGCGCCGCGGCACCATCGCCGCCTGCGAGCGCTCGCTGAAGCGGCTGAAGACCGACCGGCTCGACTGCTATCTGCTGCACTGGCGCGGGTCCTATCCGCTGCAAGACACCGTTGCGGCGTTCGAGGAACTGGTCGCCTCCGGGAAAATACGGTCCTGGGGCGTCAGCAATTTCGACGCCGATGATCTCGGCGAGATCCTGGAAGTCTCGAGCAAGGGCAGGATCGCCTGCAACCAGGTGCTCTATCACCTGCAGGAGCGCGCGATCGAGCATGCGGTGATCCCCTGGTGCGAGAAGCATGGCGTCGCGGTCGTCGCCTACTCGCCGTTCGGCCATAATGATTTTCCCTCGCCGCGGAGCAAGGGCGGCGAGGTGTTGCAGAAGATCGCCGAGGCGCACAACGCCACGCCACGCCAGGTCGCGCTGGCCTTCCTCACGCGTGCGGCTTCCGTGTTCGCGATTCCCAAAGCGTCGAGTGACGCGCACGCCGCCGACAACGCCGCAGCCGGCGACCTCGTGCTCAGTGCCGGCGAGATCGAGGCTCTGGATAGGGCTTTTCCGCGCGGCCCGAAGCCGCGAAGCCTGCCAATGCTGTAGAGCATGATCCCGGAAAAGTGGGCACCGGTTTTCTGAAGCGGATCATGCTTAAAAAACAAAGTCACGGACACGATTCTTAACAAAGTGTTGCACCTGCGACGGCGAGTGGCGGTGGCGTGCTGCCGCGCACATTCGCGCATATCGGAGTCCTGTTTTCAGCCCTTGTGGTTGTGCTTCAATTGGAGTTCTCTGACACCTCGCCAGATTTGCTGGATTTTGCCTCCGAGATTGCCGTGACACCGCCCCCCGCCGCAGCCGCCAGGCTGGACAGCGCTCCGTTGCCATTGCCTGCAAAGAAATCTTCGTCTGCAACGAAATCCGCCTTCCGTAAAGCGCCCGCTCGTGCCGACCGGCCGTTCAAGGGGATCGCGCTGATCCTGCTGTCGACGATTTTCCTCGGCACGTCCGACGTCACCTCGAAATATCTGTCGGCGACGCTGCCATCGATCGAGATCACCTGGATCCGCTTCTTCGTATTCGCGATGATCATGTCGCCGGCGATGCTGCCGGGCTCGCCGCTCTTTGCGCTGCGGACCGGTCGCGTCGGGCTGCAATTCCTCCGTGGCGCAGCGCTGCTCGGTTCGTCGTTGTTCTTCATCTCGGGCCTGCGCTTCCTCCCGATCGCGGAAGCCTCCGCCACCGGCTTCGTGTCGCCGCTGTTCGTCACGGCGCTGTCGATCGTTTTCCTCGGCGAGAAAGTCGGCCTGCGGCGCTGGATCGCGACCGCGCTCGGTCTCATCGGCGTCCTCATCATCCTGCGGCCCGGCACCAGCGCGTTCCACGTCGCCGCGTTCTTCCCGCTGCTGTCGGCCTTCTGCTGGGCGTCGACCTTGATCATGACGCGCATGATCAGCGGCCGCGATGCCGCCATCACCACGATGACCTATTCCGCGATCACAGGCTTCGCCATCATGACCGTCATGGTGCCGTTCGCCTGGGTCACGCCGACCTGGCACGACATTCTTCTCGGCATCCTGGTCGGCGTGGCCTCGACTGCCGGCCAGTGGATCGTGGTGCTGGCCTTCCGCTATGCGGACGCCTCGGTGCTGGCGCCGTTCTCCTACACGCAATTGCTGTGGGTCAGTCTGCTCGGCTTCTTCATCTTCGGCGAGGTGCCCGGCGTCTGGACCATCACCGGCGCCGCCTTCATCGTTGCCTCCGGCCTTTACACTGCCCACCGTGAGCGAATCCGTCGCTCGCAACTCTTGACCGTGCCCGGCGAGCCTTCGCCGAACGCCTGACTTCGTGCGCGGAGTGAGACGTATCGCTGCGCAATCGTTGCGACAGCGCCACAGTGGCGCCGCGAAAGCTGAGCGATCAACCGCCTTCCGCCGGAATCTTGCCACCCGTCGCGAAACCGCATGCTACCTGAGTTCCAGGGAAGCGCCGTAAGGCGCGGGGGAATGAGGGGGCGTGGCGTGTGGTTTCGGTTGCCTGCTGGTCTCGGCGCGCGCACGGCCGCCGCGGTGGCGATTCTGGCGAGCCTGTGTCTGTCCACCGTAGCGGCGAATGCGCAATGCGTGCTCGATCCGGCAACGAGCGGCCAGACCGTCAGCTGCGACGGCCTCGTCCCCGGCGGCTTTGAGGCCGGCGCAGGGGTCAACAACCTCACCGTCAATGTGCAGTCAGGAGCGACCGTTGGCGACAACGGCACGGCGGCGATCGGCCTCAACGATTCCAACACCGTCGCCAACAACGGCACGCTGAACGCGGATGCGTTCCTGACCGGCCTGAACGTCGGCAATTCGAACACCGTTATCAACAACGACATTATCTCGGTCGGCGAAAGCGCGATCGGCATCGGCGCCGTCAACAACAACAGCATCGCCAACAACGGGACCATCTCCGCCGGCTCGGACGGATTCGCTATCTCGGTCGGCGACGGCAACGTCGTGACCAACAGCGGCACGCTGTCCGGCGGAAACGGAGCCACCGGCATCTTCGCGGGCCAGAACAACACGATCACCAATACCGTTGCCGGCTCCATCACGGTCGGCAACACCGGCAACGGCATCTTCGTCGCGGGCAACAGCACCGTGACCAACGCCGGCACGATCACGACAGGCTTCAGCTTTTCGCCCGCGGCCGGCATCTTCGCGATCAACGACAACAACACGATCACCAACACCGCAGGCGCCAGCATCGCCGTTGGCCAGGGAGCCGCGGGCATTTCCGTGCAGGGCAACAACGCGCTGGTCAGCAACGCCGGCTCGATCACGACCGGCGATGTGGGCATGGCTATCGGCGTAGCCGGCGACAACGCGAAGATCACCAACAGCGGCACGATCAACGTCGGCATGTTGGGTGCTGGCATCGCCTTGTTCCCCCTCTCCCTCGGCGCGTCCGGCGCGATCACCAACACAGGCAGCATTGTCGGCGGCGACGACACCAAAGGGATCTTCGCGGTCGGCGATTCCCTCACCATCGTCAATGCGGGCACAATCACAGTCGGAAACAGCACGTTTGCCGCCGCCGGCATCGACGTGTCGACTTTCGGACCTGCCGGAGCCAACCAGGTCATCAACACCGGGACTATCAATGTCGGCAGCGACGCCGTCGGCATCGCGGTTGGCGGCGGCGGCTCCGTCTTCAACTCAGGCACCATCAACGCCGCGAACGGTTTCGCGGCGATCGAATTCTGCGGCTGCAGCCCCGGCACCCCCAATGTGCTGACGCTCGGTCCGGGCAGCGTCATCCACGGCCTGGTGCTCGCCAACGGCGGCGACACGTTCCAGCTCGGTGGCACCGGCACAGGCAGGTTCGACCTCAGCCTGATCGGGCCGGGCAATCAGTATGATGGCTTCTCGACATTCAACAAGATCGACAGCTCGAAATGGACCGTGACCGGCACCGGCGCGCAGGACTGGAACGTGCTCGGCGGCACGCTCGCGGTCGATGGCGTCATCAACGGCAGCGTGGCTGTCAGTGCGGGCGGCGTGCTCTCGGGCATCGGCACGGTCGGCAACACCACGATCGCAAGCGGCGGCGCATTCATGCCGGGCAATGCGGTGCCGGGCGCTTCCACCACCATCGCCGGCAATCTCGCGTTCCAGTCCGGCGCGCTCTATCTGGTGCAGGTCAGCTCCACCACGTCCTCCTTCGCCCATGTGACCGGCAGCGCAACGCTCGCCGGCGCCGTCGGCGCCGCCCTTGCGCCCGGCAGCTCGGTTTCGAAGCGGCCCTATACGATCCTGACCGCAGATGGCGGCCTTGGCGGGACGACATTCAGCGGCCTCAGCATGGCCGGCTTGCCCGGCGGGCTGACGGCGGCGCTGAGCTATGATGCGACCAATGTCTATCTGACGTTCGGCCTCGACTTCGGCGCCAAATCCAATCTCAACATCAACCAGCAGAACGTCGCCAACGCGCTGACCAATCTCTTCAATGCCAATGGCAGCATTCCCCTGTCATTCGCATCGCTGACGCCGGCCGGCTTGACACAAGCCTCCGGCGAGGTGGCGACGGGATCGCAGCAGGCGACCTTCAACGCGATGAACCTGTTCCTGGGATTGCTGACTGATCCATTCGTTGCGGGCCGCAATAGCGGCTTTGGCGACAGCGCGGCCGCCGTGCCTTTCGCCGACATGGACGGCGCTGACGCCTACGCCTCAACGCGCACGGCGCGCAGCAAGCGCGAACGCGATGCCTATGCCGCCGTCTATCGCAAGGCGCCCGCTGCGCCACCGAACCTCGATCAGCGCTGGAGCGTGTGGGCCGCAGGCTTCGGCGGTTCGCAGACGACGGACGGCAACGCCGTGCTCGGCTCCAATAACGCGAGCAGCAGCGTCTATGGCACCGCGGTCGGTTTCGACTATCGCGTCTCGCCGTCGCTGCTTGCGGGCTTTGCACTTGCCGGTGGCGGCACAAATTTCAGCGTCAACGGCCTCGGCTGGGGCCGCTCCGATCTGTTCCAGGCCGGCGCGTTCGCGCGCTATACCGCAGGCCCGGCCTATCTCTCGGCGGCGCTGGCCTATGGCTGGCAGGACGTCACCACGGACCGCTTCGTCACCGTCGCAGGCGTCGATCATCTCCGCGCCGAGTTCAACGCCAACACCTATTCCGGCCGGCTCGAGACTGGTTATCGCTACGCCACGCCGTGGCTGGGCCTCACGCCCTACGCCGCGGCGCAGGTGACGACATTTGATCTGCCGAACTACGCTGAAGCCGTGGTGTCCGGCGCCAACACCTTCGCGCTGAACTACACCGCCAAGAGCGTCAGCGACATGCGCACCGAGCTCGGCCTGCGCGCGGACAAATCCTTCGCCGTGGAGGACGGAGTGGTGACGCTGCGCGGCCGCACCGCCTGGGCGCATGATTTCAATCCGGACCGCGCCGCGAGCGCCGTGTTCCAGACGCTGCCGGGTGCAGCCTTCGTCGTCAACGGCGCGGCGCAGGCGCATGATTCCGCGCTCACCACGGCATCGCTGGAGATGAAGTGGCTGAACGGCTGGTCCGCGGCAGGAACCTTCGAAGGCGAATTCTCCGGCATCAGCCAATCCTATGCCGGCAAGGGCGTGGTGCGGCTTTCCTGGTAGCCAGAAGGGTAGGGTGGGCAAAGCGAAGCGTGCCCACCATCCAGAGCGGAGTGTGGACGGTGGGCACGGCGCTATGCGCCTTTGCTCACCTTACAACGCTTGCTCCGAGCATCGCGGCGAGACGATCATGAACCACTACGCCGGAATCGACGTGTCATCGGAATGCTCGAGCGTGTGTGTCGTTGATGCCAAGGCAAGATCGCGCGGGAAGCCAAAGTGGCGAGCGAGCTGGAAGCGTTGATCGCCTGGTTCCGTTCGACCGGTTTCCATCCGGCCTCTCGGGATAGAGGCCGGATGCGACCCGACTGCTCAGTTGATCTTGTAGTTGAAGCCAACTCGAACGATCTGTCCGTTGTCGGAGAAATGCGAATTGTAGCCGGTTCCTGCGCCACCTGACCCCGGAATGACGGCGACGTTCACCGAGTCGTCGCCGAGATCGAAGTAAAGGTACTCTCCTTTTACGGTAAAGTTGTTGGTGATGGCGTATTCCACGCCGGCGCCAACCACATAGCCGGTCTTGACGTCGCTTGAGTCCCCCGAGAACTGAAGGTTGCCCGTCGCGCCGAGCATATCGACGTGATGTTCGGACTTGCCGTAGGCGAAACCGCCGGTCGCGTAAAACAGGTAGCGTTCATAGGCGTAGCCGACACGACCGCGAACAGTGCCAAGATATTCCAGGCGGGACCTGAAAGTGTTGTTGAGCGGAAGGCCGGTCACCAATTGAGCCGTCGTTACCGAGTTGAAATCCTGAAAGTCCGTATATGAAATGTCGGTTTCGACGCCGGCGACAAACTGTCCGATTTGGTAGTTGTAACCAATCTGTCCACCGCCGATGAAGCCGTCCCGATTGAGCGACACGATGCCTGGCCGTGCGCCACCCGCAATATTAGCGATGTTGGGAACAGCTTGGCCTTCCGTATGCACATCGTCGGCGCCGTCGAACTTATATCCGGCGTTGATGCCGGCATAGAAGCCCGTCCACGTGAAGACCTCGGGATAGGCCGCGAGCGGGGGTGCCTTGTGCACCGGAAGATCCGCGGCGCGAACGCCGCTCGTTAGCGTCGTGGCGACGGCCACGAGCACAACACCATACCTGTTCATCTGAAATCCCCAAGTTTTTGACGTCGGGCAGCCCGCAGATCCCCAATGATGCTGTCGCTGCCACACTTGGGTGTATGGCTCGTGCGTTACACGACGATTTCGTCTCCTTCCAGATGGATTACGTCGGTAACCTCTTCCTTTGCGGAAAGCGTTTTAGTCGGCTAAGCGTGATGACTTTTCTTCGAATCGCCGTCACGCTTTAGCTCTTTGTTTGAGCATGATCTCCGCGCAAACGCTTTGGGTTTGTCGCGAGGGAAAACCGGTGGCCACTTTTCCGGATCATGCTCCAGGGCAACGCCATTACTGCTCTAAAACACCGGCGGAACGTACATCTCCGGTGGAACCGGGCCGCGGTGATAGTCGGGATTGCGGACGCGCGGCGGCAGCACAACCGGGATGTGCTGCACCGACTGATACGGAATCTGGGTCAACAGATGCGAGATGCAGTTCAGCCGGGCGCGTTTCTTGTCCACGGCATCGACGATCCACCAGGGCGAGTCGGGCAGGTGGGTGTGCTCCAGCATCGTCTCCTTGGCCTTGGTGTACTGCTCCCACCGCGACCGCGCCTCGACGTCCATCGGGCTCAGCTTCCACTGCTTCAGCGGATCCTGGATCCGCATCATGAAGCGGAATTGCTGCTCGTCATCGGTGATCGAGAACCAGTATTTGATCAGGATGGTGCCGGAGCGGATCAGCATGCGCTCGAACTCCGGCACCGACTTGAAGAACTCCTGGTATTGCTCTTCGGTGCAGAAGCCCATCACGCGCTCGACGCCGGCGCGGTTGTACCAGCTGCGGTCGAACAGCACGATCTCGCCGCCGGCCGGCAGATGCGCGACATAGCGCTGGAAGTACCACTGGGTCCGCTCCCGCTCGCTGGGCGCCGGCAGGGCCGCGACGCGGCAGATGCGCGGGTTGAGGCGCTGGGTGATGCGCTTGATCACGCCGCCCTTGCCGGCGGAGTCGCGGCCTTCGAACAGGATCACGACCTTCTTCTTCTCGTGCTGCACCCAGTCCTGCAGCTTCACGAGCTCGCCCTGTAGCCGCAACAGCTCGCGGAAATAGAGCTTGCGATCGAGCGCCGGCATGCCGCCGCGCGCGGCGTCGTCGAGGTCGTCCAGCCGCGTGTCGTCGAGTTCGAGCTCGAGTTCCTCATCGAGATTGTCGGCGATTTCCTGGTTGATGCGCTCGCGCAGGGCGGCTTCGTCGATCGGGTTGGATGTGGTCATGGAGTGCTGTCTCTCGGCTGCTCACAGACGGGATGTAGAGTGCCGGAATTGACGCTGCTTCTGTGACATCGGGATGACGAGCGCCTCTACACTGGCGCCGCAGGCGTGCTAAGAAGCGCCGCTGTTGCCCGTCATGCCCCGCGAAGGCGGGGCATCCAGTAAACGCGGACGCTTGTGGCTTGGCTGAGAGGCTGGAGTTTACTGGATCGTCCGCCTGCGCGGACGATGACGGCGGAGTGGAGGCGGCGGCTGGGGAAGCCTCAGCCGTTGTGGCCGGCCAACAACGAAAAGAGATGGGAGATAGTTCGATGATCACGCTGACCGCCAAAGACATCCTGCCGGAGGACGGCACCAACGGCACGCTGGTCGGGCGCGTCTGGTTGCCGCAGCTTGAAGGCCCGGCCGTGGTCGCGATCCGCGGCGAGGGCGTGTTCGATGTGACCGCGCGCTTTCCGACCGTCAGCGCATTGTGCGAGGAGAGCGATCCGGCCGCGGCGCTGCGCGGCGTCAAGGGCGAGCCGCTCGGCGATCTCGACAGCATCGTGGCCAACACCCCGCCGGACCGACGCGATCCGCAAAAGCCGTGGCTGCTCGCGCCGCTCGATCTGCAGGTGCTCAAGGCCGCGGGCGTCACCTTCGCCATCTCGATGCTGGAGCGCGTGATCGAGGAGCGGGCGCGCGGCAATCCGGCTTCCGCCGAGGCCATTCGCAAAGAGGTGGTGCGGCTGGTCGGCGACGACTTCTCCAAGCTCAAGCCTGGGTCGGAGGAGGCGATGCGGCTGAAGCAGGTGCTGATCGAGCAGCAGGCCTGGAGCCAGTATCTGGAGGTCGGCATCGGCCCCGACGCGGAGGTCTTCACCAAGGCGCCGGTGTTATCCTCGGTCGGCACCGGCATGGATGCCGGCCTGCATCCGAAATCGACCTGGAACAATCCGGAGCCGGAGGTCGTGCTCGTGGTCTCGAGCCGCGGCAACATCGTCGGCGCCGCGCTCGGCAACGACGTCAATCTGCGCGACTTCGAAGGACGCTCGGCGCTGCTGCTCTCCAAGGCCAAGGACAACAACGCTTCCTGCGCCGTCGGCCCGCTGCTTCGCCTGTTCGACCGCAGTTTCTCGCTCGACAATGTGCGCAACATGGATGTCGGCCTGACCGTGAAGGGACCGGACGGCTTTATCCTCGAGGGCCATTCGTCGATCAGCAAGATCAGCCGCGATCCCACCGACCTCGTGGCGCAGACCATCGGACCGGTCCATCAATATCCCGACGGCTTTGCGCTTTTCCTCGGCACCATGTTCGCCCCCGTCAAAGACCGCGATGCGCCGGGCCAGGGCTTTACCCACAAGCGCGACGACATCGTCACGATCGCTGCCCCCGAGCTCGGCAAACTCGTCAACCGCATGCGCTCAAGCGACGAATGCGAACCCTGGACGTTTGGCATCTCCGCCTTGATGAAGAGCCTCGCGCAGCGCAGATAATTCGTAGGGTGGGTTAGCGAAGCGTAACCCACCGTTTCTCGAGCCTCAAACTCCGCCGTCATTGCGAGCGAAGCAATCCACGCCTCCATATGTGGCGCTATGGATTGCTTCGCTGCGCTCGCAATGGCGATGTGGATGCAACGGGTGCGACAAATCAACCCGACGGGCAAATCACCCAAAAGTCTGTCCATCCCTCGCGGAAAAAACATTCCGCTTCCGTCGTCGGGCAAATCAGCACTATGACTCCGCGCGTCTCACCCAAGAGAGGGGCGGGTCGCGATCGTCACGAACGTTGCGGTGAGATGCGGTGGACGCAGGTGTTGCGACAGACGAACGCAACATCAGCGGACGGCGAAGTCGTGTGGTCCTGGCGCCCCGACGCTGGCGCTAAGTCCTGGGGGATGGAAACATCCCTAAGGGTGACGGTGGCAAAAGAGCCCGGTCACCGGGGAGAGCACGAAGTAAGCCGTAACACCATCGCGCAGGGAAAGCCGGAATGCTTCGGTTGAACCTGTGGTCCTACCCCCGTGCTTTTTGTTGCACGGGACCCACGGGTGCAACCAGCACCCGGCTTTCCCTGCGCCCTCTGATATCGACGAGGGTGGAACGAGACGCAAAGCTCGGGCAGTTCGTGCCGCGAGAACGCAGACTCGCATCCACACACTCCACCGTCATGCCCCGCGAAGGCGGGGCATCCAGTAACCCGCGGCCCCTGAATTTAAGCTCAGGCGCCTCTGGAATACTGGATCGTCCGCCTTCGCGGACGATGACAGCGGAGAGCTGTTTGAAATTTGAATCAGAGATGGCGACGACGTTGTAGGGTAGGCAGAGCGAAGCGTGCCCACCATCGCGAGCACCGTGTTGGATGGTGGGCACGTCGCTACGCTCCTTTGCCCACCCTCATATGGGGCTTTGTGAGTCAAGGCTCTCAACGAACAAGCATGGGTCGGTTTTTTGCGGTGAGAGGGCGGCGCGCGAAGCCATGCATAGCGCAGCGCGACGACCGGCCCCCGGGCGAGGATTGGCTTCCGAAGATTTCTGCAGCTCACTGCATCACCTCATATCCGGTCGGATGTTTGATCCGTACCCACCTTCCGCATGCTTGCGGCGAGGAAGCCTGAGAGGATGAGACCCATCTACAAAACGGCTTTGTTCAGCCCCTGGGTGGCACGGTCATCATCCATCCTGTACGGGGCGCGCGGCGTAGAGCCGGCGGGCCCTGGTTGCGTGACTGGAGGCTATGCCGTCT
>NZ_AUEZ01000045.1 GCF_000426245.1 Bradyrhizobium sp. Ai1a-2 | reverse complement strand
AGGCCGTTTTGCACCGGACGAAAAAGTTGGCTGTTCAGCGACACCGTTGCCGGCGCCAAGGCAAGCGCCGTGATCTACAGTTTGGTGCTGACATGCCGGGCAGGCGGCGTCGATCCCTATGCATGGCTACGTCACGCGCTCACCGAATTGCCCCAGCGCGCGCCAGACGCCGATATCGAAGATCTGTTGCCGTTCAACTGCACCGCTCAAAAAAACCTGCCAGCTGACAACGACAGCGGCTGACGGTCGAACGCTCAGGATCAATCAAGCCGTTCCGATGATCCCGCTGCGGCCCGGCGTCACGCGACACCGCGGCCAGCCGCGCGCGCAGCCTGTGCAGCAAAATGCGCGCTTACGATCAACCCTCGTCTTTGGCCCTGCCTCCTACCCCGGGCGCCTTCGAAGTCCAGCGTCCGGGCGATCAGCCGGAATCTGCGCTTGATCGAGTCCCTTGACAGCAAAACTGAGAGCAGGCTGTTGAAGAACTCAGCCGTGTTCGCAAACGAAGTCTGAATCATCGCCATTGTGGATGGCCGACGAGCGTGCCCGCAGTACCGATCATAGCCCATCCAAGACCACGGGACGGATCATTCCCGTCGTGCCCTTCCCATGAGAACGGCGCAAGCCGATCGCCGTCGTTTCGCATATCGCCGGCCATTCGTCCTGCTGCAGCGGGAGAGCGAGCCATCAGGCAAGATCGACGACCGCCGTTCGTCGAGGGTCGCGCGGAACGTCGACTCCACAAGTGCGCTGACTCAATAATGTGCCGCGCGCCGTCACCAGAGGCAGGCGCTGCAATTGCCAATGGCAGCCGCATTGCAACCCGAGCGTCGAGGGCGTGACTATGGCCCCAGTGTTGTCTTCCTCGGCCATAATATCGCGCATCCGTGCGTCAAAAAAGCCCGACCGAAATCCCGCCGAGCTACAGGCCGAACGGTCGCAACAGGCCACGCATCTTATTCTCCGTGTCCAGCACTTTGGCCAGCATCGCCTTGCACTCGGCGAGCAGCGCGCGCAGCGTTTGCGCGCTCTACGACTTTGACTGCGCGCAACCAGCCGTCCGCATCATCTACGCAAATGCCTTTGGCGTGGTTCGCACCGGTCTTATCCAGCGTGACGTTCAGCGCCGCCTTCGCAGGTCGAACTCCACGATCATCGTTCTCGTTGCTGAATTCTTATGCGCTCGTTAGTCCGAATCTGGCGAGCCTGGGCCCTGTCGCCTTCCAATCGATGACGGTCCTGAACTGGTTCGATGACAGTGGCTCGGCCGAACGAGTGTCCTTGCTCGAGATGCAGCGCAATCCGTCCCCTCGCCGCCTCCATCATGGTGTGACGCGCGGCTTCATCATTGGGAAAGACTCGTTCCAGTGCCTTTTCGATCAGCACCATTTGGGACTGCGCCGCGACCAGATCAGGATCACGCGCCGCCGCGTCCCGATCTATGGAGCGAAACTTCTCTGCCGTCACCCGCCAACGGTTGCGCGGCACCTGTCGGCGTTCGGTGCGCGTCCGTCCGTTCGCGGCATCAGTTACCTTGATTTCTTTTGTGACCTGCTCGACGCCGTCCCGACGCACGTGAACGCGATCGCCCGGCTGCGCATTGCTGTCGGCGGTCGGCTTTTCGAGACCCATGCCCCACACTTGATGCCGGCGGCCGTTAGCAAGCTCGATAGCTAGGTAGGGGGATGACTCGGCGTCGTTCCGATTGCGATAGGGTGCTCGGCTGACCTCGATCAAGCGGCCGGCGATCCCTTTGTCGTAATCAGGTCTTTCCGCGCGCTCGTTTCTGTCCGAAGCAACCGGACGACCCTCGGCCTCGTGTGCGCGGGGATGTGTCCGGTTCCAGGTTTCCTGCCGGTCCGAGAGTGCCTGTCGATCGAGATCCGTCGGCCGATAGCCCTGGACTTCGATGCCGCGGGCGCCGGCCTCAAGCCAGGCCTCGCGCCGAAATTCCACCGAGCCGTGGACCTGGATCGACTCCCATTGCCGATGTTGCGCCACGGCGACCATATCGCGGATCACCTCGGCCGCGGCCAAGCGCGTGATCAGACGATCTCCGGTAACCTTAAAGGCGAGGTACTCTCCGCGCTCATCGGCGTAGAGGCGGGCCTCCGCATCGGGTCCGTGCTTTCCAGTCTCGCTAGTCACCACGTAATATTTGCGGCGGATACGGTCGGGTAGCGCCTTGTCATCGACCGTCGCGGAGGGTGACTTGTCGGTAGGAGCTGACTTCGATGTCGAATCCTCACTCGGCTTGTCGGGGCCGGGCTCGCGGCCTGTGCGATCCTGCCGTTTGAGGCTGAAGTCCTCGCTGTCGTCACGCATGGCGTTCATGCTGTCGTCCATACTGCTTGCGGCTCGGCCGTCGCGCCGGCGGGATGGCTTGGGCGTCGATGTAATTCAGGGTCCAGGCTTTCATGGCGTCCTCAGATAGCCCTTCGAGATCGACCTCCACGTCACCGAAATCAAAACTGGCATTGGCTGGAATTGTGGAGGGATCGGCCACCTCCTCATCGGTCATCGGCCGCGACCGGAATACCGCCCGGAGCTCGGCGACCTCCGAGCGCAGCTCCTTGATCTCGGCGTCAAGCAGCGCGGTCGAGCGGTCCCTCGGCAGCTTCGGGACAGGCGCCGGCAGCAGGCGGGACAGGAACGCCTTGTCTTCGTAGTAGACGATCTTATCAGCGATGACCGGCGGAAGGCCGGTGCCCAGGATGAAGGCCTTGGATCTTGGAAGAAGCTTCAGCTCCTGTGGCAACATCAGAGCGCGCCGATGTTCGGAGACGGTCTCGCTGGTCGACCGCATTGCCAGCCCTTTCGGTCCGCTTCGGCTGCGCGCTTTGACCGTATCGTAGCCGATGCGCTCGGAGAGCTCATTTGCGACATCTTGTTCTTTCGGCGCGAATACCACCTCGACAGCATGGTTGGTCATGAAGTTGCGAGCGGCATCGGTCCCGTAGATGGCGCGTAGCTGCGCGGGACCCTGGATCACGGTCAGGAGGCGGATGCCGTAACCGGCGATAAACGCCACAGATTTCGCCAGCACATTGACATTGCCCAACGCCGGAAATTCATCGAGCAACAGCAGCACCTTGCGATTGAGTTTGGGATTTTGTTCCGGCAGCTCGCGGGTGTTGAGATCGACCACCTGCTGAAAAAACAGATTCAGTAGCGGGGCCATGCGGTCAAGATTATCCGGGGTTACGCCGAGATAGATCGACATCGGCTTTTGCCGTAGCTGACGCAAATCGAAATCGTTGGTCGACGTGGCGGCATCGATGCGAGGGTTGAGCCAGAGACCGAGCCTCGCCGTAACCGTCTTGCGCACCGAGTTCATGGTGTTTTCCGAAGCGGCGAGAAAGTCGTTCAATGCTGTGGTGCAGTGTCGCGACAGTGGCGAAGGGCCAGACTTGCGAGCGGCGATGAGTTTCTCAAAATGTGCCTTCAGGTCACTGGCCACGGACAGCTGGTGCAGGATTTCGCCGATCGTCAATGGAAGACCCGGCGTTTCCGCGACATAGCCGCCAATCGCCACAAAGGCCGAACGTGCCGCCTCGAACCAGAACGGATCGCCGCGGCTTTCGGCCGGAAACAGCATCACGGCAATGCGCTGCAGATCGTCGTAAAGATCCGCCGGATCGCTGCGGACATAACCGAGAGGATTGTAGCGCGCGGTGCGACCGTTCTCCTCGAGCGGGTCGAACAAATAGACCTCCTGCCCGTGGGCTGCCCGAAATCCTGCAGAGCGATCCCAGTTTTCCTTCTTCACATCCAGAACGACGACTGAATCCGGCCAATTGAGCAGGTTCGGAATGACATAGCCGACGCCCTTCCCGGCCCTGGTCGGAGCGTAGACCAGGACGTGTTCCGACCCGCCGAAGCAGAGCAGTGCACCGTCCTTGCGGCCGAGTAGCACGCCTTCCTTGGATCGCAGGCCAGCGGCCTTGATCTCGCGCTCGGACGCGAAACGCGCGCGGCCGTGAAGCGGGAGAGGACGGTGCCGGAAGAGTGCACCGAGCAAGCCAAAGACGGTAACCACGCCAGCGAGTGTCGATAGGGTCAGCCAGCGGTCGAAGTGCAGGTCGGTGCCGTAACGGGGCCAGCCTGTGGCGATCTCCGACCAGTGCAGGCCGCCATCGTGAAGCCGGAGCCCTAGCAGCAGCACGTTTGAGGCGACCAGCAGGAACAGCGCGCAGGCCGCCAGCGCGACCGCGAGGCCCTGCGCGGCCCTAACTGATGTGGTCGCGTTTGCGAACGGGGTCATAGTAAACTTCCGAAATGCGGTAGCGGCCGTCCCGCTTCTGCATCTGGAGGACGACGTCGACGAGCAGCAGCAGCAGCGCGCGGATGTCGTCGCGATGGAGGTCGCGACCTTCAGCGCTTTCCTTGACCAACAACGTCAGCTGCTCAAAAGCGAGCCGGGCGCTGTCGGCGTGAACCGTCGTGATCGAGCCAGGATGGCCCGAGTTCACGTTCCTCAGATAGAAGAACGCCGTCCCGTCGCGCAGCTCCTGCAGCAGGATGCGATCCGGCCGCATCCGTAGGCAGGACTCCAGAAGTTCGCGCGGTCCAATTTTGGCAACGCCTTGCCCGTCCTTGGCGTAGAGCAGCCGCACGGAATTCTGATGAGGGATCACAAGCTCGGCCGTGTCCTCGATGGTAATAAGCCGCTCTTGTGCCGGGATCGCCGCGATCAACGCCTTGGATAACGTCGTCTTTCCCGAGCCAGTTGCCCCGGAAATGATGATGTTGCGGCGCGTTGATACGGCCAGCTGGAGGAAGTCGCGCCAGGCGCCGGCCTCTTTCAGGGCGAGAAGCCGGTCCTCGTCGGCCGTGAGTTGGTCATTGGCGATACGGATCTCATCGAACAGTTTTGTCCGCTCAAAGGCGTCCAGTGTCATCGTCAGTGCCGACGGCTTCCGGATGGTGAGACTGACCGTGCCGGCTGGCACCGCCGGCGGGACCACGATCTGGCAGCGTTCCTCGCCGATCAGGGTGGTCGAGACCACCGGATGTTCCGGCCCGATGTCCTGCCGGGTGTGGCCGGCGGCTGCCGTCGCGAGGTGGGAAAGATAGGCATGTGTCAGGGTTGGCGCTTCGTGCCGGGTCCAGCCGCCGGGACCTTCCACGAAAATCTCGCCGGGGCGGTTGACGACGATTTCGGTCAGGGATTTGTCTGCCAGAAACGGAGCCAACGGCTCGAGATAGCGCGCCAGCACGAGCCGGCTGCCATCGCATTCGAGGGCGTGTATGGTGCTCACTTTGTCACCACGGCCGGGGCCGCGAGGCCCCAGGGATGGTGCGGTCCAATATTTGCGTGCGGGTCTCAACCCGCCTCAGCTGATAGACCGAGGAGAAATCGACGTCGCGGGCGACAAAGATGTTGACCAGCTCGCCTTGGTTCTTGTTGAGCGTCGGCGGAATGTTGATCGACTGCTCAACAGCGATACCGGCGGCGGTGTTGGTTTCGCCGGTGGTGTTGTTGATCTGAATCGAGCCGTCCTGCAGCTGCTGACGTCCGATCGAGGAGGCGTCGCTGACGATCGACAGCAACAGCGCCGAGCCGAACCGTTCAAAGAAGTGGGTGTCGATGTCGCCGTCGAAGCCGGCACGCCCCAGCGCATCGGTGGCTGGCGAGGACAGTGCCGCAATCACGCCGGTCGGGGTTTTGGCGCGGGTCCACAGCACGAACAGGCGCTTTGAACCGCGCCGCACGTTGCCGCGATATTCACCGACCACCTGCGTGCCTTTTTCCATCAGCACCACGTTGCCGGAGTCCGACATCACGTCGCGCACCACGACGCAGGAGACGAACCCGGCCACGTCCGAGGACATCGCCGTCTCCAGCACGCAGGGGATTGAGGTGCCTTGGGCAATGAGCAGATTGCGGTTCGGAAGCCGCGCTGCGCGCACGCCCTCGATCGGGGTCGGTTTCAGCTTGTCGGCGAGGTCGTTGCGCGGCTCGCCCCGGCCAAACCCATAGGGGTCGGTGACGACGCTTCCCGTCACGCTGTCGTGGGCCGCGCGGCCCGCGGAATTTGGCCTGTTATAGGCGAGCACTGGCGCGCGCCGCCCGCTCTCCAGGAGCTGGTCGGAGGCTGGCGCGGGAGCCGCTGGCGTGGCTGTAATTGGCGTGGTTCCAATTGAGGCTGTGGTGGTCGATGCGGGAGGTAGCTCCGGGACCGGCTCGAACGCTGCCGCCTGGCGGATCATCAGCTTGCGGGCGGAATCGCTGACCGGCTTATCGCCTTTCCAGGTCCCCCAGATGATCAGAGCGGCGAATGCGGTGAGCGCCAGTGCGCCGAAGCCGCGTTTGAGCATCGCCGCGCGAGCGTTGTCTCCTCCTCCCACAGGCGTAATGCCGCGATCGCCGGCGATCGTCTCATCGTGATGTTCGGTCATGTCGCGTTCGCCTATCGTGGCCTTGGGGTTGGACGTGATGTCTTCGCCCGCCGCTCGATCGATGGGCTTGTGGTATTGGTTCCTGGGTTAATCCCCACCGGGTCAAACGCTTCGTTGAAAATGCAGAGCACGGTGTTCCCCTTGCGTAAGCGAAACTCCCGGGCCGTGGCATGAACGACCACGAGCTCGCCGCGGACGTCCTTGGGCACGAGGCTTTCCGAACCGTCGGAGTTGATCAGGTAGATCGCCGGGATTTCGCGGTTGCCCGCGAAGCGGAACGTGGTCTCCTTGCCGTCGTCGAAAACGGCTTCGGGCTCGAGGTCGATCGAACCCTGCGCTGAAAAGCGCCAGTTGCGGGCGCCATAGGCATGATGCAGGTCGAAGGTCTGGTCGATCAGTGCGCCTTCCCGCTCGGCGCCGCGGGCGACCGCCTCCGCGCGCCGGCGTTCGATCTCGTCGCCGGGATAGGCGAAGCGGACGACGAAGTAGCTGTCCGCAAGCGTCGTCTCGGCGATCGACAACTCGAACTGATACGAGCGCTTGCGGCCGTCGGGGCGAGTTGTGACGACCTGCAAATTGGTGGGCGGATGTTTTTCCCGCGGCTTGAGGAACAGGATCGAGCCTGCCGGCGCGACCTCCCATGCGACCGCGTCACCGATCGCGACATGCGCGACTTCCTCATCATCGGCGAACAGAACCTGGGTCGATGCCCGAATCACGCCGTTGACCCGGACCACGTTGGTTGGATCGTAGGTCACCGTGCGCACGCGGGCATCGTGTTGACCTGGCGACGGCTGTTGCAGCGCCAACGCCGGCCCAGCGAACCCCAAGGCGAGGGTCATCAAGAGAGCGTAAGTTTTCATGGCACGACCTCCGGATCGGCGCGATATTCCGAGACCAGAAAGCCGAGGGGATTGATGAGACGGTCGGCGGAGGACATCGGCGCGTTGGCATAGGTAAACGTCAGGGTCGAGACCCAATGGGTCACGCGCGTCTCCTCGCCCTTGCGGCTCTCCTTCATGAAGCGCACCGAGGCGACATTGTCGGCCAGGAGCGAGATCGCCTTGATCCGCACGGTGGCGACCCCGAAACGGCCCTGAACGACTTGCGGGCTTTCGGGATTGGAGCCGCGATACCAGGCCGCGAACCGGGCTTGTTCGCCCTGACCCGAAAGGAGCGAAATCGTCCGAAAGTTGGTTTCGGCTTCCGGATAGCTGTAACCTTCACGTGCGCGAACGTAGCGCCCGAGAAACTACTTGGTGACGGCTTCATCATAGCGCGCCGGCGTTGAAGCGAGCGCGGAGACGGTGTCTACAATGCCCGTGGCATTATCGACCCTGATCACGAACGGCTCGACCGTTTTGAGCGGCGCAAGGGCTGCGACCGCGCTGAGAGAGGCGATCGCCAATGCGCAGGCAACCCCGGCAATCACCCATGCCGTTCGCCGCGAGCGATGCGCCGACAGCAGCAGATCCTGTTCCCACCGCCGCGCATTGTCGAAATAGGCCTTCAACTCATCGTGCCCGACCATCTCATGCCTCCTTGCCGCAAGCGCGATAAGAGGCTGCAATGGTGTCCTGGTGGCCTGATGCAGCGAGTTGCGTGGAGGGTGCCGCCGGGCCGGTCTCGCCTTTACGGATGACTGGTGCTGGCGCGGATGGCGGAGGTGGTGGCTCGGGCGTCGCCAACGGCGTATTGGTTTCCCAATCCCATAACGAACGATTGAGCGGTCGGCGAGCTTGGCCATCACATGAGGGTGGTCCCTTTGACCAGATCGCGCAGCCGCCAAGCTGAAATGCGATGACGCAGATGATGAATAGTCGACGCCACATCGTTCTGATGCCCCTGTTTGTCTTTTTCGCCTGTTGCCGGCGATGATGGCCTATGCCGCTGTGGTTCCCGATGATCGGGTGCGCCGCATGCTGCCGCCCTGCCGGCTCGCTCTTAGTGCGGCGAGACCCTGGCCGGCTGACCAGCGGGCGCCGGCATAGGCGCCGCCGGCGGCGGCCGTGGCGTTCGCAATCATTGGGCTTGTGACCAGCCGGCTTGCCAGCGAAGCGCCACCCCCGGCGAGACCGCCTGCGATGATCGGAAGTTGAAGCGCGATATATCCGGACAGACCGAGCACCGCGCTAATGGCGACTGCGGCCACCACCATCTCCCCGGCCGTGCCGGCGTTTGCCGCGAACCTGTCGATGAAGCCGCTGACGGTCGTTAACATCAACCCGACGAGCGCGACCACCAGCACCAGCAGGATCACGAAGTTCGCGACCTGCCGAAGCCAGGCTTCCGTAAACGGCCGCGTGGCCTCAAATAATCCAAGTGCAATGAAGATCGGGCCGAGCGCGATCACGACGCCCAGACCAACCTTGGCGTAGAGCAGGATGGCAAACTGCAAGAAGGAGCCAACCGCCACAAAGACCAGGAGAATGGCGGCAACCAGCGCTGGTGCGATGTTGGTCAGTCCGGCCTGTTTGTAGATCCTATTAGCGACGTCAATTCCTTTGGTCAGAAGCTGATCGAAGGGAGCTCCGGAATTGGTGTTCAGTCCGGCCCCCGCCAATGCATTGCCGATCTCCTTCGGCAAGGAATCAAAGAACAGGCTCGTTACGTGTTGTTGGAACGCGCTTGAATTGGTCGCGAGCAACACCACGACCACGATCCGCATTGCCCGCCAGGCAAACTCCATGATTGGCTCGGAGATTGCGCCCCGCATCACCGCAAAGCCGTAGAGGATGACATAGAGCATCACGGCGGTACGGAGGGGACCATCAATGTAAGAGGCAAGATTCGATGCCGAAGTCGACACGAATGTCGTGATCGGCTGCTCAAATTCCTTCAGGAAGCTGTCAAAGACGTTTATGGCCATCGCGGCGATCCTTACTTCAGGGCGTCTTCCATCTCTTGGACGGTAATCTTGTTGCGGGCCTCGTTCGCATTGATGCAGTTCGGCGTCTTCGCGAACTCTCCAGGATTGTCGCCGCAGGTATTGAGAACCGCTGCAAGCTCGTGCCGATGGTCGAGATACCAGCCGACCGTATTTGTGCGCTGACTCTTGTCGACCTCGTTACAGCCCGTAAGAATAGCGGCGAGAGAGAGTACCAAAATGGACGTGTTCAGTTTCATTGGAGGGCCGCACTCATTTCATCGATCAGTTGCTGTTGTTTCTCGCGCTCCCGCTGCCCGTCCATGTCGGTGCGAGCCTGCTGGATCATTGCCAGCCCCTGCATCCTGAGCACATCGTTCTGCAGCAGGGCCTGTTCGGCCTGCAGCCGCGCCGACAGATCGAGAGTCTCCTTGACGTCGGTCGCCGTGCTGATGCGGGTTCGCAGCTCTTCGAGTGCATCGATACGCTGCGAGGCCGTGTCGTAGACCGCCTGGCCCATGGAGTGCTTGGCACCAGTCTGCCGCGCGATCCGGTCGAGCTCGCTCTGGTAATACGAATTGCCGCTGTTTCCTGCATACGCGCGGTTCTGCGAAAGATAATGGTTCATCGCATCGGCGAAGTTGCCCCCGCCCTGCCCCGCGACGAGACGTTCGATGTCGGAGAACTGTTGGGGCAGAACTTTCCGGAACTGCGGCGTGTTCAAGAGCGCGCCGATGTCGTTGGCATTGGTCCGCTTGTTGAAGCTGTCATAGAGCTGCTGGCTTGATTCAATTGATCCTGCGCCACCTTGAGCTGCGACGTCAGGGTATCGACCTGCTTCTTTAGTTCTGTCAGTTGCTCGAATTGGCGCGTGTAGACGCTGGGATCGAACACAATCTCCGCTCCTGCAGGTGACGCCATCAGGAGTGCCAAGACGGCGACGGATGTGTGTATCGTCGGGATACGTCGAACCGTCATCGGATTGTCCTCCGTCCTGCGTGAAATGCCGGCAGCCATTGGGCCGGATCATCGCCGACCTCGGCTCGAACGCGATCGAGCAGTTCGACGGTTTCCGTCCGTCCGGACAGCACGGCGAGTGCATCGTCGAAACCGCCGAGATCGAGTTCCGCCACGACCGAGTTGTGGCCTTGCTTGACCAGGAACCGCCGGCTTTCGGGCGCGAGCTCCTCCTTGATCAGGCGGAATTCGGTGTCGGTCAGATGGAAGCCGTCGACATAGTCCGAGCGTGTTCCCCGTGCGTTCGGCAGGAAGATTTGTGTCGGGCACTGCTCGACGATGGTGTGTGCGATCGGGGAAGCCAGCGCGTCGCGTGGCGACTGAGTGCCGAACACCAAGACGCCGTTCTGCTTGCGGATGGTTTTCAGCTTGTTGTTGGCGAGATCCCGAAACGCCTCGTCGCCAAGCGCCTTCCAGAACTCGTCGATGTCGATGATCAGGCGCCGGCCGTCGATCAGGCGCTCCACGCGATGGAACAGGTACATCATCAGCGGCGTGCGAACGGTGGGATGATCGAGCAGATCGGTCATGTCGAAGCCGATAAACCGGGCATCGAGACCGATCGCATCGTGCTCGCCATCCAGCACCCAGCCGAAAGGAGCACCCCGGCACCATCGCTCCAATCGGGCGCCGATTCCTTCGCGATCCTGTTGGCCGAGAAAAGCCCGCAGCGCTCCGAACGAGCGCTCCGCCTGCCGCAGGTGACCAAGCGCTCGCAATCCGGAATCGATCTGCTCCTCCTCGGTCACGGTCAGCGGGCGGTTCTCCGGTGTGACGAGCTTGCGGACAAGTTCACCCAGGAAGGAAAGATTGTTCGGCGTCAGCTCCAGCGCCTTGAGTGGCGCACAGCCGGTCGCAATGCCGTTGTGCAGCGTCAGATAGGTGCCGCCGGCGGCGCGGACGAAGATCTCGGCGCCGCGGTCCTTGTCGAAGAAGACGTAAGTAGCGCCGAGTCGTTCGGCCTGCGACAGCAGGAAGTTCTGTACGACGGTCTTGCCGGATCCCGAGGGGCCGCAGATGAAGGTGTTGCCGAGGTCGCCGTGATGGAACGAGAAGTAGAACGGCGAGCCGGATGCGGTCTTGAGCATCGCAACCGCAGGTCCCCAATGGTTGCCGGCAGGTCTTCCGGTCGGATAGGTGTGGAACGGAGAAAATGCCGCGAAATTGCGCGAGGTGATCGCCCCAGTTCGTGCTCGGTACTTGAACAGTCCGGGAAGCTGGGCCCAATAGGCCGCTTCTAGGCCGAGATCCTCGCGCGCCACCACGGCACCCGCATCGGCCAGAGCGCGCCGCGCCACGCTCATGTGATCCTGCAACTGCGAAGGCGTCTCGGCGTAGATCAGCAGCGAGAGATGATGGTCTCCAAGCGCGAACCTGTTGGATTCGAGATCGTCGAGCGCGTCAGAGAGCTCATCGACCTGCGAGGCCGCCGGATCCTGGGCCGAGACCAGCTGGTTCTGCTTGCGCGTCAGGACAGTCTTGGCGTCGGCCTTCGACAAAAACGCGAAGGATTGCGTGAGGATAACCTCGAAAGGCGCAGAAAGCAGTGCGTTTAACAGGCCAGGCCTGGTGGACGCCGGATATTCCTTGAGTCCAAACATGCCCGCAAAGCGCGATCCACCCGCGCTGCGGATTTCGATGGCTTCACGGCCGAAGATGACGCGGTTGGAATAGAGCGCCGGGCCGATCGGCCCTTGTGGCAATGGGATTGACATCCACTCGCCCGAGGTGACGGCGTGGAGCAACTCCATCGAGTCCGAGAAGATGATGCCGTTGCGCTCAACCAAGCCGAGGGCATGGGCGCCGTAACGCTCCAACGCCGCGACCATATCGCGCCTGGCATCGTTGAGCCGCTTCAAACCGTCGCTGTCGACCTCGAGGGAAGCCGCAGCGCTCCGGCCAAGCCGTTTGAAGAACGCGGCCGCAGCGTCAGCGGGGGCGCGGCCGGGATGCCAAACCAGCGTCAGATAGAGATCATTGCGGAATAGCGCGGCCTCGCGAAGCCGGTCGCGATACTGCGCATCGAGGGAGGCGGCAAATGTCGATCGGAATGCACCGTCCGGATAATCTGACGTCCGGCGCCGGACCAGATGGGTCCACAGCGCCAGCCGCGGATCTGCAACATTGCGCAGCGTGAGGTTCAGCTTTGCGTGCAGGTCGTTCAGATCCGCCGTCTCGGCGGTCTCGAATGAGGCGCCGTCGAGCCGGATCACCGTAAGCAGGGCCCGAGTCGTGAGACTGATGACGGTATCGGTGACGTGCCGGCCGAACGGCAGGTAGACATCGGGTCCGATCTCTCGGGTTTTGAGCGCTGCGTTACGCATAGCCAAGGTCTCGTGTTCGATATCGCCGAACGAGCTTGAGCGGCGTGCAGGACGATCCGCCCCAGAATGATCCATTGCGCGTGCGTCCGCGGGTTTCGATCCAGGCGAGCAGAATCCGGAACATGTTGGGGTCATGCCGACAGATGATGCGGCAAAGACCATGGATCGGAATCGCGACCAGACCGTAGATGATGCTCCCGGCCACCAGGAACAGGATGCAGGAAAACATCACATTGAGCGCCATGGCTTCCATGGTGACGCCGGCAATCATGGCCGGACGCGTGCAGGCGAGGAACAGGGTGTCCTCAGTGAGGCGCGCGGCCTCGATCATCAACGACCTCCGGTCAAGGTCGAGACCACCTCGGAGGCGCCGAACGTGATGGCGACACCGAGGACGACATAGGCGGCCTTGCGCAGATCGAGATAGCCGAACATCCAGGCGATGCCGACGATGATGACCGCCAGCGTCGCCAGCAGGCGCGCGACGTTGCCGGTCAACATGTTGACGATGTTCTGCAGCACGCCCTCGATGTTCGCGGTCTGCGCCAGAGCGGGCTCAACCAAGGCGATGCTGAGGACGGCTGCCATGCAAAGAAGGGCAGCGGATTGCTTAAGAGAAGAAGTCATGACACGGCTCCGATTGGCAGTGCAGCCGGACCAACCCGGACCGCGGAGTTGAGTTGAGACAAAACGAAAGAGGTTCTTATCGTTCATAGACGAAGGCTGACGTGCCAAGGCCCGAGCGATAGACATCCCAGTTCGGACGTTCCCTCGCGGACGGAGCTGACGTGTTGATCGGCAGTGTGTCGCCGATGGAAACGTCAGACCTGCGAGGGGCTGCCGGCCGCGTACGGGCTTCGGGCGGTGTGGCGGGAGCCTTAATCGCGAAACTCGCGACAACGTCGGCAATCGCCTGGCCGCGGCCCGAGGCGTCCGCGTTTGCTGCTTGCAATCGGACTTCGAACAATCTGCCAAGGCCCGCGATGTGCTTGCAGGCGTCGAAGGTCGTGGTCACCGTCAATCCGGCTTGCTTGTTTTCCTCGGCGTCAAGCTGAGCGAGACCGGTCCGGACCGGCTGGCCGGTGGCGATGGCCTCAGTCGCGAGCTGAATCGCTTCGTCACGGTCACTTGCCTGAATCGGAACCGGGTTGCGCGCCTGAACTGTGATGAGCAGCGGCTCGAACGAGCTCGCCTGCCGCACAATCGCTGTCAGCGGTCGCACCAGGTCCGGCATCGGGGCGCACTGTTCGACCAGAGCTGCGAAAGCAGCTGGATCCATTGCATAAAGCCTTTCGCTATTGTCAGGGAGCTTAGGCGCTCGGCGCTATGCCGCGAGCGCCGCGCCTGACGGAACATCAATTGCCGGCTTCAAAATCTTGCCGGCCGCCCGGATCGCCCCGAGGGCGTCATCGGTTACTGGCAGCAGTCCCGCGACGGCCGTGGTGGTTCCGATTTGACGCGGTGTGCCGAGGCGATCGAGATGCCATCCCGCTCGGCGCAGGATGCGCTCCATGCGCAGATCAGTGACGGTTGCGATGGCCTGCAGGCCGCACTGCTGGCCCCATTCGATCATCGCCGCAAAAAGCAGGAAGGTTGCTTCCCGCAGGCCATTCTCAACTGTCGCCGCGGCGTTTTTGGTATCCACGCAAAAGCGCGAGCTCTCCCAGATCCTGGCTGCTCTGGGCGCCGCGTGGCCATCCAGCAACACCGGGAACGTGTCCGCCAGCATGTTGCGTCCCACGGTGGGCAGCAGGCGAACACACCCGACAACCTCGCGCCGCTCGACCACCAAAAGATAAGTCGGCTTGAGTGCGTCGTACTGATCAATCTCCAATCCGTCCGCGATAGAGACGTCCCAGTCAAGCCGCTCCTTGAACACGCGCCCCCGCAGACGGTGCATTCCCACTGTCAGTTCAGAGTCGTGCAGGAGCGCTGTACGCGTGCGCGCAATGACCTTCATTCTTAACCTCTCGCTTACGAATCACAGCTTCGAGATCAAGAGAGCAGGCGCGGTCACGGCATTGCGCTGTCAGTTCTGACAGGGCGTTTTGGAATTGTTCTTGCCGCAAAGCTGCCGCAACGTCGCAATACACGCCCCACACGCAACGCGCGAATGTTGCGCGGCTGTCGCGTTTGGGAACCAGAATAGTTCTAAAAGGGGTGTGATGAAGAATGTCAAAAGAGCGTGCGATGAATTTGTCGATTGTCTTCACTCTGCCCATACGGAAGATGATTTTCGACGTGTTGCGGAACGAACCGCGCATGCATTGGGCTTTCGCTGGTTCGCCTATTACGGCCACCGCGCGAATGGTCCCAAACTGATCTCATCCTATCCGAAGAGTTGGACCAGCCACTATTTTCGGGAAGGATACCACAACATCGATCCCGTTCTTCAGGAACCGCGAAACACAAGGCGGATGTTCCTGTGGGATGGACGTGAAGCGCGAAGCGCAAAGTCGGCGAAAGAACGCCGTCTGTTTGACGATGCGCTCAGCTTCAAAATCAGGACCGGTCTGACAGTTCGCATTCCCTCGAGCCAAAACCAGTTCGCAGCATTCACGTTGGCGGTGGACGACCGCAGCCTCGGGCTCGATCGTTTCATCGAGACCTCGCAAGACATGTTGGAGAGGATAGGTCTCACCTATCATGCGCATGTGAACGCGGCCAGAATCGGACGCATGTCCCCGGAAGGTCAGCAGGGGAGCCCGCTGACTCAGCGCGAGCGGCAGTGTCTCGCGTGGATCTCTGATGGCAAGACGATGCAGGATATTGCGGAGCTTCTGGGAGTTTCGTCCCGTGGGGTGAAGTATCACCTGGACAATGCCAGGCGAAACCTCGCTGCACTAACCCTTCCTCACGCCGTAGCCCTCGCACTTCGGCAGGGATTGCTCCCGTGACGCATGGAACAGGCTGGGCGTCGCCCTGCGGGCCGGGCTGTTGGCTACGCTGAAGCCCCGCAAGCGGGTCTTCCCCCTTGCGGGCTGCCATCCCTGACGCAAACGGCCCGAATCCCCGACCAACAACACCTGCTGATCCGATCGGAAGCAGCTTCAAACGAACTCGGGCCGGGAGTTGATCCATGCGTGCGCGCGCTGCCGACGACCTTGAGTGCGTTGAATGGGACAATTTGCAAAGCAGCCTCCGCTTGGTTATCCGCGGGGCCAAATATGTGCGTTTTGGCAGACCATGCTTCCGGTGAAGGACCAATCCCGCTCTCGTATGGGCTTTCCTTGGTTCTGGTTCGGCCTTCCACGATCAACCCGCAAGGGGTTCGCTACGCAAGCGTGCGACCTCTTCGGCTTCGCCTCTCGAGGTGACCGCAGCCGCCCCCGAACACGTCGGCGCCTATCGAGCGGGGATGGTCCCCGCCGCAAGATGGGAGCCTTCAATGTCGCACAATCTCACTCTCGCTCAGAACCACGCCTTCGATCTGGCCCGCACGCTCATGGTGCCGGTCATTCTTTTCCAGGCTGACAACGAATTCGGCGTGATGGTCTCCAGCGAGTACGACGGCGATCAGGACGCGATCGTTCACGATTATGATCCGTTCGAGATTATGGACAGCTCGGATTGAGGAAGCCTGTGAGAGCGCAGCCCGACCCGGGATCGGGCTGCGCATAGTCACAGTGACTGCAGGAAGGCCATGAGTTCGTCCGGTGGACAATACCGTGCTGGCACAGTGGCGATCGGTTGGAGCCGGCTCAATGCCGCCTCCTTCATGGCGAGGTCCGCCTCCATGTAGATGTGTGTCGTGCTTGGGTGCTCGTGGCCGAGCCACAATGCGATAACGGTGATATCCACGCCCGACTGCAGCAGGTGCATCGCAGTCGTGTGGCGGATCGTGTGGGGCGAGACCGCCCGTTCGGCAAGGGCAGGAAGCTGGCAAACTACCTCCGCGACCGCCTGCGCGAGCCGCTGTGTCACGCTCGAACGTGACAGTCGTCTGCCCGCGCTGCTCGGGAACAGATACCCCTGCGAGCCGGTGTCCGGCAGGTGGCGAAGCCACTGTCGGAGCGTCGCGGCGGTCGCCTTCCAGAGTGGAACGCTTCGTCGCTTTCTCCCCTTGCCATGGAGGTGTGCGACTGGCGAGACGTCCAGCACCACGTCATCGACCCGCAGGTTGATCGCTTCAGATACTCTGGCGCCTGTATTGTAGAGGAGCGTGAACAGCGCTTGATCGCGCCGCCCGGCCCATGTCGCGCAATCCGGCGCCGCGATGATCGCATCCATTTCGGGTCGGGACAGGAAGCCGAGCACGGCCTTGTCATGACGCTTCTGCGGGACGGCAAGGCTGCGTTCGATGACCGCAAGCGCAGTCAGATCCTCGTGGGCGGCGAACTTCAGGAAGGAACGGATCGCCGACAGGCGCGCGTTGCGGCTCCGCACGCAGTTCTTTCGCTCACGCTCAAGGTGGTCGAGAAAGGCGAGGATCAGCGTCGCGTCCAGGTCGGTCAGGGCGAGATCGGTCGGAGCTTTGCCGATCGCCTTCTGCGAGAAGGCGAGCAGCATCTTGAACGTGTCGCGGTAGGCCGCGACTGTGCTAGGGCTGACAGCTCGCTGCTGGCGAAGATGATCGACGAAGAAGCGCTGGAGGAGCATCGGGAACGAAGGAGTTACATCACTCATGGTGAGCCTCCCCGAACCGCGACGCGAGCACCTCGAAGCGGCTTCCCGCGAGCGCCATGAGTTCGGGCACTGCTTGCAAATACCAGTAGGTGTCGCCGAGATTGACGTGGCCGACGTAAGTCGAGAGCGCCAGCATTGCGCTGTCGATCTCCGCACCGTCGGCCTGCCAGAGCATCAGCCGGCGGCATATAAAGGTGTGCCGCAGATCGTGGATACGGATGGAGGAATGGCCGCCGCGGGGCAACATACCGAGGCCTGCGGCCAGGCGAAGCCATGCCTGACGCGCAGTCCGATAGCCAAGGGCCTTGCCACTGCGCTCGTCGAGGAAGAACGGTGCCGAATGGTCGGTCGAGCCGAACCTCGCCCGCCTGCGGAGGTAATCTCTCAAGGCCGCCGTCGTGGTCGGGTGCAACGGTACTATGCGTGTCCTCTCGAACTTGGAGTGCTTCACCGTGACGTGAGTTCCAGCATCGTGGAGATCGCCGCACCGGAGTCTCAGCGCCTCAGAGATGCGGAGGCCCGTCGCGGCAAGCAGACCAAGTAGCGTCGGGAGCGTGGTCGGGCCGGCGCCAAATACGGTCGGAAGGGCCCGCGCGGCCGCGATGATCGCGTCCACCTCGGCAGGTGTGAAGACGTGTGGTGCCAGGCGGCGCTTCGCACGCCCGAAGGGCGAGCCTTCCGGGAACACCGTTGCTGGCTCGGCATCGGCCAGATACCGCGCGAACGGCCGGAGCACGTTAAGCCGCTGCGCCCAGGTGAAGGGGTCGGCATGCATCGCCTTCTCCTTCGCCCAGCGCAGCACTATGGCAGATGTCAGGGGACCTTCATGGCCGCTTGCGTCGGCAAAGCGGGCGAAGGCCCGTGTGAGGCTACCCGACCGGTCCAATTTGAACCCGAGCCGGCGGCGTTCGGCAAGATATGCCTCGGCGCGCGCGAGCATTGTGACTGGAGTGCTCATGCGATCGCTCCCGGCCAGGGCAGCGCGACAGCCGATAGCCGAGCGATGTCAACCCGCGCGTAGGTTGCGGAGGTGACGATGCTGCGGTGGCGCAAAACGTCAGCGATCTGTTTCATTGACACGCCGGAGTTGACCAATCGGCTTGCGAGCGTGTGACGTAGGATGTGAACCCGGCTCCTGTCCCAGCCGAGCCGAGCGTAGGCAGCATGGACCGTCTTCTGCACCACGCGTCTACCCACCGGCTCGCCGAGCGGAGCGACATGACGGACGAACACCTCACGCCGCGCGGTCGCTGGCCGCTCATGGAGAATGTAATCGACGAGCGCTTCGCCGGTCGCGGGCGAGAGCGGGAGTATGTCGGACCGTCGAGCCTTCCCCGCGGATACCTTTACGATACCTTCCTTCCAGTCGATGTCATCAAGGGTCAGCCGGATGACCTCACTTGAACGTAAACCGAGATCGGCCAGACAACGCACTATGGCATAGCCCCGTCGTCGCGACGGACATGGCCTGTCGAACGCCGAGAACAGTCGCTCGATATCCGCTGCCGACAGAGCTTCCGGGAGCTCCGTATCCCGCCAGAACGCCGGGCGCGGTACTGCTTTGCCGAGATGAGCAACGTCATCGCCCACCAGTGCACGATAACGAAGGTAGCAACGGACTGCGCCAGCCATAACACGGATGGTGCTGGTGCTCCATTCGGCGTCGCCAAGCACGAAGGCGCGAATAGCATTGGGCGTGAGCCTGCCGAGTTCGATGGGTCCTGCGCCAAACTGCTCCCGGAGCAGGCGTCGTATGATGCGGCGGCGATGATCTCGTGTACCCTGCGTCAGCCCCCAGACGTCGCTCATTTTGTCGTCGAATCGGACAAGCTCCATTTCGATCGCGTCGAGTGCTGGAGTCGCGACAATGTTGTGCGCGCGCAGCACGCGGAGCAGGTTGTTAAGTGCCGCCCTGTTGACTATCAGGCCGCGCGGAACTGGATGTCCGCATAAGCAGGTAGTCAGGTGGTCGGCGAGAAAGCGGCTGATCCGAGTCTCGTCGATGTCGCCCCGTCCAGCGCCCTCGCTGTGCAACCAATCGCCGAAGTGAAGAGCCGAGGCGGTATATCGACGGCGACGCTCAGCGCAATAGCGACCTCGTGCGAGATAGTCCGTATAGAGGCCCATGATGGGCCAGAGAACATTGTCCGGATCTTCGATCCTGAGTTGGGGTTTAAGAGGTGTAGACATTCTCGATCTCCCTTGCTGATGAGAGACCAATCTGAAGCTCAGAATTATGTGCACTTCAAAGAAGAAACGTCGGGCCACAAGCCCGGCGTTTCCGTCGATTCAGCGGCGGGCTGGCATCAGCTCTCCATAATCTCGAACGGATCATAATCATGATTATGCTCACATCCGCATAATCATGAATACGACCCCTGGTGCCCGGCTCATTGAGCCGGGTGACCGGCTGCCGCTGGCGCCATGCCGGCTGCAAGGGAGGCTTCGCCGCGCCCGATGACGCGGCGACTGACGGTTGGTCAGCGCGCCCTTGCATTCGGCAGGCTTCGCGGCCGGTCGGGGATGTTCCGCAAGGCTAGGAGCAAGAGAGACCAACAGAAGGGGCGGACTCGTTTGCGCGAGACCGGTGCAGACAAATGGACAAGAGAGAAATCGAGGAGCTACGCCAAAAGGTCGGCTGCGCGGCTCTGCTGGAGAAAGACGGCTGGAAGGTCGACGTCAAGGAAAGCACCCGACGCGCGATCAAGTATCGCCGTGACAGCAACATCATTATCGTTATCCACGAAGGCCGCGGTTGGTTCGATCCGTTGTCGCCTGCGAAGGGAGACGTGTTTTCGCTCGCCGAACTTCTTGGTGCCGATGGTTTCGTCGAAGCATGTGACCGTGTTGCGGATATGGTTGGTTTCCGTCCCAGCGCGCCAGCGTGGCAGCGGCCGCCAAGGCCGAGGACGCCTGGATCCATCACCGAGCGGTGGCAAAATCGCTTCAAGCCGCGCCCGGGCTCGCCAGCCTGGCGCTATCTCACGGACGCGCGCGGGCTGCCGGCCGACATCGTGAAGCAGGCGGTCACCTGCGATAAATTGCGAGAAGGCCCCCAAGGCAGCATATGGGCCGCCCATAGCGATTCTGCCGGAGCGATCACGGGCTGGGAGGAGCGCGGACCGGCATGGCGCGGCTTCGCCACTGAGGGCGCGAAAGAACTTTTCCGCTTCGGGCCGCCCGAGTCCGAGCGGATCTGCATTACAGAGGCGGCCATCGATGCCATGAGCCTTGCTGCGATCGAGGTCCGACGCTCCGATACGCTTTATGTCAGCACCGGAGGCGGCTGGTCCCCAGCGACAGATCATGCCATCCGCAATCTGGCCAGGCGCGCCAACGTCCGCCTTGTGGCAGCGACCGACAACAACCGACAGGGTGACGTGTATGCCGATCGCGTTCGTGCCATCGCCGCGGAAGCGAGTGCGGAGTATGCGCGAGCACAACCACGTACCGTCGATTGGAATGAGGATCTGAACGCCCTGACGGCGGCCTCTTGATGCTGCTCGCGAATGGGACGCCTGGCCGCGTGGTGGCGCAGCGGCAATGCCGCGGCATGAGTGCGGTCCCGATGCTGCCGGTGAGCGGCAGGGGAAGGCGATCGCGCAATGGGAAAGGAAAGATGAATGGGGAATGAGGCGCTGCCGCATGACCGGCCGGCGCGTCAAGGGTGAAGCTTCGCCCGCGTTCCGCGGCCCTTGACCCGCCGGACCTTCGATGCGGCCGGCGAGGAGGTGTGATGAAGGATTGAAGCGACGAAGAGATCAGGAGGATCGCTCGCGCCTCAGTCCGGCCAGGCCAAGAGGAGCCGCCGATGCACACCTCACCTATCGTTCGCAAGGTCTTCGAAGGCGTCGCGACGCGACACCAGATGCACCGTATGTTCAACCGCCATCGCGGCAATCCGGCCATGGCCGAAGGCGATGCCCAGCATCTTTTCGCTGGCGAATGGTTCGAGCTCGCCGAGCGCGAGCACGACTACATGTTCGAGATCCTGCCGCCGCTATGGATGCGCGCCGACATGTTCGCGATGCGCGAATTCATGACGGCAAGTGTGACAAGCGTTTTCCTATCACTGTCAATTGACGGCCAGATGCGATGGTTCCATGGCTATTGCGACCTGTCGGACAGAGCGTCGCCGGAGCGGATGAAGGCCGCGATCATCGAGCGCGAGTCTCGTCCTGTCCGCGCGATGACGCGCGAAGAGCGGCTCGAGCACATCTGGTCGAGCACGCATGACGACTACCGTGCCTACGCCGGCGAGCGCTGGCCCGCGGCCGCGCGCGGCCGCCGCACCGTGCTCGTCTACGCCGGCCAGCATGGCACCGCGCTGAAGTTGCTGGACGACCTCACCGAAGTCGAGATCGCAGCGAAACTGCCGGTGCAGCTCCGCCACCTGCCGGAAGCGGTCGCGGCCTAGTCGGTTCGCCCGCCCTCCTCGATTTGCGAACAGCCCGGCCCCCGCGCCGGGCTTCGCAATTTCAGCACACGGCCTCCCGGCCGGCCTTCCCCTCACCCCCGCAACGCCGTGCGTCTGACGCAGCCCGCTCGGGCTCGCGGCGGTCGCGCACCCAGCAGAAGGACATCTCCAATGGCGCAAGACGACCCTTTCACGATCGACCTCTTCGGCAACCCCGCCCTCTCCTGGGGCCTCGGCCTCGACGTCACCGCCTTCGCCGCCGACTCGAGCGACGACCACGACGACAGCGCAGCGCCGCCAGGGCCGGCCCCCGCGGGGCTGACGCTCAAACCCGCCCGGCAGCGGGCGCCGAACGCCCGCACGCGCGGCGACAACTTCCGTCTCGCCGGCGACCGCGACCTGGCAAAGGGCTGGAAGCAGCGCGCCCGCGACAGCGTCGCGGCCATTCGGCTCGCGGCGCAGATCGAGGCGGAGCAGCGGCCCGCCTCGTCGGACGAGCAGCGGCAGTTGATCCGCTTCACGGGCTTCGGCGCTTCCGAGCTCGCCAACGGCGTCTTCCGCCGTCCGGGCGAATCCGAGTTCGCGAAGGGTTGGAGGGAAATCGGCGTAGAGCTCGAGGACGCTGTCGACGCCGCCGGCTACGCCTCGCTTGCGCGATGCACCCAGTACGCTCACTTCACGCCCGAGTTCATTGTCCGCGCGATCTGGTCAGGCCTGCAGCGCCTCGGCTGGCGCGGCGGCCGCGTGCTTGAGCCCGGCATCGGCACGGGGCTGTTTCCGGCGCTGATGCCGGAGGAACTACGCGGGACCTCCCACGTCACGGGCGTCGAGTTCGACCCTGTCACCGCACGCATCGCCCGGCTGCTGCAGCCGTGGGCGCGGATCGTCACAGGCGATTTCGCGCGCGCCGAGTTGCCGGCGAGCTTTGACCTCGCCGTCGGCAATCCGCCGTTCTCGGACCGGATCGTTCGTTCCGACCGCGCCTACCGGTCAATGGGCCTGCGCCTGCACGACTATTTCATCGCGCGAGCAATCGACCTCCTGAAGCCCGGCGCCCTCGCCGCCTTCGTCACGAGCTCCGGCACGATGGACAAGTCGGACGCCTCGGCGCGTGAGCACATCGCGAAGTCGGCCGATCTGATCGCAGCCATTCGCCTGCCTGAGGGCTGCTTCCGTGCCAGCGCCGGCACCGATGTCGTCGTCGACATCCTGTTCTTCCGCAAGCGCAAGGTCGGAGACGTGGAAGGCGACCTGTCGTGGCTCGACCTCGACGCGGTCCGGCTGGCGGCGGAAGACGAGAGCGCGATCCGCGTGAACCGATGGTTCGTGCAGCGCCCGGATTTCGTGCTCGGCACGCACGCGCTCGCGTCCGGTCCCTTCGGCGAGGCCTACACATGCCTGCCGCGCGAGGACGAGGATCTCGAAGCGATGCTCAAAGCCGCGGTCGAGCTCCTCCCGATAGCCGTCTATGACGGCGAGCCGGAGGCGATCGATCCCGACCTGGAAGAAGCCAGCGATCCATCTGACGCCGATTGGCCTGCCGATCGCCACGTGCGCGAGGGCAGCTACTTCTTCGACAAGGCGCATGGCTTGATGCAGGTCGTCGACGGTGACCCGGTCGCGGTGAAAGCGCGTAAGGGCCGCAGCACCGATGGCATCCCGGAAAAGCATGTGAGCATCATCCGGAAGCTGATCCCGGTCCGCGACGCCGTGCGCGAGGTGTTGAAGGCGCAGGAGCTCGACCGACCGTGGAAGGACGCGCAGGTCAGGCTTCGCATCGCCTGGTCGAACTTCGTTCGGGACTTCGGCCCGATCAATTTCACGACGGTCTCGACCGCCGAGGACGAGGAGACCGGCGAGGTGCGCGAGACGCACCGCCGGCCAAACATCCAGCCCTTCCTCGACGACCCCGACTGCTGGCTGGTCGCATCGATCGAGGATTACGACCTCGAGACCAACACCGCGAAGCCCGGGCCGATCTTCACCGAGCGGGTGATCGCGCCGCCGGCGGCCCCAGAAATTACCAGCGCGGCAGACGCGCTCGCCGTCGTCCTTAATGAGCGCGGCAGCATCGACATCGACCATATCGCCGAGCTGCTGCACCGGGACCGCGACGACGTCGTCGCCGAACTCGGCAGCGCGATCTTCCGCGACCCGACGGACGGCTCGTGGCAGACAGCGGACTCCTACCTGTCGGGACACGTGCGCGACAAGCTGAAGGCTGCTGCTGCGGCGGCCGCCCTCGACCCCTCCTACCAGCGCAATGTCACGGCCCTGCAAGGCGTGCAGCCCGCCGACCTCAAGCCGTCCGACATCACTGCGCGGCTGGGTGCGCCGTGGATTCCGGCCGCCGACGTCATCGCCTTCGTGAAGGCGATGATGGACGCCGACATCAAGATCTATCACATGCCCGAACTCGCCTCCTGGACCGTGGAGGCCCGCCAGCTCGGCTGGATGGCGGCCGGCACATCCGAATGGGGCACCGACCGCCGGCACGCCGGCGAGCTTCTCGCCGACGCGCTGAACAGCCGCGTCCCGCAGATCTTCGACACGGTCAAGGACGGCGACAGCGAGCGCCGCGTCCTCAATGTCGTCGACACCGAAGCCGCCAAGACGAAGCTGCAAAAGATCAAGGATGCCTTCCAGCACTGGATCTGGTCCGATCCCGACCGCACCGACCGCCTTGCGCGGGTCTACAACGACCGCTTCAACAACATTGCGCCGAGAGCTTTCGACGGCTCGCACCTGAAGCTTCCGGGCGCCTCTGGCGCCTTTGTCCTTTATGCGCACCAGAAGCGCGGTATTTGGCGTATCGTCTCGGCCGGCTCGACCTACCTGGCGCACGCGGTCGGGGCCGGGAAGACCATGACGATGGCCGCCGCCGTCATGGAGCAGCGGCGGCTCGGGCTCATTGCCAAGGCGATGTTGGTCGTTCCGGGGCACTGCCTGGCACAGGCCGCACGCGAGTTTCTCGCGCTCTACCCGAACGCCCGCATCCTCGTCGCCGACGAGACCAACTTCACCAAGGACAAGCGGCACCGCTTCCTGTCGCGCGCTGCGACCGCGACCTGGGACGCGATCATCATTACTCACAGCGCGTTCCGCTTCATCGCGGTGCCGTCGACCTTCGAGCAGCAGATGATCCAGGACGAGCTCGAGCTCTACGAAACACTGCTGACGAAGGTCGAGAGTGACGACCGCGTCTCGCGCAAGCGCCTCGAGCGATTGAAGGAAGGCTTGCACGAGCGCCTGGAATCGCTTTCGACCCGCAAGGACGATCTGCTGACCATCTCCGAAATGGGCGTCGACCAGATCATCGTCGACGAGGCGCAGGAGTTCAGGAAACTCTCCTTCGCGACCAATATGTCGACCCTGAAGGGTGTGGATCCGAACGGCTCGCAGCGCGCTTGGGACCTCTACGTCAAATCTCGCTTCATCGAGACGAAGAACCCTGGCCGCGCGCTCGTGCTCGCCTCCGGCACGCCGATCACCAACACGCTCGGCGAGATGTTCTCGGTGCAGCGCTACCTCGGCTACGATGCGCTCCTCGAGCGCGGCCTGCACGAGTTTGACGCCTGGGCGAGCACATTTGGCGATGTCACGACCGAACTTGAGCTTCAGCCCTCCGGCAAATACAAGCCTGTGACGCGCTTCGCCACCTTCGTCAACGTGCCGGAGCTAATCGCTATGTTCCGCTCCTTCGCGGACGTGGTGATGCCGGATGACCTGCGCCAGTACGTGGAGGTGCCGGCGGTCTCGACCGGCAAGCGCCAGATCGTCACTGCAAAGCCGTCGCCGGCATTCAAGCGCTACCAGATCCAGCTCGGCGAGCGCATCAAGGCGATCGAGGAGCGCGACCGCGCACCGGAGCCCGGCGACGACATCCTGCTGTCGGTCATCACCGACGGCCGCCACGCGGCGATCGACCTGCGTCTGGTTAATCCGGATAGCGACAACGAGGCCGACAACAAGCTGAACATGCTTGTCGGCAATGCCTTCCGCATCTGGAACGAGACAGCCGAGAGCAACTACACGCGCACGGATGGCAAGCCCTTCGAGTTGCCCGGCGCCGCGCAGATGATCTTCTCCGATCTCGGCACCATCAGCGTCGAGAGGAGCCGCGGCTTCTCCGCCTACCGCTGGATCCGCGACGAGGTGGTCCGTCTCGGCGTGCCACCGGGCGAGATCGCCTTCATGCAGGATTACAAGAAGTCGGAGGCGAAGCAGCGACTGTTCGGCGACGTCCGCGCCGGCAAGGTCCGCTTCCTGATCGGCTCGTCTGATACGATGGGCACCGGTGTCAACGCGCAGCTTCGCCTGAAGGCCTTGCACCACCTCGACGTGCCCTGGCTTCCGTCGCAGATCGAGCAGCGCGAGGGCCGCATCGTGCGGCAGGGCAACCAGCACGATGAGATAGACATCTTCGCCGATGCGACCGAAGGCAGCCTCGATGCGCAGATGTGGCAGAACAACGAGCGCAAGGCCCGCTTCATCGCCGCCGCGCTTTCCGGCGAGACCTCGGTCCGTCGCCTCGAGGACATGGGAGAGAGCCAAGCCAACCAGTTCGCCATGGCAAAGGCCATCGCGTCGGGTGACCCGCGCTTGATGCAGAAAGCGGGCCTCGAAGCGGACATCGCGCGGCTCGAACGGCTGAGGGCTGCGCACATCGACGACCAGCACGCAGTGCGGCGGCAGATGCGCGAGGCCGAGCGCGACATCGAGCTCTCCAACCGCCGCATCGGCGAGATCGGCCAGGACATCAAGCGTCGTGTTCCGACTGCGGGTGACGCCTTCTCCGCGGCGGTGACCGGAACGCCATACGCGGAGCGCAAGTTCGCTGGCCGCGCGCTGATGAAGGAAATTCTGACGCTGGTACAGCTTCAGCAGGAGGGCGAGATCGTCATCGCCTCGATCGGCGGCTTCGACGTCGCTTACAATGGCGAGCGGTTCGGCGGGGACGGCTATCGCTACACCACCATGCTGCTTCGAACTGGCGCCGAGTACGAGATCGAGTTGCCGGTGACGGTCACGCCGCTCGGAGCGATCGCCCGTCTCGAGCATGCGCTGGCCGACTTCGAGAGCGAGCGGGAGCGCTACCGCCAGCGCCTCACTGAGGCCCGCCGACGGCTCGCATCTTACGAGTCGCGCGATGGCGGCGAGTTCGCCTTCACTGGCGAGCTTGCCGAAAAGCGCCGGCAGCTTGTCGAGGTGGAGAAGGCGTTGGCGGAGGACGGCGAAGGCACCCGGGAGATCGCCGCGGCCGCGTGAATAGAGAATGAGAAGAAAGAGAAATGGAGAAGGCCCGCTCGCAGATCGGGCGGGTCGTCGACGCCGCGCTCAACCGCCGCCTGCGCGATCCCAACCCGTCGTCCTGCGCAGGGCGTAGGCCCTGCTGGTCCCGCCGGGCAGGGATGCTCGGCCGCAGTTGCACCGGCCCGCCCGCTCCGCAGGGCCCAGGGGTGTCTTCGGGAAGAAGACGAGAAAGGGCCGGCAGCGTCGGTCCGCAACTCCAAAGGAGTGTTCCCATGCAACTCATCAAGGTCGATCCGCGCGCGCTGAGAGAGAACCCCGATCGCATGCGCCAGACGAAGTCGACGCCGCAGGCCGACGCGCTGTTGCTCGCGACAATCAAGGCTGTTGGTATCGTCCAGCCGCCCGTCATCACGCCCGAGACAGCCGGTGGCAATGGCTACGTCATCAACGCCGGCCACCGCCGGGTGAAGCAGGCAATCGCCGCCGGTCTCGAGGAGATCCACGTGCTTGTCGACGAGGCTGCGAACGACAACGGCGCCATGCGCTCGATGATCGAGAATATCGCCCGCGAGGCGCTGAACCCGGTCGATCAGTGGCGTGCGATCGAGCGCCTGGTCGCGCTCGGCTGGACCGAGGAGGCGATCGGCGTCGCGCTCGCACTGCCGCTGCGTCAGATCAAGAAGTTGCGTCTGCTGGCGAACGTGCTTCCCGCCATGCTCGACCACATGGCCAAGGGCGATATGCCGAACGAGCAGCAGCTCCGCACCATCGCCGCAGCCTCGCTCGCCGAGCAGAAGGAGGTCTGGAAGAAGCACAAGCCGTCGAAGGCAGATCCGCAGGTCTCGTGGTGGAGTGTCGCACAAGCGTTGCAGAAGACCCGCATGCACGCGCGCCACGCGAGCTTCGGAGACGACCTTGCGCAGGCTTACGGAATCCAGTGGGTCGAGGACCTGTTTGCTCCGGCTGACGAGGATAGCCGTTATACCACGGACGTTGAGGCGTTCCTCGGTGCCCAGCAGGAGTGGATGGCGAACAACCTGCCGAAGAAGGGCATTATCGCGGAGGCCACCAACCATGGTGAGGTGAAGCTGCCGCCGAAGGCTGAGCGGGTCTACGGCAAGCCGGCGAAATCCGACTGCACAGCGATGTATCTCGACCGCGACGGCCGTGTGCAGACCGTGCACTGCCGCATGCCTGCGGCGAAGAAGCCGAAAGGCCAGATCGGCGCAGGATCGGACAACGCTCCGGACGATGTCGGCGAGGTCTCGAAGTCACGGCCCGACGTGACGCGCAAGGGCGTCGAGATGATCGGCGACTACCGCACCGACGCGCTGCGCGAGGCGCTCGGCCGCGCTCCGATCGAGGACGACACGCTGATGGCGCTGCTGATCCTCGCTTTCGCAGGCCAGAACGTCTCTGTGACGACGGCAAGCGGTGGGATCTATTACGGCCACAGCCGGCTTGCGAAGAACGCGGCGGCGCTATTCGACGCCGACGGCAAACTCTCCTTCGACATGGACACACTGCGTGTCGCGGCGCGCAACATGCTGGTCGACGTGTTCTCGTGCCGGGAGAACGCCACCAATAGCGGCATCGTCGCCCGCGTCGCGGGCGCGGTGGTCGGCGCGGACACCTTCCTGCCGAATATGGGCGCGGAGGACTTCCTGTCCTGCCTGTCGCGCCCAGCGCTCGAGGCCTCGTGCAAGGACACGCCCGTCCTGCCGCGCCAGCGCGTGAAGGACACACGCGCCGCGCTCGTCGAGCACTTCAAGGAAGGCCACTTCGTTCACCCAGCCGCGCTGTTCGCGCCGGATGCGACGAAGCTCGCCGAGTGGCTGTCGTCCGGCTCGGCCGCCCCGGACGACGAAAGTGAAACCGATGAGGACGTGGACGGCGAGGGCGACGAGCGCGCCGACGGCGACGCCGACGCTGAGGCGTTCAGGGAGGCGGCCGAGTAGCCGCACCCGACTTCCCTCTCCGAAGCGATCTCCCGCCGCCGGTTCCTGCCGGCGGCGGTGCTGTTTCCACGCACGCGCAAACAAGGAGGACACGATGTCCGCGCACACGATCTTCGACAATGCACCTATAGGCTCGATCATAGCCTGGTCCGACGGAACGCCGCAGCCGCCGGCGCGCTTCAGGAAGAAGCTCGCCGCCTGGCAGTCCAGCAACAGCAAAGGCCGCCTGATCCGAAAGCAGGGCGGACGAGGCGTCGGCAATGTCTCGCTGTCGGCCTTTTTCACCCTGCACGAGGCGGACTACGGCGCCAGCGGCGTCATCGCCATTCGCGTCCACCGGACGTTCTCACTAGAGGCGAAGCTGCATTTCACCGTCGTCGAACGTCCAGCCGTCGGCTCCGTCCGCGTGCTCGACCGTGCCGGCGGCGAGCTCGTCTATCTCGCGACCAATGAGGCCGACGCGAAGGAGTGGCTGTCACGCCACGGCTATCCGGGTGCGGTGCTCCACGAAGTGACTGCCGACGAGGTCGGCGCGGACGCCGTCGAAGGGAGGGCAGCATGAAGGCTTCTCTCCCGCAGGACGTGAGCTCCGGAAACCCGGAGGTCGAGTACGGACGCAGTGCCGAGGGTTTCCTCGCAGCCCGCGTGGGCGAAACCGCCTTCGCTATGCTGCAGGCGCGCGGCGGCGGGCACTATCTCGCATCGGGCTGGCGCATCGGCCGGCCGATCGTGGAATGGCACCGCGCCGACTTCTACGGCCATTCCGGCGCGCTGGCGGACGAGGCGGCATTCCGATCGAAGGTTGCTGAAAACGCCGAGCATCAGCGCGAAAAGCGTGCGCTCGGCCGCAGACACTTGCGGTCCGCGGCGACCACGCCATGGGGGGCCTCACAAGCAGCCACCCTCTACGCCGACGGGGTCGTCTGCCACTCGACCGCGGGCCACGGCGGCTTCCACCTCTCGGCCGAGCGCAACCGCAGGGTCCATGCCATGCTCCGCTCAAAGGGCGGCTGGTACGAAGAAGACGCCGAATGGGCCGCCGTGGCGATCACCTTCCCGCATCTCTTCACGGCGTTTGAACGCCGCTGCGCCGAGAGAACGATCAAGGACAGCTGGCCCGACGCCTGGGAGATGATCTTTGGCACGACCCTCCAGCCAGGCGAGTCCCGCGAAAAGGATCGCCGCGCCTTCGACCACGCGCATGCACGTGACTGGGTCGTCGTATCTGCCATCACGTCCAAGCACGAGAGCGGCTTCGTCGAGGTCGTTGCGACGCTCGGCGGGAAGCGCGGGCCCGGAACTGAGGAGCGCCGCTTCCTCGTCCCCTCCGGCGAGTATCACGTCGGCCGCTTCGGCTTCGTGATCGATGAGGCGCGCCATCAACTCTACGGCGGCGCGTCGGACTTCGCCGGATGGAGGTGACCCATGCCCTGGCCCCTCATTGCCAAAGCTTTCGGTTGGTTTGCGGCGACTGACGAGGACGGCGACACGCCGGTCCTTGTTGTCTGGCATTCCCGGCTGAGACGGCACTTCACTGGCTCCGATGCCTGGAGGCGCGCCGTGCGGGCGTCCATCCACGCGCCGCAGCCTAGCCCGGCCGATGCTGACAGAAAGGAGGGGCAGTCATGAAGGCCGACCTTGTCGCCGTGAATCTCCTCGCGCATGTCCACCATAATCCCGCAAGCGCCATCGCCGGCGCACGCGATGGCATCCTCGCAGAGATGCGCAAGCACGCCGGCGCCAAGTCAGCGCTCATCGACTGTGCGGCCGTCGGCGACGCCATCCCGTCGTCGAGCGTCTACATGCCGAATGCCGCCGTCCCCTTATCGTCTACGGGGACGGTGTAATGATCGAGCCCCCGGACCGACGTCTCCTGCTCACGCGCATGGAAGCCGAGCAAGCCGAGACGAAGCGCCATCTGGGCGTCATCGAACGTCAGATCGCCGCACGAGCCGAACGGCTGACAAACACCGACCGGGCGAAGAGCCGGCAGCACCGCCGGACCGCATCGAGCTGGACGAATGCGGATGAGCGGCTGTTTCAGCAGCATGTCGCGGAGCTCGCCTTGGCCCGTCGCAACGAGATCGATGCTCTCGCGCGGAAGCTCGATCGGCAGGAGACGGCAATCGCTGAATTTCGGACGCACCATCGCGTTTCCGCTGCGTGACGGTGAGAGACGAACGATCCACCTATTGGAGCGCGAGCGGCGCGCGCGGACACTTCATGTCGAGACGGAGAGTTCAGCAGGTTTGGCCCGACCCCTCACGGTTTCGGCGGCTCGCTGCCCCTTGGCCGGCGCTCCCTCGGTTTATGCTGCGGTCTGAACCGGCCGCGGTCCGCTTCAAGGGCAAGTCGCGAGGCGATCGGCGGCCGCCGTCTCGCGATGGTTGGTCGCGTGCTTCGCAGGCCTGAGGGCCCGCTCGCCCGCAACTCACCCATGCTCGCCTTGGCAGCCGCCGCCCCCTGAAGCGGCCCGCTGAGGCCGGTTCTGGTCGACCGCACCCAAGGGAGCGCTGGCAAAGGGCCGAACGCTCTCAAGGCGAAACCGAGAAAGGATCTCACCATGACCAAAACTGCTCGTTCCTCTCGCGCCAGCGCCCGTGTCATCCCGCTTCGCAAGGACACCACGCTCGAGATGGTCCGGCTCGCCTGTCCCGACTCGGCGCAGGCGCAGCGCATCTCCGAAAGCTTCGGCCTCGCAATCCTGGACAGCGACGGTATCCGAGATCTGCATGAGCGGCTCATCGTCGAAACCGCCGACGCGCTCAAGGATGGCCTGAGCGAACGCGCCATGCAAATCCACCTTCAACGGATCGTCGGTGCTTATGTCGGATCGGCGCACGGCGCCGGCCAGTTCTACACCCGAGCAGTCACTGAAGCGCGAGATGCCACCGCCAAGCTCGCCAACGACAGCCGCGATGAGGACCTCGATGGTCCGGTCGGCTTCGATAGCCAGGCACAGCGCAAGCGTGAATTCGCCGCCGACATGGGCGCGCAGGCTCACGCGCTTCGCATGGTCGCTGAGGGTGCCGTCGCCGCCTACGAGCAGGTTATCGGCGAGCCCTGGAAGCCCTTCGAGCGGCAGGTCGAGCACGCCGGCGAAACTGTCACTAAGAAGGCCGCCGCGGCTCAGATGGCGGTCTTCGAGTAGACCTCAAGGCGGGGCCTCGGCCCCGCCTTCCACATGTTGCTGCTGCGAGGGCTGGTCGCGAGACCGGCCCTTTTTCGTGTCGCCGGCAAATCCAACAAGAAAAACGGCGCGTCGCGCCAGCGTGGCCCCTCCCGCTCGGTGGTCCGTGCGGCGGATACGGCGCCCGCGCAATGGCTGCGCCGTCCTCCGCTGCGCTGCGGCCCGGCCGGGTGCGCGAGCGCCTTAGTGCCGCCGCGGCGGAACCCGCGAGGGGCCGCGGCAGGCGCGGCCTCCGAGACGGAGGTCATCGAAATGAGCAGGAACGAAGGAAAACCGCGCGCCGACATCTACGCGCGTATCACCGATCGCATCGTCGCGAACCTGGAGCGCGGCGTGCGGCCGTGGGTCAGGCCGTGGAATACGGTCAACGCAGGTGGGTGCATTACGCGGCCACTTCGCCACAACGGGATGCCCTACCAAGGCATCAACGTCGTGCTGCTTTGGTCGGAAGCCGTATCGCGCGGCTTCACGTCGTCGATTTGGATGACATTCAAGCAATCTCTCGAGCTCGGCGGCCACGTCCGCAAGGGCGAGAGCGGAACCATGGTCGTCTACGCAAACCGGATCAGTAAGATCGAGACGGACGATAACGGCGACGACGTCGAGCGGACCGTGCCGTTCCTGCGGGCCTACACCGTGTTCTGCGTCGATCAGATCGACGGCCTGCCCGACCACTACTACTCGCGCCCTGCTCCGAGCACGCCGCCGGCGCAGCGCATCGCGCACGTGGACACGTTCTTCGCTAACACCGGCGCGACCATCCGGCACGGCGGCGACAAGGCGTTCTTCGCGCCATCGCTCGACCTCATCCAGATGCCACCGTTCGAGACCTTCCGCGACGCGGAGAGCTATGCGGCCACGCTCGCGCATGAGTGCGTGCATAATGCCGCGATCCGGATTATGCCGCATCTGCTCGGCTGGGCGCGGTTGGCGGCATAATCGCGCCAATCCCATTCGGCATAATCTTCGTCGCTCCAACAACAAGGAGCACGAAGATCATGCCTCAATATTTGCAGACCTGCATCGAGCCGCATCTGGGCTCGTTCGCAGCGAGTTTTGCGGCGGAGAATTACAGCGCCGGCACGGTCAAGACCTACCTATCGATCTTGCGGAAGGTGGGGCACGCGATGGATGTCCAGGGTATCAATCCTTCAGCGTTGACGCTCGACATGGCCGAGCATCTGGGACGCAAGGTGCCGCGCAAGAAGATCGGCACGATATGGCCCTATAGGTTGGCCCGCCGGTTCGCGCAGCATCTGCTCGATATCGGCGTGACGCATCCGGTAGCGTTGACCGAGGCGCAGCAAGCGCGTGCGGCCCTATTGGCGGACTTCGAGAGCTATCTGGTCAAGCATCGCGGCCTTAGCCCGCGGACGATCTATCACACGCTGCGGTTCGCCAACCGGTTCCTTGACCATCGCTTTGGTGATGCGACTGTTGATCCGGGGAGGTTGCGGCCCGCCGACGTGATCAGCTTCATCGAGCATGTGTTGGTAAGCGCGCGTCGCGACAAAACGGTGGCAACGCATGTTCGTATCTTCCTACAATATCTGTTCGGCAGCGGCGCGACGGCGACCAATCTGGCGCTGAGCCTGCCTAGAACGGCGAAGCGCTGGGGCGCACGCCTGCCGCGCCATCTATCGCCCGAGGGCGTGGAGGCCGTGCTCGCCAACGTGCGCCATAACCCTCGGCACGGCGCTCGGGACTATGCGATGCTGCTCATCATGGCCCGGCTCGGCTTGCGTGCTGCCGAGGTCATCGCGATCCGGTTGGACGACGTCGACTGGCGCGCGGGCGAACTCTTGGTTCGTGGCAAGGGCAAACTCCACGATCGCGTGCCGATCAGTTCGGAGGTTGGCGATGCGCTGAGCCGCTATCTGCGCGAGGAGCGCGGCCCCACGTCCTGCCGCATGATGTTCGTTACCCATCGCGCGCCGCACCGTCCGTTCAAGGACAGCCAGATCGTCAACGCCGTCCTAAAGGATGCCCTGAAGGCAACCGGCCAGAAGCCGGTAACGCCTTATGTGGGATCGCACCTGCTACGTCATAGCCTCGCCATCCAGTTGGTGAACTCGGGAGCATCGCTCGACGAGGTAGGCGACGTGCTGCGGCACCGCTCACGCACATCGACCATGATATATGCCCGTCTCGACATCGATGGGCTGCGGTCGATGGCAATGCCCTGGCCCGTGGTGGGAGGCGCGCAATGAGCCTCACCTCCCAACTCGACCGCTATCTGGCTGTGCGGCGCAGCCTCGGCTACGACCTGAGCACCAGCGAGCGCATCCTCCGCCGCTTCACGCGGTTCGCCGACCGCGAGCGTGCGACGCATATCGACACGGCTTACCGTCGTACGCCTCTTCGCGCAGTGGCTGAGCAGCTTTGATCCGGCACATGAAGCCCCGCCACGGGGCCTGTTGCCGAATATTGTGATGCGCTCGCGTCCGTATATCTACAGCGATGCCGAGGTCGCTTCGATTATCGCGGCCGCAAAGGCGCTGCCGTCGATTTGCGGGTTGCGCGGACTGACCTGCTCGACGCTGTTCGCACTCATAGCGATCACAGGCTTGCGCGTCAGCGAGGCACTGGCGCTCGATGGAGACGACCTCGACGCCGATAATGGTGTGTTACGCGTCCGACAGGGTAAGAACGGTAAGGAGCGGTTACTGCCGCTCGACCCCAGCACCGTCGAGCGACTGCTAGACTATCGCGTCGAGCGCGACCGGTTGATCGGTCATCCGGCGAAGCCGCTGTTCGTAACTGACAAGGCGACCCGGCTCACCGACTGTGGGGCCCGCTACAACTTTGCGCAAGCATGCCAGCAGATCGGATTGCGATCCGAGCAACAGTACCAGCGGCATGGCCGGGGACCGCGCATCCACGACCTGCGCCACACCTTCGCCGTGCGTACGATGATCAACTGGTACCGGACCGGCAAGGACCCGGCGCGCGAGATGATCCGGCTGACGATCTATCTGGGTCATAGCAACCCCTCCGGAACATACTGGTATCTGCAGGCGGTCCCGGAACTGCTCGATCTAGCGATGGGCCGCGCCACCGCGAGCGGCGGGGAGATCGCACAATGAGCGCCGTCGCCTTGCCTGCGCTGATCCAGCGCTTCTTCACCGATCGGCTTTGCACGCAATTGGAGGCGAGCCGACATACGGTCGCCGGCTATCGCGATACGTTCCGGCTGCTGCTCAGATACGCGAGCGCTCGCCGCAACAAGCCGCCTGTCAACCTGACGGTCGAAGATATCGACGCCGATCTGGTCGCGGACTTCCTCGCCCACACCGAGACCGCGCGGGGCAATAGCGCTCGCAGCCGCAACACCCGGCTCGCGGCGATCCGATCGTTCTTCCGCTTCGTCGCGATGACCGATCCGACCTGGTTGCTGCACTGCCAGCGTATCCTCGCCATGCCCAACAAGCGCTATGTGAAGCGTGCGGTCACGTTCCTCGATACCGCGGAAATGGCGGCGCTGTTGGCAGCTCCGGATCGCACCACGTGGGCGGGACGGCGCGATCATGCTCTGCTGCTGCTCGCGGTCCAGACAGGTCTACGAGCTTCCGAACTGGTCGGCCTCACGAGGGGCGATGTTGTGTTTGGCACCGGTGCGCATATCCGTTGCATGGGCAAGGGCCGGAAGGAGCGCGCCACCCCGCTTCGCCGCGAGACAGCCAAGCTGCTGGCGACGTGGATCGGCAACGACAAAGATGAGGGAAAGCCGCTGTTCCCGTCGATCCGGGGCGAACGGCTGAGCCGCGATGCTCTCGAGCATTTGGTCCGCAAGCACTGCCTCACGGCGGCGCGCGCGTGCCCGAGCATCGGCACCAAGCGGGTCACGCCACATACGCTGCGCCACAGCACGGCGATGGACCTGCTCCACCATGGCGTCGATCCTGCCGTGATAGCGCTCTGGCTTGGTCACGAGAACGTCGAGACCACCCAGATCTACATCCACGCCGATATGCGGATGAAGGAAAAGGCGCTCGCTCGCGTCGCTGCACCAGCCGCGCCGCCGGGTCGGTTCCGGCCGGACGACAAACTCCTCGCGTTCCTGGAAGGGCTCTGATTATGCCGAACAGCCGCATGGCCAACGCCGGGCTATCCAGCGTCCAACAGAGGCCATGCGGCATAATCCGGATCGCGGCATTATGCACGTTATGCCGATATCGGCATAGTGGGCATTGGACCGCGCCGGCGCACCGCGTCAATCGCGATCTTAGCCGCTACGCGAAGGATAGGAGCGAGCGCGCCCGCGAGGAGCTTGTGGCCGAACTCGGAAGCTGGTTCCTCAGCGCCGATCTCGGCATCGTGCCGGAGCTTGAGCCGCGCGCCGACCACGCGAGTTACCTTGCGTCGTGGCTGGAAGTGCTGGCCAACGACAAGCGCTTCATTTTTTCAGCGGCGGCGCACGCGCAGCGCGCCGTGAACTATTTGCACGATCTTCAGCCGAAGCCGGCCGAAATCGACCAGGCAGCATGAGCGCGACGCCATCGCGTCTTGCCCTTGCTCTTCAGCCTTCATGAGCTCACCAAGGCCTCGCCTAGCGGCGAGGTCCTTCTTGTGTGCAAAGTCGTGCGCTTCCGTCTTCCGGAGGCGGAGGCTCTTCCCCATCACCTCGTCTAGCGCGGGTAGGATTTTCCGCGTGGGGCCGCTGGGATCCCGAGATATCCGTCCGCTCCTCAATGGGTGTCTTCCCGCAGCAGCTCAAGGGCGATACAGCACGAATTGCGTTCGTCCGGCATCCACTCGCGGTGATCGTAGCTTGAAAGAACCTTCAGGGGCGCGGGCGAGTCTCTTGGCTGCGTGGCCCCGCCGTTGTCGTGCGGTGCGCCTGCTTCTCACCAGTCATATCCCCTCGGTCGGCCTGACGCGCCCAGTGCGTCCTCGATTTGGCATGTCTAACCGAAGGCCGTCGTCGCTGCGCTCCGCCTCGATTCCACGACCGCAACGGCCGTTCGCGGCTTTCTTCCCCTGGGCGCTGCGCGCCCATTCCTCGCGAGGCAAGAAAGCCTCGCCCTGGCCGCCCTCTACTTCGTGCCGGCCCTTCGGGTGCGGTCCAATCGCCTTCGGTCAACGACAGCCATCGAGGTCGCGGTGGTCGCGGCCCGAGAACCGAAAGAGGATACGAACATGGCTACCATCGGCAACTTCACCGTGAACGGCAATGGCTTCGTGGGTACCGTCAAGACTCTCGCCCTCGGCAACGTGAAGGCCAAGATCGTCGCGGCCGACCGCACCTCCGAGAAAGCCCCGGACTTCCGCATCTTCGCCGGCACCATCGAGTTCGGCGCCGCGTGGAAGAAGAAGTCCCAGGAGCAGAACCGCGACTATCTCTCGGTCAAGCTCGACGACCCGAGCTTTGCGGCGCCGATCTACGCGACGCTGGTCGAGATCGAAGGCGAGGAAGGCCACTCGCTCATCTGGTCTCGCCCGAGCCGCGACTGAAACCCTGCGCAAGAAGGCCTCGCCAGAGGCGAGGCCTTCGCCTGCCAAAAGGCAGAGACAAACGCAGAGACTACGATGTGTAAGATCTTGAACGCGCGCATGTCGGCCAACCGCTCGAGCGCGGTGCGATCTGTATCGGCCGCCTCGAGGTCTCCTAGAGGATTCCCCAGGCCCGGTACCGCCCTCGCCCGGTGGCCTCGCGCAGGCCGAGCTCGATCACCAGGCTCAACGCCGCGCGTGACGTGATTCCCAATTCTTCAGCGATCATGCCGGCAGAGACAACCGGGCGGGTCAACACGTAATCGACGAGCGCCGGCAGTTTGGAAGTGGACCGGCGGCCGGTAAGTTTCCGAAGGAGGAGGGTGCGCTGGTTGAGCCAGCGATCGTGCGTCTTCAACCCGGCCTCGGCTGCAGCCGTGATCGCATCTAGCTCCGCCACAAGCCGCGTCGCTGTGTCGCGCGACCGGCGCCGTTCGCGCGGGATGGTTTTTAGCCCGTCGTGCAGGCAGGCGAGGTGCGAGCGCGTTTTGCCACGTTGACGCAACAGCGCCGCTGCCAGCAATTGGCCCAGCCATGGCCTGTGCTGTAGCGGTTCGATGCTGCGCCATGCGTCGGCCGCGATGGCCGCTGCGAGCGTCGGCGGCAGGCTGCGGGCCTCATCGAGGCTGGCGCGCCAGGCGTCGAGGCGGTCGTCCTCGTCCCAGTCGATGTCGTACACCAGCGGATCGCGATCGGTCGCGTAACGGAATTGACTCGGGCTATCGCTGGCGAGGGCACGATCGGTCTTGGCCATCGCGGCATCGACGGCAGCGAGCGCCTCAGACAGCCGATCGTCATTTGCGGCTAGTTCGAGCGCCGCCTCCAGCCCATCGCCGGCGTCCTTCGCATCGCAATCCCCTGCTCCACCCTCTTCCCGCTCGCCGCCTGCCCCTTCCATGTCGCTCGTCCCGTCCAGGCCGCGCAAGGCGGCAAGGCCGGCCGGCGACAACGCCCAGTCGGGCTTTTCCCGGTCGATGCGACGGCGGGCGCGCAGCACGGCGCGTGCCCGAGTCAGCTCGTGGGTCGGTGCGCGGATATCCATGCCGGCGTCATGGAGAACCAGATCTTCGAGGTGGACGAGCTCGCCCTCCAGCCATAGACTGGCGCAGGCATCGGTGAAGTGGTTTCGGCTGATCCACCCATCCCGAATTGGGCTCTTTGCGAGGCGCTCGTCGAGGCGGGCAAGCGCGTCCTCGGCGGTCGCAAGTTGTCGCTTTCACTTCCCGATTTCAACGGCGCAAAGCTCATATATTGTTTAGGTTTAGGGAGTAAACCGAGCCAAATTTTCCGCTAACGATTTCAGTGACCGCTCGGCTTGCTGCATCAAACGCGAACCCGAACAACCATCTCAGTGTCCACGCCGTCGGACGAGGTGTGGCTGGCGGCGCGACGCGTTGCGCGTGAACTTGACAGGATCCTCGATGAGGCCGACCCGCACCGAACAGCGATAGATCGGGCGGCCGCCGAGCTCCGGCTCTCGACCCGGCAGGTCTACAATTTGCTGGCGCGCTATCGTGCCGATCGGCGGGTATCGTCGCTACTGCCGCGCACAAGCGGCGCCAGGAAGAAGCGGCTTGACCATGAAGTCGAGGAAATCATCGCCGCGACCTTGCGCGCGCAATGGTTGACGCTGGAGGCGCCGCCGCTAGCGCCTGTCGTGGCCGAAATCCGCGCCCGTTGCGAGGAGGCTGGGCTGGCCTCGCCCTCTTATGGCGCCGTCGAGCGCCGCATTCCGTCGCTGTTCAGCCCTGAGGACATCGCCAAAAAGCGGTCGGCAAACCCTAAGCATTTGCTGCGGCTCAAGCCGCGACCGGGATATATCCGCGCGTCGAAGCCGCTTGAGGTTTGTCAGATCGATCACACGCCGACAGACATCCATTTCGTGGAGGTGGTGGAAGGCGAAGGGGTCTTCGTCGGCAGGGCGTACCTGACGCTTGTCGCCGATGTGGCGACGCGCTGCATATTCGGCTTTTGTCTGACCCTCGAAAAGCCGTCGGCGCTGTCCGTCGCCCTATGCCTTGCGCAGGCGATGTGCCCAAAGGAGGCTTGGCTGACCGCGCGCGGCATAGAGCACCCCTGGCCGATGTTCGGGCGACCGCGGCTGCTCGTCACCGATTCCGCGAAAGAGTTCAAAGGCCGCGCATTCAAGCGCGGCTGCGAGGATTATGGCGTCCGCATACGCTACCGCGATCGTGGCCGCGTCCATGAAGGTGGCGTGGTCGAAAGGTTGCTTGGGAAGCTCAACGCCATTCTCGCGATGCATCCGGGGGCGACCGGTCGATCCGTGGCGGACCGCGACGGTTATCCCGCGGAGCGGCGCGCTCGCCTGAGTTTCGCCGACCTCGAGCGGTGCGTCGCGCTCGCCGTGATCGACCATAATCAGCAGCAGAATGCGAAGACATTGAAGGCGCCGGCGGCGGAATGGACGCGAAATAGCGGCGATCTCCCGCGTTTCGAGGACGATCCGGCGCGGGTCGTGCTGGCGTTTCTGCCGGGGGCGGAACGGCGCCTCTCCCCGCAGGGCGTCAGCATGTTCGCGTTGGACTATTATTCGCCGTGGCTGGGCGGTCTGGTCCCGCGACGGGACCGTCTGGGTGGGCTCGAAGTGCGATACGATCCCCGCGACATCAGCCACATCTATATCCGGGATCCGGAGACGAGGGAGTTTCAGTCCATCGGGCGGCGCGATGGGCTGCTCACTCCGATGACGCTGTGGGAGCACGAAGGCGATCGCGCTTGTCGACGCGTCGCAAACGCGCGATCGGACAGAGAGAAGGTGACGTTGCGGCGTCAAATCGCCGAGATCGTCGACGGATCGAAACCTTCGAAGGTCGACCTGCGCGACGCCGTGCGCCGGACTCACGCAGCCGAGGCCGGCAAGCCCTATGAGGCCATGCGCCCGTCGCTGCCCGCCTCTTCGGCCGAGCGCCCAGTCCGCGAAAGGCGCCGGCTGCCGGTCGAGGATTGGTGAGATGGCGGACCATCTGCTCGATCATGTGCGCCCGTATCTCGACCGCAGCCTGGAGGAGCGGATCGCCTATATCCGGGCGCCGCGTTGGATCGGACATCACGGCGCCAGGCATGCGATGGAGCGACTGAACGAATTGCTGTCGCGGCCACCGAGCTTGCGCACCCGTGGCCTGATGCTGGTCGGGCCCTACGCCAACGGCAAGACTATGATTGCCGAGCGGTTCGCCGTCGCGCATTTGAAAGCCTCCGAGTCACAACGGGTGTGGGTGGTCCAAACGCGCGAGGGGGCCGGGCTCGCCCATTTCTACGCAAGCATTCTAAGCGCATTGCGGGCGCCGACAGGCAACAGCCGGGATATCGGCCGCAAGGCGGAGCAGATCGATCATCTGTTTGACGGGTTGAAGCCCAAAATCCTGATCTTCGACGAATTCCACAATGCGCTGCGCGGCCGATCGCGCGACGTGGAGGCGGTGCTGGCGTTTCTGCGACGGATCGGCCGTCAGTTCGACATATCGCCGGTTCTGATCGGTGAGGTGGCGGTGTACGATTTCATCAACGCGACCGATGAAATGGCAAGCCGGTTCGAACTGATGGCCGCGCCACGCTGGCGCTACGACGAGGAATTCCTCGCGCTCCTCGATAGTCTCGAGGCCGCGTTGCCGCTCGCGCGCCGTTCCGATTTGTCCGATGAGACGCTGGCGCGAGAGATCTTCCGGCTCTCGGAAGGGTTGATTGGCGAGATCGTGGCGATCGTTACGGCGGCAGCGGTCTCTGCAGCGACGTCCGGCGCGGAGCGAATCACCAAGGCCTCGGTTGACGAGTTGGATTATGTCCCTGTTTCGCGCCGGCGCGGCGCGCGGCTGCGCGATGGTCTGCTGTGAGCGGCGAAACCGGGTTTGCCATCGCGATCCGCGAAAGGTACGCCGATGTCGTTGGCGAGCGGTGGCCGGCGGTGGTCGACCCGCAGCCCGACGAATTGTTGTCGAGCTGGCTCCATCGCCTCGCGATCGCGAATGGCATCGCGCCGCGGACTTTCGCCGGTGTGCTCGGGCTTGGCGGCGGGATGTGGTCGCCCCGCCTCGATCTGCGGCTTCCCCATGACCTCGCGGCCTGGCTCGGCGTTCGGACGGGCGTTGCGCCGGAGGTGATCTCGGCGATGGCGATGACGGACGAGGCGTTGGCGCCGCTTTGGCTGCCCTTGCGCGAGACCGCGCGCCGGAGCCATTCGAGCTGGATGCAGTATTGCGCTTTGTGTCTCGCCGACGATCGAGCGCCCTATTTCCGGCGGTCGTGGCGGCTCGCGTCGCGGATCTCCTGTTTTGCGCATGGCTGCGGCCTGCGGGACCGATGTCCCGCCTGCCGCAGCGGAATAGCGCCGTTCGCTCAGACGGACCTGATCCCGCAATATGTCTGCGTGCGCTGCGGTTTCGACTTGCGCGGCGGCGTGAAGAGATCGGTCACAGCGGGGGCGCGGCGGCTGGAACGGTCGATCGACGATATCTGCAAGGCGGAAATCGCCAAGAGTTCGTCGACGATCCACGAATGGGTCGCACGCCTTCTGCGGGCGCCCGACGTGGCCGGCGTAGGCTCAGGCCGGCCGCTCGCCAACCTGCCGGTGTCGTCGCGCATTCGTTGCTTCGAGCTGCTCGCGCAACGGGCCGACAATGCCCTCATGGCCGCTGGGGACGCGGCCGTCGGCCGGCGCCGTCGAGCAACCCTGGCCGCAGGCGGTCGTGACGGGTTGATCACGCGTTTCGCGGATTTCATCGACGAGCGTCAGAGAGCGCCACGGTTTGCGCGGGCGCAGCCACCGGGCCTCGATCTCGCTGCGTTGCTGGCAGCCTATACTCGCGCCGTTGGCGACGGGGCGCGCTCAAAGCATCGGGGCGGTGGCCTGCACAATAGCTTGGCAGCCCGATCGGAGGTGCCCACCGACCTCGAGTGTGCGCGTCACGGCGGCGTTCGCCTCGCGGGATCGCCTGCGCGAGCGCAGGCTTGGCGCGCTTACAAGACGCCCCAAGCCCTATATCGTCCGCGGCCCGTCGCCTCGCGCAAGTCCAGTTCGGCCACCAGGTTCTGAGCGGCGCGGGGCGTTATGTCGAGCACTTTGGCGATCATGCCGGCCGAGACCAGCGGCCGCGAGATTACATATTCGATCAACTCCGGCAGCCGGGAGGTGGAGCGTCGGCCGTCGAGTTTTCGGATGAGCAACGAGCGGGCGAGGAGCCAGCGGTCGTGCTGCTTCAGGCCCTCGTCGGCCGCCGCGGCGATCGCCTCGAGCTCAGCGACGAGGCGCGTGGAGGCGTCGCGGCTTCGACGCCGCTCGCGCGGGACGGCCTTCGCGCCCTCGGTGAGGCACGGCAGGTGCGTGCGGGTTTTTCCGCGCTCGCGCAGCAGCGCGGCGCTGAGTAGCCGGCCGACGCCGGTTGCGCGCGGCAGCGGGTCGATCGCGCTCCAGGCCTCGGCGACGACGGCGGCCGCCAAAGTGGGAGGCAGCTCGCGGGTGCGGTCGACGGTCGCGCGCCATTCGCCGAGGCGCGCGTCCTCATCCCAGTCGAGGTCGTAGATCAGCGGGTCCCGCTCTGCCGCGGGCTGCGGAAGCTCGCGCCCTGCGCCGGCGAGGACGTCCTCGGTCTTGGCGATCGCCGCATCGATCGACGCGAACAGCGCAGAAAAATCCTCGCCCTTGGCGATCGGCGGATCGAATGCGTCGTCTTCGCCGTCGACAGGCTCGGATTCTTCGACGTCGTGACGCGTTGCGTCCGCCTCCCCTGCCCTGCCCCGCAGTGCATCAAGGCCGGCCGGCGACAGCGCCCAGCCGGGCGCGGCGTCGGTGATGCGCCGGCGCGCGCGCAACACCATGTGCGCGCGGATCAGCTCGTGGGTGGGCGCGCGGATGTCCATTCCGGCGTCGTGCAGCACGAGGTCTTCGAGATGGACGAGCTCGCCCTCAAGCCACAGTGCGGCGGCGGCATCTGCAAAGTGAGTTCGGGCGATCCAGCCGTCGCGGATCGGGCTCGTTCGCAGCCGTTCGTCCAGCCGCGCTACCGCGTCTTCGGCCCGCGCGAGCGGCCGTGAGAGCTCGCGCCACGGCAGTGGATCGGGAAGGTGGGCGCTCAAGGGAGGCATCGAAAGGCCGGGTTGGGGGCGCGAGCGTCGCTCATGACGGTCTTTCCGAACATTCCAAGGACCGGGGTTGAAATGCCGGCTGGATCAAAGCGTTGCCGGACGCCCGCTGAAATCGTAAGCAGAAACACAAGTGTCGATTTGCCGCTAAGCGTTTCAAATTGAAATCGCTAACGGAAAGCGACAGCGCGACAGCGAGCTGGGCCCAGGGCAGCGGATCGGGGATTTTGTAGCTGGGCGACAAGGTCTTGATAACCTTAACAGGAAACGACGAAACGGAAGCTAACACAGCTTTGGATTCCGTCATAGCGAGGCATGTTTCCGGCCAGCTCTCACTATCGATAACCAGCCCTTATCGATAGCGTTGGACGTCACGGCGCAAATCGGTGATTCTGAGTTCTGGGAGCCCCCGGACGTCGCATCATCTGGGCACCAGATCGGCCTGCGAGCCCGCCATGCTGAGGCGCTTTGCCCTTCCGGAAGACAAAGTCCCCTGCCCTTCCGGTTGCAGGGACAGCCTGGCGGCTGCCTCAGGCGGCCGCGATGTCGGTCTGCGGAAAGTCGCTGCCCTTGAACATCAAGGGCTGGCCCAGATGCCGGGCACAGGCATAGGCAAAGCAGTCCCCGAAATTGAGGCTCGCCGGATGCCGGCCCTTGCCGAACCGGTCGAAGGCGTCGAGCGCGATCCGTGCCGTCTCCGGCGGCACCGCGACCACGGCGATCTCCATCAGCGCGAGATAGTCTTCGACCGCCTCGGCGGCGGCGCTGACCGAAAGTCTCAACACGCGCGCCACCGCGACCGCCGCCTCCCACACCGCCAGCGGCGAGGTCAGACGCGTTCCGGTCTGCTGCAGGCGGGCCAAAAGCTCACGCGCCTCGTTCTCGTCGGTCAACAACGCAGTCAGCGCCGAGGCGTCGATGAACATCAGCTGTCCTCATACAGGCTGTCGCGGAACGCCTTGTCGGCGGGCTGGCCCTGCTCCGGATTGCCCTTGGCGCGCAGATCCCGGCAGAACTGGACGCCGAGGTCGACCAAAGACGGCTTGCCCTGCTCGCGCTCGAGCTCATGGGCGAGTGCGGCGTGCACGGCTTCGGTGAGGCCGAGTTTTTTCAGCGCCGCCACCTTGCGTGCCAGCGCATCGGTCTCCGGGTTCTTGATGTGGAAAGCCATGCGCATTCCTCTAGATCGTAGCGTGTATCCGTATATATCACCTCGGATACACAGAAGGAAGGGCCGGTTGCGCCATTGGCAGGCCAACAAGGTCCTGGGCGGCCGCCGATTCGGCCCCCGCTCGGGGCGACGGGGCGCAGTCTGCCGATCGCGCGCCACGGAAATCCCGGCAATCCCGCTAAAGCGCGCGGCCCTCGCGGCGTGTGAGGTGGCTTTTATGGTTAATAGTCAATGAACGCCTCCCCTCTCCGTCTCCCTGACGCTGGTTCCATCGAGACCGTCCTCACAGACCTCGATCCGGCCTCGGCCGATGACGACCTCGTCCCAGCCCTCGCCCACGCCTTCCCAGGCTTTCAGTTCAGCGCCGCGCGGATCGACGATGACTACTGGCGCGACACCCGTTCGGTAATTCGACCGGATGGCACGCGGATTGGCGAACTGCGGCCCTGGATGACGGCGGAGCTCGCCAAGGACGGCGGCGCTATTGATGCGCTTTGGCGCCGCCTGAAAGAGACGGACCTGCAGATCACCGAGTGGCGCGGCACCAGCGCGTTTGTCTTCGCGCCGACCGGGCCAGGCGCAGCCGACTATGTTCAGATCGCGCTCGGGCGAGAAATCGAATGGCGAGCCGGCCCGATCGTCAATCCGAACTACCGCCCGTTTGGCCAAGAGGAACTGCTCGATCCGAGCTGGCCCCGCACCGATCAGCCGCCTCAGTCGGATCGCCTGGCCGGTCCGGTCTATCGCCTCCTCGGTCGAGCCGGCGGCGCGGTGATCCACGTTCGCAGTTTTCTCGATCGTTGCGGCCGCATCGAACGCGAGAAACGCGAAGCCAAGCGGCCCGAGATGGAGGGGCGTGTCATTCGCGAAGTCGGACCTTGGGGGACGCGCGAAACCCCGTTTCTTGAGGCGGCCCCGGATTGGTTCGACTACGTGCCTCGGGAGTTACGGTTCTTTCGGGACTGGGAGGACTCGAGCGCCAGGCCGCATCGCGTCTTCGAACATTGGGCGCTCGATGTCCGCGATTATACGCACAAGGGAGAGCGCGAAGTCGGCTTTGTCCCCCGGCCGCTGCAGCCGCTGGCCGAGCGCCTCGCGCCGCCAAAGGATGCGTCCATTCATATCCTGATGGACCGGATCGAGGACGTGGACCGCGAGATCGGCCTGCCCTTCGGCTGGTTCTTCCTGATGATCCACGGCCACTGGGTCGATCCCGACGTCGGGCTGGCGATTGCGCAAGGCCTGAAGGCGCAGCGCGTGCGCCTGCCCGACCCCGACGCCCGCGTGCTGCTGCGCTGGGCGGATCGAACTTACGGCTTCTGACTGAGCAACGCCGATGGACGACATCACCTCCCGCCCCGCTGATCTCCGACCCCGAAACCCGGCGGGCGCTGCGGCTCGATACGCTCTCGGCGATCCTGCCGATGGAACGGCGTGACCGGCTCGCCGCGCTCCTGACCGACGACGACGTCGAAACGCTGAAGCACCTCGCGCGCGAGGGCATGGCGAGAATAGTCTGCGGGCGCGGGCCTCTGACCTCGCCTACCCGGGCCTCTGACCTCGCCTATCTCGAAGCTTGGCGCGAAACTCGTCCGAGGCCGAATTTTTAAGGTTAGCATTCTATGAATGCCCCCCTCCTCTTTGGTGCTTCCCGCGAGCCTGTGCTGATTGGCATTGGGAGCCAGCGCAACAGGGAGATGTTGTCAGCTGACAACATCTCCCAGGCAAGCCCCCTGTTGTCAGCTGACAACAACCTCTTCCCGGGGCGCTGTTATCTGGCAAGAGTTCCGCCCGTCCGATGTCGCTATGTTGGAGTGGCTCGCAGCTCGGATCTCAGCGGATCTCCCATCGGGCCAAGGCTCGGTGCGGCTGCTTTGCTGCTTACTATCCAAAGGAGCGGCTGGCCTTCGGCACTGGGCGCCTCGTCTTCTTGAACTCGATTAGGACAGTCCGCCGCGAGGTCGATTCACCCCTCGACCGGGTCATCCCAATGTCGCATGTGATGGCCCCATCCCGAACTCCAGCGATGCCGCGCCCCTGCGTGCGAATGCGCCGAACCAAGCGCATCTCAAGCTTGGCGACGGACGTCGCCTCGGCCGGCTGTCCGAAGCCGGGCCAAGTCACTGCCATTACAATTGAGCCGGGCGAGACCGTTCTCTGCTGCTTGGTCGTGCGCGGCCGAGGTGGCGAACCGAGTCCAGGTCGCCTATCCGGTCGCGGTCGCGAACGGGATGGCACCCAGGACCCGCCGTTGGCGGCACGCGGGAACGCGGCGCCGCTGCGGAAAGTCCCCGTTGCAAGAGGCGTTTATCCAGCGTCGTGGATTTGGGAGACTTCGGCGACTATGGTATTTTAATACCAAGGAATGGTATTTTAATACCAAGGAGGACTGCCTCGAATATCCGCTCGCCGCGCGCCGGGCGGGGCTTGTCCAGCAGATCCGGACCGAAGCGTCGACAGCGTGTTTGCCTGGCGGCGGTACAGTAGGCGGGGAAGCCCTCGATTCATCTGCGACGGCTCGGGAATAGTGAGCCGACGTTGCCGACTCTTCGCCCGTCCAACGTGGGCGCTGAAAGGCCGGTGTCGCTGACGAGGCGGCTGAAGCGGGGTTGACGGGGGCTGGATGCAGCGTGCCATCACATCATCCGCGGTGAATAGTGTCGCGGCGGCCCGCGCTGGCAAGAGTGGGGGAGGGGGACGGTTCGGAGCACTTTGCGGGAGCTGCGCGGGAGGGTCTCTTTGATTGAGACGATGCACAAGGCTGCACCTTTCGAAGCAGCGGCGGGAGCGGGGGGCGCCGACTCATGCTAAAGTAGAGTTCCGCCCAGTCACTGGAGGCTTTGTTGTCAGCTGACAACAGCCGCACGATGCACCGAAAGACGCCATTGCTTGTGGGCAGCGCGCCATTGGGCGTTAACAACTCGTTAACCCTTTAATTCTTGCTCAAATCATAGAATCGTGGCCATCTCTCAAGACGGTGATTAGGCGTCTGACGCGCGGAAACCGTCTTGAGAAAGCAAATGCCGAGCTTAGCGGAAGATTCACTTACCATGAGCGAGACTGCGTCTGCCCGGATCACCCGGCACGCCGGCATCCTTTCCGGCCAGCTTCGCTCGCTGGCGACAACGCTTTTCCCGCCTTCAGCCAGTAAGTCTCTCCGCTCGTTCTCCTCAGGGGAGGTTGCGCGAATTGTCCGCGTCTCCGATGGTTATCTCAGACAGCTCTCCCTCGACGGACTTGGACCGACCCCAGCGACCGGACTTGGGGGCCGCCGATCCTATACCCTGGCTCAGATTCATGAGCTGCGCGCGTATCTAGCCACGGCGCGGCCCCGAGAAGCGTCGGAATTTCTCCCGCGCCGCCAGCCGGGCGACAAGCTCCAAATTATCACCGTCGCCAACTTCAAGGGCGGGTCCGCCAAGACGACGACGGCATTGTATTTTTCCCAATACCTCGCCCTTGCCGGCTTTCGGGTCCTTGCCATTGACCTCGATCCGCAAGCGTCGCTCTCCGCGATGTTCGGGTACCAGCCCGAGTTTGATATTGGGGCGAATGAAACTCTCTACGGTGCCATCCGGTATGACGAGCACCGCCGGCCGATGCGCGACATCGTCCGGCCGACCTACTTTGACGGGATAGGTCTTGTTCCGGGCAATCTTGAGCTGATGGAGTTCGAGCACCACACGCCTCGCGCAATGATCGAGCGGCGTGAACGCGGACACGACCTGTTCTTTCGCCGAGTCGCCAGCGCCATCGACCAGGTTGCCGACGACTACGATGTCGTCGTTATCGACTGCCCACCCCAACTTGGTTACCTGACCATGGGCGCGCTAAACGCGGCCACCGCGATGCTCGTGACCATCCATCCGCAGATGGTCGATGTCGCATCCATGAGCCAATTTCTCCTCATGACGTCGGATCTCATGTCCGTCATCGAGGAAGCCGGCGGGCGACTCGACCACGACTTCATCCGGTACGTCATCACGCGTCACGATCCCAACGACGTGCCCGAAGCTCAAATCGTGGCCCTCCTTCGTAATCTCTTTGGATCGGATGTGCTCCAGGCCACTGTTTGGAAATCGACTGCAATCGCCAATGCTGGCCTCACCAAGCAATCACTTTATGAGCTGGAGCGCGGCGCGGTAGGGCGGGGCGCTTACGACCGCGCGTTGGAATCAGTCGACGCGGTCAATGCCGAAATCGCGCAACTTCTTAAGAAGGTGTGGGGTCGATGAGCAAACGTACTGACACTATCAAGAGCCTTTTCACGGCCCCGCAATCAAGCACGTTGTCAGCTGACAACGTGCCCGCTGCCTTGCCGCGGGTCTCGTCGGGCTCGGTCCGCTCGTTGAAGGATTCTTTTTCCGAAGTCGAGAAGGAGAACGAGGAGCTTCGCGAAAGAATCGCGTCTGGGGCTGTGATCCTTGAAATCGACCCTTCGCTTATTGATCCGTCACCCCTGTCCGACCGGTTTCGCGACAATGATGATAGCTCGTTCGAAGCACTCAAACAGTCGATCGCACAACGTGGCCAAGAGGTGCCCATTCTCGTTCGGGAGCATCCTGAAGCAAAAGGGCGCTATCAAAGCGCGTATGGTCATCGCCGCGTCCGCGCCACGCGCGAATTGGGTATTTCCGTCAAAGCGATCCTGCGATCGCTGTCAGATGAAGCCCTTGTCGTGGCGCAAGGACTCGAGAACGCACCGCGTGAGGATCTGAGTTTCATTGAGCGCGCCAGCTTCGCGATGCATATCGAAGATGCCGGGCATAGCCGGTCAATCGTGCAGGATGCGTTGTCGATCGATCGGGCTGAGGCTTCGAAACTCCTTGCCGTCGCTCGATCGGTTCCACCCGAAGTCGTTCGAGCAATCGGGAAGGCTCCGAAAGTTGGCCGCGGCCGCTGGCAGTCCTTCGCTGAATTACTCAAGGATGCCGCGGCGCTCAAACGTGTCAGAGCGGTGATCGCTGACCCGAACTTTGCAGAGCGGGAAACCGACGCGCGATTTCTCGCAGCATTCTCAGCAGCAAGCCGTCCATCTCCCGCGGGGACGTCGAAGCCATCGGAAGAGAAGCCAGTCTTTTCCGCATCCGGGGACAAGATTGCGCACGTGCGTCAGGTCGAGCGCGAATTGAAGCTTACCATCGACAAGAATGTCTCGGCGACATTCGCGGCATTTCTTGTGGACCAACTCCCGGCCATCTTCGACGCCTTTTCCAAGACGGGCGGCCAGGAAACTACCGAGGCCTGACGGCCTCGTCCCGTAAACACGAACCAGGAGCAGACAAGGGAAAAGAAAAAAGGCCCCCGAAACGGAGTTCCGGAAGCCCTTCTCTTCAAGTTTGGCGACTGACAGAGAATCACTTTCGCGAATCGCAGTCAAGAGTTTCTACGCGATTTTATCGCTGTTTCGGCGAGCAGATTTTCTTTGCCCAGCTGAGGCAAAGACATGCAGTCACACTCTCCAACGACGCCCTTTGGGCGGCGACCGTTGACGCTTGCCCATGTGGCAAGCCAGATGGTCGCAACGGAACGCCCCCCCGAAAAGATCGTGCACAAGTGGAAGATCTTCCACGCCATCTGCACGGCACGGCCGCGCCTTGGTGTGTCGGAGCGCGCGCTGTCGGTATTGAACGCGCTCCTAACCTTCCATCCCGAGACCGCGCTCACCGGGGAGGATGATCTGATTGTCTTTCCGTCAAACCATCAACTCACTCGGCGCGCGCATGGCATGCCGGCATCGACGCTTCGTCGTCACCTTGCTGTGCTGGTCGACGCGGGCCTGATCGTTCGGCGCGACAGTCCGAATGGCAAGCGGTATGCACGAAAGGACAACGCCGGCGAAATCGAGCTCGCCTTCGGCTTCGATCTGTCGCCGCTGGTCGTGCGCTCGGAGGAGTTCGAGAGCCTGGCGGCCGATATCGAAGCCGAGGCCCGCGCACTCAAACTCGTACGAGAGCGCATCACGCTCTGCCGGCGCGACATCGCGAAGATGATTGCAACTGGCATCGAGGAAGCCGTTCCGACGCGAAGGGGAGGGCAGGGGCCTGCCGATTGGCAGGTTGTGCACGCCGCCTTCCGCGCGATCGTCGACCAGATTCCGCGCACGGCCACCCGGCAGCAGCTCGAGCCGATCGCCGACGAGTTGTCCCAGCTTGCCGATGACGTACTCAATCTTCTGGAAGCGCACATCAAATCCAAGAATCCGAGTGCCAATGAGTCCCACACTGAGCGCCACATACAGAATTCAAAACCAGACGCCCCTATTGATCTTGAACCTGTCCTTCGAGAAGGCAGGGCGGCGGGAGCTGAGCCCAAACCTCAACCCTCGCCAGTCGGGGAGGGAGCGTATCCGTTAGGAATGGTCTTGAGTGCGTGCTCCGACATCGTCGACTATGCGAAGGGTGGGGTTTCGAACTGGCGCGATTTCCTCGCTACCGCGGCTGTTGTCCGATCGATGCTGGGCATCAGTCCGAGCGCCTGGGAGGAGGCGCAAAAGGTTATGGGCGAGGTGCCCGCAGCCATCGTCGTCGCGTGTATCCTGCAGCGCGGGACGGCGATCAATTCCGCCGGCGGTTATCTGCGCGGCCTGACGCGAAAAGCCGAGGTCGGCGAATTCTCGCTTGGCCCGATCCTGATGGCGCAGATCAATTCTCGCCGGCGAGACAAGCAGCGGGCGTAAGGCGATGAGGCGCCGTTCCCAGACCTTGCCTTTTTCGTGTGATCGAACTACCCGCACTGCCCGGCTGCTGCGCTGTGTCGACGCAGAGCCGTTCGGAGAGATCGTCATGGCAAAACGCCCTCCAATCATCCTCACGCCGTTCTTCCAGCCTCGTGATGAAGGCGCCGCGGAGCAGCAGATGTACGTGGCGGGGTTCGCAGACGAGGCGGGCGAGGCCTGGGGGACGCTGATTCCGTTGGATGCGGCGATGGTCGAGCACGCTGTCCTGGGACTTCAGGCATTCACAGTCTGGTGCAACTCCGACGGTCGCATCCAACCGCAGCCGAGCAGCGACAGTCTGTTTGAGGAGCTCTTGGAGAAAGGCCAATTGGCGGAGACGCCTCTCGATGAGCTCGTCGCCGAAGCCATCGAGCAGGGAAAGAATGAACCCAATGATGACATCCTCGATATGTTCGAGACCCTGCATGAACGGCTGGTGCGGGCGCAGGGCATGGTCGCTGACGAGATCGCGCGGCGCAGGCGATGATCCTTCGCGGCGCGCGTGCGCGGTTCAGTGCAGTAAGGCCCAGCTTGTACTAACGCGAGCACCGCGACCGCGGGCGGCCGACACCCGGACCGGTCGATGCAAACTTAGAAAACCGGCGACCGGACCTCGCTCGGACTAGTCTTAAGCTTCGCCGGAGCAGGAAAACAGCGCCGTCGGTGGCGTCGCGCGCGGCGGCGGGAGGGTCCGACCGCCCGGGGCTCCCGGTCTGCTCTTGAGATCGTATCGCTGGGCTAGGTCGAGTAGCCGCCGCTTGGTGAACGGATCCGCGTTCGCCGCCAGATCGCGCGCCCGCTGCGCGAAGCCCCTGTAAAATTCTTCCACGACGCCACCCCCGCAACATCACTGAAAATCGGATTTCAGTGTGAGACGCGCTCCGCGTCAAGCGGCCTGGTGCATGCGGACGATTTTTGTCGATCCACTTGTGCTCGCGGTGCACGCGGAACTAAGCTGGTCGCGGCAGGCGAAAACCATGACGCCGCTCTACCTCAGCCGGAAGCTGTGCCCGACGTGCGGTAAGCCGATGCCGGCCGTGCCAGACGATGTCGCGCCCGGCCGGCCGCGCTACGTCTGTCCGGTCTGCGAGGACGATCCGCTGCGCGATCCCGCCGCCCGGAAGTGGGCGGAAAGCCCGCTGCGGCCGCCGGCCAAATAACGTTCGAGTCGAAATCGAGCCCGGCAGCCGGATTGCTGCAGAGGCCGATTGTGCTCACAACCCTCTCCAAATGCTGTTGCAACCCGAACGCCCAGCTTCGTTCCATCGCGCGTGGCGGCGGAATCGCCGAACTCGGTGGCCGGCATGTCCAGCGACGCTAGCATCTGTTTCACGCCTCGCAGGGCGGTCGGTCGCATGGATGCGGAGGGCGGCGTTTGCATCCACATGGCGAGTACGTCGGCAGCCTCATTATCGATCTTGCGATGGCAAGTTCGACAGTGCGCCAGCGTTGCTGACAGCGACGGTTTCCATTGCGGGTGATGACGCGGCGTTTAGGTGGCCTCCTTAAGGTGGACTACGTTTCGCTGCTACGCCCATTGCCTTGAGATCGGAATCGCCGATAGGGCCGCCTGTCTTCATCCCAGGTGTTTTCGCGACGGGCGCACCCATCTGCGTCCTCGATAGAGGCTGGTCTGACCGAAGGCCGATCCCGCTTCGCGGGCTCTCGATCTTGTCCCCGCAACGTCCGTCCTCGACTTTCTTCCCCTGGCGCTGCGCGCCATTCCTCGCGGTCCAAGAAAGTCGCTGCCGGCCGCCCTCCATTTCATTTCGGCCCTTCGGGTGCAGGTCGATCGCCTCCGGTCTCACGACCGCCATCGAGGTCGCGATAGGCGCGGCCCGAGAAAACAAGGGAATGAGACCATGGCTACCATCGGCACCTTCACCTCCACGGGCAATGGCTTCTCCGGCGCGATCAAGACGCTCAACCTCAACGTCAAGGCCAAGCTGATCCGCGTCGAGAATCCTTCCGACAAGGGACCGCACTTCCGCATCTACTCGGGCAACGTCGAGTTGGGTGCGGCCTGGCAGAAGACCGCCAAGGACACCGAGCGCGACTACCTCTCCGTCAAGCTGGACGATCCGAGCTTCCCCGCTCCGATCTACGCCACCCTGACCGAAGTCGAAGGTGCGGAAGGCCTTCAACTGATCTGGTCCCGGCCGAACCGGGACTGAAGCTCAGCCAGTGGGCCCCGCCGCAAGGCGGGGCCTGCTTCCCTTCGTCCGGAGATGCGATCATGATTGTCGACACCATCGAGGAATTGCGCGCCGAGCTCCGCGAATGCCTGTTTACGCCGGCAGAGCGCAAGGCGCTCGAGCTTGAACTCGCCGAACTCGTCCGCCAACGCGACGAAGCGCTCGCAGCCGAGGAGGGGGCATAAGCCCCCTCGTCTTCCGCCTTACGATGCACCGTCGTTAGGGGCCGCTCCTCCATTCAGAACATCCTTGATGGCTTTGGCAGGCGTAAACGTCAGCTTCTTGGAAGCTGCGATCGCAATCGTTGCGCCGGTCGATGGATTGCGGCCCTCACGAGCGGGGCTATCCTTGACCTTGAACTTGCCGAACCCCGGAAGGCTCGTCTCGGCTCCGCTTATGGCCGCATCAGTGATCGCCTTGAACACGCTATCGACGATGGTTTTCGCCTGAGCCTTTGTCAGGTCGTTCTCGGCTGCAATCTTTTCGGCAATCTCATTGGCAGTGGTCATGGGACTCGAGCTCCGTCTTGTTTCGATTTGGCTCGTCTGACATCAAGGCTGTGGAACAGATAGACCCGACATCGCAGGCGGAGCCGCAATCCCCGAGAAATTGGCTGACTGTGACCGTTTTTTCGTCGACTGCAGCGTAACCGTGCCCTCGCTTGGCGCGCTCCAGCCGTCCGAATGCTTCGAGCGGGTCCGCATTGCCATCGAAGGTCTGCACCATCGTCTTGCCGTGCCGATCCGGCTCCAATTGCGGATCAGCGACATTTCTCCGAACAAGGTGGGCTGCGTGGACAGCGCATAAAACCTTCGCATATTGCGCGCGGCATCGATGCGACGCAGATGAAGCGGTTCTGGTTCGGGTTTCGGCACGGACAGAGTCTCGCTTCCGCGGAAAGCGACGTCCATGAGTTTTATGAATCGACCGGGCAGATCGATTCATTTTGTCGATAGGTCAATTGCGCGGGAAAAGCCGCGGCCCGTCCTATTGCCGGATTGAGTCTCTCGTCGATGGAGACTTCGCCATGGGGAACGCGCGCGTCGCAATGCTTGGCATGTAATTGCGGCCGTCTCTATCGCAACAGCCGGCCGTGGAAGAGCTTGAGCCGGCGACACGACTCTCGCTCGCGATAGTAGAATGTATTCTCATCGATGCAGAATAGCCGTCGCATAGAAGCATTCGTGTCCGGTGGGCCACTCTTGCAGCAGGGGACGCTTGGGCGAGCCCCTCCGGGGATGGCTCTACTCGCGCCGCTGCGGCGGCGCTCCCGGAGCCCGCAAGCGGTCTCCGCGCATTGGCGTGACGATCCTCTCGCGGCCGTGTCGACAGCAGTGATCCGGCAACGAGCACGATCCCAGCCTTGCTTGCCAAATTTGCTCCCCTCGATGGCGAGAACTGACCTGACTCTTCTGGCAGGGGATTCGCGGGACGAATTTCGGGATCTTTCCGGTGGTCGGATTCGCAATCGTCTGTTGGTTCAAACCAACATCCCCCACGACACGAGGACAAGGACATGACTCCCGCGCCATTAGACCCATTTCGGCCCTCAAGATGAAGACCATTGTCATCAACAATCAAAAGGGCGGGGTCGGCAAGACGACGCTTGCTGTCCATTTGGCTTGGTTCATGGCGGAAGCGAATCTCCGCGTTCTCGTGATCGACGTTGATGCGCAAAGCAATGCGTCGGACACGTTGAGGCACTACGCCGGCTCAACGTTAGCCGCGGATTTGTTCAAGCCGGGGGCGCGGATAGTGCCCAGGGAAGGCGAAGGCCTAACGCTGGCGCCGGCCGATAGCTCGCTGACGGATCTCGATCGCAGCAATGCGACCGCCATAACGACTCTGCAAGAGAACATCGCTGTCGCGTCGGATCAGTTCGACGCTTGCGTGATCGATACGCCGCCATCACTTGGACTTCGCAGTGTCGGCTGTTTGGTTGCGGCGTCGCATGTGCTGGCCCCCATCTATCTGGAGGACTATTCGATCAAGGGCGTCAAAGGTCTGATGCAGACCGTGATCGGCGTGCAGAGGCGCTATGGCCGCCAGGATACGAACTTCCTCGGGTTGCTGCCCTCGAACTTCAACACGAAATCGCCCCGTCAAAGGACGCATCTTGAGCAACTGCTGCGCGAGGCCGGCAAATATGTGTTCCCCGGCCAGATCGTTGCAAGGGATGGCTACGCTGAGGCCGTTGCGGAACGCCTGCCGGTCTGGAAGCTCAAGCGCCGCTCTGCGCAGGAGGCTGGTCGCGAAATCCGTGATGTTCTCGCCAAGATCGTCGCGCAGATGAACGAGACGGCACATGGCGCTTGATCTCAGCTTTAAGCAGCTCATCGATGCCGCGGAAGATGGTGCTGCCGCAGTCGGGCAACCGAGCCGCATCGCCATCGAGTGCATTGACGAAGATCCGGACCAGCCCCGTCGCAGCTTCGACGAACAGAAGCTCGAGGAGCTTGCGGAATCAGTCCTTCAGCATGGCGTGCTGCAACCGATCGTGCTGCGACAGGCGACCGAGGAAGGTCGGTATGTGATCGTCATGGGCGCGAGGCGGTATCGCGCTGCCAAGCGTGCCGGGCTCCGTGAAATCCCAGCTTTCATTCATGCCGCTGGTTCTGCGGGTCGCTATGTTCAGATGATCGAGAATATCCAGCGCGATGACCTCAATGCCCCCGAAATCGCGGCATTCATCGCGGACCGTTTGGAGCTAGGCGATAGCCAGGCCGATATCTCGCGCAAGCTCGGCAAGCCCAGGGACTGGGTGTCTCGCTACGCGTCGGTCCAGAGCATGCCGGAGTTCCTCCGGTCGAAGCTTGCCGGCTCATCAATCCGTGCCGTGTATGAACTCTACCAGGCTTGGCGTGATCAGCCCAACGCCGTCGAGGCCTTATGCGCAGCACAGGAGAGCTTCACCGATGCACACGCCCGTCAGCTGGCCCGCAAAATTCGCAGCGAGGTCCGCGGTTCCCCTGCTGTCGGCGAGGGGCCCCCTGGAGATCAACCGCCGCGAAGCTCGGTCGCAACGCAAGCGGCATTCCGACCCATAGAGTCTGACCATGTAACGGCGGTCGCGGAAAAGTCCTCCAACTCTTCGGTCGACCGGAGCGCGCGAATGAGCCCATCACTGACGATCAGAGTGCGCCACCAAGATCGCACTGGCTGTCTTTTGTTCGATCGAGTCGCGTCTCAAGGCTCTCGGCACGCAATGCTGTTGGTTGATGGCGCAGAAGAGGCGGAAGAGGTTCCGGCATCGACCATCACAATCGAAGAGATCCTTTACGCATGAAGCTTGTCTTAGACAGCCTCCTCAGAAACGCTGCCACGGTTGGTGCGCCGGCGGAGCGGATTTCCCATCCGAAGGATGGCGCGCCAGCGCAGCAGCCGGAGGCCGAACGCGCCCCCCACCGCGCTGTAGAGAGGCCGGAGGCGGCTGGAAAGCCGCGGTCCACATACTCGGTGCCGATGTTGTCGACCTGCACGCGCGGCGTTCGTGGGATGCAAGGAGGAAGGGCGACGGCTGCGTCATTCCCAGAGGAATTCTCTGCATTGATCGTCGGCTGGGTTGGGCCTCACCTGCGGCAACTCCCGAGCGTTGAATGCCGAGCCTGTTGGTTTGAACCAACATGGAGGGGGTGGAACGATTCGCGTTTTCTAGTGCAGGATAGGCTTCGCGCCAGCGATGTATTACATCGCGATTGGGATTGGCGTGCATGGCTCTGATCTCGCTTCGCGTCCCCGACGAAGTCGCGGCGGAACTCTCAGTTCTTGCCGCGACCCAGGGCGGCAAATCTGCCCTGCTGCGGCGTCTCATTGCTGATGCCTTAGCTGCGCCAGCGCCGCGCATCTTGGCGTTGCCGGTCGGACGGCCGGCGAAGGTGACGGTGCGATTTCGCGAGAGCGAGATGCGGCAGCTCGCGGAAGTTTCTCATCAGCGTGGCATGACCCGAACCGGCTGGATTGTCGCCCTGGTGCGCTCACGATTGGGATCGCCAGTGCAGCATTCACCAGACGAGCATGCCGCGCTTCGTGCTATCGTTCGCGAACTCAACCGGATCGGCGGCAACATCAACCAGATCGCGCGCGCCGCAAACACCAGCGTGCTGCAGGGCAGGGGGGGTGAGCTCGATCTGTCCGCAATTCAAGAAGCCAAATTGGTCATCGAAAAAGAGCTGGCGCAACTACGTAATGCGCTGAATGGCAACGCGGACTACTGGGACGGGCGGCGATGAGTCGGCGCAATTCGCCGCGGCCTACCGACCTGGCCTCAGAACTACCGCCGATCTCGTATGTCTGGGAAACGCCTAATCGGCGCCCGCGGCGGGCCGAGTGGGATAAGGACTGGCAAGCAACCTGGGGTGCCCGGATTATAGGAGCCACCACTGCGCCAGCGCCGACCGTTAGTTTGCCCGGCCCCGTAGAGGAAGCGCTGGAGAGTCTGACCCAAGCCATCAATTTGGGTACGGGTCTCAATCATCCTTCAGACAAGAAGCACGCAGGGCGCACAATCGCGCGGCTGCGTCAGGAAGGGCACTCGTTTGATCCCGTTGAAGTCCGCCGGTGGGCTCAACGGAATGGCTGGTCGTCAAGCGCGGCCGCTGACCTGGAAAAGGTAGCTCGCAAAGCAACCCGATAAAGTCAGTGTTCGATTCAAGAGACGAAGAGCAACAGATGGACAAGATTGTGCAGGTCATTTCAGTCGCTATTGGGGGCTGGAAATATCATTTTGGCGTCACCGCAGATCAAGCCGAAGCAATTATCAACGCGGCTATCGGCGAGAGGATCGAGCTTAGTGAGCCCGGGGAGATACTTGTCGTTCACGACGCGGAGACCATCTGCCATTTTCGGCCGGTCTCAGACGGGTCGAAAAGCGAAGAACGTGTACGATCTGACGTATTGCACAAACTGCAGCAGCTGATCGAAGAACGGGCTTGGAGCCCGAGCGAAGAATAGCACGGCGCGGTATTGCGTACTCGTGCAGTGCTTAAACCTCTTTCAGAAGGCCCACGGTATCGACGAGAGCTGTGCTGACAATGGATTTGAAGTCGTCTTTGATCGCGAGCTCGGCGATCGTTGCGTTGACGAAATCCGGCTTCAGTCGCTCGATTGCTGCGATCGCTTTGAGAACGTCGTTCTTATAGTCCTTCAGCGCCGCGATAAGGGCGTCTCGGTCGCCTCGTGCTGCAGCAGCAATGTCGAAAATGTCACGCGGTTTGATGCTGGCGCCTCGATAATGAATCTTCTTGGTAATAATCTCGGCGACTGTTTCGAGGTCGACCTCTTCGCCTTCGATCGTTCGCTTCGTCGTTGGCTGCGCCGTCATGGCGTGCCCTACGATGAAATCGATTTCGCCAATGCCGTCGAACGCAAGCTTGAGGAAGCCCGTTCCGTCGCCTTGATAGTCGGACGGTCGAACCTCAAATTCAAAGTCGTGTAGCTTTGGATCCAGAAAGGGCAGCAGCTGAGCGTCGGGTAAGAAAATATCTACGTCGTGGCTTTCCCGGTGGTCAATTTGCAGCATCATGGCGGTGCCGCCGCCAAACGACCAGGAATCCACAATGATCTGTTCGGAATTGACCTGGCGGATCAACAAGCAGGCGATGCGAAACAGGCGCGCCCAATCTGATCCGCCGGCGCTCACGCGGCGAGCGGGTAGGTTTCACCCGAAAATTCGGCGAACATCTTTGCGGCGATCACCAGATCTCCGTCGCTGATGTGAAACGCACAGGCAAATTCTTTCTGCAGTGCCGGAGCGACTTCACCGAAGAAGGCCGACATCTGTCCCGGTGCTGCCTTTGCAGCCGCCGGATGCGTCAGGCAATAGGCAAGCGCCTGCGCGTCCAGCTTCTTGCTGTACGGCGCATTCACAGTCGTCAAAACCGAGGCGGGAAACATGCCAATTCTCACTGCCTTCAGCGGCCATGCCACATCTTTCGCTCTCAAAGATGGCCCGGCGCGCAGCCAAGTCAACTCCATAAGCCCCGTCCGTCAACGAATACTGAAGCGCCCCCGTTCCGTTTAGGTCGGGAAAGGCGGCCTAACAGATTGATTATCATATGTAATCGAGCCTTGGGAACTAAGCTGCCACGATCCCGGGCCGATGATGAACGAGCGCGGAAGGTCCCGCTTGACTAAACTTACAATATATGAGAGTTATGAACTCTCATTTTCTGGGAGTTTCGAATCGTGGCTCGTCCGGGACGTTCTGCCGCTAATGTCTTCACATCAAGGGAGGTCGCCATTGCGGCCGACCTTACCGTGCGCAATTTTGCTTTGCTGGCTGACCAGAACCTCGCGCCCGGGCCGTCCAACGACGGGTTGGGGAAGGCCGGTCATCGCACCTATGACAGCGCAGGGCTCGCGCATGCCGCGCTGATCGGGGCCCTGCATCTTGCCGGATTTGAACTATTGGTCTCGGCCCGGCTCGCGGCGGCCTTTGCGAACGATTACGGCGCAAGCCACGGCAGATTGCCGTCCAACCTTAACGCATTCGTTCGTGGTGAGATGAACCCCCACAAAGGCCTGCCGTGGGGTGAAATGCCGAAAGATCTCACGGTCGATTTCGAGCAGGATTATTGGCTGCACCATCTGCTGCGCAATCGATCGGAGGTCTACAAGCGAGGGATCGCAATTCGGGGCGACTGCATCATCGAGATTGCGGATCATGCCTTTGTGCTGACGACGACCCTGGGACTCGAGAAGATCAAGATCTTCTCGCCGGTTTCGCGCGAGGGACTGCCTGCAAATCCCGACTATCGAATAGTGGGCCGGGGAGCCTCCGCGCAGATTGTCCCGATCCACCAGGAGGTCGACAGTCTCGATTTTCAGATCAATCCGAAGTCGGCTGAAAAAATGCGGCACCTCGAACAGGAATACATCAGTGGACGCACGGACGCTGTGACCCTGGTGCGGGTCAATCTCTCGCTTGCAATCCGCAATGCCTTTGATCGGGTGCAGGACGACCGTGAGTCCAAAGCCGCTGCATAGCGCGGCGAAATACGCGCGAGAGTAGCCATTTTTCCGAAATGGGCCAAAAGCTCCGATGAATAACAACTAAATGGCTTGGGATGGGGAGAAAAGCGTGCGAATCTCGAAGATCAAAATCGATAATTTTGCCAATTTCTCAGAATTTGAAATTGAGACCGGCGACAACCTCGTGGTTGTCGGAGAAAATAAGGTCGGCAAAAGCAATCTGATCTTTGCTCTCCAGCTCATTTTAGATCCCGGACTGTCGGAGCGCGACCGACAGCTAGGGCTTGAGCACTTCTGGGATGGCTTGGGCGATAATAAGCTCGGCGCGGTCATAGAAATCGTCATCGAGCTCACGGATTTCGAGGGTGATCCGCGGCTGCTCGCCCATCTCGGTGACTGCATCGTCGATCCGGGACCGCCAATGGTGTCGCGGCTCACTTACCGTTTCCAGCCGAAAGCCGACTTGGAGGGCGGGCCGCAAAGCATGGCCGATTACGAGTACATCCTTTTCGGCGGTCTCGATCCCGACAACGCGATGCGCCCGGGTCTGCGGCGCATGCTGCCGATCGACGTTCTCGCCGCCTTGCGCGATGCGGAGAAAGACTTGGCGACATGGCGGCACTCTCCGCTGCGGCCGTTGATCGAGGGGTTGACTGCCGGACTGGGCGAGGACGACCGCGATGCGATCCAAGAGGCAGTCGACACCGCTCAGAACACTCTTGCCGAACGCGACGAAGTTCGGACCGTTGCGCAGATTATCAGCGATCGCCTTCAGAAGATGGTAGGGCCTGCGCACGCGACCCCGATCTCCCTCGGCATCGCGCCGACTCGCATTGACGCCTTGCTGCGCGCACTGCGCCTGCTGATCGATGGTGGAGCCCGCGGTATAGCGGACGCCAGCCTGGGTACCGCAAATCTAATATTCTTGGCGCTGAAAAGCCTCGAACTCGATCGACTCGTGGGGGAGGGAGAGCGTGATCACACTTTCCTTGCTGTCGAGGAGCCGGAGGCGCACCTACACCCTCATGTGCAAAGGCTCGTGTATCGTCACTTCTTGGCCGAACCTGAAGACGCAGCGGACGAGGAGGAGGATGGCAATGAAGATCCGGTGCCGGCGACCCGACTGACGACGATTTTGACCACGCATTCGCCGCACATCGCCAGCATCGCGCCGCTCCGTTCGCTGGTGCTGTTGCGTCGCGACGGCGCCGGCGCCGGCGATCGCACGGTAGGATTTTCAACTGCGAAGACGCCGCTGACCGACTCGGATGAAGCCGACCTTCAGCGCTACATCGATGTCACGCGGGGCGAGCTGTTCTTTGCCCGCGGCGTCATTTTGGTTGAAGGCGACGCTGAGCGCTTTCTCGTCCCGGCCTTCGCGGAGGCGCTGGACATTCCCCTCGATCAGCGCGGCATCTCTGTCTGCTCGGTTGGAGGAACCAATTTCGCGCCGTATGTGAAACTGCTCGGACCGGCCGGCCTCTCGATCCCGTACGTTGTCTTGACCGATCGCGACCCTGTTGAGGCTGGCTCGCCGCTAGCGCGCGGGCGGGTGCAAAAGCTCCTTGAGATTGTTGAGCCGGGCCCCGTCTATGACGATCTCGCCGACGCAGCCATCTTTCGGCGTGGTGAGCGGCACGGCATTTTCGTCAACTCTCGAACGCTTGAGCCAGAATTACTCGGCTCCGGCCTCGCACGCCGCATGGGCCAGATCCTCAAATCAGAATTGCCTCTGCGGCGGGCCGGGCGGGAAGCGATCGACGGCTGGGTGGCCGATCCCGCGACCGTGGATGTTGATCGGTTGCTCGGCTTGATCGAGCGGGTTGGTAAAGGGCGCTTCGCCCAGCGGTTGGCCGCAGGAGCGACTGAGCGCCGGTGCCCAGCCTACATTCGGACTGCCTTGGAGCGCATCCGTGATGCCGTTGCGTAGCACCAGCTCCGCTTATCTGCGGCACGCCGGCGATTTGGTCGGTAATCCCGGGCAGCAAGCTGCCTACGACTCTCGCGGGCACTGCGTTGTCCTCGCGGGGCCGGGGAGCGGAAAGACCAAAACGCTGGTGCTGAAGCTGGCGCGGATCCTCGCTGAAGATGTGAGAGCCCCCCGCGGGGTCGCCTGCATCACATATAGTCAGGAATGTGCCCGAGAGCTAACGCGGCGGTTGGAAGCGCTTGGGTTGCGCGATGCGCCTAATCTTTTCGTAGGTACCGTGCATGGCTTCTGCCTGCGGCACATCTTGATGCCCTATGCACGCTTGGCGGGATTAGCCGTACCTTATCCGCTGTCTCTCGCGACGACGCGCCAGACCGATAGTGCGTTCAAACAGGTGGCTGAGCGTCTGCTTGGAGCCGGGCAGCCATATAAAGCACACGATATGGGCAAGTATCGGCGCGTTCATCTCGATCGAGATGGGCCCGATTGGGAAAGCGATCCCGACCTTGCTCGCATCACTGAGGGTTACGAAGCGGCGCTGCGTCGTGGAGGCCTGATCGATTTCGACGATCTGGTGATTTTCGGCAACCGCCTGGTGTCGGACCACGACTGGGTGCTGCCGGCCATTCAAGCGCGCTGGCCTGTATTGGCGGTTGATGAGTATCAGGATTTGGGCGTGCCACTCCATCGGATTGTGGAGCGCCTCGCATTTGAGGGCGGTGTCCGGCTGTTCGCGGTGGGTGATGCCGACCAGTCGGTGTACGGCTTCGCCGGTGCGGACGGCGCTTTGCTGCTCGAGCTCGCGCAGCGCGACGATGTCGAGGCGGTCCAGCTTCAGCTCAACTACCGTTCGGCGGGACGGATTATCCGCGCGTCCGAGTTGGCTCTGGGCGAAGCGCGTGGCTACCAGCCCCATGATCCGCGGCGCCAAGCAGTCATTGAATTCACCGAGCGGCCGGGCGGTCTGGAAGACCAAGCCGCTTATGTCGTCGAAAGCCTCATCCCGGCGGCGCTGGCGGCAAAGCCGGGCCGCGCATTAGGGGACATCGCGATCCTGTATCGCGCTGCAAGTGTGGGGGATGTATTCGCAGACTCTTTGACGGCGGCCGGCTACGACTATATTCGCGTCGACAACGCTGCCCCGTACAAAAAGGTCGGCCTTACGAGTTGGATCGAGGATTGTGCAGCATGGTGCGCAGGAGGCTGGCGGACCGGACGCCCCCAACTCGCTGGACTCATTTCGCGATGGATTGGATTCCGATCCGGCCGGCCAAGTGAGCTCGAATCACGTCGTATGGCACGCGCACTAACTTCATTTCTGTCTGGCCATCGCGCCGATGAAGGTGCAGCAGCGCCTTTCGTTAGCGCGATCCGAAGGACATTAGTCGACCCGCTGACAGCTAGTGACCGAAGTCTTGCTGATCAACGCGAGCAGGTCCGACGGATGAGCGAGGCTCTCGCAGAAGGCGGGAAACTCGAAGGGCTGGACCTCAAAAGCTTGGGAGGACGAGATGGCTCGCCCACCCATATCAATCTTCTGACGCTGCATTCCGCCAAGGGCTGTGAATATGACGTCGTGATCATGGTCGGGATGGACATGGGCGCGATGCCGTGGCGGCGCGAGACCGAAGATGAGCTTCGAGAAAGCCGTCGCCTATTTTATGTTGGTCTAACTCGGGCGCGCGACGCAGTGCATATGCTATATTCCGGCTGGATTCCCGGCCGCTACGGTGCACAACGCCTCGGGCGCTCGCCGTTCGTTGAAGAACTTGAGGAGCGCTTGGCGGCGGCCGAGGAGTGATCTTTCTCCTGCGCGCCGGGGCGATTCTCATCTTGATCGGGATTCCTATTGACACCTAATCAGTATCGGCGAGCGCTGTCCCAAGCCGACGCGGTAGTTAGTTCTCCCACCTCTTTCCAGGTGCCGCCTCCCCCGTTCGTAGCCCGCTGTCCGGAACGAACCGCACCTTCGAACCGAATACCCGTTATTTCGCAGTCCTTGTTCGCATGCCAAATGGGCCAGAATCCTGGTTTGACTGGCTCCAGTTCGCATGGCGCGGCGCCCACCTCGGCTTGACAGGGCCCCCGACCATCAGCGGTTGACCGTATCGTTACAATCGAAAGTTGTGAAACAACCGAAAGCCATTTTCGACACTGTGGTGTCAAATTGTAGCTTCCAACGCTAATGAGATTTGATGCCTGGGGCATAACAAGAACGGACAATGGGCGCGCTTACAGGGGGAATTACGCCGATCTCGGTCTGGCGGATGCAGGCTCCCGGGAGAGGGCACTACCGGAGGAGCCTGGACACGACCTTCGACGATTGTACTTCGCTGCTGTCACACGCTATTTCTTGACGAACGAAGGGCGGGGATCGACGGAGATATGGGGCGGCGCAAGGGCGGGTCTACGGCAGGAATGGGCTTGCTGCTCGTGTTGGGCGCGATCTACGCGGTCCTCAGCGCGGCTTATCGGTTTGTCGTGGAAAACCTGGCCGCGGTCGTGGCCGTCTGCACGGTCTCCGGTCTCGTGCTGCTGCTCGGCTACCTTTCCTCAAAAGCAAAAAGACGAGACGAGATCGCGGCGGGCCGGTTGGGCGCGCAACCCACTCCGCCACCGCTGGTCGAGCCAAGGACAGCGGACCCGGAGCGGATCGCGCCGGCCTATCGCAGTGGGCGGGCCCTGGCGCCGGCGAGGTGGGTGCCGCCGGGGGAGTCGGTCACCGTCCAGGACGTCACCATCGCGGCCGGTCGCTTCTATCTCGGCGAGGCCCTCTACTTCGAAGGCCAGGAGATCGACGGCTATGTCATCAATCCTAAGCTTTCCGCACGAACGTCGCGGCCGGACGTCGCCGGGGATTCCATGCCGTACTGGCCGTCCTACGCGGACGTGACGCCAGCGGCCCGCCACGCGTTCCTCGATTGGATATCGACGGGTCGGCGGGACGACTCCTACGGCATCGGGCACGTCTTCGTGTTCTTCTACGGGTTGGAGCACAGGCTCTTCATCGATCGGGACATCGCGAGCGCGCCGGACTGCATCGCCGAGGTCGAGAGGCTTCTGGCGAGGCGGGTCGACAGCGAGTCCTTCCAGGGTTACGGGAGGCGGTTCGTGGACATCGCCAGATGCGCTGCCGGCATGCCGCTCGCCGTTCCGCAACCATCAGCGGAGCGGTCACACTCTCCAGAGATGGACATTCCGGTGCGCCTTCACCTGGGGCGGCGTCTGGCGCAATCGTCGACAATACTGTCCGAAGACGCTCTGCTTTGGGTTCTCGCGCTGCCGGACATGTATCTGCGCACCGCGGCAGTCCGGTGCTTCGACGAGTTCGTGGCCCTTTGGCATCTGCGTTTCCGGAGTGCGTTTCCGGAAGGATTGAACGTCACCACTTCCGGCAACATCGATCTTTGGTACGAGGCAGCGAGCCGGGCCTTCCGGGTCAGGGTGGACGGTCCCCATCAGGCCTATCCCGACGTCGCGAAGGCGACGACATCTTCAGAACCGTTGAGGCGGCTCGTGCAGGAATGTACCGACGAACTCGACGGATTTAGCCGGCTTCTGGGTCGCCAGCCCGAGGCGCGCAACTCGGTGCAGGCGTCGCTTCTGTTGCCGCCGGACCTGTTGTCGGAAGTCGGATTCGACGCGTTGCGCGCGTTCGAGGGGCGCCTGTCGGAGGTCATGGGCGGCCAGAGCCGGGCGAGTACGAAGATGGGCATCGTGCTGCGGGCGGCCGACTTCGACCTTCCGGAGAATGGCAAGGTATCGTCCGGGCTCGCGGACCAGCTCGGTCAGGTGCTCGATTGCCTCGACATCGCGATCGAGCCGGATCGGCGCTTCGGCGGCGCGGTCCCGCAGCCTGACGATCAGATATTCCTGTTCAAGGCACCCGGCGGCGGGCCGGTCGATCCGGAGCGTCTGGCCTATCGATCGATGAAAGCCCAAGTTGAGGTCGCCGTGCTCGCGGCGGCGGCGGACGGCGATTCCTCGAGTGACGAGATGTCGCGGGTGATCGCCGGGATAAGGGACGGAAAGGACCTCAGCGCGATCGAACGCGCGCGTCTGATCGCGTTCGCCGTCACGATCTTCAACAACCCGCCCAAGCTGTCGAGAGTCATGAAGCGCCTGGCGGAGCGTAGCGATGCCGAACGGGAAGCCATCGCCGACGCGGCGGTCGCAGTCGTCGGCGGTGACCAGAACGTGCGGCCCGATGAGGTCAGGTTTCTCGAGAAGCTCCACAAAGCAATGGGCCTTCCGAAGGAGCGGGTCTATTCCGAACTGCACAAGACCGTGCCAAGCGCCGACGAACCGGTATCCTTGTCCGTCGAGAGGCGCGAAGCGGGAGTGCCGATACCCAGGGAGCAACCGGTCGTCGCGCCGATTTCCGTCGACGCACCAAGTCCCCTCATCGTGCTGGCGCCTGTCGCGGCACCGGAGGTCGTCGCGGCGGCACCCGTCGCTGGCATCCAGATCGATGCCGCTCGCCTGGCGAAGACGCAGCGGGAGACCGACGCGGTCGCGGAACTGCTAGCGAACATCTTCGAGGAAGACACGACGCCGGTTCCGGTCGAGACACCGGTAGCATCCGCCGCAAACGAGGCCTCCTTCGAAGGGCTGGACGGACCGCATACCGAACTCGTCGAGCTTCTCGAGCGGAAGGGATCCATCCCGCGAGCCGAATTCGATCAGCGGGCGCGCGCGATGAAGCTTCTGGCGGACGGAGCGATTGAACGCATCAACGACTGGTCGTTCGATCGCTTCGAGGAACCGCTGCTCGAAGACGGGGACGAAATCATCATGGTCCCGCATCTGCGGGAGCGACTGGCTGAACTGAGAGAGACGACGGCATGAGCAAAGCGCCGAAGACGATAAAGCCGAAGGAACGGGACACCATCATCCAGGCGCTGAGCGCTGGCGTGGTCCCGCGCGTCGGACTTCCGCACATCCAGGTCGGCAGAGCCGCGGAGATCGGAGCGTTGGTTCGCGACGTCGACCGTATCGCGGACGGCGGGGCGGCCGTCAGATTCGTGATCGGCGACTACGGCGCCGGCAAGACGTTCTTCGCGAACCTCATCAGACTGATCGCGCTGGAGCGGAAGTGCGTGACCGTGCACGCGGATCTGGCGCCCGATCGCCGCATCCACGCCAGCGGCGGCCAAGCGAGGGCGCTCTATTCGGAAGCCGTCCGGAACATGGCAACACGCACGAAGCCCGAGGGCGGCGCGCTTGCGGCGGTGGTCGAGCGGCTCGTCACCGACTCCGTGAAGGAGGCCGGAGAACGGCAGGTCCCTGTCGAGAAGGTGATCGACGAGAAGCTGGCTCCGATCCAGGAATTCGTCGGAGGCTACGATTTCGCGACGGTGCTGAAGGCCTACTGGCGCGGGAGCGAAGCTTCGAACGAGGAGCTCAAGCTCGCGGCCCTGCGTTGGCTGCGCGGAGAATTCTCGACCAAGACCGAGGCGAACAAATCCCTCGGCGTCAGGACCATCATCGACGACGACAGCGTGTACGATTCGCTGAAGTCCCTCTCATGCCTGACGAAGGTCGCGGGCTACGCCGGCTTGCTGGTGATGTTCGACGAGATGGTGAACATCTACAAGCTCCAGAACGCCCAGGCGCGCAAGTCGAACTTCGAACAGATCCTCCGCATCGTGAACGATGCGCTGCAGGGAAACACCGCCAACATAGGCTTCCTCATGTGCGGCACGCCGCAGTTCCTGCTGGACACCCGGCGCGGCCTGTTCAGCTACGAAGCGCTGCAGTCGCGGCTGGCGGAGAACCAGTTCGCCACCAAGGGCCTTGTCGACCTTTCGGGCCCGGTCATAAACCTCCAGAACCTGACGCCGGAAGATCTCCTGGTCCTGCTGTCCAACATCCGAACGGTGTTCGCTGCGGGAGATCCGTCCAAATATCTGGTCCCCGACGAAGCGTTGACCGCCTTCATGGCCCACTGCGATCGCCGTATCGGAGAGGCGTATTTCCGCACGCCGCGGACGACCGTGAAGGCCTTCGTGCAGATGCTTTCCGTGCTCGAGCAGAACCCGGGCACGAAGTGGCAGGATCTTCTGGGACAGGTCGACGTACCCGCCGATCTGCAGCGCCAGCAGGAATCGGTGCCCGAGGGCGGCGCTCAGCCCGGAGACGACGATGAACTCACCAGCTTCCGGCTCGGGACTTGAAGCCGCCTACCACCTGCTGCATCCCAAGATCCGCCGCTGGATCCGCGACCAGGGCTGGGACGAGCTGCGCGAGATCCAGGCGCGCACGATCCTCGCCGTTCTCGAGGACGACCGCGACATCCTGATCTCCGCGACGACCGCGGCCGGCAAGACCGAAGCGGCGTTCCTCCCGATCCTGACGTCGATAGCCGAGCGCAGCCCTTCGGGTTTCTCGGTACTGTACATCAGCCCGCTCAAGGCGCTCATCAACGACCAGTTCCGGCGGATCGAGGGACTGTGCGAGAGCATGGAAATACCGGTCGTCAAATGGCACGGGGACGCGCCGCAGGCCGAGAAGAAGAAGGCTATGAACAAGCCGGACGGGATCGCCCTCATCACCCCGGAGTCGATCGAGGCGATGTTCGTCCGCCGTCCCGCCGACGCCAAGCGGCTGCTGTCAGCCGCCGAGTTCATCGTCATCGACGAGCTTCATTCGTTCCTGCAAGGGCCGCGGGGAATGCACGTGGCCAGCCTGTTGCGGCGGATCGACGCGATGGCAGCGCGCCCGGCCCGACGCGTCGGGCTTTCCGCGACGATCGGCAACCTCGGTCAGGCCCGCGCGTGGCTGCGGCCGCGAGATCCTACGAACGTCGAAGAGCTAGTGGCGAAGTCGGACGCTCCGGAGCTGCGCCTCCAGGTCAGAGGCTACGTCGAGCCGTCGGATCTCGACGATCCGGATCACGCGGAAGGCGGTGAACCGGGTTCGGAGCAGCAGATGCCGCGGCGGATTGCGCTCGACTCGATTTCCGATCATCTGTTCGAGACGCTGCGGGGCGAGAACAATCTCGTGTTCGGCGGGTCGCGACGGACGGTGGAGTCGACTGCCGACCGCCTGCGCAGGCGCTCCGAGAAAGCCGAGGTACCCAACGAGTTCTACCCGCATCACGGAAGCCTTTCGAAGGTGCTCCGCGAAGAGCTTGAAGACCGCCTGAAGGAAGGCAGACTGCCGACGACGGCGGTATGCACCTCGACGCTGGAGCTCGGCGTGGACATCGGCTCGGTCAAATCGGTCGCGCAGATCGGTGCGCCGCGTTCGCTCGCCTCGTTGAGGCAGAGGCTGGGACGCACCGGCAGGCGACGCGGAACGCCGTCGATCCTGCGCATCTACTTGCGCGAACCGCACATCGACAACAAGTCGGGCTTCCTCGATCGCCTGCGTCTCAACACGATCAGATCCGTCGCCGTGGTCAGGTTGTTGCTCGAAGGATTCGTGGAGGAGGCGCGCGCTGCACCCGAGATCGCCTCGACGCTCGTCCACCAGATGCTGAGCGTGATCATGGAGCGCGGCGGAATCCGGCCGAAGCCGCTCTACGATCTGTTGTGCGGCCCGGGGCCCTTCGCTTCGATCTCCGCCGCCGACTTCGCTCTGCTGCTCCGGCATCTCGGCAGCCAGGCCGTCCGCTTCGTCGAGCAGGCTGGCGACGGAACGCTGATGCTCGGGCAGGAAGGCGAGAAGGTCGGCCAGTCCCGAAGCTTCTTTGCGGTATTCGAATCGAACGAGGAATGGCGATTGACGACGGGCGGTCGCACGCTCGGAACGCTACCGATCATGCATCCCGTCCACAAGGAAGGACTGGTGGTCTTCGCAGGCCAGCGCTGGATCGTACAGGACCTCGACGAACAGACGATGACTCTCGTGGTCGTTCCCCATCCGGGCGGCGTCGTGCCGCGTTTCGAGCCCGCGGCCGGCGAGCCGGCTCACGACCGGCTGATCGCGGAGATGCGCAAGGTGTATCTGGCGGACGACGTTCCGCCCTATCTCGACGCCAAAGGCCGGGATCTCCTGGAGGAAGGGCGCGAGATGTTCCGCGAGCTCGACCTGGAGAGCCGATCGCTGGTCCAAGAAGATCGCGACATGCACGTCTTCCTCTGGCGGGGATCCCAGGCGACCGCCGTCTTCAGCGCGGCGCTTGCGATGGCTGGGCTTCAATCGGGTGTGCACGAACTCGGAGTCACGGTCTCCAAGATCAAGGAGAGCGAACTGCGACCGATCCTCTCCAAGCTCGCCGAAGCGCGAGATATCGATCCACACGACGTCTCGGAGTTCGTCGCGAACATCAAGGTCGGGAAGTTCCGGGAGCAGGTCCCGGAGAATCTGGCCAGGTCTCTCTGGACCAGACATTACGGCGACAAGGTCACTGAAATTCCCGTTATGGCCAAAGCTCTTATCTGACCGAGCATCGGCTGTGGCGCAGGGCCGGCTGGGAAAGCCGCGCGTCTGTATCCGGTGCTGGAGACTCTCGCCGAGTGTGGTGCGCTTCACGCGGCTATATCGACCATCTCAAAGAAAACGAACTGAAAACGACTACGATCGACGGCGTGGGCGTCGCAAGGTTCTCTGTAGGTTTATCTTTAATAGATTTCACTTAGCTGGACTACGCAAAATGATCAGATTTGAAACCTTGAGGTCGGTTTGAAAAAATACTAACTTACTTAGTATGGCTGGGCGAAAAGACAGAAAGCTAAACAAGCTCGAAAGAACCCTCCCACAGGGACTTCTGGTCGATGCCGCCTGGATGGAACGACATGGATACTCCACCAGCCTGCGCAGCCAATACGTATCGTCCGGCTGGCTCGTTCAGCCGGCGCGGGGGACCTTCAAGCGCCCGCTCGGCGAGCTCTCCTGGCAGAGTGTCGTCGTTTCGCTCCAGCGACTGCTCGGCTCCGATTTCGTCGTCGGCGGACGTACCGCTATCGAAGCGCAAGGCTTTGGTCACTACTTGAGCCAGACGGGTCCTTCGACCGTACATCTATACGGAACGCGGCCTGCTCCCGGCTGGCTCGGCAAACTCCCGCTCAAACAGAAATTCCGCGTTCACCGCGCGCAAAGTCTATTCACAGCGCACGGGGGCTTGCCCGAATCAAAGTCGAGTACGACGCGGGAAATACCGGGACCATTCGACTGGCCTCTCACCATATCGACGCCCGAGCGTGCCTTCCTCGAACTGCTCGACGAATTGCCCCGCCACGAAAGCTTCCATCAGGTCGATGCATTGGCTGAAGGCTTGAGGAGCCTAAGTCCCCGGCGACTGCAAACGCTTCTGGACGATTGCAAAAGCGTCAAGGTCAAACGATTGTTCTTCTGGTTCGCGGAGCGGCATCAGCATGCCTAGCTCCAGCAGATCGACAAGTCGAAAGTCAATCTGGGCACGGGAAAGCGCATGCTCGTCAAGGGCGGCAAACTCGACACCAAATACCTCATAACCATCCCTGACGACCTCAATGCCCCTGTCTGAACAATTTCGGCATCAAGTGGCCTTGTTGCTCGAGACGATTCCGTTCGTCGCGACGGAGCCCGATTTTGCGCTCAAGGGCGGCACCGCCATCAATCTCTTCCACCGCGACATGCCGCGCTTGTCGGTCGATATTGACCTGACGTATCTGCCGGTAGCTCCGCGCCCCGAATCTCTTGCCGCGATCGATGCAACGATGAAGCGCATGGCAGCGGCCATCAGGAAAGGATTGCCGGGCGCGCGGGTGACGGAAGTCGTGAACGCTCGTGAAAAGATCCTCACCAAGCTGACCGTCCAGAAAGGCGATGCGCAGATCAAGATCGAGGTCACGCCCGTGATCAGGGGCTGCGTCTTCGAGCCGGAGCTGCGCGACGTGTCGCCGAGCGTCGAGGAAGCGTTCGGCTTCGCACAGATGAAAGTCGTTTCGTTCGCCGATCTATACGCCGGCAAGCTCGTCGCGGCGCTCGACCGGCAGCATCCCTGCGACCTCTTCGATGTTCGCGATCTGCTTGCCAATGAAGGCATCATGGACGATCTCCGCAAGGCGTTCATCCTCTATCTCATCAGTCATGACAGGCCGATTTCCGAGGTCTTGGTTCCTCGCCGCAAGGACATCCAGCACGAGTTCACGCACGGCTTCGAGGGCCTGACCGCCGATGAAGCAACCCTGGACGAGTTGCTCGAAGCGCGGGAGACGCTGATCGCCGAACTCGCGGGAAAAATGCCGCAAGCTCATAAGCCTTTCCTCATAGGGTTTAAACGCGGCGAGCCAGATTGGGGCCTGCTGGGCGTCCCTAGTGCGCCGGCGGTGCGCTGGAAGCAGATCAATCTGGACAAACTTCCTGCCGCACCGGGCGAAGCTCGTCGCGCAACTCGAGGAAGTCTTGCGCAATGCCTGAGGTCAGAGGAGGGGACTCTCTATTCCGACCACGTGCGTGGCAACTTGTGCAGACGACATCTCCAGGAAGTACGCCACCATCCAGTGGGCTCGGAGCTCGCTGGCTTCAGTTCAGTTGACTATCGCGAGCCTGATCTCGACTGTCTCGCTGTCTCCATAAAATTTCTGAATCGTTGGCCCTGATCGATTCATTTATTTAATTGGACGCTCGATTCGGTAATTGCGATTCTGGCGCATGTCCGAACTCACGGTGCAATACCTCGTGCTCGAGCGTCGCGATCCGGCCCGCAACATGGCGCGGTTCTATGTGCTCACGATCGAGCCGACGCTGTTCGGCGATACGGCATTGGTGCGTGAATGGGGTCGTCTCGGTGGGCGCGGCCGACGGCGGCTCGACCTGTTCGATGGTCACGTGCAGGCCGTCGAGGCTCTTGAGTCCTGGCTCAGGCGGAAAACCCGTCGTGGTTACGTCCAGCGCCATTCGCCATACTTGGAGCAAGCGTGCGACCCGACGTAACAAGGCTGGGGTGGACGAAAAGCGAGAGAAAGTATATCAAAGTAATTCGAAGTCATCGTCGGTCGCATTTCAAGAATTGCGAAGTATTCCATAATCAATCTTATGCGAATGACAGCGATGCGCTGGACGAAGAGCTGCGGTCACAGGGCACCGCCATCTTTTCAATCCGGCCATCCTGAGCGTTCAGGAGCGATTGTTATGCATCTCCCCTGAAGCGGCGGCTGCGAACCAGATAACCTTCAGCTCTTCGCGCCAGAGCCCTTTAACGCATGCCAGACCGCCTGGTTGGCCTGATCGAACGCTTTGCGGGATTCCGCCAAGGCGGCGCTCAGCACTGACCAGGAGTCGCAACCAGCGTGCTTCAGCTTCTCTAAAGCCGCGTCCGCCGTGGACGCATCGGCCGTTCATCTGCTTGAGTGTGGCCTCGAACTCGCTGACCGACGAGCTATCGTCGAAAGTTGGTGACGGCGGGAATCGGGAAGGCGGCATATCGTGGGGGTGCTTGACGCCTCCAGTTCTCCACCGAAGGAGCGATATGCGGTGTCGAATGATAACGTCACCAAGCTGATTCAGCCAGGAGGGTTCGACGATCCACTCACCGAAATCTTGCGCAATGGGGCACGTGCCCTGCTGGCCAAGGCGGTCGAGGCTGAGGTCGCGGACTTTCTCGGTAAGCATGTCGATTTGAAAACCCAGGACGGCCATCAGCGCGTGGTCCGCCACGGTCACCTGCCGGAGCGCGAGGTGATGACCGGTATCGGTCCGGTCGCCGTCCGCCA
>NZ_AUEZ01000044.1 GCF_000426245.1 Bradyrhizobium sp. Ai1a-2 | reverse complement strand
CAACCGCCTCGAGCAGCCGGTGCAGCCAGAAGCCGTCATAGCCGGCCTCGTAGCAGCTCACCACACGCGGCGCCGAGCCAAGCTTCGAAGTCGCCCGTGCCTTGACCTTCTCAATCAGCGCCAGCAGCCCGGCCTGATCGCCCCCTTCCAGCTTGTAGCGCGATATCCGATCCAGGTCCGGGCTGTGCAGCGTCACCAGCCACGTCTTCTGACTGAGTTCGATCGCAACGAAAATTGTGCCATTATGGCCGGTGGTGGGCGTGTCTACGGTCGATGCTTGCATCTGACTCTCCGAGGGTTCGAGTGTGGAAACCCAAACCTATCGGAAAGGCCACGCTCACCGCCCCATGGAATCTACAACTTCGCGGTGCTCCGTCAGGCGGCGACCGCTTCGCGCGCCTCGACCCGCTCGCCGCCACGATACACCGTCAGGGTCGCGATGATGCCAAGCGTTGCCGCGAGCATCAGCCAGAAGCCTGGCGAGGCCTTGTCGCCGGTGTGGTCGATCAGCCAGGTCGAGGCAAACGGCGTGAACGTGCCGAACAGCGCCGCCGCCAATGCAAAAGCCAGGGAGAAGCAGGTGGTGCGCACATGCGACGGCACTATCTCGACCAGGCAGCCGAGCATGGTGCCGCTGTAGACGCCGAAATAGAACGAGAACATCATCTCGACCGCCAGCATCTTGCCGAAGGTCGGTGCGGCGACCAGCCAGTGCAGCGCAGGATAGGCTGTGATCAAGGAAAGCCCGGCGATCGTCAGCAGCACCGGCTTGCGGCCGAGCCGATCGGAGACCGCGCCGCCGACCGGATTCCAGATGAAGTTGGTCACCGCCACCAGCAGCGTGACCAGCAGTGCGTCATGGGTCGACAGTTTCAGCACGTTCTTGCCGAAGGTCGGCGTGTAGACGGTGACGAAATAGAACGTCGTCGTGGTCAGGATCGCGATCATCATGCCGAGGATCACGATGCGCCAGTTCGCGAGCGCGGACGCGAACACTTCCGAGGCGGTCGGATGCCGCTTCATGGCAAGGAAAGCCGGCGTTTCCTCCAGCGTCCGCCGCAGCACGAAGATGAAGGGGATGATCAGGCAGCCGATGAAGAACGGAATGCGCCAACCCCAGGCTGCCACCATAGCCGGCGGAATTATCTCGCTCAGGACATAGCCGACGATCGCGGCGACGAAGATCGCGACTTGCTGGCTCGCCGACTGGAACGAAGTGTAGAAGCCGCGGTTGCCGGGTGTCGCGATCTCCGACAGATACACCGAGACGCCGCCGAGCTCGACGCCCGCAGAAAAGCCCTGCAGCAGCCGCCCGATCAGCACGATGATGGGCGCGGCAATGCCGATGGTCGCATAGGTCGGGCAGATCGCGATGACCACCGTGCCCACAGCCATGATCGCCAGCGTGACGATCAAGCCCTTGCGGCGTCCGATGCGGTCGATATAGGCCCCCAGCACGATCGCGCCGACCGGGCGCATCAGCGCGCCCAGCCAGAACACGCCGAAGGTGTTGAGCAGCGAGGCGGTCTCGTTGTCGGATGGGAAGAACGCCTTGCCGATCGCGCTCGCATAGAAGCCGAACAGGAAGAAATCGAACTGCTCGAGGAAATTGCCGCTGGTCGCGCGCAGGATGGCGCCGATGCGCGATTTGATCTGCGGTATCTCTGCCGTGCTCGTTGGCGCCATGCGCGTCTTCTCCCCGGGATGCGACGAAAAGCCTCGTCTACGCGGCAATTTGGCACAGCTGCGCGGCGCGACCAACCCGCAAACGCGCCGGCCACCCGGAAATCTGCAGGTTTTTCAGGTCTTCAGGCCTTGCTTTGGGCCGATGCCACCATCCACTGCCGGAACGCCGCAAGCTTCGGCGAATCAGCCCGCGCCTGCGGCGAGACCAGGTAGAAGCCGGCATCGGCGGGGAGCGCGATCTTGAAGGGAACCAGCAGCCGTCCCTTGGCGATGTCGTCCTTCACATAGGAAGTCCGGCCCATGGCGACGCCGATGCCGTCGATCGCGGCCTGGATGGTCATGAAGATCAGGTCGAAGGTGATGCCCGGCTGTTTTGCGAGGTCAGCCGGCAGCCCGGCTGCCGTCAGCCACAGCCGCCAGTCGTCGCTGTTGGTGTTGCTGGTGTGCAGGAGCACGTGGTCGCGGAGGTCTTCAGGGCATTTCAGCGGCTTGCCTCCGTTGAGCAAGGACGGGCTGCAGACCGGAAACAGCTCATCCGCCATCAGCCAGTCGGCCCGCAATCCCTGCCATTGGCCGCGGCCGTAGCGGATCGCGGCATCGACATTGTCGCGCTGGAAGTCGACCAGATTGGTCGAGGTGGTGATGCGCACGTCGACGCCGGGATGCGCCTCCTGGAACGTGGACAGCCGCGGCAGCAGCCATTTTGCGGCGAGCGAGGCCAGCGTCGACACGGTCAGCACGTGGTCGTCCTCGCGCCGCAGCAGCCGGTCGGTGGCCAGCTTCAAATCATTGAAGGCGGCGCGGACACCGGGGAGATATTCGGCCGCCTTTGGCGTCAGCGTCAGCGCCCGGTTCTGCCGCACGAACAGCCGGACGCCGAGCTCCTGCTCCAGCCGCTTGATCTGATGGCTGATCGCGGTCTGCGTCACGTTCAGCTCGGCGGCGGCCTGGGTGAAGCTCAGGTGCCGCGCCGCAGCCTCGAAGGCCCGCAAACCATTCAGCGAAGGCAGCCTGGCGGTCATCTCCCGCATCCCTCCTGATACATGATTTTATCTCATGTGAAGCGGTACAAAGTGTCGTTTGTGCAAGACGGCAATCGCACCGATATTCCGTACAACAGATTAGCTATAGGAGCTGAGCATGTCCACTTTCACCCATGAATCGATGATAAATCATCATGGACAGGGCCTGTTCGGGCAGGCACTGGCCCAATTGAGCGAGACACTGCACGTCTGGTGTCAACGTTATGCGACGCGTCGCGAACTGGCCCAATGGTCCGAGCGCGATCTCCACGACATCGGCAAATCCTGGAGCGACGTGGCTTTTGAGGCCGAAAAACCCTTCTGGCGGGCATGAAGTGACGCCACCGCTGGCGCCGCCGCTGAAGCGGGACGCCAGCCAATTTCTTTCGGAGAGCGTGTCATGACCGCCTTGCGTCTCGACGATCTCAAGCAATATTCCGACGTGCTGCGTTCGCGCAGTGGCGAGAAGATCACGGTGCGCTTCGTCGAGCCGCGCGATGCGGAGGAGCTGCAGAACTATTTCCGATCACTCTCGACCCGCTCACGCTACAATCGCTTCTTTGGCGCCATGCGCGAACTGCCGACGAACGTGCTGGAGAATTTCGTCCACGTCGGCGAGCACGAGCAGTTCAGCGTGGTTGCCACCGTCATGGTCGACGGCTTCGAAGTCATCGTCGGCGAAGCGCGCTATGCCTTCCATGCGGAGGATGCGAGCGTCGAGTTGGGCGTTTCGATCGACGACCGCTGGCAGGGGCAGGGCATCGGCCGGGCGCTCTTGAAGAATCTCGAATGTCGCGCCGCTGCGCTCGGTGCTGCACGGCTGTTCGGCGACACCTTGCGTTCCAACGATGCCATGATCGCGCTGGCGAAGAAGGCCGGTTACGCCTTCACCAACAGCCCCGGCGACTGGAAGCTGGTGCGCTTTGAGAAATCCATCGATATCGAACCGCAGGATATCCCTTGTGCCAGCTGGCGGCTCGCTGCCGCCGGCAAGGCCGCTTTCTCCTCGCTTGCGGTTTGATCACTGGCCCGGTTCTGGGCGCCCCAGAACCGGGCTTTTTTCCTCTTGCTCGCGCCGGTAGCCCGGATGAAGCGCAGCGAAATTCGGGACTTGTAGCGGTCCCCGGATTTCGCTTCGCTCCATCCGGGCTACGAACTTTCAGGGGGAAGGAGACGATAGTTCAGCGCAAGCCTAGAACTTCTCCACCCAGGGGCGCAGCTCGACTTCCCAGCTCCAGGCGCTGCGCGGCTGCTGCAGCACGTTCCAATAGCTGAGAGCAATCGCATCGGGATCGAGCATCGAATCCGGATGACCTTCCGGATCCGGACGCGTCTTGCTGCGGATGCCGCCATCGATGACGAAATGTGCGACATGGATGCCCTGCGGCGATAGTTCGCGCGCCATGCTCTGCGCCAGTCCGCGCAGCGCGAACTTGCCCATCGCGAATGACGACGATTGTGCATACCCCTTGACGCTGGCCGAAGCGCCCGTGAACAGGATCGCGCCATGCTTGTTCGGCAGCATGCGCTTTGCTGCCTGCTGCGCCACCAGGAAGCCGCCGAAGGCCGAGACCGCGATCGCGTTGGCGACGTCGGCCGGCACGAGGTCGACCAGTGGGCCGCGTGCGCGCCCGCTTGCGTTATAGACCACAAGGTCGGGCGTGCCGAGCTCGCGCTCGACCAGGCCAAACAGACGCTCGACCTCATCGGCATCCGTTGCGTTGCAGGCAAAGGCCCGCGCGCCGGTCTCGGTGCAGAGCGCACCGAGTTTTTCGATTTGCCGTGCGGCCAGCGCGACGCGAATTCCTTCGCGCGAAAATAGCCGCGCCAGCGAAGCGCTCAGGCCTTCACCGACACCGACGATCAGGGCGATCTTGTATTTTGGGGTTTCCATGAGCTTTCCTTGAGCTGCCGGAGAAGATTTTGCTTGGCGGGAAGGCTGCGGCGAAATTGGCTTCCTCGCCGCAGCTGTACGGGGCGACATCCCGGCATTCGATGTGCGATAGTCTCATCCAACAGATGAGGAACGAACCAGGGATTTCAATGCAGCCGCTGAAACACGATTCAAACGCCGATATCGCCGGCCAGCCGGGCCTGCTCGCGCCCGATACCTCAGGCATGAATTTCTATCAGGCGGATCCGGCGCTTCAGGACCTGCTGCGATTGCACCTGCCCGATGCGCTGTTTCGCCATATCGAGCCGCATCTCGATCGGCTGGGCGCGCTGACCGGCGGCATCCTCGATGAGTGCGCGCGCCTTGCCGACCGCCACGTGCCGGTGCTGCACCAGCGCGACAAGTTCGGCCGCGACGTGCAGTGGGTCGAATATCATCCGGCCTATCGCGAATTGGAGAAGGCCGCGTTCGGCGAGTTCGGCATCCATGCGATGTCGATCCGCAAGGGCATTTTGGGCTGGCCGGACAAATATCCTGTCGTCGCCAAGCATGCCTTCACCTTCCTGTTCAATCAGACCGAATTCGGCATGGGCTGCCCGATCAACGTCACCGACGGCTGCGCGAAGCTGCTGGCGAATTTCGGCAGCGAGGCGCTCAAGGCAAAATATCTTGATGGCCTGACCCAGACCGACATGGGCAAGCTGACACAAGGCGGCCAGTTCATGACCGAGAAGGAGGGCGGCTCCGACGTCGGCACGCTGACCACGACGGCAGTGCAGGAGGGTGACCACTGGCGCCTCTACGGCGAGAAATGGTTCTGCTCGAATGCGGACGCCAAGGTCGTGATGCTGCTGGCCCGGCCCGAAGGCGCCGGCCCCGGCACCCGCGGCGTCGGCCTGTTCCTGATGCCGCGCTTTCTCGATGACGGCTCGCAGAACCGCTACCGCATCGTGCGTCTGAAGGACAAGCTCGGGACGCGCTCGATGGCGTCAGGCGAGATCAAGCTCGAAGGCGCGATCGCCTATGCGGTCGGCAAGCTCGATCGCGGCTTCGTGCAGATGGCCGAGATGGTCAACTCATCGCGGCTGTCCAACGGCGTCAAGTCGACCGCGCTGATGCGCCGCGCGTATCATGATGCGATGACGGTGGCGAAGGGCCGCGTCGTGTTCGGCAGCCGCATCATCGACCTGCCTTTGGCGCGGCGGCAATTGATGAAGATCATGCTCGCGACCGAGCAAGCGCTGTCGATGAGCTTCCTGACCGCGGATGCGCTCGACCGCGCCGAAGCCGGCAGCCAGGATGCTGCGGCGCTGCTCCGCATCCTGACGCCGACCTTGAAATTCCGCGCCACCCGCGATGCGCGGAAGGTCTGTGGCGATGCGATGGAGATGCGCGGCGGCATCGGTTACATCGAGGAATTCGTCACCGCGCGCCTGCTACGGGACGCGCATCTCGGCTCGATCTGGGAAGGCACCGGCAACATCGTGGCGATCGATGCGTTGAAGCGCGCGGTCGGCCGCCATGGCGCAGATGCGGCACTTGCCGCGGACCTGCACGTACGGCTCGACGACAGCGCCAATGTGCCGCAGGCTTGGCGCAGCCGCCTGCATGAACTCACCGACCGCGCCATCGGCTTTGCGCGCGAAGTCGCCGGCCGCACGGACAATGAAGCGGAAGCACGTCGTTCGACCAGCCTGCTCTATCACGTCGCAAGCGCCGTGACGCTCGCCTGGGAAGGCGGGCGCATCCATGAGATGCGCGGCGATGCACGGCGGCTGTTGCTGTCGCGTCTGGTGATCGACCATCGCGTGGCCGCACACGATCCGTTCCGGCTGACGGAAAATACTGCATCGCGCGCCATCACCGATCACCTGCTCGGCGACCGTGCCGTCGGCATGGCCAAGGTTGGCGAATTGCTTGCCGCGGCTTAGGCTGTCTCTGCACCTCTCCCAAAGGGAGAGGTCGGATCGTCCCGGCGATGCGAAGCATCGTCCGGTGCGATCCGGGTGAGGGGTCACGCCCTATCGATAGACCTGGACCCCTCACCCGGAATCGCATCTTCGATACGCTTCCGACCTCTCCCTTCGGGAAAGGTAAGCAAGCGTCGCGACAAGATAGAGCAACGATAAACAACAGAGGGGAAACACCGATGAAGGCCGCCGTCCTGTACGAAGTCAACAAGCCGCTTGTGATCGAGGACGTCAGCCTGCCAAATCCCGGTCCACGCGAAGTCTTGATCCGCACCTCTGTCGCCGGCCTCTGTCATTCCGATCTGCACTTCATGGAGGGGCTCTACCCGCATCCGCTGCCTGCGGTGCTCGGTCATGAATCCGCTGGTGTGGTGGAGAAGGTCGGCTCCGACGTGAACTATGTGAAGCCCGGCGATCACGTCGTGACCTGCCTCTCGGTGTTCTGCGGCACCTGCGACAACTGCGCCACCGGCCGCACCGTGCTCTGCACCGATACCACGGTGAAGATGCTGCCGGGCGCTTCGAACCGGCTGCAATGGAACAGGCCCGAGAAGTTGAACCAGTTCCTCAATCTCTCGTCCTTTGCCGAGCAGATGCTGGTGCATGAGAACGCGATCGTGAAGATCCGCAGGGACATGCCGCTCGAGCTCGCGGCCTTGATCGGCTGCGGCGTCATCACCGGTTATGGCGCCGTCGTGAATACCGCGAGGGTGCAGGCCGGCGAGACGGTAGCGGTGATCGGCTGCGGTGGCGTCGGCATGGCCGCGATCAACGGCGCCGAGATCGCGGGCGCGGGTCGCATCATCGCGATCGACACCAACCCCGCGAAACTCCAGCTCGCGACCAAGCTCGGCGCGACCGACATCATCGATCCCAGGAACGGCGATGTGGTCCAACAGGTGCGTGAGCTCACCGGCGGCGGCGTGCATCACGCGTTCGAGGTGCTGGGCCGCAAGGAAACCGCCGAGCAGGCTTTCGGCATGCTGGCGCCCGGCGGCACCGCGACCATCGTCGGCATGATCCCGTTCGGCCAGAAGATCGAGCTGCACGGCTTCGACTTCCTGCGCGAGCGCCGGATCCAGGGCTCGTCGATGGGCTCCAACCATTTCCGCGTCGACATGCCGCGGCTGGTCGAGTTCTACATGCGCGGCAAATTGCACCTGGAGGACTGGATCTCCGCCAAGCTGAAACTGTCCGAGATCAACGACGGCTTCGCCAACATGAAAGCCGGCAAGACGCTCCGCAGCGTGGTGATGTTCGATAGCTGATCTGGTGATCATCGCCCGGCTTGACCGGGGCGATCCAGTAGCCCGCGGCGGCTATTGGGAAAAACAATTGGTGATGCAGGTTACTGGATGCCCCGCTTGAAGCGGGGCATGACAGCGGAGGGCTGCCTCGCTATTTCGCTGCCTGTCTCACCGCGTCACATGCGCCGATACCGCGAGCCACTTTCCGTTCTGCTTTGCCCAGCAATCGGTGTATCGCCCGTACGCCTGCTGCCCGTCCGGCGTGGTGTAGCTGGTCGCAGCATGGATGATGGCGAAGTCGCCCATGATGCGGATCTTCACATCATGCGCCTGCAGGTTCCTGATCGCCACGGGTTTTGCCGTCTGCTCAAGGAAGGCAGCGCGGTCGACCAGCGATTTGTCGGGATTTGAGCAATAGAACTCCGGCGCCAGGATTTCATCGAAGCGCTTGACGTCGGAATTCTGCACCGAGGCGACATAGTCGCGATTGAGCGCGGTGAGTTCATCTATGTCGTTGCTCATTGTTTTTCCTCCCGTGGTTCCCGTCATTGCGAGAAGCGAAGCGACGAAGCAGTCCATGCATCGGCGAGCGTGGATGGATTGCTTCGCTTCGCTCGCAATGACGCTAATCATCAAACATCTTCGGGGGTACGAAGCCGCCGAATTCGCGCTCGATCAACTCAGCCAGTTTCAGCGGCGTGCGATCCTCGAGCCAGGGCCCGACGATCTGCACGCCGACCGGCAATCCGTCCGGCGCGAAGCCGGTCGGAATCGCCGTTGATGGAAGCCCGGGAAGCGTCGCGATTCCGGGCCAGGCGAGCTGGTCGAGATAGGCATGCTCCTTGCCGTCGATGATGATGCGGCGCTTCTCCTGCTCCGGCGAATGGTCGTGCGGATAGGCCGGCGTCGGCATGATGGGGCAGATTACGGCGTCGAACGTCTTGAACAAGTCGCGCCATTGCGCCCGCAGCCGGGTGCGGCCGCCGTCGGCCATCAGCCAGTCGCGATGGCTGAGCGCGATGCCGCGCAGCCGCTCTGCGGTAAGGCTGGTGTCGCTGTCCGGCAGCGCCGCCGCGGCCTGCTTGGCGCCCGCATAGAAGTCCGGCGCGAAGGAAGCGGCAAGGAACGACAGCAGTATCCGCATATAGAGCCGGCTCGATGCAGCGAAGTCCGGCAACAGCTTGCTCTGGCGCTCGACCTTGACGCCCGCCTTGGCGAGGTTGGCAGCGAGCTTTTCGATCGAGCCGCGTACGACCGAATCCGTCGGCATCACCGGATCGGTATCGATCAGCAGCATGCGGAAGTCTTTCAGCGCGGCATGCCGCGGCGCCGGCAGTTCGAGCCGGTAGGCGCTGGCATCGAGCGGATCGGGGCCAGCGATCACATCGAGCAGCAGCGCCAGGTCGGCCGCGCTGCGCGCCATCGGCCCGATCACCGAGAGGTCGCGGTTGAACGGCAGCGGCGGCAAGGGAGGTGGCGTGTGACCGCGCGAGGGCGCCAGCGCGTAGCTCGGCTTGTGCGCATAGATGCCGCAATGAAATGCCGGCACGCGAAGCGAGCCGCCGATGTCGGAGCCGAGCGAGAGCGGCCCGTAACCTGCGGCAAGCGCGGCCGATGATCCGCCGGACGACCCGCCCGGGGTGCGGCCGAGATCGTAGGGGTTGTTGGTGGTGCCGTAGATGTCGTTGTAGCTCTGCCAGTCGCCGAGGACGAGCGGCACGTTGGTCTTGCCGAGGATTACCGCGCCGGCATCCTTGACCCGCGCGATCGAGAGTGCGTCCTCGGTCGGCGTGAAATTCTTCTGTTCAGGAATGCCCCAGGTCGTCGGCAGGCCGGCGATGTTGTAGGATTCCTTCACCGTGATGGGGATGCCGAGCAGCGGCTTCTGTTCGCCGCGGGCAAGCGCGGCATCGGCGGCGCGCGCCGCTGACAGCGCGCGATCGAAATCGCGCACGCAGACCGCATTGATCTTCGCATCGTGACGCTCGATCCGGCCGATCGCATCCTGCGCCAGTTCGACCGCGGATACTTGCTTTGCGGCGAGCGCCGCCGATATCTCGACCGCAGTCTTGAAACTCCATTGCGATTTGGCCAAGGCGAACTCCTGATGTGACGGCGGGTGATGCATGGATGATGCTTGCTTTGCCTGGGGCTCGCAAGCGTGAAGCATCGCACATCATCGCGATGCGCCGCGGATCATCGCTGGCAAAATAGACGGATGCTTGACAGGAATTGCTGCGCTGGATTCCAGTTTTGACGCGCTTTCTTTACACGAACCGGTGTCCACTTCGCTCGAAAACGCTTTACGCCGCACCGATCAAAATGCCGACACCGAGCACGATCGCGCCGCCGAGCACGATCTGGAACACCGCCTGCAGGAACGGCGTGTCCATGTAGCGCGAGCGGATGAAGGCGATCGCCCACAATTCGAAGAAGACGATGATGCAGGCGATTGCGGTCGCAATCCAGAATGCGTTGGGCCAGGCATCGGGAACGAGATACGGCAGGGTGTGGCCGAGGCCGCCGACCGTCGTCATCAATCCGCAGGTGAGGCCACGCAGCCAGGGCGAGCCGCGCCCGGTCAGCGAACCGTCATCGGACAACGCTTCGGCAAATCCCATGCTGATGCCGGCGCCGATCGAGGCGGCAAGGCCGACCAGGAACGTCTGCCAGTTCTGGTGGGTCGCAAAGGCGGCGGCGAACAGCGGCGCCAATGTCGAGACCGAGCCATCCATCAGTCCGGCGAGTCCGGGCTGCACATATTGCAGCACGAACATGCGCCGCCGGGTCCGGTCCTCCTCGGCGCGCACGTCGGGCTTCAGGATATCGTCGGTCAGCCGGACGGCGAGGTTCTCGTGGTGCCGCTCTTCTTCGGCGAGATCGCCGAGCAGGCGGCGCACGCCGACATCCTGAGCCTGTTCGGCGGCCTTGGCGTAGAAGCGTTCGGCCTCCAGCTCCATGGTCTCGACTTCCTTCCGGATGGTGTCGAGCGGCAGGTTCTTGGTTAGCCAGATCGGACGTCGCCGTAGAAAACCCTTTACGTCTTCGCGCCGGATCGGCGGCAGATGCGGGCCGAAACGCTGGTCGTAGAGTTCAAGCAGGCGATGCCGATGGCCGCGTTCCTCCTCGGCCATCTCCTCGAAGATCTTGGCGGTATCAGGATAGCGTTCGGCGAGGTCCTCCGCGAAGGTCATGTAGATGCGGCTGTCCTCCTCCTCGGAGGCGATCGCGACCGCCAGCACTTCGCGCTCGGTCAGATCGGCAAAATTCTTCACGGAGCCGCCTTCTCGGAGAATTTAGAATTATTCTAAACTAGATAGGCGGCCTTGGCTAGCGCGTCAATCACCTTCCGACGCGCGCATCGCGCAGGAACGCGAGGAGGAGCCGGCTGACCTCCGACGGCTGCTCCTGCTGCACCCAATGGCCGGCGCCGTCGACCAGATGGCAACCGATCATGTTGGTGCAGGCTTTCGACTGCATCGCCTCGAACACGCCGGGCCGCTGATAGGTGCCCCAGTCCTGCTTGCCGGAGATGAAGCAGGAGGGCACGTCGATGGTGCGGCCCGACCAGGTCTGCAGTTCGGGGACGAAGGCGCCGGAGGTGCCGCAGCGATACCACTGCAGTCCGCCCTGGAAGCCGTTGCGTTCGTACTCGGCACTGTAGAACGCCAGCTCGTGGTCCGGCAGCCATTGGTTGGCGGCGATCTCCGCGGCCAACGGCATCTCTTTCGCCACCGTGGCGGCCATGCCTTCGGCAAGATCCATGATGTAGTAGGTCGGCAGTTTCGCCAGTTCGCCCGCGGACCAGGACTGCAGCGGATAGGGCTTGTTGTCTTTCCAGTCCGCGCTCTTGTGGTGGTAGTAGGCGCGCAGGAAGTCATGCACGCCTTGCGGGGCGCGGTGCATGTCGGCATCGGCCTCGCGCGTTGAGTAGTACCATTGGTAATGCTTGCGCGGCCGCGGCAATGCGGCGAGCGCGCGATGCACCGGGTCTTCCGCAGCCGGCTTCGCCGGTGCATCCGCAGTGTTGAACGGCAGCGATGGTGGCCCGCCGAACGGTGCGCTCATCATCGTGACCGCCCGGAACACATCCGGCCGGATCAACGCGCACCACGCTGCGACTGACGAGCCGAAATCATGCCCGATCACGGCATCGACGCTTCTGTAGCCGAACGCCGACACCAGCCCCAGCGCATCGCGCACGAGATTGGTGAGGCGAAACGAGACGAGGTCGCCGTCATAGTCGCCATCCCAGCCCGTGGTGCGGCCATAGCCGCGCTGGTCCGGCGCGATCACGTGATAGCCGGCCTCGGCCAGCACCGGCATTACCTTGCGCCAGGAGAAGGCGAGCTCAGGAAAGCCGTGCAGCAGCAGGAGACAGGGCCGACCTTTGGTTTCGAAACCGGCCTCGAGCACATGCATGCGCAGGCCGTTGATGTCGTCGACGTAGCGGGAGCGTATGCCGGCGGGGAGCGGAATGTCGGGGAGAGCACTCATGGCGTTTCCATCCATGTCTTGTCACGCGCGACTGTAAAGACATGGATGCCCAGGACAAGCCCGGTTGTGAGGTGCCTGCAACATTACGCCTTCACCGCGGTCTTCGGCCAGTAGCGGTCGCGGAGATGGCGCTTCACCAGCTTGCCGGTCGGCGTGCGCGGCAGCTCGGCTTCGAAATCGATCGAGCGCGGGCATTTGATCGCGGATAGCCGCGACTTGCAGAAGGCGATCAATTCGGCCTCGAGCTCCTTGCCGGCCGCAGCCATATCGTGCGGCTGCACCACGGCCTTGACCTCCTCGCCCATCTCCTCGTTCGGCACGCCGAACACCGCGACGTCGGAGACAGCAGGATGCGTGATCAGCACATCCTCGGTCTCCTGCGGATAGATGTTCACGCCGCCGGAGATGATCATGTAGCTCTTGCGGTCGGTGAGATAGAGGAAGCCGTCCGTGTCGAGATAGCCGACATCGCCGAGCGTCGACCAGCCCCTGGCGTTATAGGCGCGCTTCGTCTTTTCGGGATCGTTGTGATAGGTGAACGCGGGCGCGTCGGCGAAATAGACTGTGCCGATCTCGCCCGGCGGCAGCTCCTCGTCGTTCTCATCAAGGATCTTGATCTTGCCGACCACCGCGCGGCCGACCGTGCCGCGGTGCTCCAGCCATTGCTGCGAGGTCGACACCGTGACGCCGTTACCCTCGGAGCCCGCGTAATATTCGATCAGGATCGGCCCCCACCACTCGATCATCTTGGCCTTCACGTCGACCGGGCAGGGCGCCGCAGCATGGATCGCGCCCTTCAGCGAGGAGACGTCGTAGCGCTTGCGCACCTCCTCGGGCAGTTTCAGCATGCGCACGAACATGGTCGGCACGAGCTGCGACTGCGTTACCTTGTGCTTCTCGACCAGTTTCAGGAATTCCTCGGCGTCGAAGGATTCCATGATGATCGAAGTGCCGCCCAGCACGATCGCCATCATGTTGAAGCGCAGGGGAGCGGCGTGATAGAGCGGCGCCGGCGACAGATAGATGGTATCCGCGTTCATGCCGCACATGTCGGCGCACAGCACCCGCAGGAACGGGTTCGGCACGTCGATCGGGTTAGCTTCGAACTGCTTCTTGATCCCCTTGGGCCGGCCGGTCGTGCCGGAGGAATAGAGCATGTCGTGGCCCGCGACCTCGTCCGCAATCGGCGTGGTCGGCTGCACGAGTGCTTCCTTGTCGAAGGAACGGAAGCCCGGCAGCGGCTCGTCCATCATGAACCACAACGGCTCACCCGGCTTGCCGTTGACCAGGCCGTTCACCTGCTCGGCACATTTCGGCGAGGTGATGAAGACCTTGGCGCCGCAGTCCCTGATGATATAGGCGATCTCGTCCTGCTTCAGGTAGCGGCTGATCGCGGTGTAATAGAGCCCCGCGCGCTGCGCCGCCCAGCAGATCTCCATGAAGGCGAGCCGGTTCTCCATCAGGAAGGCGATGTGGTCGCCGGCCTTCAGTCCGAGCGAACGGAACAGATGCGCGCCCTGGTTGGAGAGCTCGTCGAGCTCGCGATAGGTGATCGCCTTGCTGGTAGCAGCCATCTGGTAGGCGATCTTGTCCGGATGCGTGCGGGCGTGGATCGAGGGGTGGGTCATGGGGTTTCCTCAAGACGCGAATGGCGAGTAGCGAATGGCGAATAGGGAAGAGCGGTTAGATGGTCGCTCTTCTCCTGCTCACCATTCGCTACTCGCCATTCGCTATTCGCTTTTCTTGTTTTTAGAGCCGCTCCACGATCGTCACATTCGCCATGCCGCCGCCTTCGCACATGGTCTGCAGGCCGTAGCGCTTGTTGCGCTGCTTGAGCGCGTTGATGAGCGTCGTCATCAGCTTGGTGCCGGAGCCGCCGAGCGGATGGCCGAGTGCGATCGCGCCGCCATTGACGTTGAGCCTGGCGGGATCGGCGCCGGTGGTTTTCAGCCATGCGGTCGGCACCGACGCGAAGGCCTCGTTGACCTCGAACAGGTCGATGTCGTCGATCGACATGCCGGCCTTTTTCAGCGCGCGTTCGGTGGCGGGCAGTGGCGCCTCCAGCATGATCACGGGATCATGGCCCAGCATGCTCATGTGGTGGATGCGCGCCATCGGCTTGACGCCGAGCTGCTTCAGCCCCTTCTCGTTGACGACGAGCACGCCGGAGGCGCCGTCGCAGATCTGGCTCGAACTCGCCGCTGTCAGCTTGCCGTTCTCGGCGATCAGCTTGACGCCCTTGATGCCGTCGCGGCTGGCATCGAAGCGGATGCCTTCGTCGATGTGATGGGTGTCGGTGGTGCCGTCGGCGCGGGTGATCTGCACCGGCACGATCTCGTCCTTGAAATGGCCGGCCTGCGTAGCGGCAATCGCGCGCTGGTGGCTGCCGTAGGAATATTCATCGAGTTCGTCTTTGGAGAGGCCGTATTTCTCCGCCATCATCTCCGCGCCGGTGAACTGGCTGAACATGATGTTGGGATAGCGCTTCTCGATGTTCGGGCTCTTGTAGTAGCCAAAGCCGTTCTTCTGCGGCAGCGACGAGGCAAGGCCCATCGGCACCCGCGTCATCGATTCCACGCCGGCGGCGATCACGATGTCCATCGAGCCGGACATCACGGCCTGCGCCGCGAAGTGCAGTGCCTGCTGCGAGGAGCCGCACTGCCGGTCGATCGAGGTGCCGGGGACGCTTTCCGGCAGCTTCGAGGCCATCACCGCGTTGCGCGCGATGTTGTTGGACTGCTCGCCGGCCTGCATCACGCAGCCCATGATCACGTCCTCGACTAGCGCGGGATCGGCGCCGGAACGCTCGACCAGCGCGTCCAGCACGGTCGCGGCCAGGTCGGCCGGGTGCCAGCCGGCAAGACGTCCCCCCTTGCGGCCGCCGGCGGTGCGAGCGGCGGCGACGATATAGGCCTCGGCCATGTCTTGGTCTCCCTGAGTGTTTCTGGATGGGCGTTTCAAAGATGGCCGGATTAAAAGGGCCGTAACGGATTTAGTCAATCAATCAATTAACTCTTGAGGTCAGCCGCGGCATCGGGTTATCTGCGCGCCGGACTTTTCCGGCAGGCAGATGGAAATGCAGTTGAATACCACCATACCAACGCGACTCCCGGCGGGCCGGAACCCGACGGCGGAGAAGCTGCTGGTTGCCGCGAGCGAATTGATGATCGAGCGCGCCTCGATTGACGTGTCGCTGTCCGACATTGCCCAGAAGTCCGGCGTCAACGCAGCGCTCGTAAAATATCATTTCGGCAACAAGGACGGGCTGTTGCTGGCGCTGCTGGCGCGCGATGCCGCGACCGAGATGTCGCAGCTCGAATATCTGGTCGCGCAGCCGATATCGCCGACCGCCAAGCTGCGGTTGCACATCGCCGGCATCATCCGCGCCTATCACCAGTTCCCTTACATGAACCGGCTGATCCACTACCTCCTGCATGAGAGCAGTGCGGAGGCGGCCGACGAAGTGTCGAAGTTCTTCATCGCGCCGCTTCTGGATTTCCATCGCCGCCTGCTCGACGAAGGCGTGCGCGCGGGCGAGTTCCGCAAGGTCGATCCGGTGCTGTTCTACACCAGCCTGATCGGCGCCTGCGATCACCTGTTCTTCGGCCGCCACGCGATGTCGCGCGCGACCGGCGTCGGCCCGGTCACCGACGAGGTCTGCCGCGAATACATCAAGCATATGGAAGCGCTGATCTTCGGCGGCATGCTGGCGAAGGAAGAGGCGAATAGTGAGTAGCGAATGGCGAATGGATGAAACTATTCGCTACTCGCCATTCGCTATTCGCGATCCAAGAAACTAACACCCAAGGAGAGCTCTATCATGCAGTTGAAAGACGTTGCCGTTCTCATCACCGGCGGTGGCTCCGGCCTCGGGGCCGCCACCGCGCGCGCCATGGCCGCCAAAGGCGCCAAGATCGGTGTGCTCGACCAGAACAAGGAAAACGCGGAGAAGGTCGCGGCGGAAGTGAAGGGCGTCGCGCTGCATGCCGACGTCACCAGCGAAGAGCAGGTGAAGGCTGCGATCGCCAAGGCCGAGGCTGCGCATGGCATTGCGCGCGTGCTGATGAACTGCGCCGGCATCGGCGGCTCGCAGCGCATCGTCGGCAGGGACGGCGTCTATCCGCTGGAGAAGTTCACCCGCATCATCAATGTCAATCTTATTGGGACCTTCAACGTGCTGCGCCTGTTCGCGGAGCGGCTTGCCACGGCGCAGCCGATCGGCGAAGAGCGCGGCGTCGTCGTCAACACCGCTTCGGTCGCGGCCTATGAAGGCCAGATCGGCCAGATCGCCTATTCCGCCTCGAAGGGCGGCATCGTCGGCCTGACCTTGCCGGCGGCGCGCGACCTCGCAAGCCTGAAGATCCGCGTCAACACGATCGCGCCCGGCATCTTCTTCACCCCGCTCCTGATGGGTCTGAACGAGGAGGCGCGCAAGAGCCTCGGCGCCCAGGTACCGCATCCGGCCCGCCTCGGCGAGCCCGACGAATACGGCGCGCTCGCGGTGCATATCGTCGAGAACGCGATGCTCAACGGCGAAACCATCCGCCTCGACGGCGCCATCCGCATGGCCCCGCGGTAGGGCCACTCGTCTCTTCCCTTCTCCCCTTGTGGGAGAAGGTGGCGCGGATGAAATCCGCGCCGGATGAGGGGTTCTCTCCGGCTGGCAACCCCTCACCGTATCGAGTGCGTGGCCAACGCCGGTGTAGCCCTCTCCCACAAGGGGAGAGGGCGCAGCAACTGGCATCGCGTTCGGTGAGGCAGGAGTTAAGCGTGACCCAACCGCTTCTGATCGAACATCGCGACGGCGCTGATTGGGTGACACTCAATCGCCCGGAGAGCCTGAACGCGCTCGATCCGTCGCTGATCGACGCGCTGAACGTCTACTTCCAGGGCCTGCAACGCAACCGCGACACGCGCGTCGTGGTGCTGAAAGGCGCGGGTGAGAATTTCTGCGCCGGCCTTGATCTCAAGCATGCAATGCAGCGCCGGGCCGGCCAGCAGGAGCCGCCAGGAGTCACCGAGTCCCTCGACTCGCAGCGGCGCATCGCCGACATCGTGATGCTGATGCGGCGCTGCCCGCAGCCGATCCTTGCGCTGATCCAGGGCGCGGCGGCCGGCGGTGGCTTCGCGCTGGCGCTCGCGTCCGATATCCGCATCGCTACCAGATCGGCGCGGATGAACTGCGCCTTCATCAAGCTCGGCCTCGGCGGCTGCGATATCGGCACCAGCTATTTCCTTCCGCGCCTCGTCGGCGTCTCCGTTGCGTCCGAACTGATCCTGACCGGCCGCTTCATTGGTGCGGAGCGCGCGCTCGCGGTCGGTCTCGTGTCGGAGGTGGTCGAAGAGGGCGCGCTTGATGCGGCGGTTGAGCCTTATGTCGAGGCGATGCTGACGGCGTCACCCGTGGGCCTGCGGCTCTCGAAGGAATGCCTCAACATGAGCGTCGATGCAGGATCGCTGGAGGCTGTCATCGCGATGGAGGACCGCAACCAGGTCCTGTGCAGCCGCTCGGAAGATTTTGCAGAAGGTATCAGGGCCTTTCTTGAAAAACGAAAGCCTGTGTATATCAGGCGATAGCAACAAAGATCCGCAAAGGACAAGAAATTCCGGGAGACGCAAAATGAGTGGGAGTGCAGCCGCGGTGCTGGAAAAGCCGGGCTTTCGCAAGATCGAATGGCTGCCGCGCGACATCGCGATCGAGCGGCGAGACGACGGCGCGATCGTCCTGAAGTCGCGCATTCCGCTCAGCCCTTACGAGACACATATTCCTGCTTCGCTGGCGAAATGGGCGAAGCAGGCGCCCGAGCGGACCTGGCTCGCCCAGCGCATGGGCCCCGAGCGGCAATGGCGCAACCTGTCCTACGCCGACGCCAAGCGCACCGTGGATGCGCTCACGCAAGGCTTGCTCAATCTGAAGCTCGAGCCCGGCCGTCCGGTCACGATCCTCTCTGGCAATTCGATCGAGCACGCGCTGATGACGCAGGCTGCAATGCAGGCGCGCCTGCCGGCGGCGCCGGTGTCGCCGGCCTATTCGCTGATGAGCCAGGATCATCTCAAGCTCAAATACCTGTTCGACCTGGTCAAGCCGGCTGTGGTGATGGTGCAGGACGGCCCGACCTTCGAGAAGGCGCTGCGCGCGCTTGATCTTGACGGCGTCACGGTCGTCCACGTCGCTCGCCCTTGCGAGGGCATCAAGAGCGTCAGCTTCGCCGAGCTAGCGGCAACCCCGATCACTGACGATGTCGAAGCCTCGATCGTGCAGATCACGCCGCAGACCGTGGGCAAGCTGTTGTTCACCTCTGGCTCGACCGGCATGCCCAAGGCAGTCATCAACACCCAGGAGATGATGTGCGCCAATGCCGCGATGATGATGCAGGTGCGGCCGCGTAATGCCAATGGTCCGCTCGCGACCTATCTCGACTGGATGCCCTGGAATCACACCATGGGCGGCAACGCGCTGTTCAACCCGGTGCTGATCGACGGCGGCACGCTCTATATCGACGACGGCCGGCCGATGCCGGGCCAGTTCGACGAGACCATCCGTAACCTGCGCGAGATCTCGCCGACCTATTACGCCAACGTTCCCGCCGGCTACGCCGCGCTGGCGGCCGCGATGGAAAAGGACGACGTGCTGTGCCGTAGCTTCTTCAGCAATCTTTCCGTGATGGCCTATGGCGGCGCACGGCTGCCGGACGATCTCTACGACCGCATGCAGGCGCTTGCGGTCCGCACCACTGGCGAGCGCATCGTGTTCTATACCGGGTGGGGCTCGACCGAGACCGCGCCGACGTCGACCGGCACCTATTGGGACACCGAGCGCGTCGGCCTGATCGGGCTGCCGTTCCCGGGCGTCGAACTGAAGATGGTGCCGTGCGGCGCAAAGTATGAATTGCGCCTGCGCGGCGTCAACGTCACGCCGGGCTATTTCGGCCAGCCCGAGCTCACCAGATCGGCGTTCGACGAGGAGGGCTTCTACTGCATTGGCGACGCCGGCGTGTTCGTCGACCCCGAGGATCCGGTGCAGGGCATCATCTTTGCCGGACGTGTGGTCGAGGATTTTAAGCTCACGACCGGCACCTTCGTGCATGTCGGCTCGCTCCGAACCGATGCGATCGCTGCCGCAACGCCTGTCGTGCACGACGCGCTGGTGGCCGGGCAGGATCGCCCGTTCATCGGCCTGCTTGCCTGGCCCAACCTTCATGCCTGCCGGCAACTCATCGGCGATCCCAATGCGAGCTTCGAAGACGCGGTGAAGCATCCCGACGTGATCGCCTGCCTCAGGGGAGGACTGGAGGCGCACAATGCTTCCGTCGAAGGCGCCAGCAGCCGGCGCATCTCGCGCGCGATGCTGATGGTCGAGCCGCCCTCGATCGACGGCAACGAACTCACCGACAAGGGCTACATCAACCAGCGCGCCGGCCTCGAGCGCCGCGCGGGGCTGGTGGAGAAGCTCTATGCCGACAGGCCCGGGGAGGACGTGATCATCCTGAACTGACCGTAGGATGGGTAGAGCGCAGCGAAACCCATCGGTCAGAACGAACATCGCGATGGGTATCGCTTCGCTCCACCCATCCTCCAAGGCAAGCCATCATCAACCCGAGTGAAACGCCATGAATTTCGATTTCTCCGACGAACAGAAGCAGATGCGCGACGAGGCGCGGAAATTCCTCAGCGAGCAATGCCCGCCGAAAGCGGTGCGCACTGTGCTGGATGGCAAGGCCGCCTACGACAAGGCGCTCTGGAAGGGCCTCGCCGAGATGGGTTTCCTCGGCGTCGCGATCCCCGAACAGTTCGGCGGCGCGGGCGCGGGCCATCTCGAGCTTTGCGTGATCGCAGAAGAAATGGGGCGGGCGCTGGCGCCGGTGCCGTTCTCCTCCACCGTGTATCTCGCGGCCGAAGCCTTGATGCTCGCCGGCAGCGACGCGCAGAAGCAGACATGGCTGCCGAAGATCGCCGCGGGCGAAGCGATCGGCACGCTGGCGCTGTTCGAGGGCAAGGGCAATCCGTCGCCGAAGGCGATCAAGCTCGCCGCTTCCGGTGGCACGCTCAACGGCACCAAGAAGCCGGTGCCGGACGGCGCCATCGCCGATTTCGCGGTGGTCGCCGCGCGCACCGGCTCGACCGGGCGTGATGCTGATATCTCGCTGTTCCTGGTCGATCTCAAGGGCGGCGGCGTCGAGGTCAAGGAGTTGACCAGCATCGATCTAACCCGCGGCCAGGCCGAGATCACGTTCACCAATGCCAAGGCCGAGCCGCTTGGAGCCACTGGCGAAGGCTGGGGCATCATCACGCAAGTGCTCGACCGCGCCGCGGTGCTGCTGGCGTTCGAGCAGGTCGGCGGCGCCGACCGCGCGCTGGAGATGGGCCGCGATTACGCGCTCGATCGCATTGCCTTCGGCCGTCCTATCGGCTCGTTCCAGGCAGTCAAGCACATCCTCGCCGATATGTATGTCTCGGCGACCTTGGCGCGCTCGAATTGCTACTACGGCGCCTGGGCGCTCTCGACCAATGCCGCGGAGTTGCCGGAGGCGGCCGCCGCTGCGCGGATCAGTGCGACGCAGGCGTTCCAGCACTGCGCCAAGAACAACATCCAGGTCCATGGCGGCATGGGATTCACCTGGGAGTTCGACTGCCACATGTACTATCGCCGCGCCAATGCCACCGCGCTTGGCCTCGGTAGCCTCTCTTATTGGGAGGATGCCCTGATCGACCGCATGCGCAAGAAGAACGCGGCGTAAGTCGTAATGACCGTAGGATGGGTAGAGCGCAGCGAAACCCATCAAACCGGTGACGACAAACGATGGGTTTCGCTGCGCTCTACCCATCCTGCGACGCCACGAAACACGGCCGAGGATTTTGGAACATGAATTTCGACGACACCCCGCAGGAAGCCGCGTTCCGCGCCGAGGCGAGAGCCTGGATCGCGGCCAACGCGCCGAAGCAATACGAGGAAGAGCTTCGCAAATCCTCGCTCGGCCGCACCCAGCTCAAGAATGCCAACATTCTCGAGGTCGCAAAGGCCTGGCAGAAGAAGAAGGCGGATGCCGGCTGGGCCTGCCTGCACTGGCCGAAAGATTATGGCGGCCGCGGCGCCTCGCCGATCGAGCGCGTGATCTGGCAGCAGGAGGAGGGGCCGTTCGGCAAGCTCTCCGCGATGTTCATCATCGGCCATGGCATGTGCGGCCCGACCATGATGGCGTTCGCACGCGAGGAGCATAAGCGCCACTATCTGCCGCCACTGGCCTCGGGCGAGAAGATCTGGTGCCAGCTGTTCTCCGAGCCCGCCGGCGGCTCCGACGTCGCGGGACTTCGTACCCGCGCGGAAAAGAAGGGCGACGACTGGATCATCAATGGCCAGAAGATCTGGACCTCAGGTGCGCACTATTCCGACTACGGCATCCTGCTGACCCGCACCGATCCGACCGTGCCCAAGCACAAGGGCCTCACTATGTTCTTCCTGGACATGAAGAGTCCGGGTGTCGAAGTCAGGCCGATCAAGCAGGCGAGCGGACAGTCCGACTTCAACGAGGTCTATTTCACCGACGTCAGGATTCCGGATCATCAGCGGCTCGGCGAGGTCAATGACGGCTGGAACGTCTCGCTGACCACGCTGATGAACGAGCGGATGTCGATCGGCGCCGGTGTCGCGACCGGCTTTCCGGAACTGTTCGAGTTCTGCAACAATTTGATGCTGGAGGATGGCCCCGCGATCGAAGACCGCAGCGTTCGCTCGCGGCTTGCGAACTATGCGGTCAAGGCGAGCGGGCTGAAGTACACCAGCATGCGCGCGATCTCGGCGCTGTCGAAGGGCGAGCGGCCGGGTCCGGAGAATTCCATCGGCAAGCTGGTGGCGGGATCGATGATCCAGGAGGTCGCGATGTATGCGCTCGACCTGCAGGGCGCCGCCGGCGTGCTGAGCGGGCCGGATGCGGAACTCGCCGGCAAGTTCCAGGCGATGCTGCTGCGTGCGCCCGGCACCCGCGTCGAAGGCGGCACCGACGAGATCATGCGCAACATCATCGCCGAGCGCGTGCTGGGACTGCCCGGCGACATCAGGGTCGACAAGGACGTGCCCTTCAACCAGATACCGACCAAGGGCCGCGCAACTTGAATCGTATGGTGGGCAAAGCGAAGCGTGCCCACCATCAAGACTTCGCTCGCAATGGTGGGCACGCTTCGCTTTGCCCACCCTACGTAAGAACAAAGGTCCGCCCATGAATTTCGACGACACCCCGCAGGAAGCCGCCTTCCGCGCCGAGGCGCGCAAATGGGTCGAGGCCAACGCGCCCAAGGAATACGAGGCGGAGCTGTCGAAATCCTCGCTCGGCCGGATCCGGCTGGAGAGGGCCGAGATCGTCGATGTCGGCAAGGCCTGGCAGAAGAAGAAGGCGGAGGCCGGCTGGGCTTGCCTGCATTGGCCGAAGGAATATGGCGGCCGCGGCGCGACCCCGATCGAGCGCGTGATCTGGCAGCAGGAAGAGGGCATCTACGGCAAATTGACCCAGCCGTTCCAGATCGGCGAAGGCATGTGCGGCCCGACCGTGATGGCCTATGGCAGCGAGGAGCATAAGCGCCGCTATTTGCCGAAGCTCGCTTCGGGCGAGGAGATCTGGTGCCAGCTCTTTTCCGAACCGGCCGGCGGCTCCGACGTCGCAGGACTTCGCACGCGCGCAGAAAAGCAAGGCGACAACTGGATCATCAACGGCCAGAAGATCTGGACCTCGGGCGCGCATTATTCCGATTACGGGCTTTTGATCACGCGCACCGATCCCAACGTGCCAAAGCACAAGGGGCTCACCATGTTCTTCCTGGACATGAAGAGCAAAGGCGTGGAAGTGCGCCCGATCAAGCAGGCCAACGGCATGCAGGAGTTCAACGAGGTCTATTTCACCGATGTGGTGATCCCGGACAGCCAGCGGCTTGGCGCAGTCGGCGACGGCTGGAATGTCTCGCTGACGACCTTGATGAACGAGCGCATGTCGATCGGCGCGCGGCTTGCGACCGGCTTCCCCGAAATGTTCGAGTTCTGCTCGAATTTGATGACGGATGACGGGCTCGCGATCGACGATCCCGCAGTGCGTTCGAAGCTCGCGAATTGGGCCGTGAAGGCAAGCGGGCTGAAATACACCAGCTACCGCGCGATCTCATCGCTCTCCAAGGGCGAGCGGCCCGGGCCGGAGAACTCGATCGGCAAGCTCGTCGCCGGCACCATGCTGCAGGACATCGCGACTTACGCGATGGATCTGGAAGGCGCCGCCGGCGCGCTAGCTGGCGCTGCGGAAGAAGTGGCGAATGGCCAGTTCCAGCAGATGCTGCTCACCGCCCCATCGATGCGGATCGCCGGCGGCACGGATGAGATTTTGCGCAACATCATCGCCGAACGCGTGCTGGGGCTCCCCGGTGATATCCGCGTCGACAAGGACGTGCCGTTCAACAAGATCCCAACCAAAGGACGCTGACCATGGATGCGAAAACGCCGAGCCCGCGTTACAGCACGGAAGATCGCATCGGTGTGCTCGAGGAGCTCTTGAACGAGCGCTACTCCGTGCGCGCCTTCCTGCCGCGCGAAGTGCCGCGTGAGATCATAGAGCATGTGCTCAACGTGGCGCAGCGCACCGCGTCCTGGTGCAATAGCCAGCCCTGGCAGGTCCTGATCGCGAGCGGCGAGGCCAAGGAACGTTTCCGCAAATCGATCTATGCCGAGGCCGCATCCGGCGCCGGGGACGATCATGACTTCGCGCCGCCGCGCGAATATGTCGGGGTCTATCTGCAGCGCCGCCGGGAGAGCGGCTTCCAGCTTTACAATACGCTGGGCATCGCACGCGGGGACAAGGCGGCGTATGCAAAGCAGGCGCTGGAGAACTACAATTTCTTCGGCGCGCCGCATGTCGCCATCATCCACACCAACGAGCCGCTCGGCATCTATGGTGCGATCGATTGCGGTGGCTATGTCTCCAATTTCATGCTGGCCGCCCAGGCGCTCGGGCTCGGCACCATCCCGCAGGCGGCGCTCGCCCGCCATTCCGGCCTGATCCGCCGCCACTTCAATCTGCCCGATGATCGCCGCGTCGTCTGCGGCATCTCCTTCGGCTACGCCGATCACGACCACAAGGTGAACAGCTACCGGACATCAAGGGCAACCGTCGCGGACGCCGTGACGTTCCTGGACGAGTAGTCTCGCATTTATCGGCCTGGCGACCGGTCAGCGGGTGCGTGGTGGAATTTTCGGCAGTTTGTCAGGGTCGAACTTTGGCATCGGCCCGACCGGCTCCGGCGCGGGCGGCTGCGGTTCGCTGAGAATCAGGGTTCCTTCAAGGAGCACGCCCGGCACTTGCTCCGCGGTCGCTGTGTAACGACCCAACTTGTCGGCGCACGTTCCTTCAAGCCGAAGCGTAAGGTCGTCGGCGCCGAAGACGGTTGCATGTCCTTCGGTGTGTCGCTTGACCGATAAGATGGCGGTGAACCGATCCCCGTCGATTTCGCAGGAGCCGGTATAGGTCGTGATGCTGTCATGACCCCAGATCCTGCCGTCTTCGACATGGGCAATGCCGGTGCCTTCGCCCAGCGGGGTCTTGAACCACGCCGCATAGGTACCGTTTCTGAGCATGGAGGAACCTTCTCCCTCGGGGTTCACAAATGCCCCAGCGGGATCATCGACATGGCTAGCGCTAATACTTGGTTAATCTCGCTCTCCGGGCGTGTCCGGTGAAAGAATTGTCCAGTGGATGTCAGGCGTGGGACCAAGCAGCTCCTCGATCACCTCCTCGGAGAACGTCTTCTTGACCCCCGCGATCAGGACATGCTCGGAATCTCCGGGAATTGGCGTCGCGCGCGGCAGGCCATGTTCAAGCAGCGCCCGGGCGCAGCCGAGCCAGTCGCCGCCCTCGACCGGCTGGTTGCGGGACGCCCACGACAGCGTGCCACAGACATTATCGCCAAAGCCGTGCTCTTCCGTCCATTTCGCACCGTGCTCGAGCAAAAAGCGCGTCAATCCGGCGTCACCGCGGAAGACAGCGAGATTGAGTGCGGACGCATTCCAGTCGCCGCCGCGCACGGAGATTGGCCAGCCGAGCCGAACCATCAGCCTTGCCCCCTCGCTTCCACTTTCGGCCGCGATGTCCGGTAGCAGTCGCAGTTGTGCTTCCGGCAGTGATGCAGGCAGATCGGGTCGTCTCGCGCCGATCGCGCGGGCCTCGCGCTCGTCGCCGCGCGCGCAAGCCGCCACGAAACGTTCTTCGTCCGAGATCTGCTGCGCGCCGATGCGGTCGCGCAGCAGCTCGGCGACCTCCACAAGCCCAAACTGCAGCGCCAGTCTGTAGGCATCGACGCCTTCAGGGGTCACCTTTGACGGATCGGCGCCGGCCTCGAGCAGCGCTTCGATGTGCTGGGTCGACCGCCTGCGTCTGATCGCCCACAACAGCGGCGATCCCCAATCACTCAGCGGCGGATTTCGCGCCGGCTCGTTTGGATCGCCGCCATGCTGCAGCAACAGCTTGAGCGGCGCTGGATCGTGAAGGTCGAGCGATCTGTAGATCGCGTTCGTCTGCTCGATGCGAGCGCCGCGCTCCAGCAGCAGGCGGGTGCAATCGGGATTCTCCAGCGAGTGGTAGAGCGATTCGCCGTCGTTCGGGTCGGCGCCAGCGTCGAGCAGCAGCTTCGTCAGCGCGGCATTGCGGTTGGTTCCGGCAGCGCCATAAAGAGTTGACAAGGGGCAGCGCTCGTCCGGGCTGCTCAAAGAACCCGGCGGCCAACGGCTGTAGATCCGCTGATTGACGTCCGCGCCGGCAGCGATCAGAAATTTCGCGCTTTGGTGCAGCCGTTCGTGAAATTCAGCTACTCGAACCAGCGCCGAATGAACGAGCGCGAACAGCGGCGGCAATCGCAGAGGGCCGCCGGGCCGGTTGAGCCAGGAGGGATCGGCTTGCGTGGCGAGTTGCAGCGCATTTTCATCGCCGACCGCGCAGGCAAGATAGGGATCGCCGGCTGCGAGGTCGGGGCTTTCGGCGAGGATCCGGAGCGCGACGCGTGGATTGGCGGCATTCATCGTGCCGCTGACGTCGCCGGGGTAAATCAGTCCAAGCCAATGCAGGATGCGGTCGGCACGCTCGTTCGGCAAATCCGGTTGCACTTCCACGTATCTCCTGAGATCGGCCAGCCGGCGGTCAGAACTTCGCCGGCCGTTTCTCCGCGCGTGCCTTGATGCCTTCCTTGATCTCCGCCCCGCGCAGGCTCTCGCGATGGCGGGTGTCGGCGGCTTCCTTGTCGAACTCACCGTGCGCGAATTCATTGATGGCGCGCTTCATGCCGGCCATCGCGACCGGCGCGTTGGCCGCGAGCAGGCTCGCGAGCCGGTCGACCTCCTGGTCCAGTTCAGTCTCGGGCACCATGGTGGTGAGATAGCCGATCCGCAGCATCTCCGGCGCGCCGATCTTCTGCCCGGTCAGGAACAGCATCTTGGCATTGTTGACGCCGAGCCGCGACACGTAGCGCCTGATCCCGCTCGGGTAATAATGCAGGCCGAGCTTTGCTGCCGGCATGAACATCTCCGCGGTGTCGACGCCGATGCGGAAGTCGCAGGCGAGCGCCAGATCGGTCGAGCCGCCATAGACGCCGCCGTTGAGGCGGCAGATCGTGGGCACGTTCAGATCTTCGAGCCGGTTGGCGACGCCTTCGAACGCTGAACCGGTGCTCGGCTCTTCGCCGGCAGCGCTGGCGCGCGACGCCACCGAATTGAGATCGTAGCCGGCGGAAAAGGCGCGGCCGGTGCCGGTCAGCACCAGCACGCGGACGGCGGGATCGGCCTCGACGCGGTCGAACAGTCTCACCAATTCGACGAGATCTTCCGCCTGCAGCCGGTTCATGTGCTTCGGACGGTTGAGGCGGATGGTGGCGCGAGGGCCCGAAATCTCGAGCAGCGGCGGGGTTGCGGTCTCTGCCGCGTCAGACATGGTTTTCTCCATTGTTGGTCCTCCAGCTCACGCCACCAACCTCGGTCTCGGTGTCGATCACCGCGGCGAGTCCGGGCCTGTTGGCTGCTTCGCGGACGTGGTAATCCACGTCCGTTGCCGGAAGGTGCCTTTCCCTGCCAAGCCCGTCAACGACGGCTGGCAAATGGCTGCATTCCGCCTCGGTCTCACCTGTTGGGCATGTCAGGCGCCCTGGCCGGCGCCCGGTACGCCTGACAAAGTGGTGAGATTCGCGAACAAAAGAGCGACATTTCCCGTATATCAGGGAGAGGCTGCCGTGCGGGGCAGCCCCGGATCAAAGAAATCGCGACGCCATTCACTGCTTGGAAATTGGTTGGTTTCCTATGGATACCTCACATCTTATTCAGCACGCAGGGACAGCCGGCACCCTGTTCGCGTCGATCTTCGTGATCGCCACGACCACGATGCGGACAATGATTCCATTGCGCGTTTTCGGCATCCTCGCGAACATCGTCCTGATCATTATTGCAATCCCGATCCATAATTATCTGGTCATTCTGGTCCAGGTGGTCATGCTGCTGGTCAATTCCTATCGCCTGCACCAGATGCTGCAGCTCGTCCGCGACGTCAGGAAATCCGTCAACAGCGATCTCTCGATGGAGTGGCTGAAGCCGTTCATGACCGAGCGCAAATGCAGCGCCGGCGAAGTCCTGTTCTACAAGGACGAGAAGGCCGACAGCATGTTCTACATCGTCAGCGGCCGCTTCCGCCTGGTCGAGTCCGGCATCGAACTGCCGGTCGGTGCCATTGTCGGCGAGCTCGGCATGCTGTCGCCGTCCAACGTCCGCACGCAAACGCTTGAATGCGTCGAGGGCGGCGTCATCCTGTCCGTGAGTTACGACCAGGTCGAGCAGCTCTATGTGCAGAACCCGGCCTTCGGCTTCTACTTCCTCAGGCTTGCCAGCGCGCGGCTGTTCCAGAATATCGATACGCTGGAGCAGCGGCTGGCCCAGCAGGTGACGGCCGTAGAACCGAAGCCGGCATGACGAGCGAGAGTGCAACCGTGGCGGACGACGACGGCATCCTGTCCTCGTTGCGTTATCTGTTCGCCGATTTCCTCGGCGACGATGACGCCACGCCGCCAGTGCTGCCCGAGGGACTGCCGGAGAGCGTCGGGGCGATCACGAGCGATGCCATCCACCTCCTGATCGAGTATCAGAGTCCCGGCTACGCCCAGCTCTATGTCGACCGCTTGCGGCGCTTCGTCGGCAGGCGCGAGGTCGACGAGGCGATGCTCACCGAGATCGCGCAGCTGATGGCGCAGCGCATGGCCTACGAGGACCCGATCCGGATCGCGCAACTGAAGCTGCTCGAGCTCGAGGGGAAGTGTGCGCAGGCCGGATCGGTGGATATCAGGAGATTTCGGTTCGACGAACTGGTTGATGCTCTGCCAGCCGCGATCGCCGAGCCGGTGCTCGATATCCTGGAGTGGCTGGGCTGGGCGCGAAGGACGGTCAAGGTCAAATTCTCTACCAGAAACCGCTTCAGTGTCCGCCGCCTGAAGCTTGAGGCCGGCCTCAAGCGCTGGCGGTTGTTCTCGGTTCGCTACGTCAAGGAACGGGTCTGGGTCGAGCGCTGGCTGCACATGATCAATCGCAGCCTGGCCAAGCAACCCGCAGCAGCGCTCGAGGTGATCCGGACGGCGACGATGATCGAAGGCTATGGCGCGAGCTACCGCCAGGGGCTCGCGGACTGGCACACGATCATCGACGACCTCGCCAAGCCGACCTTTGATGGCGTGCTTGCCCTGCCGGACCTCGCCGGGGCCATCGCGGAGGCCCGGGCTGCAGCCATGCCCGATCCGCGGCAGGCGGCACTGAAGCGCAAGATTGCGGAAATCCGCGCCCGCCTGCCTGCCGGAGCCAGTGCCGCGGCCGACTGATCGTGCGCTCTCATCTCCTGATCCACTTTTCCGGATCATGCCCTATCGCGGGCCGTCTTCGCGCGACGTCAGCTTCGGCGGTTCGTCGTAACCGTGGCGGCTCGAGTAGAACAGGAGCGCCATCAGGCCGACGCCGATGACAACGGAAAACACGATGCCGATCGCCATGGCTGCATAGCCATGGCCGGACATCGCGGGACCCGGCAACGTCAATCCCTCATAGGCAAAGACACCGCCCGCCGCCAGAATCGCGAGCAAGACAAGGCTGATCGCCACTCGCATGGTTGCTGCCTTTTCCTGTTCAAATAACAAGAACCGGCAGGCGCGTTGCGTTCCTGCGAGAGACGTTATTTCGCGGCGGGAGCCAGATTGCTGAGCGCGTGCTCGCCCGCGGCGATCAGTTCCGTCAGCGTGGTCTTGCCGCCCTCGGCGGATCTGATGATCTGTCGGGCGATCCTCTTGCGAACTGAGTGCCGCTCGCCATGCTGCGTTTGCTCACAGATCCGATCCAAAGCGGCGTTCATGATTGCCATGGTTTTCGAATCAAATTTGCCCTCGATCATTTGCCCCTCCCTGATCTCACCTTTCATTGGCCGCATCGACATGGCGGAGGCTCAGCATTGCGCTGACATCAAGTACATTCTCGGTCTGCTTGGCCTTCTTCATTAACGCATCGCGCTCGCGGCCGAGCGGCAGGCGCCGTGCGGCGGCGCGTGCATCGCGGGCGAATTTTTGCAAACGGACCTCGAATGGTTCGGCCGGCCGCGATCTGTTTCGTTTCTTCTTCATGCCGCCTCCGATCTGGAAGCGAAGCTAATCTGCCGCCTCGACAGCGTCCTTAACCTATGAAAGGCGATCAAACCAAAGATGCAAATCTTCGGCGACTGGAACGTTTGCTGCGGCCAGGCGTAAGCCTGTTGCTCCCGCTATTCGTCCCCGGAGGATGGCGGCGGCACTCCGATGATAGGCCCCGGCGAAAGAGGTCGCCGGGGCCGTCGAGGTATCAGGGAAGCAGCCCAGGGAAATAGCCGATGACACGTTCCAGCCAGGGCATCGTCAGGGACAACAAGGGCGAGGACCAGCCTGCCGACAAGCGTCGCGCCCAGACCGTTCACAAGACGGATCCGAAGCATTCGGTTTCGAAGGAAGCGACGCGCGATCCCAAGCTCACCGACGACGACAAGACGCCGGGTTCAGGCATGGGCCCCGACGATAGCGGCGATGCGCCGACGGGATAGCAGCGAACGCGCGTTGGGCTTCTTGCGGCGCAGCGCGTCACAACGGCTCGATGCGAAGGCGTCCCACTCATTCGGAGCCATCGTCCGGTTTGGTGACGATGCGCACTCCCTGCCAGACTTCGATCGTGCCGCCATTGAAGTGCTGGCGTGCCTTGGCGACCGCCTCTTCGTCCGTCTCGCTTTCCAGTTCCATCCGCTCGCGAATGTGGCCGTCGCTTCCCAACAGATAGGCCCGGTATTCATCCATCACATTTCCCCGACTGCACCATTGCAGATCATCACAGACAGGGTTCCGGCCGTGCATTAACATGTGGTCGGGCGATTGAAGAAACTTGCATTTTTGGCGCTAGGTCTCGCAACCTGATAGAGTATGATATATCACTAGCTACTTGAGAGTGAATAACATACGTTATTGAAATTGGTCCTATCCGTACTCGACTTATTGGCGGGGAGACTATTCCTTGAGTCCACTCGTTCGTAAGCTTGAGCAATTTGTGCGGCTGTCGTCGACCGACCGCGCGTACCTTACCCGCGCGGCATCGGAACGGCTGCGCAAGTTCGGTCCGCGGGTTGATATCGTGCGTGAAGGCGAGAGACCCAAGGACGTGCAATTGGTCGTTGCCGGCTGGGCATGCCGCTACAAGCAGTTGGAGGATGGACGGCGGCAGGTGGTGTCCATCTTCCTGCCGGGCGACAGCTGCGACCTCAACGTCTTCATCCTGCGCGAGATGGACCATTCGATCGGCTCGATCACGGACGTCACCGTCGCCGACCTGTCGCGCGAATTCTTCGAGGAGATCAGCGCCGGCTATCCGCGCATCGTGACGGCGCTCTGGTGGGAGAGCCTGGTCGATGCCGCGATCCAGCGCGAGTGGACGCTGAACCTCGGCCAGCGCACGGCGCTGGAGCGCATGGCGCATCTGCTGTGCGAACTGTTCTTTCGCCTGCGCCTCGCCGGTCTCACCAACGGCGAAAGCTGCGACTTCCCCTTGACGCAGGCCGATCTTGCCGACGCCAGCGGGCTCTCCAAGGTGCATGTCAACCGTACCCTGCAGGAATTGCGCTCGGCGAACCTGATCGTGTTAAAGGGCAAGACGCTCGTTGTGCCGGACCTTCGACGCCTGATGGATGCCGGCCTGTTCAACTCCAACTATCTGCACATGGAGCGCGAAGGCCGTCAGCTTGATGCCACCGAGTGATGCCGCTCGGTCTAAGATCGCCTGACGCTTGGTGTCGCATACACCTGAAGGTGGTGTAATTGATTGACGATCGCGAGAGTAGCGGCGGTCAGAGCGCACGTCGCTGCGCCGCGAAGCAGAGCTCGCAAAGTCATCTTGAGGCGCCCGTTCCGTTAGCTCCGTCTTGCGGCTTTATCTATTTGTTTTTAAGATGTTTTTAGCGATGGTGATTTCCGCCGCATTCAGGAGATCGCGACAGTATTGGGCGAGCGATGCTGCGCGGCAGAACGATGTCCTTTGTCCCGACCACGACTCGCCTGTTGACCGTTAACCATTATGGCCCGTGCGGCGATGTACTATCGCCATGGGGCCACACCATATGAATTTCGGAAGACCGAGAGGTGCATTCGGGCGCGGGAGATGTCATAAATGGCCGCAAGTTTTGAATATTGCGGGTTTAAGAAGAAGTTGCGCTGACGCCCAGGTCCGGTTTTTCTCCATCGTTTTCCATTAGTCGCAGCGAAGGGCGTTAGCTTTGTCGTTTCCATCCATGTCGTCGTCGATCCCGGTTGCAGCGCTGGTAGGATGGATGCTGCTGTTAACCGCCAAACACATCGTGGCGGATTTCTTTCTGCAGAATTCCTGGATGGCGATCGGCAAGGATCAGAAGATCGGCTGGGCGCTGCCCCTGCTTGCGCATTGTCTCGTGCATCTTGCGACCTCGCTGCTCCTGATCCTGGCGATCGCGCCAAGATTCTGGTTCGTCGCCTTCATCGATTTCTTCATCCACCTTGCGGTGGATCGCGCCAAGGGAATCACCACCTCGACCTTCGGCGTCACCACCGAGCACCCCTGGTTCTGGTCACTGATCGGCGTCGATCAAGCGCTGCATCACCTGACCGGCTTCGGCCTTGCGATCTTCATGGCGGCGAACTGAATTGCGTCCTTTGGAGCCTCGTGATTCCGGGCTCGACGCTTCGCATCGCCCCGGAACGACGCGGCGCGCTCTGATTCGCTCAAGAATGGCAACTACCCCGGATGACTACCGGAGCCCGTGGTTAACCCTTCGTTAGAGAATTGCACGGCATCTTCCGGATCAGGGAGAACTGCAATGTTTTCAAGCCGCAATGCCTTCGAGAACGACGTTTGCCCGGTCCGCGAGGAACTGCTCGGACAGATGTACCGTGCCAACCCTGCCGGCCTTCAGGCCCTGGTCGAGAGCGTCTCGTCCGATGTCAGGGCAATGCTGGCGCTGTTCTGCTATCGCCGCCATCATCTGCATTCGCTGGCGCTGGCGATCGCCGCAAGCTGCAGCGAACGCGAGCTCGTTTATTTCGGCGGCCACGTCGGCAGCAACCTTTATAAACTGTCCCGACAACCGGCCCGCACAGCAACGCCATCGCATGGCAGCCGCAAGCCGATCACGCTGTCGACCAAGCCGCTCGCGACCTTTGTGCCGATCGTCGACGACCTCGACGAGGAAGAGGTTGCTGAAGCGGTCACGGTCTGAACGCACCACGACCACATAGCCTTGTAGCCCGGATGGAGCGAAGCGAAATCCGGGTAGCTCTATCCGTCTGCGAGAGCGCCCCGGATTGCGCTTCGCTCCATCCGGGCTACGATTCAACTGCCAACACCGGCAGTCCGTGCCGGCGTCGCGCCATTGCGCATTCGGCATCGCCGGGCATGCAGGTGCGGCAGACCTCCGGCCGTATCGCGTAGATCGCGCAGCTCGTGGCGACGCCGATCTTGCCTGACAGTGCCGAGCAGCGGTCACCATCGCAGCGCATGCCGGATTGCCTTGCATTGACATATTGCTGCGGGATCAGGTCGAGCTCCGCATCGTCCTCGGTGGTGAAGCGGGGCCAGTTCTCCGAATAAAAGCAGCACGCGCCGCAAGCCTGGCAGGGATTCTCGGTCGCATTTTCGATCGTCATCAGATGTCCTTCGGCGCTTCCCAGACCAGGCTGCGGCGCCAGCGCGCCCGCAACAGGTCGCGCCTCTCAGGATATTTCTCGTCATGATAGATCGCGTTGACCACGCGGTCGGTACGGAAACTGCGGAAATCCTTCCGCAGCTCGCACCATGCCGCCAGGATCCGCACCGCTTCGTGATAGCCGACCGCGATCGGCCAGATCGTGCGTTCGGTGTCGCGGCCACGTTCATCGCGATAGTTCAGCGTGATCTTCTTGCCGTCGTGGATCTGCGCGCGTGTCCTCACCATGTCGATGCGGTCAGGCTCCCGGTTCCAGGCTGAACGGGCGCGGCTTGCGGGCTCGAGCACGAACGGCCGCAAGCGCTCCGGCACGGTATCGGCGATCTTCGCCATCAAGTCCTCCGCGGCGCGCGCCAGCGCCGGATCGGCGTGGCCCGTGACCCAGCTCGCGCCGAGCACGCAGGCCTCGATCTCGTCGGGCGTCAGCATCAAGGGCGGCAGGTCGAATCCCTTTTCCAGGATGTAGCCCATGCCGGCTTCGCCGCGGATCGGCACGCGCTGTTCGATCAGGGTCGCGATGTCGCGATAGATCGTGCGCTTGGATGTCTCGAGTTCGGCGGCGATCGCATCCGCGGTCAGCGGTTTGCGGGTGCGCCGAAGCACCTGGATGATCTGAAACAGCCGGTCGGCGCGTCTCATGGCAGCTCTCTTTGGTCGGTCTCTTTACCTGGCCTCTTTGGCCCGCCTGTTCCGGGCGTCGATTTTTCCCAAGGTCGGCCTTGCCGCTGCTGACAGGATGTTGGCAGCAGGGGGTCGCTATAACAGGACAACACCTCAACTGAAGGGAATTTGTCCATGCTGAGTCATCTTAGTAAGGGCGGCCTCCATAGCCGTCTCGAAAGGTTCAGGCGAGCCCAAACCTTTGCCCTGGAACAGCTCGTCACGATCCACACCGTCTCCTCTGATCTGCGTTGGGCGCTGATCGAACTGGCCCTGCGTTCGATCGTCGCCCTGTTGACGGCCGGCGGGAGGCACCTGGTTTTCCGGAGCCGCCGCCTCGTGAAACGGGTTCGTTTGGCCACCCATTTTACCCCTGCTGACACCATGGTGGCAGCAGGGGGTCGCTAGTTTTGGCATCGTTTTTGGTAATGGGAGGCTCCAGATGATCATTCTCCATGGCTTCGGTCCGGGGTTCGGCTTGCCGGAAATCAGCCCGTTCGTGACCAAGACCGAGGTCCAATTGAAAATGGCCGGGCTTGCCTATTGCAAGGAAAAGGCAGTGCCGCCGAGTTCGCCTAAGGGGCAATTGCCCTATATCCGGGACGAAGCGGAGACAATCGCCGATTCGACCTTCATCCGCGCGCATATCGAAGGCAAATACGGTTTCGATTTCGATGCGCCCTTGAGCTTGCAGGCGCGCGCGCAGGCCTGGGCATTCGAACGGATGATCGAGCATCACGTCTATTGGGCCCTGGTCGGCGCACGCTGGGTCGATGAAACCAATTTCGCCAAGGGGCCCGCGCATTTCTTTGACGGCGCGCCCGAGCATCTGCGCGAGAAACTGCGCGAGGATGCGCAGTTCCGTGTCGCCGAAAACTATCTCTTGTCTGGCCTCGGCCGCCATGCGCCCGATGAGGACATCGACCTCGCCATCCGCTCGCTGTTTGCGCTTTCCGTACAGCTTGGCGACAAGCCGTATTTGATGGGCGACGCACCGTGCGGCACCGACGCCACCGCGTTCGGAGCGCTCGCGGGAATCCTGACACCGTTCTTCGATTCGCCGCTACGCGCGCGCACCGAGAAGTTCAGGAATCTCATCGACTATGCCGATCGGATGATGGGGCAATATTATCCCGAGTTCGCCTGGTCGCCCGTGCGCGAAGCGGCTTAGCTACGACGAGGGCGCGGGCTGGGGCTCGGCTTTCAATGCGGCCAGCTCTGCCTCGAGCTCGGCGATGCGTGCGTTGCGTGCGGCCAACGCCGCCGCGACATCCGCAGCATCGAACTTCTGCGGAATGTGCTGCGGGCAGTTGGTGTCCCAGGCGGATATCTTGAACAGGATCACCTGCTCGGGCCGCGCCCTGTAACCTCTGGGCATCAGCGATTGCGTCAGCGCGGGGTCATCGTCGACCACGCGCGCTTCGCCCCAGAGCTTGACCCGTCTGCGATGCGCGTAGTCCATCACGAAGATGTAGGCCTTCGGATTCTCCGTAAGGTTACCTTGGGTGATGTACTGCCGGTTGCCGCTGAAGTCAGCGAACGCGATGGTACTGGCGTCCAGGACGTGGATGAATCCCTTCGGTCCCCCGCGGTGCTGGATGTAGGGCTGGCCGTCGGCAGACGCCGTCGCGAAATACAAGCTGTTGGCGTTGGCGAGGAATGCCGAGAGGTTCTCGTCGATCTCCGTGCGCCAACCACGCCGTTCGGCCTGGGCATAGGCCTCGCGCGAGCCTTTGCGCGCCTGGATCGTCTTCACCGCCGGCGTGAACGCGACGTCGCTGGGATAGGTCTGGGTGTCGGACATTCAAGCCTCCCTGTATGGAACACCAAAGCGTCGTTTCACCGCTAAAAATGGGATCGTTCTCAGATTTGAACAATCAAGGTGATTGACACTTCACTGTTGCAGATTATGCAATAGTGCGATGGACCGCATTGATGCCATGCAGGCGTTCGTTGCCGTGGCCGATCTGCAGGGCTTCGCCCCCGCGGCTCGAAGGCTCGGACTGTCGCCATCGGCCGTAACCCGGATGATCGCGGCGCTGGAGGAACGGCTCGGCGCACGGCTGTTGCAGCGGACCACGCGATCGGTGACCCTGACCGATGCCGGCTCGCGCTATCTCGAGCGTATCAGGCGCATTCTTGCCGATCTCGAAGAGGCCGAGGAGGCGGTCGAGGGCGAACGCACGCGCCCGGCCGGGCGATTGGTGATCTCGGCGCCGGTCGGTTTCGGCCGCCTGCATGTCAGTCCGATGGTGACCGCCTACCTGAAGCGCTATTCCGACGTCGGCGCGGACCTCAGGCTCTCAGACCGCATGATCAACCTGGTGGAGGAGGGCGTCGACCTTGCCGTCAGGATCGGGCACCTGCCGGACTCGACACTCGTTGCACGCCATGTCGGCGAGATGCGGCGCGTCGTGGTGGCGTCGAAGGAGTATCTGAACGCCCGCGGCGAGCCGAAGCGGCCCTCGGATATATCAGCGCACGACACCATTCAGTTCGGCGCCATGTCGGCGGCGCCGGACTGGCGCTTCGTCGACGACGGGCACGAGGTTCGAGTTTCTCCGAGCCCGCGCTTCTCATCCAACAGCGCCGACGCCGCGATCCAATATGCCGAAGCCGGCGGCGGCTTGACGCGGGTGCTCGCCTACCAGGCGGCAGCCTCGCTGAAGGCAGGGCGGCTCAGGATCGTGTTGGCGAAATTCGAGCAACCGTCGCTGCCGATCCACATCGTCTATCCGACCTCGCGCCTGCTTTCGGCCAAGGTGCGCAGCTTCATCGATCTCGTCACCGAGACCGCGGACTGGAAGTTTACCTAGAGCTTCGGTTCTGATTGAATCAGAACGGAAGCTCTAGATTCTTGTTTTTGACGCGTTTTCTTCACGCGAACCGGTGTCCACTTCGCTCGAAAACGCTCTATCGCCGTCATTCCCTTTTGGGCACCACGCGAAACGTCCCATTCGCCCGCGCGATCACGACGTCGTCGGCCTTCACCAGGCTCTGGGCGAAGCAGATCGTGCTGCCGGTCTTGATCACCTCGGTCTCGACCGCGAGCCATTGTCCGATCTCCGCGGTGCCGATGAAATCGACCGCAAGCGAAACCGTCACCAGCGACGATGTCCAGCCCATCACATGGGCGCAGCTATAGCCCATCGCGTTGTCGGAGAGCGCCGCGATCAATCCGCCATGGATCAGACCGCGCGCGTTGGTATGCGCCTTTGCGAGCCTGAGTCCCATGATCACAGCGCTGTCGGTGCGCTTCGAATAAAGCGGCTCCCAGGGATCGGTGAGCGGGCTCTTGCGGAAGTGAGGCTCAAAGCCTTCGGGAATGTCGGCAATGACGGAAGTATCGCTGTTCATGGTCGGCCCGTATGTCTGGTGATCTCGGCACCATTGAACGCGATGTCGATGACAGTTTCACCGCATACAAAGTTTTAAACGGCATCTGCGCGGATGTTTGAAACGCGCTCCGCCGTCATTGCGAGCGAAGCGAAGCAATCCATTCCTTCCCGCGTGGCGTCATGGATTGCTTCGTCGCTTCGCTCCCTGCAATGACGATGTGGCCCGTAGGATGGGTAGAGCGAAGCGAAACCCATCAAATCGCAGCCAATGTCTCGAGGGTGGTGGGTTTCGCTTCGCTCTACCCACCCTACGATTCTACAACGGCAGGCCGACGTAATTCTCCGACAACGACGTCGATGCCGCCCTGGAACTGACGAGATAGTCCAGCTCCGCGAGCTGGATCCTTGCACCGAATTCGCCTTGGTCGGGGAATTTGTGCAGCATCGAGGTCATCCACCAGGAGAAGCGCACCGCCTTCCAGACCCGCGCCAGCGCCCTGGCGGAATAGCCGTCGATGCCGGCGGAGGATTTCTCGTCGTAATATTCACGCAGCGCCTGCGACAGGTAATGCACGTCGCTGGCGGCGAGGTTCAGTCCCTTGGCGCCGGTCGGTGGCACGATATGCGAGGCGTCGCCGGCGAGGAACATCCTGCCGAAGCGCATCGGCTCGGCGACGAAGCTGCGCAGCGGCGCGATGCTCTTCTCGATCGAGGGACCGGTGACGAGCTCGTCCGCCGCCTTCTGGTCGACGCGGCGCTTCAGCTCGTCCCAGAAACGCTCATCGGGCCATTGGTCGATGTGATCGTCGAGCGGACACTGCACGTAATAGCGGCTGCGGTGCATCGAACGCATCGTGCACAGCGCAAAGCCGCGCTCATGGTTGTTGTAGATCAGCTCGGGTGAGACCGGAGGGGTATCCGAGAGGATGCCGAGCCAGCCGAACGGGTACACCCGCTCATACGTCTTGATCGCGGAAGCCGGCACACTGGCGCGGCTGATTCCGTGGAAACCGTCGCAGCCTGCAATGAAGTCGCAGGCGATCTCGCCTGCTTTGCCGTCCTTCACGTAGGAGACGCGCGGATGGTCGGTGTCGAAATCATGCGGCTGGACGTCGGCGGCCCGGTAGATGGTGGTGAGCCCGGCCTTCTGCCGCGCGTTCATCAGGTCGAGCGTCACCTCGGTCTGGCCGTAGATCATGACCGTCTTGCCGGTCGCTGCGTGCATGTCGATGCGATGGCGAGCTCCGCCGAACGCGAGTTCCAACCCGTGATGGACCAGCCCCTCGTGATGGGCGCGCATCCCTGCGCCGACTTCGTCGAGCAGGCTGACCGTGCCCTCTTCCAGGAGACCGGCGCGGATCCGCGCCAGCACGTAGTCCGCCGTCTGCCGTTCCAGGATGACGTTGTCGATCCCGTAAGCGTGAAGTAGTTGCCCAAGCAACAATCCTGCCGGACCTGCGCCTATGATTGCTACCTTTGACCGCAATACTTGCTCCTCCCGATATTGTAGGCTGCAGCTTATACCGGCGGGCCGGCCGCTGTCGTCAGCTTGCAATGGTAATTATATCATATAACAATAATCGCAAAGGGCCACCAAAGGCCTGCAAGAGGGAGAGAATACCGATGAGGAAGACGGTTCTGGCGTTGCTTTTGGCCGCCAGCGTGACGCCTGCGTTTGGGCAGGAGAAGACTTTCGACCTGAAGATCTCGCATTGGGTGCCCGCGTCCCATCCGCTGCAGAAATCCCTGGAAGATTGGGCCGCGGCCGTGGAAAAGGATTCCGGCGGCACCATCAAGGGCAAGGTGTTCCCGGCGCAGCAACTCGGCAAGGCCTTCGACCATTACGACATGGCGCGCGACGGCATCGCCGACGTCACCTACGTCAATCCGGGCTATCAGCCCGGCCGCTTCCCGATCGTCGGCGCCGGCGAGCTACCGTTCCTGATCTCGGATGCCAAGGGCGGCTCGATGGGACTGGATGCCTGGTACCGCAAATATGCCGAGAAGGAGATGAAGGACGTCAAATACTGCCTGGCGTTCGTCCATTCGCCGTCTTCGTTCCATTCGCGCACCAAGAAGATCGTCGTCCCTGAGGACGTCAAGGGCCTGAAGATCCGCCCCGCGCATGCCACCATGGCCAATTTCGTCACCTCGCTCGGCGGCACCAATGTGCAGTCCTCCGCGCCCGAAGTGCGCGATATCATCGAGCGCGGCGTTGCCGACGGCGTCACTTTCCCCTGGGGCTCGCTGGTGCTGTTCGGCATCGACAAGGTGACGAAATACGACATGGAGGCGCCGCTCTATGTCACGACCTTCGTCTTCGTGATCAACAAGGACAAATACAACGCGATGTCCGACCGCCAGAAGGCCGCCATCGACAAGAACTGCTCGACCGAAATGGCGGGCGTCGTAGGCGAACACTGGGGCAAGTTCGAGGATGCCGGCATCGACAAGATAAAAGCCGAGTCCGGCCACGAGGTCTACAAGCTGACACCGGAGCAGACCGCGCTGTGGAAGAAGGCGGCCGAGCCGCTGGTCAAGACCTGGTCCGACGGCGTCAAGAAGACCGGCGTCGATGCGGATGCCGCGATGGCCGACCTGAAGGCCTCGCTCACGAAGTACAACGCGCTCGCGCAGTAGTTCTCCCTCTCCCGCTTGCGGGAGAGAGTCGGGGTGAGGCTGCCTCCGCGATGGGACCGTCTGTGTGTAGAGAACCCTCACCCGGCGTTAACGCCGACCTCTCCCGCAAGCGGGAGAGGTGAACCGAGCTCGCGGATAGCCAATCGATATCAAGCCACAGGACGCCCCGCATATGAAACGCGCTTACATGGATCGTTTCATCGACACGATCGAATGGATCGCGGCCGGATTCGTCGGCATCGTCGCCGCCAACATCTTCCTTGCGGTGCTCCTGCGGAACACGCTGAACTACTCGATTCCCGATTCCTTCGATATCGGGCGGATGTTGCTCGGCATCCTGATCTTCTGGGGCATCGCCGCGACGTCATATCGCGGCACCCACATCACCGTCGACCTGGTCTGGGCCAATGTCGGGCCGAGATATCAGCGCCTCATCGACGTGTTCGCGACGCTGGTGCTGCTGTTCGTGGTCACCGTGCAGACCTGGACGTTGTTCGACAAGGTGCGCGGTACCTATAACGACAATGTCCTGACGTTTGACCTGCACATGCCGACCTGGCCGTTCTTCGCGCTCGCCTGGATCGGCGACGTCTCCGCGGTGATCTTGATCGCGATCCGGACTTACCGGCTGATCTTCCACCCGGAGGAGATGCACGATCCCAAGATCAAGGCGACGGAGTAAGCGCCGATGAGCACCGATGCCGTCGCCATCATCGGCTTTGTCGCGCTGTTCGCGCTGATGCTGCTCCGCGTGCCGGTCGGCATGGCGATGGGCCTCGTCGGCGTCTGCGGCTTCAGCTATCTGGTCGGCGCCACGCCGGCGCTGAAACTGGTCGGCCAGACCTCGATGCGCACGGTGACCGATTACACTTTCGGCGTGATCCCGATGTTCCTGTTGATGGGGACCTTCGTCAGCAATTCCGGCATGAGCCGCGAATTATTCCGCGCCGCCAATGGCTTTGTCGGCCATCTTCGCGGCGGGCTCGGGATCGCCACCGTCGCCGCCTGCGGCGGCTTCGCCGCGATCTCCGGCTCCTCGGTCGCGACCGCCGCGACGTTCTCGGCCGTGGCGTATCCGGAGATGCGCCGCTTCGGCTATCCGCAATCCTTTGCCACCGGCGTGATCGCGGCAGGCGGCACGCTGGGCGCGATGCTGCCGCCGTCGACCGTGCTTGCGGTCTACGGCATCATCACCGAGCAGGACATCGGCAAACTCTTCATCGCCGGCATCATCCCGGGCCTGCTGGCGATGACCATGTACATGATCACCATCACGCTGATCGGCTATTTCAGGCCCGGCTTCCTGCCGATGGGCAAACGGATTCCCTGGCGCGAGCGCTTCGCCGGCCTGCGCGACATCTGGGCGCCGGTGCTGCTCTTTATCTTCGTGATCGGTGGCCTTTACGGCCTGCCGTTCCTGCCGCGCTTCACCCCGACGGAAGCCGGCGGCGTCGGGGCCACCGGCGCGTTCCTGATCGGCATTCTCACCGGGCGGCTGGACAAGGAGAAGATCCTCAATTCGCTGTTGCAGGCGACGCGCACCGCGGCTGCGGTGTTCACGGTACTGATCGGCGCATTGATCTTCGGCTATTTCCTGACGGTGACGCAGACCCCGCAAAAGGTCACGGAGTTCCTCACCAGCCTCGGGCTCGGCAGCTACGGCATCCTTGCCGTCATCATGGTGATGTATCTCGTGCTCGGCTGCCTGATGGACGCCATGGCGATGATCATCCTGACCGTGCCGATCATCTTCCCGGTCATCATGCATCTTGGTTTTGATCCGATCTGGTTCGGCGTCATCATCGTGATGACGGTCGAACTCGGCCTGATCCATCCGCCGGTCGGCATGAACGTGTTCGTGATCAAGAGCGTGGTGAAGGACGTCTCCTTCTCCACGATCTTCAAGGGCGTGATCCCCTTCGTCGTCACCGACCTGATCCGGCTCGTGATCCTGATCGCCTTCCCACTGCTCGCCACCTGGCTGCCGCAACGCATGATGGCGAATTGATGCCGCCCGTGATCGAAACCAGATATGTCTTCACCATCACCGCCCGCATCGGCGAGGTAACCTCGGCCGGCGACATCGGCACCGGTGTGCGCCGCATCATCCCGATCATCGGCGGCGAGGTGAGGGGAGAGGGCGTCAATGGCAAGGTTCTGCCGTTCGGCGCCGATTTCCAGATCATCCGCCCGAACGAGCTGATTGAGCTGGAGGCCAAATATGCCTTCGAGACCGACGATGGCGCGGTGGTCTATGTCGAAAACCGCGGCATCCGCTTCGGGCCAGTCGAGCTCCTGCAGAAGCTCAAGCGCGGCGAGCCGGTCGATCCCAAGCTGATCTATTTCCGGACGGCGCCGAAGTTCGAAACCGGTGCCAAGAAATACCGTTGGCTGATGGAGCACATCTTCGTGGCCTCCGCCGCCCGCCACACCGACCGCGTGGTGATCGACGTGCATCAGGTGCTGTAAGCGAACGCCTAACCGCTCGGCGGCGCCAGCGGCTGCACGATCTCCTGAAATGGCGGCAGCGCCTCGCAGGCGGCCGCATGCGCCTTCAGCGCCGGATAGCGCTCGCTGAACAGGGCAGGGTGCGCCTCGCCGGTAAAGCGCAGCACGCAGGCGACCGCGATATCGGCATGCGCGATGCGCTCGCCGAACCACCAGGGCGAACGGACGGCGGCGCGTTCCTTTTCCAACACATCGAGTACGCCGCCGATCTGCGCCTCGCAGCGCTCGACCCAGAGCTTGAGCTGATCCTTGCGCAGCACGCGCTCGTAGACCAGGCTCACCGCCTTGTCGCCAAGCCCGGTGGCAAGCGCGCAGATATGCAAATGCCTACGCCGCTCGATCCCGTTCGCTGGCATCATCGCCTTTTCCGGCCCGACCAGTTCGTCAAGATAGTCGAGGATCGCCGCGCTCTCGATGAGCGCCTCGCCGTCGTCGAGCACCAGCGTCGGCACCCGTCGGAGTGGATTATAGGCCGCGATCTTGTCGCCATCGCCAAACGTCGACCATGGCCGATGCTCGAACGGCAGGCCATAAAGCCGCAGCGCGATCGCGGTGCGGCGGACGAACGGGGAGTCGTATTGGCCGATCAGGATCATGGCAATTCCGGTGCTCGCAGTTGGTAGCCCTGCCGCAGCTTGCCAAAGATTTACGCAGGAGCAAGCTCCGCCCAACGGTCGCCGGTCGATGAGAACCGCCTACTCCCCCTCATCACTCGCCAGCACGCCCTTTACCGCGCGTGCCCAGCCCGCGAGCTTGCGCTCGCGCGTGGCCTCGCTCATCGCGGGCTTGAAGCGGTGCTCCAATCGCCAGTTGTCGGCGAATTTTGTCGGTTCGGGATAGACGCCCGCCTGCAGGCCGGCGAGATAGGCGGCTCCTAACGCCGTGGTCTCCTGGATCATCGGGCGGTCGACCGGGGCGTCGAGCAGATCGGCCAATCGTTGCATGGTCCAGTCGGAAGCAGTCATGCCGCCGTCGACGCGGAGCACGATGTTGGCCGCGGTTGCGTCAGGCCAGTCGGCACGCATCGCAGCCCAGAGGTCGTAGGTCTGGTAGCAGACGCTTTCCAGCGCAGCATGCGCGAGCTCGGCCGGGCCGGTGTTGCGGGTGAGGCCGAACAGCGCGCCACGCACACGTGGATTCCAGTAGGGCGCGCCCATGCCGACGAAGGCCGGCACCAGGTAGACGCTCTGCATCGAGTCGGATTTGTCGGCGAGCGGACCAGTCTCGGCGGCCTGCTTGATGATGCCGAGCCCGTCGCGCAGCCATTGCACCGCGCTTCCGGCGACGAAGATCGAGCCTTCGAGCGCGTAGGTGCGCTTTCCGCCGAACTGGTAGGCGATCGTGGTCAGCAACTTGTTCTTTGACTTCACCGGCGTGGTGCCGGTGTTGAGCAGCGCAAAGCAGCCGGTGCCATAGGTCGATTTGATCATGCCGGGCTCGAAACAGGCCTGGCCGATAGTCGCGGCCTGCTGGTCGCCGGCGATGCCTGAGATGGCGATAGTGCCGCCGAACAGGTCGGGGATGCTGTCGCCGAATTTCGCCGAGGAGTCCTTCACCTCGGGAAGCATCGAGCGCGGTACGCCGAGGATATTCAACAGCTCGTCATCCCACTCGCCGGTGTGGATGTTGAACAGCAGGGTGCGGGAAGCGTTGGTGGCGTCGGTCGCGTGCACCTTGCCGCCGGTGAGCCGCCACAGCAGATAGCAATCGACGGTGCCGAACAGGAGTTCGCCGCGCTCGGCGCGCTCGCGCGCGCCGGGCACGCCGTCGAGGATCCAGGCGACCTTTGTCCCCGAGAAATAGGGATCGATGATCAAGCCGGTCTTGGCCGAGATCACGGGCTCATGGCCTTCGGCTTTCAGTCTGGCGCAGAAATCGGCGGTGCGGCGATCCTGCCAGACGATGGCGCGATGCACCGCGTTGCCCGTGGCGCGATCCCACACCACCGTGGTCTCGCGCTGGTTGGTGATGCCGATCGCGGCGATGTCTTTCGCTTTCAGACCCGCCTTCTCCAGCGCGCTGCGGCAGGTGCTAATGGTCGAGGTCCAGATGTCCTCCGGCTCATGCTCGACCCAGCCGGAGGCCGGGAAATGCTGCGGGAACTCCTGCTGCGCCACCGCCGCGATGGAGATATCGCTGCGGAACACGATGGCGCGTGAGGACGTGGTGCCCTGATCGATGGCCAGCACAAAGGACATGGCGCTCCTTCCCGGACGTGATTGCTTGCTGCGCCAAGGGAGCGGATTGAGCGGGGAAGGTCAATATCCTCTCCGGCTCCGCGTTCAGCTTCGTAGCCCGGGTGGAGCGTAGCGTAACCCGGGACTTCTGAATGAACATCTCTGAGCGGACCCGGGTTGCGCTGCGCTCCACCCGGGCTACGGTCGTTGTTCAGACAAGGCTACACCGCTGCCGTCGTGACGCCACCGTCGATGACGATGGTCTGGCCTGTCATGAAGGTGGAGGCGTCGGAGGCGAGATAGGCGACTGCGCCGGCGATCTCGTCGGGCTCGCCGATGCGGCGAAGGGGTGTGGTTGCTGTGCGCCGCTTCAGGAGCTCCGCGTCCTCCCAGAGCGCGCGGGCGAAATCGGTCTTGACCAGTCCCGGCGCGACGCAATTGACGCGCACGCCCTTCGGTCCCCATTCGCCGGCAAGGCTGCGGCAAAGTGCGAAGTCGGCGGCCTTCGAGATGCCGTAGGCGCCGATCACGGTCGAGCCGCGCAATCCGCCGATCGAGGAGATGATCACGACCGAGCCATTGCCGCGCTCGGCCATCTGCCGGATCGCCAGCGCGCAGAGCCAGATATTGCTCTTGACGTTGGAGCCCATGATCTTGTCGAACGCCTCGTCCTTAATGTCGAGCAACGGGCCGTAATAGGGATTCACCGCGGCGTTGCAGACCAGGATGTCGATCTTGCCGTAATGTTTGGTCGCGCCCGAGATCAGCGCTTCGACCTCTTCGCGTCGCGAGATGTTGCAGGGGATCACATGCGCGTCGCCGCCGTTACTGTTGATACCGTCGGCCACTTCCTTGCAGGCGTCTGCCTTGCGCGAGGAGATCACCACCTTGGCGCCGAGCTTTGCCAGCAATTCGGCGGAGGCACGGCCGATGCCGCGGCTCGAGCCGGTGACGACGGCGACCTTTCCGGTGAGATCGAACGGGGTGTTCTTCATTGTTGTTTTCTCCCTCTTTCCACTTGTTCAGTCGTCATCGCCCGGCTTGACCGGGCGATCCAGTATTCGACAGGCAGCAGTGTTTGTGCCCGAGGGGCCGCGGCGCACTGGATTCCCCGCTTTCGCGGGGAATGACCAGACGTCGTGGATCAGATCAACCCGCCCGCGTCAGCGACGCGGCGCAGGTGATACTCGGTGTCGCCGAAGGTGTTCTCGATCATGGTCAGGCGCTTGAAGTAGTGGCCGATCTTGGCCTCCATCGTCATGCCGATGCCGCCATGGAGCTGGATCGACTGTTGGCCGACGAACTTCAGCGACTTGCCGATCTGCACCTTCGCCGCCGCGATCGCGCTCGCGCGCTCCTTGGCATCCTCGAAGTCACCAGCCATGGTCGCGAACATCGACATCGAGCGCGCCTGCTCGGCCGCGACGAACATGTCGGAGGCCCGGTGTTGCAGGCTCTGGAACGAGCCGATGGCCACGCCGAACTGCTTGCGCGTCTTGATGTACTCGACGGTTTCCTTGAGCGATTCATCCATCGCGCCGACCGCCTCCGCGCACAGCGCGACGCGGGCTTCGTCGACCACGCGCTCGATCAGCGGAAGCGCATCCTCCGGGTTGCCGATCGCTGCATCGCTGCCGACTTCCACGCTGGTGAAGCTGATGTCGGCGGCATGCAGGCCGTCCTGGGTCGGATAGCCCTTCTTGCTGATGCCTTTGGCATTGGCCGGCACCAGGAACACGCCGATGCCGTTTCGGTCGCGCCGCTCGCCCTTGGTGCGCGCGGTCACGATTAGCGTGTCGGCGTTCTCGCCGTTGAGGACGACGAACTTCTCGCCGTCGATGACCCAGCCGGCGCCCTTCTTCTTGGCGGTCGTGGTGACGTCGAACAGGTCGTAGCGCGAGTTCTTCTCGAGCTGCGCGAATGCAAGCGTCTTGCTGCCGTCGATGATGCCGGGAATGTGCGCGGCCTTCTGCTCGGCCGAGCCGCCATGACGCAGAAAGCCGCCGCCGATCACGACTGTTGCGAGATAGGGCTCGAGCACGAGCGCCTTGCCGAGCGCTTCCATCACGATCATGGTCTCGACGCCGCCCGCGCCGAACCCGCCGTCGGCCTCAGTGAAGGGCAGGCCGAGCAGGCCCTGCTCGGCGAGCTTGCTCCAGACGGCTTTGCTCCAGCCGCCCTTCTCCTGCATGTATTTCTTGCGCTGCTCGAAATCGTAGGAATCCGTCAGCAGGCCGTCGATGCTTTCCTTGAGAAGCCGCTGCTCCTCGGACAAATCAAAATCCATGTTCCCGTTTCTCCAAAATCACGCGGGCACATTCCTGCCCTGATCTCCCGTCGTCATCCCCGCGAAGGCGGGGATCCAGTACCCACCGGCGGTCATCGCGAACCACGATTGCCGCGGCGTACTGGGTCCCCCGCCTGCGCGGGGGACGACAGTTGAGTTTGCGGCCTCAAAGCCCCAGCACCGCCTTGGCGATGATGTTGCGCTGGATCTCGTTGGAGCCGCCGTAGATCGAGACCTTGCGGTTGTTGAAGTAGCTCGGCGCGATCTGGGCGGTCCAATCCATCGCCTCGTTCGAACCGTCGTCGCCATGCACGTCGTAGGGCGCGGCGAACGGGCCGATCACTTCCATCAGGAGTTCGGTGGTGGTCTGCTGAATCTCCGAGCCCTTGATCTTGAGCACGGACGATGCCGGGTTGGGCTTGCCCTTGCCATGCTTGCCTTCATCGGCGACGACGCGAAGCTGGGTCAATTCCAGCGCCTTCAGCTCGATCTCGCAGGCCGAGAGCTTCTCGCGGAAGGTGGGGTCCTGGATCACCGGCCGGCCACCGGACTCGACCTTGGAAGCTAGCTCCTTGATGCGGCGCAGCCGTTCCTTGGAGACGCCGACCCGCGCAATGCCGGTGCGCTCGTTGCCGAGCAGGAATTTCGCGTAATCCCAGCCCTTGTTCTCCTCGCCGATCAGGTTCTCGATCGGGACCTCGACATTGTCGAAGAAGACTTCGTTGACCTCATGGCCGCCATCGATGGTCTGGATCGGACGCACCGTGACGCCCTTCGACTTCATGCTGAAGACGATGAAGGAGATGCCCATCTGCTTCTTGGCGCTGGGATCGGTGCGGCACAGGCAGAAGATCATGTCGGCATGCTGTGCCAGCGTGGTCCAGGTCTTCTGGCCGTTGATGATCCACTTGTCGCCCTTGCGCTCGGCCTTGGTCCGGAGCGAGGCGAGGTCCGAACCCGAGCCGGGCTCAGAGAAGCCTTGGCACCACCAGTCGTCGACATTGGCGATGCGCGGCAGATACTGCTTCTTCTGCGCCTCGTTGCCGAAGGTGTAGATGACCGGGCCGACCATGCTGACGCCGAAGGCGAGCGGCTGCGGCGCTGGATAGGCCTGCAGCTCCTCATTGAAGATGTAGTGCTGTACGGAGGTCCAGCCGGTGCCGCCATATTCCTTCGGCCAGTGCGATACGCCCCAGCCCTTCTTGTTCAGGATGCGCCACCAGGTGACCATCTCGTCCTTGGAGAGATGGCGGCCCTCCTGCATCTTCCGCCGCGTGTCCGGCGGCACATTGTCCTTGAAGAAAGCTCGCACTTCCTCGCGAAACGCCACTTCTTCCTTGGTGAAAGCGAGATCCATCGGATCCTCCCTGTGAGCGAATGAACTTCTATTTTGATCGTCGTGACACAAATCCGACCCGTCGTCCCTGCGAAAGCTGGGACCCATAACCACCGGCTTTCGTGGTCGGCAAAGCGCCGATCATGAACCGCCTCCCGTCATAACTTGCGGCTTGGTCTCCGAGGCCTTTGGTTGCTGCTGGCGCAATTCGTGGCGCGAGAGTTTTCCGACCGGCGTGCGCGGCAATTCCTCGACGAATTCGAGCGCGGCCGGCAATTCATGCTTGCCGAGCTTGCCGGTGAGGAAGGCGCGCAGATCGTCGATCGTGAACGGCGTGGCGCCGTCGCGCAGCTTGATGAAGGCCTTTGCGGCTTCGCCCCGGTAGTCGTCGGGGATGCCGATCACGATCACTTCCTGAACCGACGGATGCGTATAGATCGCCTGCTCGATCATCTGCGGATAGACGTTGAAGCCACCGGAGATGATCATGTCCTTCTTGCGGTCGACCAGATAGAAATAGCCGTCCGCATCCATGTAGCCGATGTCGCCGGTGAGGAAGCGGTCGCCGACAAAAGCCTCCGCGGTTTCGTTCGGCCGGTTCCAGTAGCCTTTCGTGACGTTCGGCCCGCGAATCCGGATCTCGCCGACTTCGCCGACGGGCAGGACCTGCTTCGGATCATCCAGCGAGACCACATCGAGCTCGATGCCCGGCAGCATCAGCCCGATCGAGCCGGGCTTGTCCGGCCCTTCCTTGACGTGGCCGGTGCCGGGCGAGCAGGTCTCGGTCATGCCCCAGCCGCTGCGCAGCTTCATGCCGACCCGGCGCTCGAAGATCTTGGCGACTTCCACCGGCAGCGGCGCGCCGCCGGAGCCGCAGCTCACGAGCGAAGACAGGTCGCGCTTGTCGAGATCGGGCAGGGCGGCGATCGCGATCCACATCGTGGGCACGCCCGGGAAGACGGTGGCGCGCTTGATCTCGATATCGCGCATCACCGCCTGGACGTCGAAGCGCTGGTGCAGCGAGATCAGATGGCCGTGCCGGATCGAGGACAGCAGGACGACCGTCAGCGCATAGATGTGGAACAGCGGCAGCACGCAGATCACGCGCTCGACGGCATCGCGCTCCGCGCGGGCGGCCTTGCCCCAGACCTCATAGATCGATACCGCCGCGGTCAAATTGCCGTGGCTCAACATCGCGCCCTTCGGCAATCCCGTGGTGCCGCCGGTATACTGCAGCAGCGCGACATCGTCGGCGCTGCCCTCAGGCCATTTGGCGGGCTTGGTCGCGCCGTCGACGAACCGGCGATAGGTGATGATGGCGGGATTGTCGGGGAGGGCTGTTTGCGGCGTGCCCATCTTGCCCCAATGATCGTCCTCGCAGACGATCAGCCGGTCGAGCAGCCCCTTGTCGAGGAATTTCAGCGCGGTCGGCAACAGCGCCGAGAGGTTGCTGGTGATGAGGATACGCGCGCCGGAATCGGAGAGCTTGTGCGAGAGCGCGATCTCACCGTCGAGCGGCGAGAGGTGCACGACGCGGGCACCCGCCTTCAATGCGCCGAAGAAGTTGATAGGATGGTCGGGCGTGTTGCCAAGGAACAGCGCCACCGACGTGTTCTTGCCGTAGCCGGCCCGCAGGAACGCGGAAGCCGCGGTTTCGACCAGTGCTTCCAGCTCCGCATAGCTGATCGGTCGGTCGCGGAATTCGATCACCGTCCGCGGGCCGTAGTCAGCGGCCGCCGTCGACAGCAAATCAGGCAATGTGCCGCGCGCGATCGGGTCGTCCCAATGCACGCCCTTCGGATAAAACTGTTCGCCGGGATGGGTCATCTAGGTTCGAACTGATGTGAGGTGAGCGGTGCTGCCCGGACACCCCTCCCCCTTGTGGGGAGGGTTGGGGGAAGGGGGTAGCCACGAACGCCGGCGCTCGGGGCTACCCCCCTCCCTGCCCCTCCCCCGCAAGGGGGGAGGGAACGGAGAGACCGAGTTCGTGTCGAGCCCATCAAGCCGCCTTCGACGGCGTGGCGAGCGAGGCGAAGGTCTTGCCTTCGTCGGCGAGGCGCTTGAGCAGCGGCGCCGGCTCGAGCGAGGGATCGTTGGTCTCCTTGGCATAGAAGGAGAGGCGATCGGCGATGTGCTTCAGGCCCACCGTGTCGGCCCAGAACATCGGGCCGCCGCGGTAGATCGGCCAGCCATAGCCATAGAGCCAGACCACGTCGATGTCGGAAGGCCGCGCCGCGATGCCCTCCTCCAGGATGCGTGCACCCTCGTTGATCATCGGGTACATCATGCGCTCGAGGATCTCGTCATCGCTGACGACGCGCTTCTTGCGGCCGAGGCGCGCGAGCGTCTCGTCGATCAGCTTCTCGACTTCCGGATCGGGCAGTGCCGCGCGAGAGCCGGCCTCGTACTTGTAATAGCCCTTGCCGGTCTTCTGGCCAAAGCGGCCGGCTTCGCACAGAGCGTCAGCGATCTCCGACTTGATGCCGCGGTCCTTGCGCGAACGCCAGCCGATGTCGAGGCCGGCGAGGTCGCCCATCGCAAACGGACCCATGGGCATGCCGAATTTTGTAACGACAGCGTCGACCTGCTGCGGCAGGGCGCCTTCGAACAGCAGCTTTTCAGACTGCTTGCCACGCTGCGCCAGCATGCGATTGCCGACGAAGCCATCGCAGACGCCGACCACCGCCGGCACCTTGGCGATCTTGCGCGCGATCGATACCGCCGTCACCAGCGCATCGGGCGCGGTCTTGTCCGCACGCACGATCTCGCACAGTTTCATGACGTTGGCCGGCGAGAAGAAGTGCATGCCAAGCACGTCCTGCGGCCGCTTCGTCTCCTTCGCGATCTCGTCGATGTTCAGGTAGGAGGTATTGGAGGCCAGCACGGCGCCCGGCTTGGCATATTGATCGAGCTTGCCGAATACTTCCTTCTTCACCGCCATGGTCTCGAACACCGCCTCGATGACGAGGTCGGCATCCTTGACGTTTTCCAGGCCGACGACGCCCGATATCAGCGCCATCCGCTTGGCGGGCGCATCTGCTGGGATACCACCGCGGGCGGCTGTCGCCTCGTAGTTCTTCTGCATCACGCCCAGGCCGCGCTTGAGCTGCTCCTCGCCGGTCTCGACGAGGGTGACTGGGATGCCAGCATTGGCAAAGGACATCGCAATGCCGCCGCCCATGGTGCCGGCGCCGATGATCGCGACACGCTCGACCGGCCGCGACTTCGTGCCATCTGGTACACCAGCGATCTTCGCGGCCTCGCGTTCCGCGAAGAAGGCGTAGCGCTGCGCCTTGGACTGGTCGCTCGCGACCAACTTCAGGAAGGTCTCGCGCTCCTTCTTCAGACCTTCATCGAACGGCAGGTCGATCGCGGCGCCGACTGCGTCGGCGGCGGCAAACGGCGCTTCCAGGCCGCGTGCGCGCTTGGTCAGTGCGGCGACTGCATTGGTGAAGATCGAGCGATCGGCCTTGGCTGCGGCGAGCTTGGAGTCGTCATCGCGCAACTTGCGCAATGGGCGCTTCTCCGCCAGCACCTTGCGCGCGAAAGCTTCGCCGCCGGCGGCCGGTCCCTCGACGATCTCTTCGATCAAGCCGCTCTTGAGCGCTTCCGGGGCTCCGATCGGATCGCCGCCGACGATCATCTTGACCGCAAGCTCGGGTCCGACCGCGCGCGGCAGCCGCTGCGTGCCGCCGGCGCCTGGCAACAGGCCGAGCTTGACCTCGGGCAGGCCGAGCCGCGCATCCTTGGTCGCCACCCGATAGTGGCATGCCAGAGCGACTTCGAGTCCGCCGCCGAGCGCGGTGCCGTGAATCGCGGCAACGATCGGCTTTGGTGAATTCTCCATCACCTCCAGCACCTCGTTGAGGCCGGGCGGCTTCGGCGGCTTGCCGAATTCGGTGATGTCGGCGCCGGCGATGAAAGTTCGGCCGGCGCAGGTCAGCACGATCGCCTTCACTTCGGCATCGGCGATCGCACTCTTGATGCATTCCAGGATGCCGCCGCGCACCGCGGCACTGAGCGCATTGACCGGAGGATTGTTAACCGTGACGATGCCAATGATGTCATGCCGCTCGAGTTTTACGACTTCGCTCACGAGACTCTCCTTGGATGCTGTGTTCTTTTGCGGTGTGTTCTTTTGCAAGGCGTTGTTGCGGTTCTTGCGTTTAGTGGCTAATTTCGCACTGCGAAATTAAATTCCACATCTTGACAGGGAGGGTTATTTTGAAGCACGTCCCTTGTCAACGAGATCGACAAAGTGACAGGGAATGAAGCGTTCAGGAAAGAAGGCGGCGACCGATCGCAATTTTGTGGTCGCGCTTTCCCGTGGATTGGAAGTCCTGCGCGCATTCCGTCCCAATGACGGGCTTCTTGGCAATCAGGAGATTGCGGCCCGCACCAATTTGCCGAAGCCAACCATTTCACGGTTGACCTACACGTTGACCAAACTCGGCTACCTTACACCCGTCCCGCGTTTCGAGAAGTACCAGCTTGCGCCCTCAGCCATGGCGCTGGGTTATGCCGCGCTTGCCAATCTCGGCGTCCGGCATTTGTCCGAGCCGTATCGTGAGGAAGTGATGCGCGCGACGGGTGGCGCGGTCGCGGTTGGCGGTCGCGACCGGCTCAGCATGATTTATTTCGGACAGTGCCGGAACGGCCTTACGCTCGGCGTTCAGCTCGATGTCGGTTCGCGAATACCAATAGCGACCACTGCGATGGGGCGCGCCTATATCTGGGCGTTGCCGGACGACGAGCGCACTGCCTTGCTGCGCGAGCTTCGCGACCATTACGGCAGCCGCTGGCCGAAGATGCGCGACGGCATCGAACGCTCGGGCGAATTGGTGGCGAAGCGTGGTTTTACAATTTCTGCTGGCGAATGGCAGGACGATGTTCATGCCGTCGGCGTGGCATTACAGCTGAATGACGGAACCGGTCCGTATGCCTTCAATTGTGGCGCACCGGCATTCCGCTTTACGGAAGACCGGTTGCTCAACGATATTGGACCTCGCCTTGTCGCGATGGTAAGGAACATCGAGCAGGCGCTCGGTGGGGTGGCGCCGCAATCCAGAAAAGCTGAAAGCAAAAAGTCGAGATCAGGAGGGAAAGTTGCACGTGTGGCCGAGGGCATCTGACAGCCTTCTTCATCGCCGACGCGTTCGCTCGCGCGGCGCTCTTCGCCCTCTCAAGCGGGCGGGCGAGACGAGATGACGCAGGCACAACTCGCGCAGGGTCATGCGCCACTGCTCGCGGTTCGCGACGTCAGCGTCGTGTTCGGCGGCATCGTCGCGTTGAACGGCGTCTCGTTCGACATGCATCAGGGCCAGATCCTGGGGCTGATCGGGCCGAACGGCGCCGGCAAGACGACGCTCTTCAATTGCCTCTCCCGGCTCTATCAGCCGAGCTCCGGCGACATCCTGATGGAAGGCGTCAGCATCCTGAGCCGCCCGCCGCACAAGATCGCCGAGATCGGCATCGGCCGCACCTTCCAGAACGTCGCGCTGTTTCCCAATCTCTCGGTGATGGACAATGTGCGCGTCGGCACCCATGCGCGCACCTCCAGCGACATCATCAGCGACTCCCTCAAGCTCGCCTGGATCAGGCGCACCGAGGCTTCGGTCAACAAGAAGGTCCACGATATCCTGGCCTATCTCGATCTCGAGGATGTCGCCCACAGCATCGTTTCGGGCCTGCCCTTCGGCACCCAGAAGCGCGTCGAATTGGCCCGCGCACTTGCGGCCGATCCGAAGATCCTCCTGCTCGACGAGCCGGCCGGCGGCCTCAACCATGAAGAGGTCTATGTGCTCGGCGATCTCGTCCGCAAGATCCGCGACGAGCGCAGGATCACCGTGCTCCTGGTCGAGCACCACATGGGCATGGTGATGTCGACAGCCGACCACGTCGTCGCGCTCAATTTCGGCCGCAAGCTCGCCGAAGGGACGCCGGCCCAGGTCCAGGCCGATCCCGACGTCATCAAGGCCTATCTCGGGAGCAAGGACCAATGACGACGATGCTCAACGTCAAGGACCTGCGCGCCTATTACGGCCAGGTCCAGGCGCTTCACGGCCTCAGCTTCTCCCTGAACGAAGGTTCGCTCACTACGCTGCTCGGGGCCAACGGCGCCGGCAAGACCACGACGCTGCGGGCGATCTGCAACATGGTGCGCTCAACCGGCGTGATCGAGTTCCAGGGCAAGCCGATCGGCAGCCGTTCGACTGAAAATGTCGTCCGCCTCGGCATTGCCCATGTGCCGCAGGGCCGCGGCACCTTCACCAACATGACGGTGGAGGAGAATCTGCAGCTTGGCGCCATCACGCGCGGCGACAAGAAGAACATCGTCGCCGATATCGAGCGCATGTACGACCACTTCCCGGTGCTCAAGCAGCGCTATACCCAGCAGGCCGGGACGCTGTCGGGCGGCGAGCAGCAGATGCTCGCGGTCGCGCGTGCGCTGATGCTGCGGCCGCGGCTGATGCTCCTGGACGAGCCGTCGTTCGGCCTTGCGCCACTGGTGGTGCGCGACCTGTTCCGCATTTTCAGCAAGATCAACCGCGAGGACAAGGTCACCATCCTCGTGGTCGAGCAGAACGCGCAGCTCGCGCTTGAGCTTGCCGACCATGCCTATGTGATCGAAACCGGGCGCATCGTGATGTCCGGCAACGCCAAGGACGTCGCCAACAACGAAGACGTCCGTAAATCCTATCTGGGTTACTAACGGGAGCGAGGACCATGGAGCTTTTTGCCAACCAAGTCCTGGCCGGCATCGCCACGGGCGCGATCTACGCCTGCATGGCGCTCGCCGTCGTGATGATCTACCAGGCGATCGACCATCTCAATTTCGCCCAAGGCGAAATGGCGATGTTCTCCACCTTCATGTCCTGGCAGATGATGCAATGGGGCGTGCCCTATTGGTGGGCGTTCATCCTCACCGTCATCCTTTCCTTCGCCGGTGGCATCCTGATCGAGCGACTGCTGTTCAAGCCCTTGGCGAAGGCGCCGGTGCTCACCAACGTCGCCGGCTTCATCGCGCTGTTTGCGATCGTCAACTCGGTCGCCGGCCTGATCTGGGATTTCACCATCAAGCAATATCCGACGCCGTTCGGCTCCTCGCCCTTCCTCGGCAGCCAGCTTATCTCGACCCACCAGGCCGGCATGATCGGCGTCACCCTGCTGCTCCTGGCCGCCCTCTATTTCTTCTTCCAGTTCACCCGCATCGGCCTTGCGATGCGAGCGGCCGCCTCGCTGCCTGAATCGGCGCGGCTGGTCGGCATCAACACGAGCTGGATGATCGCGCTCGGCTGGGGCATGGCCTCGGCGATCGGCGCCATCGCAGGCATGCTGATCGCGCCGGTGGTGTTCCTGGAGCCGAACATGATGGGCGGCGTCCTGATCTACGGTTTCGCTTCCGCGGTGCTCGGCGGATTGAGCTCGCCGCTCGGTGCCGTGATCGGCGGCTTCCTGGTCGGCATCTTCGAGAACCTCGCCGGCACCTACATTCCCGGGGTCGGCAACGAGCTCAAGCTCCCGATCGCCCTTGCGCTGATCATCACCGTCTTGGTCGTCAAACCGGCTGGGCTGTTTGGCCGGCCCATCGTGAAGCGAGTCTGATCATGAGCGCGGCTGAAGAAGTTGTAACCGAAGCCCCGGCCGTCGAGGCGGTTCCGAAGCGTGCGATGACACTCGGCTACGGCACCTCGCTGGTGGTGCTGGCGGCCCTGATCCTGACGCCCCTGTTCGTCAAGAACTTCATCATCTTCCAGATGACGATGCTCCTGATCTACGGGCTCGCGGTGCTGGCGCTGAACATCCTGACCGGCGGCAGTGGGCAGTTCTCGCTCGGCCAGAGCGCGTTCTACGCCATCGGCGCCTACACCACGGCGATCCTGATGGAGCACTTCAACGTCAACTACGCGCTGACCCTGCCGGTCGCGGGCGTGATCTGCTTCGCGGCAGGCTTCCTGTTCGGCCAGCCGGCGCTGCGGCTTTCCGGCGTCTATCTCGCGCTGGCCACGTTTGCCCTGGCGACGGCAATGCCGCAGCTCCTGAAGCTCGGCTTCTTCGAGCACTGGACCGGCGGCGTGCAGGGCCTGGTGGTGACCAAGCCGGATGCGCCGTTCGGCCTGCCGCTGTCGCAGGACATGTGGCTCTACTACTTCACGCTGGCGATCACGATCGGGATCTACATCGCCTCGGTCAATCTGCTGCGCTCGCGCTCGGGCCGCGCCTTCATGGCGATCCGGGACAACGAGATCGCGGCCTCCGCCATGGGCGTCGACGTCTCGCTGTACAAGACGCTGGCCTTCGGCGTCAGCGCCGGCATCACCGGCGTCGCCGGCGGCTTAGGCGCCATCGCGGTGCAGTTCGTGGCGCCGGACGGCTACACCATCACGCTCGCGATCTCGCTGTTCCTCGGCATGGTGGTCGGCGGCGTCGGCTGGCTGCCGGGTTCGATCGTCGGTTCCGCCTTCATCATCTTCGTGCCGAATATTGCTGAAGGCATTTCCAAGGGTCTCTCCGGCGCCGTGTTCGGCGTGCTCCTGTTCCTCGTCATCTTCCTGGTGCCGCATGGCGCCCGGCAGGTCGCCCTCATTGCCCAGCAACTGGCGGCGAAACTCAAGAAGAACTGAAGAACCAAGAAGAGAGACTTTAGGAGAGACAATGCCCTTCAAACTACGGACCGCCGTGCTTTCGGCGGCGGTCATCGCTTTTGCTGCCACTTCCGGCAGCGCCTTCGCCCAGAAAAAATACGATACCGGCGCCTCCGACACCGAGATCAAGATCGGCAACATCATCCCCTATAGTGGACCTGCGTCCGCCTATGGCGCGATCGGCAAGACCGAGGAAGCCTATTTCCGGATGATCAACGATCAGGGCGGCATCAACGGCCGCAAGATCAATTTCATCACCTATGACGACGCCTATTCGCCGCCGAAGGCGGTCGAGCAGGTGCGCAAGCTGGTCGAGAGCGACGAAGTCCTTGTTGTCTTCAACCCGCTCGGCACGCCCTCGAACACCGCGATCCAGAAATACCTGAACTCCAAGAAGATCCCGCAATTGTTCGTGGCCACCGGCGCGACCAAGTGGAACGACCCGAAGAACTTCCCGTGGACCATGGGCTGGCAGCCGAGCTACCAGAGCGAAGCGCATATCTACGCGAAATGGCTGATGAAGGAGAAGCCGGACGCCAAGGTCGCGATCCTCTACCAGAACGACGATTTCGGTAAGGACTATCTCAAGGGCACCAAGGATGGCCTTGGCGCCAAGGCGTCCTCGATGATCACCCTGGAAGAGAGCTACGAGGTCTCCGAGCCGTCGATCGACGGGCACATCGTCAAGATCAAGGCCGCCAATCCGGACGTGCTGTTGATCTACGCCACGCCGAAATTCGCAGCGCAAACCATCAAGAAGACCGCCGAACTCGGCTGGAAGCCGCTGCAGATCGTCACCAACGTCTCGATCTCGGTCGGCAGCGTGATGCAGCCGGCAGGATTTGAGAACGGCCAGGGCGTGCTGTCGGCGGCCTACGCCAAGGACGGCTCAGACCCGCAATGGGCCAACGATCCCGGCATGAAAAAGTGGAACGAGTTCCTCGACAAATACATGCCGGGCGCCGACAAGACCGATAGCGCCCTGGTCTACGGCTACGGCGCTGCACAAACCCTGGCGAAAGTGTTGCAGACGTGCGGCGACGATCTGACCCGCGCCAACGTGATGAAGCAGGCCGCGAGCCTGAAGGATTTTGTGCCCGACACGTTGCTGCCGGGTGTCAAGATCAACACCTCTGTCACCGACTTCGCCCCGGTCAGCCAGCTTCAGATGATGCGGTTCAAGGGACAGAAGTGGGAACTGTTCGGCGAGATCATCAGCGGCGACATCCCCACCGACTAGAGCGTGATCTCCGCGCAAACGCTTCGCGTTTGTCGCGAGGGAAAACCGGTATCCACTTTTCCGGATCATGCTCTAAGGTTGCAGTGCAAGAGACGCATAACGAGCCTCGTGGCGCAAGCCGCGAGGCTTTTTGTTGACTGACGATGCGACAACCGCATTGAATGCCCTCCATGGGAGTTCCAAGAAACGCATCCACTCGAGGCTGAATGAAACGAATGACTGCCGTGCGCTTGCGATTGACTGCCCTTTCAGCCGTGCTCGCCCTGATCACCGCCACCACCGGCGATGCGCTTGCTCAGAAGAAGTACGATAGCGGCGCCAGCGACACCGAGATCAGAATAGGCAACATCATGCCCTATAGCGGACCGGCTTCCGGCTATGCCGTGATCGGCAAGACCCAGGCGGCTTATTTCAACAAGATCAACGCCGAGGGCGGCATCAACGGTCGCAAGATCAAATTCATCAGCTATGACGACGGCTACAACCCGTCGAAGACGGTGGAGCAGGCGCGCAAGCTCGTGGAGAGCGATGAAGTGCTCCTGATCTTCAACTCGCTCGGCACGGTCACCAACCTCGCGATCCGGAAATACATGAACGGCAAGGGAGTGCCGCAGGTCTTCGTCGCCTCCGGCGCCAGCAAGTGGGACCAGCCAAAAGAGTTTCCGTGGACCATGGGCTGGCAGCCGAGCTACCAGAGCGAGGCGCGCATCTATGCCAAGTACATCCTGAAGGAGAAGCCAAATGCCAAGGTCGGCGTGCTCTATCAGAACGACGATTTCGGCAAGGATTACCTGAGAGGCCTGAGGGACGGATTCGGCGAGAGGGCGGCGATGATCGTTGCCGAAGAAAGCTACGAGACGTCCGAGCCGTCGATGGAAGGCCACATCGCCAAGCTGAAGGCGGCGGGCGCCGACGTCTTCATCAACATCGCCATGCCGAAATTCGCGGCTCAGGCGATGAAGAATGTCGCGGAGCTCAACTGGAAGCCGCTGCAGATCGTATCCAACGTCTCCGCTTCCGTCGGCGGTGCCATGAAGCCCGCCGGCTTCGAGAATGTGCAGGGCGTCCTGTCGGCGGCCTATGCCAAGGATGGCGCCGACCCGCAATGGGACAACGATCCCGGCATGAAGCGGCTCTTTGCCTTCCTGGACAAATATTATCCGGAAGCCGATCGTCGCGACGACGCGGTGGTCTATGGCTACGGCGCGGCGCAAACGATGGTGAAGGTGCTGCAGATGTGCGGCGACGATCTCACCCGCGCCAACATCATGAAGCAGGCCGCGAGCCTGAAGGAGTTTGCGCCCGATACGCTGCTGCCCGGCATCACCATCAACACATCGCCGACCGACTTCGCGCCGATCAAGCAACTCCAGATGATGCGGTTTAAGAAAGACAAGTGGGAGTTGTTCGGCGGCATCATGAGCGGCGCCCTCGGTCATTGATGGTGTCGCGGCGGCATCCGCCGCTCGCAGCCCCCGCGCATCGCGGGGGCTTTTTGTTGCCGGGACCAGGTGAAAGGTATTCAATGCCGGCAGGAGCCGGAAAGTGCTCCCAATCCAAAAAACATGACACATCCACCATGATCCCAAGGAGATCCCAATGTCTGCCATCCATTTGCGGCTGGGGGCCCTTGCGGCCGCCGTCGCATTGCTGGCCGTGAGCAGCGGCCACGCGCTCGCCCAGAAGAGATATGACGTCGGCGCCACCGACACCGAGATCAAGATCGGCAACATCATGCCCTACAGCGGACCGGCTTCCGCCTATGGTGTGATCGGCAAGACGGAGGCGGCCTACTTCAACAAGATCAATGCCGAGGGCGGCATCAACGGCCGCAAGATCAACTTCATCTCCTATGACGACGCCTACTCTCCGCCGAAGACTGTGGAGCAGGCGCGCAAGCTGGTCGAGAGCGACGAGGTGCTCCTCATCTTCAATTCGCTGGGCACGCCGCCGAACACGGCGATCCAGAAATACATGAACCAGAAGAAGGTGCCGCAGCTCTTCGTCGCCACCGGCGCCACCAAGTGGAACGACCCGAAAGATTTCCCCTGGACCATGGGCTGGCAGCCTAACTACCAGAGCGAGTCGATCATCTACGCAAGGTACATCCTGAAGAACCATCCGAACGCCAGGATCGCGGTGCTCTACCAGAACGATGATTACGGCAAGGATTACCTGAAGGGCTTCAAGGACGGCCTCGGCAGCAAGGCGGCCTCGATGATCATGATCGAGGAAAGCTACGAAGTCTCCGAACCCTCCATCGACTCCCACATTGTGAAGCTCTGGTCGTCGGGTGCCGACGTCTTCTTCAACATCACTACGCCGAAATTTGCGGCGCAGGCGATCAAGAAGAACGCCGAGATCGGCTGGAAGCCGCTGCACTTCCTCAACAACGTCTCGTCCTCCGTAGGCAGCGTGCTCAAGCCGGCCGGCCTTGAGAATGCGCAGGACATCATCTCGTCGAACTACCTGAAGGATCCGACCGATCCGCAGTGGAAGAACGATCCCGGCATGATCGCCTGGAACGAATTCCTCGATAAATACTATCCCGAGGCCAACCGCTCCGACGCCGCGGTCATGTACGGCTACACGGTGGCGCAGGGCATGGTGCATGTGCTGAAGGCCTGCGGCGACAACCTGACCCACGAGAACATCATGAAGCAGGCCGCCAGCATCCGCGACCTCGAGCTCGGCGGGCTGTTGCCCGGCATCAAGGTGAATACGTCGCCGACCGACTTCGCGCCGCTCGCACAACTGCAGCTCATGAGATTCAAGGGTGACACCTGGGAGCGCTTCGGCGACATCCTGAGCGGCGACGTCGGCGGCTGATCCTGATGTCATTTGGTTGAATCAGTCTATACGCGAGCTTGTTCACCTCTCCCGCTTGCGGGGGAGGTCGCTGCGCCCTTGCGCAGCGGGTGGGGGCTCTCTCCCCACGAAGAGTCCCATCGCGGAGACACCCTCACCCCAACCCCTCTCCCGCAGGCGGGAGAGGGCGCAGTGTTCGTCGCGGACGCAATTCGACCCGAGCTCATCGCGCCGCGGCGGCTTGCGAGTACATGACTACTAAAGATGCAGCCCCTGCGGCTTTGCCGCAGGGGCTTTTTGTTGAGGCAATGTCGGCAAGGTGGTAAGCACTACCGCTAACACCAAGAGCTTTCGGATCAAGAAAGCCATGACACAGCATCAATGTCATCCAAAAGGGAGAGAGACGGAATGTCCGTTATCAAAAAACTCGCGATTCTTTCGGCTGCGTTCGGCCTGCTTGCTTCGTCCGCCGGCGGTGCCTTGGCACAGAAGAAATACGATTCAGGCGCAACGGATACCGAGATCAAGATCGGCAATATCATGCCCTACAGCGGGCCGGCCTCCGCCTATGGCGTGATCGGTCGCACCGAGGCCGCCTACTTCAAGAAGATCAACGACGCCGGCGGCATCAATGGCCGCAAGATCAATTTCGTCTCCTACGACGACGCCTATTCTCCGCCGAAGACGGTGGAGCAGGCGCGCAAGCTGGTCGAAAGCGATGAGGTGCTGTTCATCTTCAATTCGCTCGGCACGCCGCCGAATACCGCGATCCAGAAATACATGAACTCGAAGAAGGTGCCGCAGCTGTTCGTCGCCACCGGGGCCACCAAGTGGAACGATCCGCAGAACTTCCCATGGACCATGGGCTGGCAGCCGAGCTACCAGAGCGAAACCCAGATCTACGCCAAATACATTCTGAAGAACTACCCGAACGCCAAGATCGCGGTGCTCTATCAGAACGACGACTACGGCAAGGACTATCTGAAAGGCCTGAAGGACGGGCTCGGCCCCAAGGCCTCCAGCATGATCGTTGCCGAGGAAAGCTACGAGACCTCCGAGCCGACCATCGATTCCCATATGGTCAAGCTCAAGTCGACCGGCGCCGACATCTTCATCAATATCACGACGCCGAAGTTTGCCGCGCAGGCGATCAAGAAGAACGCCGAGATCGGCTGGAAGCCGCTGCATTTCCTCAATAACGTCTCGGCTTCCGTGGGCAGCGTGCTCAAGCCCGCCGGCTTCGAGAACGCCCAGGACATCGTCTCCGCCGCCTACCTCAAGGACGCCTCCGACAAGCAGTGGGACAACGATCCCGGCATGAAGGAATTCTATGCCTTCATGGCTAAGGATTTTCCGGAAGGCGACAAGCTCGACGGCGGTACCGTGGTCGGCTACGGCGTGGCGCAGACGCTGGTTCAGGTGTTGAAGCAGTGTGGCGACAACCTGACGCGCGAGAACGTCATGAAGCAGGCGGCGAGCCTGAAGGATTTCCGTACCGAAGTCCTGCTGCCCGGCATCAAGATCAACACCGGATCAAATGACTTTGCTCCGATCAGCTCGCTTCAGCTCATGAAGTTCAAAGGCGATAAGTGGGAATTGTTCGGCGACGTCATCAGCGCTGACGTCGGCGGCTAGATTCTTCCAGCAGTTACCCGAAGTTAAGCACGCAAAGCCCCTGCGACAGGATCGCAGGGGCTTTTTGTTGCGAACATTCTTTTCCGCGCTATGAATGCAGTGCACCAGAACGGGGAGCTTCTGCTCCGAAGGAGTCCTATACCCATGTTGACCCGACGCCGCCTTGCGACCGCATTCCTCGGCCTTGCCGTAGCCGCTACGACTGCCTCTGCCGCGCTTGCGCAGAAGCAATATGACACCGGTGCGACGGACACCGAGATCAAGATCGGCAACATCGTGCCCTATAGCGGGCCGGCTTCCGCTTACGGTAGCGTCGGCAAGGCAATCGCTGCGGTGTTCAAGAAGGTCAACGACGAGGGCGGCATCAACGGCCGCAAGATCAACTTCATCTCCTATGACGATGCCTATAGCCCGCCGAAGACGGTGGAGCAGGCACGCAAGCTGGTGGAAAGCGACGAGGTTCTGCTGCTGGTCGGCACGCTGGGCACCGCGCCCAACACCGCGATCCAGAAATATCTCAACAGCAAGAAGGTGCCGCAGCTCTTCGTCGCCACCGGCGCGACCAAGTGGAACGAGCCGAAGACCTTCCCCTGGACCATGGGCTGGCTGCCGAGCTACCAGAGCGAAGCGCGCATCTACGCGAAATACCTGAGCAAGGAGAAGCCTGGCGCGAAAGTGGCCGTGCTCTATCAGAACGACGATATGGGCAAAGATTATCTGAAGGGCCTGAAGGACGGGTTCGGCGCAGACGCCTCGCGGATCGTCGCGGAGGAGAGCTACGAGGTCTCGGAGCCGACTGTCGATTCGCACGTTGTGAAGATGAAATCGGTCAATCCCGACGTTCTGGTGCTTTACACCACGCCGAAGTTCGGCGCGCAGGCGATCAAGAAGCTCGGCGAGATGAACTGGAAGCCGGTCACGATCATCTCCAACGTCAGCGCCTCGACCGCGGCCGTGATGAAGCCGGCGGGGGTTGAGAACTCGCAGGGCGTGATTTCGGCGGCTTATGCCAAGGACGTCAGCGATCCCCAGTGGGCCAGCGATCCCGGCATCAAGGCGTTCGACGATCTGCTCGCGAAATATCTTCCCGAGATGAACCGCATCGACTCTTCTGCGATGACCGGTTACAACCTTGCGACTACCATGGTAGAGGTGCTCCGTCGCTGCGGCGACAACCTGACCCGGGAGAATGTCATGAAGCAGGCGCAAAGCCTGAAGCAATTCGCGCAGGGCGGACTGTTACCGGGCGTGACGCTGACCACGAGCGCGACTGATTACATGCCGATCGAGCAGTTGCAATTGATGCAGTTCAAGGGTGAACGCTGGCAGCTGTTCGGCGAAGTCATCAGCGGCGAGATCTCTGGTAACTGATGACAGACCGACGCCCTCTCCTGCGCGCGATTTTCGATGCGGCGGTAGCTGCCGCCCATCCTGATGTCGTGTTGGCACCGCATTTGCGTCCGGTGCCGAAGGGGAGGGTGATTGTGCTTGCCGCGGGCAAGGGCGCCGCCGCCATGGCGGCGGCAGCCGAGCGGCACTATCTCGACGCGCTGGAACTCGATCCGGCGCTCTTGACGGGGATCGCGACCACCCGCCACGGCCATGGCGTGCCGACCCGCCGGATCACGGTGGTCGAGGCTGGCCATCCGGTACCAGACGAGGCCGGGCTGAAGGCCGCCGACGATACGCTGCGCCTTGCGGCGACGGCGACCGCTGATGATCTTTTGCTGGTGTTGCTGTCCGGCGGCGGCTCCGCCAACTGGATCGCGCCGGTCGACGGCGTCAGCTTTGCGCAGAAGCAGCAGGTGAACCGCGCGCTGCTCCGTTCGGGCGCGCCGATCGGCGAAATGAATGTCGTGCGGAAACACCTGTCGCGGATCAAGGGCGGCCGCCTGGCACGGGCAGGCAAGCTGGCCGAGATCGTGACGCTCGCGATTTCCGACGTGCCGCATGACGATCCTTCCGCGATCGCGTCCGGCCCCACGGTGCCCGATCCGACCACGCTTGCGGATGCACGTGCCATCGTTGCCAAATACAACCTTGCCGTCGACGACGCCGTTCGCCGTGCGCTCGACGATCTCGGCAATGAAAGCTGCAAACCGGGCGATCCCGCTTTTGCGCGCGCGACGTTCGAATTGATCGCGAAGCCGAAGGCCTCGATCGAGGCCGCGGTCAAGGTCGCGCGCGAGGCGGGCTATGCGACCATCGAACTCGGCGCCGATCTCGAAGGCGAAGCGCGCGACGTTGCCGCCGCGCATGCGCAGCTCGCGCTGGCGGCCCGCAGCGAGGGCAGGCGCGTCGCCATCCTGTCCGGCGGCGAACTCACTGTCACCGTGCGCGGCAATGGCCGCGGCGGCCCCAATCAGGAATACGCGCTCGCGCTCGCCGACCTGCTCAAGGGCATGACCGATATCTCGGCGCTGGCAGCAGACACGGACGGCGCCGACGGCGGCGCCGGCAGCGCCAGCGACCCAGCCGGCGCCGTCATCGATCACAGCACGTTCGCCAAGATGAAATCGCAGGGCCTCGATCCCAGGGCCTATCTCCAGAACAACGACGCCAGCGGCTTCTTCGAAAAGACTGGTGATCTGCTCCTGACCGGCCCGACGCTGACCAACGTCAACGACGTCCGCGTCATTTTGGTGGACTGACGCTCGCAGCCGTCATTCTCGCCGTAAGTCCGTCGTCGTCCCGGCCTTGAGCCGGGACGACATCGTAGGATGGGTAGAGCGAAGCGAAACCCATCATTCGGGCAGGTTGTCGCGAAGCTGATGTTTCGCTTCGCTCTTCCCATCCTACGTAGCTCCACCCTCAAAACTCGCGCGCGATCTTCGCCAGCATCTCGAGCAGCGCCGCGTGGCTCTCGGGTCCCAGCAATTCGATCAGCCGCGCCTCATGCTTGTTGGCGACCAGCTTCTTGGCGCGCGCCAGCACCGCGCGGCCCTTGTCGGTCAACACGAGAATGTGGGAGCGACGGTCGCTTGCGGAGCGCATGCGCGCGCAGAGTTCGCGGCTCTCCAGGGCGTCGAGCATCGCCACGAAATTCGGCCGCAGGATGCCGAGCGTATTGGCGATCTCGGTCTGATTGCGGCCGGGATTCTGGTCAAGCAGCAGCAGCACCGAGAATTGTGCCGGCGTGAGTTGCAAGGGCGCGACGCAGCGCAGAAAATCCTCGAACACCCTGAGCTGCGCGCGTTTCAGCGAATAGCCGAGCAGCCCCGACAGTTCCCCAAGCTGCAGCAGGCCATCGTCGCTCGAAGCGTCAAGATCCTGCCCGGCCACGGGGCGGGATACCTTGGCGGCATCGGCGGCGGTCTTGGAAACGGTCATCGCTCGAGGCTCGCAATCCCGATAGAAAGGTGTGGCCGAAGGTCGGCCTCTTGAGATTATACTCGATAATTGTTATCCGATATATCAAACGTCGGCAGCTTTCAACAGCCGACACCGGACGATCGAACGCTGCGAAGCGTCGACCGGCCCGCCGCGTGAGGGGGGAGCGCTCGGCTTTGAACACGACGATCATGCTGTTCCTGCTGCAGGACGGCATCACCAACGGCGCCATCTACGCCTTGCTGGGGCTGGCTCTGGTCCTGGTGTTCGCGGTCACGCGCGTGATCCTGATCCCGCAGGGCGAGTTCGTCACCTATGGCGCGCTGAGCTATGCGATGCTTGCGACCGGCCAGGTGCCGGGCACCGCGAAGCTCGCGGTCGCGATGGGCCTGGTGGCGTTCGGCCTCGACCTGTTCTTTGCGCGGAAGTCGCTGCATGCGCGCCTGGTCGCGCGCGCTGTCGCCGTCGACATCGTCTTTCCGCTGGCCGTCTGCCTGCTGACCTATGCGCTGGCGGGGCCGAAGACGCCGATCGCCGTCAACATCGCGCTTGCGCTTCTGATCGTGGCGGCGATCGGGCTGTTCCTCTACCGCATCGCGTTCCAGCCGATCGCGCACACGTCGGTGCTGGTGCTGTTGATCGCCTCCGTCGGCTGCCACCTCGCGCTGCAGGGCCTTGGCCTCGTTTTTTTCGGCGCCGAGGGCCTGCGCGGACCGGCGCTCTCCAACGTCGCGCTGGCGGCGGGCTCGCTCCGCTTCACCGGCCAGAGCCTCGCGGTCTACGGCCTCACCGTCGCCTTCATCATCGCGCTCTGGCTGTTCTTCGGCTACTCGCTGACCGGCAAGGCGCTGCGCGCCACCGCCGTCAATCGCCTCGGGGCCCGACTTGTCGGCATCCGCACCACATTGTCCGGCCAGATCGCGTTCCTGCTGGCGTCGCTGATCGGCGCGATCTCGGGGATCCTGATCGTGCCGATCACGACGCTCTATTACGACACCGGCTTCCTGATCGGCCTGAAAGGTTTCATCGCGGCGATCATCGGCGGTCTGGTCAGCTATCCCTTGACGGCCGTCGCTGCCATTCTCGTCGGCGTCGTCGAGGCGTTCTCCTCGTTCTATGCCAGCAACTTCAAGGAAGTCATCGTCTTCACGCTGATCCTGCCCGTCCTGGTGCTGCGTTCGCTCGCGGCTCCTGCGGTGGAAGAAGAGAAGGATTGAGCGGTGATGACGCAGCGATTGCCTCTCATCATCTTCGCTCTCGTGATGGCGCTGATCCCGCTGGTGCCGGGCATCCCGCCATTCTGGATCGTGCTGCTCGACAATATCGGTCTCGCCGCATTGGTGGCGATGGGATTGGTGCTGCTCACCGGCGTCGGCGGGCTCACCTCGTTCGGGCAGGCGGCGTTCTGCGGTTTCGGCGCCTACACGACGGCAGTGCTGACGACTGCTTATGGCGTCTCGCCCTGGCTGACGCTGCCGCTCTCGCTCCTGGTCAGCGGCATCGCCGCGGTGCTGCTCGGCATCGTCACGGTGCGACTGTCCGGTCACTATCTGCCGCTCGGCACCATCGCCTGGGGCATCGCGCTGTTTTATCTCTTCAGCAAGCTCGAATTCCTCGGGCGCAATGACGGTATCTCCGGTATCCCGCCGCTTGCGATCGGCTCCTTCAAGATGCTGAGCCCCGGCGCGATCTACTATGCGATCTGGATCGCGGTCTTGATATCGGCGGTGCTGACGTTGAACCTCCTGGACTCGCGCACCGGCCGCGCCATCCGCGCGCTGCGGCGCGGTCATATCGCGGCCGAAGCCTTCGGCGTGCAGACGCCGCGCGCCAAGCTTCTGGTGTTCATCTACGCCGCGGTGCTGGCGGGCCTCTCCGGCTGGCTCTATGCGCATTTCCAGCGTGCGGCGAACCCCACCCCGTTCGGTCCGCAGGCCGGCATCGAATATCTCTTCATCGCCGTCGTCGGCGGCGCCGGCTATGTCTGGGGCGCGGTGCTTGGCGCCGGCATCGTCGTGATCTTGAAGGAAGTGCTGCAGAGTTATTTGCCTTACATCTTCGGCGGCCAGAGCCAGCTCGAGACCATCGTATTCGGCATCCTCCTGGTGATGCTGCTGCAGCTCGCGCCATCCGGCGTCTGGCCATGGCTGATGGCGCGGCTGCCGCTCAAGGCGGCCCGCAAGACGCCGGACACCTCGTTGACGCTGCCTGCCCGCGAGCGTGCACCGACGACGTCTGCAGTGCTCCTGCAGCTCGACAAGGCGCGCAAGCAATTCGGCGGCGTCACCGCGGTCAACGACGTCAGCTTCGACGTCAAGGCCCGCGAGATCGTGGCGCTGATCGGTCCCAACGGCGCCGGCAAGAGCACGACCTTCAACCTGATCACGGGCGTCTTGACTGCAACAAGCGGCGCCATCTCCGTGCTTGGCAGGAAGGTCGAGAACGCGCCGCCGCAGGAAGTGGTGAAGCTCGGCGTTGCCCGCACCTTTCAGCACGTCAAGCTGGTGCCAGACATGACCGTGCTGGAGAATGTCGCGATCGGCGCTCATCTGCGCGGGGCCTCTGGCGCTGTCGCCAGCATGTTCCGGCTCGACCGCGCGGATGAAGCAAGGCTGCTCGCGGAAGCCGCGCGGCAGATCGAGCGCGTCGGGCTCACCGACCAGATCGACCAGCTCGCAGGCTCGCTCTCGCTCGGCCAGCAGCGCATCGTCGAGATCGCCCGCGCACTCTGCGTCGACCCGATGCTGCTTCTGCTCGACGAGCCCGCCGCGGGGCTGCGGCATATGGAGAAGCAGCGGCTTGCGGCGCTGCTCCGGCAACTCCGCGACGGCGGCATGTCGGTGCTCCTGGTCGAACACGACATGGGTTTTGTGATGGACCTCGCCGACCGCATCGTCGTGCTCGATTTCGGCACCAAGATCGCGGAAGGTACGCCGGAGGCGATCAAGAAGAATCCCGAGGTCATCAAGGCCTATCTCGGAGCGGCGGCATGAGCGCATTGTTGTCGGTCTCCGACGTGCATATCGCCTATGGCAAGGTCGAAGCCGTACGCGGCGTCTCGCTCGAAGTTGGCGAGAACGAGATCGTCACCATCATCGGCGCCAACGGGGCCGGCAAGACCACGCTGCTCAACGCCGTCATGGGCATCCTGCCGCTCAAGGGCCGCACGATGTTCGCAGGCAAGGACATGGCCACGCTCGACATCGAGGACCGCGTCGCGGCGGGCCTGAGCCTCGTGCCCGAGCACCGCGAATTGTTTGCGACCATGAATGTCGAGGACAATCTGCAGCTCGGCGCATTCCGGATCGCCAAGGCGACTGCGGCACGGTCGTTCGAGCGCGTCTACAGCCTGTTTCCGCGGCTGCAGGAGCGGCGCAAACAGCTCGCCGGCACGCTGTCCGGCGGCGAGCAGCAGATGCTGGCGATGGGGCGCGCGCTGATGGGGGCGCCGAAGCTCCTGATGCTGGACGAGCCGAGCCTCGGACTTGCGCCGATCATCGTCGCCGACATCTTCCGCACCATCGGCGAGCTTCGCGCCGCCGGCGTATCGGTGCTGCTGGTGGAGCAGAACGCCCAGGCCGCGCTGCAGATCGCCGACCGCGCCTATGTGATGGAGCTCGGCGAATTCGTGCTCAGCGGAGCGGCCAGGGACATCGCGAGGAACCAGCGCGTCGCCGCGAGCTATCTCGGCTTCCAGCATGAAGGCGAGAGCGCGGTTTGATCCGCGCTCCCGCCACGCATCGTCACATCGCCGGGACGTATTTGCCGTCCTTCACCGTCAGCAGGATCCGCGAGCGATCGTCGAGGCCGTAGCGATCCTTTTCAGTCCAGTTATAGACGCCTTGCGTGGCGACAATTTCCTTCTCGCTCATCAGCGCCTGGCGGATGCCTTCGCGGAACTCCGGCGTGCCGGGCTTGCCGGCCTTCAGCGCGACTGGGATCACGCGCTTCAGCACTTCGAAGGCGTCGTAGGAGTGGCCGGCGAACTGGCTGCGGCTGTTGGCGCCATATTTGGCTTCGTAGGCGGTGTTGAGCGTGAGCCCCGGCTTCTTGGTCAGTGCGCTGTCCGGCTGGCTCTCCGGCGACATCACTGGGCCCGACGCCATGATGACGCCCTCCGCCGCGGCGCCGGCGATGCGGATGAAATCCATGCTGGCAGCGCCATGGGTCTGGTAGATCAAGCCCTTGTAGCCGCGCTCGCGCAATGCGCTCTGCGGCAGGGCCGCCGCGGTGCCGGAGGCACCGACCAGGATCGCGTCGGGATTGGCGGCGACGAGCTTCAACACCTGGCCCGCGACCGAAGTGTCGGGCCGGGCAAAGCGCTCTTCGTCGATCATCTGCAGGCCCATCGGCACCGCCTGCGCCTTGAAGTCGTTGACCCAGAGATCGCCGTAGGAATCGGAATAGCCGATATAGCCGACGGTCTTGATGCCATGCGCCTTCATGTGCTCGTACAGCACCTTGCCCATGATCGGGATCGACTGCGGCATGTCGACCGACCATTTCGCGCGCGCTTCGTTGATCGGAAATGGCGCCAGCCCGAAATGCGGGATGCTGGCCTCGTTGGCGACGGTGGAGACTGCGATCGAGGGTGGGGTGGTGGAGGAGCCCATGATGATGTCGGCCTTCGATTCCGTGACGAAGCGCCGCGCGTTGGTGGTGGCGGCGGTCGGGTCGCCGCCGTCATCGAGCACGATCACCTTGAGCGGTACGCCGCCGATCTCCTTCGGCACGAAATCGAGCGAATTGCGTTCGGGAATGCCGAGCGCTGCCGCAGGCCCCGTGGTCGAGATCGAGATGCCGATGACGATCTCGTTACTCTGCGCGGATGCCGACGAGCCCGGCAGCGCCAGCGCCGCAGCCAGCGCAGCCGCGGCGAGATAAGCTTTCTTCATTCAGTCCTCCCTTGGAATTATTCTTGTCGGTGTAAGCAACTAACGAGGCCAATCCAGCCCCTTCTTTAGGTCAATGGGACAGCGCACTCAAATCAGCCTTTCATGAAACGGTCGATGATCTCCTGCGGAAACGGCGCCGACTTCAATTTTGAGGGATCGTTCGGATCGCGGCCGACGAGGACGCGGGTCTCGAAAGCTTCGATCGCCAGCGCCTCGCCCTTGAACACCTTGTGTGTCACTTCGAAGCTCGAGCGCTTGATGCTTTCCACCCGGGTTTCAATCGTAATCCAGTCGCCATGCGTCGACGGGATGTAGAATTTCGCCCGCGTGTCGACCATGGGAATGCCGACCAGTCCGTAGTTGTTGATGATGTCCTGTTTCGAGAAGCAGGCCGCTTCGAACATGATGGAGGTCGAATCGTCGAACATAGCGAAATAGCGCGGGTAATAGACGATGTTGGCGGGGTCGCAGTCGCCCCACTGGATTTGCACATCGCGCCGGTGCACGAACATTACAAAGCCTCAGCGCGGCGCCATGCGAAGCGCGGCATCGAGCCGCACCACCTCGCCGTTGAGGTAGGGATTGTCGATCATGTGCAGCGCCAGCGAGGCGAACTCGTTAGCGTCGCCGAGCCGGTGCGGGAACGGGATCGAGGCGGCCAGCGAGTCTTGCGCCTCCTGCGGCAAACCCGCGAGCAGCGGCGTCAGGAACAGGCCGGGTGCGATCGCCAGTACACGAATGCCGAACTGCGCGAGCTCGCGCGCGATCGGCAATGTCATGCCGACGATGCCGCCCTTGGAAGCCGAATAGGCGGCCTGGCCGATCTGGCCGTCATAGGCGGCAATCGACGCGGTCGAGATCACCACGCCGCGCTCGCCAGTCGACAGCGGCTCGAGCTTCACCATCGCCGCAGTCGCAAGCCGCAGCATGTTGAAGGAGCCGAGCAGGTTGACCTTGATCACCTTGTCGAAATCGCCGAGCGGCATCGGGCCATCGCGTCCGATTACGCGCTTCGCCACGCCGATGCCAGCGCAGTTGACCAGGATGCGCGCCGGGCCGTGCGCCTTGGCGGCATCGGCGACGGCGGCTTCGGCGGAGGCCGCGTCCGACACGTCGCAGATCACGGCGACGCCGCCGATCTCGGCCGCAACGCTCTCGGCCAGCTTTGCGTTGAGGTCGCATACAGCGACCTTGGCGCCCTGCGCGGCGAGCCGGCGCGCGGTCGCGGCGCCCAGTCCCGATGCGCCGCCGGTGACGATGGCGGCCTGATCCTTCAACTGCATGGTCCTCTCCTTTATAGAACTCAGCTCAATGTGATGACGTGTGCCGGCGGAACGTCGGCATAAAGCGCCTCGATCAGCGCTGCGCGATGCTCCAGCACAGCGCGCTGGTTGATCGAGCCCTTGTCGGTGACCTCGCCGCGATCGATCGAGAGTGGCGCATCGAGCAGGATCGCGCGGGTGATCCGGGTCGACGATCCGGTGGCGCTCGTGAGGAAGCGGGCGAAGCGCTCCCGGAAAGCGGCGCGGACCAGCGGATCGGCCGCGGCGGCCGCGATGTCGTTGGTCGACAGCACCGGGTTGATGATACGGCACCCGTCGAGATCCAGGATCACGATCGCGGCAATTTCATCGCGGTTGATGCCGGCGATGACGACGTCGCGCACCAGCGGTGCGCAGGCAGCGATAAAGCGCGCGCGGAGCGGGCCGACACTGACCCAGGTGCCACTGGCGAGCTTGAAATCCTCGGCGATGCGGCCATCGAAATCGAAGCCGGCATCGAAATCATCCGCTTTGACCGGCTTCAGCGCATCGCCGAACTTGTAGAAGCCTTCTTCGTCGAAGGCCGCGGCGGTCAATTCGGGCTGGCGCCAATAGCCAGGGGTGACGTTCGGTCCCCTGGCGCGCACTTCCAGCTTGCCGTTGTTCGGCAGCAGCTTGGCTTCGTTGCCTGATACGGGAAGGCCGACATGGCCGGAGCGGCTGGTGTCGGGCCGTACCGACATGAAGAACGGCGCAGTCTCGGTGGCGCCGAGCCCGGTCAGCATCGGCACGCGAAAGCCGGTCTCGCGCACCGCAAGCTCGTCGAGGCTGTTCCAGACATAGGGCGACAGCGCCGCGCCGGAGAAGAACATCGCGTGCAGGCGGCCGAAGAATTTCGCGCGCAGGCCGGCATCGTCGCGCAGATAGGGCAGCAGCGATTCATAGCCCTTGGGTACGTTGAAATAGACCGTCGGCGAAATCTCGCGAAGGTTACTCACGGTGGCCTCGATGCCGCCGGGCATCGGCTTGCCTTCGTCGAGATACATCGAGCCGCCGTTGAACAGCGTCAGCCCGATATTGTGGTTGCCACCAAAGGTGTGATTCCAGGGCAGCCAGTCGACAATCACCGGTGGCTCGTCCTTGAGGAACGCCAGCGTCTCGCGCAGCATCACCTGGTTGGCGCAGAGCATGCGCTGGGTGTTGATCACGGCCTTCGGATTGCCGGTCGAGCCGGAGGTTAATAGGAATTTCGCGATCGTATCCGGTGCAACCGCTTCGTGCGTGGCGTCGAGAAGCGGATGCTCGGGCGTTGCCAGCAGGTCGGAAAGTCTCGTCACGACGCGGCCGGGAAGGTCGCCGCGCGTGGCGACGATCTCGATCTCTGGCGCAACGTTCGCAGACAGGGCGTCGGCGAACTTGTCGGCGTCGTCGGCAAAGACCAGGCCGGGCGTCAGGAGCTTCATCACAAAGCCGAGCTTGCCGAAATCGCGCGATATCAGCGAATAGGCCGGCGAGACCGGGCAGAACGGCACGCCGGCATACAGCGCGCCGAACGCGAGCAGCGCGTGATCAATCGAATTGCCGGAGAGGATCACGAGCGGCTTTTCCGCCGACAGGCCGCGGGCGATCAGTGCGGAGGCGATGTGCCTGGCAGCATCGAGCAGCCCAGCGTAGGTGAGCTCGCGCCACGCGCCGCCGGCCGCTCGCTCGGCCATGAACACGCGGTGGGGGGCGACCTCGGCCCAATGATGCAGCCGATCGGTGATGCGCTGCGGATAGTCGAGGAGCTTGCTGCGTGGGCGAAGATAGATCGTGCCATCGTCGCGCCGTTCGATAGTGACTTCGGGATTGCCGAACGATATCGCGCGCAGCGGACGCGGGGTGGCATCTTTGACTGGCGCTGACATGTCGGGTCTGGCGCTCATCTCAGGTCGGCTTCACTTTCGCGGTCTTGTGCTCAAGGAATTCGCGGATTCGACGTTTCGCTTCCTTGTCGCTCTGCGCCACCGTCGCCATCAGTGATTCCATCAACAGCCCGGTCTGCGGATTGGCTTCGGCGATCATCGGCAGCGCCTGCAGCACGGCAAAATTGGTCAGCGGCGCATTCCCTGCGATGCGCTCGGCGAGCTCGACCGCTTTCGGCAGCGCGCCGCCCGCGTCGGTCAGGTATTGTGCGAAGCCATAGGCCGCGCCTTCGGTCGCGGAATAGACTCTGCCCGTCAGCATCATGTCGATCATGCGGGGTACGCCGATCAGGCGCGGCAGCCGCACCGAGCCACCGCCGCCGACGAAGATGCCGCGCTGTCCCTCGGGCAGCGCGAAATAGGCCGAAGGCTCGGCGACACGGATATGCGCGGCGCAGGCAAGCTCCAGCCCGCCGCCGATCACGGCGCCCTTCAGCGCGACGATCACGGGCACGCGGCTGTACTGGATGCGGTCGAACACCCGGTGCCACATCTGCGAATGCTGCAGGCCTTCGGTCGCGTCACGCTCGGAGAGTTCGGAGAGATCGAGGCCGGAGGAGAAATGGTCGCCGATGCCGTGGATGACGATGGCGCCGACGCCATCGGGGATGTCGGAAAAGCAATCCTGGATCGCCAGCATGATGCCGTCGTTCAGCGCATTGCGCTTGGCCGGCCGGTTGAGACCCACGGTCAGGACCGCGCCGTTGTGTTCGATTGTCAGCAGCGCCGCGCGATCCTCGGTCGCGGCGGAGGCGGCGTTTCCCATGGTCTTATTGTTTCCTTCCCAGAATAGTTATATCTTATAACGATCGCGGGCGGAGTCAATACGATGCCGCGTTATGGTCCCGTAGGATGGGTAGAGCGCAGCGAAACCCATCGCGATGGAGCAGGCTGCGCGAATGATGGGTTTCGCTTCGCTCTACCCATCCTACGTCTGATTCAAACAGCGGGTATGAGTCTGTATTCTCGCGGCGTGGATTGCCCGAGCTTTGCGTCTCGTTTCACCCTCTCATTGAACAGAGGGCGCAGGGAAAGCCGGGTGCTGGTTGCACCCGTGGGTCCCGTGCAACAAAAAGCACGGGGGTAGGACCACAGGTTCAACCG
>NZ_AUEZ01000043.1 GCF_000426245.1 Bradyrhizobium sp. Ai1a-2 | reverse complement strand
CCAACTGGCCCAAACGCGCCCGGCGCCGCCAGTCGTGCACCTGCTGGGGCCGGCAGCCATGGCGACGGGCGACGTCTGTGACAACCGCCCCCGGCTCGAGGCTTTCCGCGGCAATCTGTGCCTTCAAATCATCCGGCCACCGCTTGCGACCTGCGCCAGCATACACTTCGATACGCGGCGACAACGGTCGTCTTATGTCATCCGAATGGTCGTCCATTGTAAGCACCCTTGCTGAAGATGACTCTTCTAACGGTGCTCTTAAGACCCCGCACAAACAATCCGACGGGCCTCTGCGCTACGCTTACAGCCCTCATTTCCGCGCGACCCCCATTTCAAAGCGGCCCGCGGGAAGGACGACCATTTCTGGACAATCCTTTGCCCGACGCCCACATGGCTATGGACCGAGCTCAAAACAACTTGGCCTGTCGGTTGATCTGTATCGACGCGCGCCATGCCAGAGCGGTACTCGCGGGTTATTGGCGTGGTGGCGGATTGGCGGGGTTCGGGTTAGCAGCAGCCGGGGTGCCACCCGCGGGAGTCGGGCTAGGGGTGGACGCGGCTGGAGGGTTGGGGACAATCGGAGTATTGCTGTCCCGATTGGGGCGTAGAGAGTCACGTTCAGCACGCCGAGCGTCATCGGCGTCTCGCCCGTCGGCGCGGGTCGGATCCGGACGTTGAGACGAACCGCCGACGTCGAGATTTGCATACGCGCCGTACTCCGGAATGATCGTCGCGCGCATACGGCGTATCGTGCCGGCCCATTCCTCCGCTACGCGGCCGTCTCGGCGGACAGCCTTGCTCTGGTTGTCGCATCTCACTCCCAGGATGACGTCTTGGTGCAGCTGACGGAGATCGAGCAGAGCGCGCGTGTTCTGCGTCAAGTTCCTAGTCGGGTCATAGACCTGTTTCACCCCGGTGAGCGAGGTTGCGAGGATCGACAAGAAAATTGCGAAGAACGCGACCCACCTGAAGCCCGCGCCGGGGCCGACCAACGCGTAACTCACGCGGGTGCGGAATTTCTCGCGAAGCAGCGCCTTCTTTTCGTCGTCGGTCGGCTCGACTTGGCGCACCTTGCCTTGCATGGTGACGAACAGGGTCGCGAGCGCCGCAACGACGAGCGTTATAAACCCGAGACCCTGCACCCGAGGCACATTTGTTTGCGCGCCTTCGGCGGCGGCGATCCTGGCACGCGCGATTGAGTCGCTGAGCGACAGGAGATCATTATCGTCGTTGGTGAGGGCAAGGGGCGGCGCTTCCTTGCCGTGCGCGGCGAGCAGCGCACCATCCCCATCTTTGGTAAGGAAGACGTGACTGCCGGATGGCGTGAGGTCGAGCAGCAGCGCGCTGAATACAGGGCGAGGCATCAGGTCCAACGAGACGCCTAACAGTTGTTTGCAATTGAGTACCGCATACGCCACAAGTCGATGATCGGCCCGGGCCGGCCACCATTCACTCGCCGCATCGGGCGCTTTCAGCCCATTGAGAAATAGTGCCTCGGTCTGTTGTGGGCTTGTTTGCAGTGCGACGGCAGCCGGCTCCGGCTTTTTGACAAAAGGTATGCCGTAGCGCTCGGCGACGAAAAAAACAACGATCGCCAGGCTGGCGACCAGTGTCGCTCCTCCGACCGACGCGATCAGCAGACGAAGGAACGAAGGCCCTCCAGTCGGTTCGCCTGGATACGGTGATGACATGGCGCTCTCCAGCCCGCTTTGTTATGGCAGCCAAATCCTTATGATCGTTCGATAGTCCTCAACTTGTCACGCGATAATGGCCGCTTTCGAAAAATGCCTCCGCATTAAATAACCGCCAATAGTTTTCTCTTGCAGCTCAAAACCCGTTTCAAATCGCGTTCTTGTTATCTTGACAAAGATTGTGGTCGACGGGTAGCTTAAAAAAATAAAACGAGTGATTGTGCTGCATTTCACTAGATTGCGGGGGTCCCTCTAGAGGGGATTCTTCTAGAAGAGAGAAACGCCCGGCTCGTGTTGCGCGGGCAGGAGTATTGGCGCGCCAATAGGTGTGAGTGGCACAGGGGCCAGCTGGCGCGGCACGACGCGGCGCGGCACGATTGGTTTGTTTAGTCGGTTGAGCATGCGGCAGCGAATTGCGGGGGGCGTAGCGTGGCCTTTCATTGGCTCTGCAGGCCGAGCGCCAGTGGTCTCCCGTCATGAACCAGGCGGCATCCCAGGTCGATCGCGCGGGAAAAGGCTCCGAGGGCGGCGGTACCATGGGTGCCGATCATTCCGGCGGGACGGTGTCAGCGCCTTCTCTCAACCTCCCTAAAGGTGGCGGTGCGCTGAAGGGGATCGGCGAAAAATTTTCTTTCAACGCGCAGACCGGCACCGGGGCCTTGTCGGTGCCTCTCCCGCTCATGCAGACACGTGGCGGCTTCACACCTAATCTCGAGCTTTCCTACGACTCCGGTTTGGGCAACGGAATTTTCGGCGCGGGGTGGCAGCTCGGAATTTCGTACATCTCGCGAAAGACGGACAAAGGTTTACCTAAATACCAAAACGCGGACGTGTTCAGCTATTCCGGGGCCGAAGATCTCGTTCCAGTCTCGGCGGCGAGCGAGACGCGCGGCGAATATCAGGTACGGCGCTTCCGGCCGCGCGTGGAAGCCGGATTCGCGCGCATCGAAGCGTGGACCAGCCGGGAAAGCGCTTCGAGAAATCATTGGCGCGTTATTTCACGCGAAAACGTCACCCACGTCCTCGGTTTTACGTCGGCAGCCCGCATTGCCGATCCGACTGATCCTTACCGGGTTTTCCAGTGGCTCCTGGAATGCTCGTTCGACGACAAGGGCAATGCCGTCGTCTACCGCTATCGGCCAGAGGATCTTGTCGGGATCGATGCGGCGCGGCTTTCCGAGTCGCACCGCGTCGAGGGACGCGCGCGTGTTGCCGGCTGTCATATCGAGTCCATCCTCTATGGGAATCGTGAGCCGTTCTTCGCCGGGACGAATTCGGACTACTGGCCGGCCGTCGCGGAACTGATCGCCTCGGCGGCATCGTTTGGGGAGAACTGGCAATTCCGCGTGTTCTTCGACTATGCGGCGCGAGTGGCCGGCGATCCGACCCTCGACAACCGTGCATGGGCGCTGCGCGCCGATCCGTTCTCGAGCTACCGCGCGGGATTTGAGGTCCGGACCTCCCGACTCTGCCGGCGCATTGTCTTCGAGTCGAACCTTTCGATCGAAATCGAAGGCAGGGAGACCGGCTATGTCGGCCTGACGCACGCGCTGATCCTGCAATACGTTGCGCCAACTCCGTGGCGCGCAGGAACAGGCACCAGCGCTGATTCCCCGATCCTCGCAAAGCTTCGGTCCGTTCAACAGGTCAGCTTCCGGCGCACCGGCCAAACGGCCGACCATGACCATGCCGAATGGCCGCCGCTAGAGTTCGACTATTCGGTCGCGGGGCCGATGGAGCTCACGCAGGTACCGCACGGCGATGCGCTGTCGCTTCCCGAAGGCGTCGACGGCTCGCGCTACGAATGGGTCGATCTCGATGGCGAAGGTATTCAGGGGGTCCTTTCACGGCGCGGCGATACGTGGTGGTACGCGTCGAATCGCTGGTCGAAGTTCGTCGAGGTCGGCGACGCGCCGCCGAACGCGCCGCTCTCGGGAGGCGCATTCCGACCGCCGCAGCCACTGCAATTCCAACCTTCAGGCGCCCTCGGCAACACGGCGACGCAACTGGTCGATCTCGCCGGCGACGGCTCCATCGATGTGCTCGAATACTCGTCGGCAGCGGCCGTAGTCTACGAACGCGACGAGCGCCAGGGCTGGCATGCGGCGCGCGTCTTGCCGCGCCGGCCGGCCTATCCGCTGAACGATCCGAATGTCCGGCTGGTGGACCTCGACGGCGACGGCCGTGCGGAGCTCCTCCTTACGGAACACGATTGTCTGGTGTGGCAGGAAGGACTCGGTGAAGACGGCTTCGGGGCCGTGCATCGTGTTGCCAAGCTCCTCGATGAGAAGCTCGGCCCGGTGTGCGTGTTCAGCGAGGTCATGCAGACCGTCTTTCTCGCCGACATGTCCGGCGACGGACTGACCGACATCGTGCGCATTCGCAACGGCGAGGCCTGCTATTGGCCGAACCTCGGCTACGGCCGGTTCGGTGCGCGCGTCGAGATGGACGATGCGCCGGTTTTCGATACTCCGGACCAGTTCGATCCGGCGCGGTTGCGCTTGATCGACGTGGACGGTTCCGGCATTGCCGACATCGTTTACCTCGGGCGCGAAGGCGCTGCGTTCTGGGCGAACCATGCGGGCAACGGGTGGTCGGCGCGCCAGCCGATTCCGTTCCGCATCGCGCACACTCTCGCTGGCGTCACCAGCGTGGATTTCTTCGGCCGCGGGACCGGTTGCCTCGTCTGGTCGTCGGCTGCGCCGGGCGACGCCGGTAGCCACTTTTTCGTGCTGGACCTCACGGGAGGCATAAAGCCGCACCTACTGATCGGGATCCGCAACAATCTCGGCGCCGAAACCACACTGTCGTATCGTAGTTCGACCGAGTTCTATCTGAAGGATCTAGCCGAAGGAAAGCCATGGCTCACGCGGTTGCCATTTCCCGTCCATGTGGTGGAAAAGGTCGAAACCAGGGATGCCATCGGCCGGAACCTGTTTGTTTCCCGCTACGCTTATCATCACGGGTTTTTCGACGGCGCGGAGCGCGAGTTCCGCGGCTTCGGCATGGTCGAACAGTGGGATACTGAGCACATCGACGCGGTCTCGCCGAAAAAACGCGACTATCGGAACTGGGACTCGGCCAACTACGTTCCGCCGACCTTGACGCGAACCTGGTTTCATCATGGCGCCTGGTACGATGACGACTCGCTCGTCGCGGCGTTCAAACGCGAGTACTGGTCCGGAGATCCGCGTGCCGTCGACCTTGCAGATACAGTCCTCCCCTCAGGTCTCATGGCCAATGAGGAGCGTGAAGCCTGTCGCGCCTTGCGCGGCCGCATCCTGCGGCAGGAGATCTACGCGCTAGATGCGGAAGTCGATTCCACGCCCGCCGTGAAGGCGCGCGCCGCACGGCCGTATCAGGTCGTCGAGCAGAACTTCACTGTCAAGACCCTGCAGGTCCGCGGCGACAATCAGCATGCCGTGTTCTTTGTGCATCCGCGCGAGGCGATGCATGCCCATTATGAGCGAACCGATCCGCCCGATCCCCGCATCACCCACGCGCTCACGCTCAAAGTTGATGACTACGGTAATGTCGAGCGATCAGTCGCGATCGGCTACAGCCGCCGCCAGCCGGAGCCCGACGAGCCGGACGCCAATCCGCGTCAGCGGCTCACGCGCGAGGAACACGTCGCGCAGCGCCGCACCTTGCTAACGTTCACGGCCAGTACCTTCACCAACGCTGTCAACCTGTCCGACGCCTGGCGGACACCACTGCCGGCCGAGCTACGCACCTACGAGCTTAGCGACCCGTTATGGGAGAAATCGACCGGCTTGACCTTCGAGGAGCTTTCGGAAGCCGCGAAAGATTTCGATGCCATTCCGGAGCTCCTATACACCGTGGCGCCGAGCTACTCGCGCCGCGAGCGCCGGCTTGTCGAGGAGGTCCGCACCCTTTACCGCCGCGACGACCTCAAAGGGCTGTTGACAATCGGCATGCTGGAATCGCTTGCGCTTCCCGGCGAGACGCTCAAGCTCGCAATCACGCCAGAGCTCGCCGACTACTACGAAGGCAAGGCCGATGCGAACGGGTTCACTGCCTATCTGCGCGACGGCGCGGCCGGATACTCCGAGCCAGAGGGCGATGGCCGATTCTGGATCTCCTCGGGCCGTACCTTCTTCTCGCCAGACGCCAGTGGGACGCCGCAGGGCTCGACCGCCGAGCTCGCGTTCGCGCGTAAGCGCTTCTTCCTGCCGCACCGGTTCGTGGACGCCTTCGGCAATGCGACTCGGGTCGCCTACGACGACACTATCCTGCGCATCGTCGAGATCACCGATGCGACCAAGAACATTACGCGCGCCACCTACGACTATCGCGTGTTGCAGCCCGAACTCATTACTGACGCGAACGGCAATCACATCGCCGCCGCCTTCGATCTGCGCGGCCTTGTGGCGGCGACGGCGGTGCTCGGGACGACGCACCCGGTCGGCGAGCTTGGCGACACGCTTGAGGGCCTCGATGCCGATTTGAGCGAGGTTGAGATTGCGGAGTTCTTTGCCGATCCGATCGGAAAGGCGGAGAAACTGCTCAAGGATGCGACATGCCGCTACGTCTATGATGTGATGCGCTTCCGTCGCGCGGCCATCACAGGCGATGAGTATCCCCCGCCGGTTTTCGCCGCCGCTCTGGAGCGTAAATTCCACGTCAAAGTGCCGTCGCTCATCGACCACGCCAACGCGGCTCACTGGGTTGGCGTGGATTTGGCTCCGGCCGACAAAATCCACTGCCGCTTCAGCTACTCGGACGGTTTCGGCCGCGAGATCCAGCAAAAGACCCGCACGGAGCCGCAGATTAAGGATGCGCCTGGCCCGGCGAAGCCGCGCCGCTGGCTCGGAAGCGGGTGGACCATCTTCAACAATAAGGGCCAACCCGTCCGGCAGTATGAGCCTTTCTTCACGGAAGATGCTGGCGGCGGCTCGCGGCCACACGAGTTCGAGTTTCGCCGTGCGGCCGCGAGCCCGATCCTGTTCTATGATCCCGTCGGACGCGTCGCCGCGACGTTGCACCCCGATCACAGCTGGGAGAAGACCGTCGTCGATCCGTGGCTGCAGACCGCCTGGGACCGAAACGACACCGTCCTCATCGATCCGCTCAAGGATCCTGACGTTGCGGCTTTCTTTCGGTGGCTGCCGGATGAGGAGTGGATGCTGATCGAGGGGGCCTCGCCGACCTGGCACAAGCGGCGCACCACGGCGAGCGCGCTCCAGGATCTCTTCCGGGGCGAGGCGATGAACTGGCGCCGCGAACAGGAACAGGCCGCGGCCCTGAAGGTCGCGGGTGACGGCGCCCCTAAGCATGCCGGCACGCCGACCCGCACACATTTCGATGCGCTCGGACGCGCGTTCTTGGTGGTCAGCCACAACCGCTATATCGATCCTCGTTCGCAGGCGCAGAAGGAGGAGTTCGCGCATACGCGCACGCTGCTCGATATCGAAGGCAACCGCCGCACCGTCATCGACACGCTCGGCCGCGCCGTCATGGCGTGGGACTACGACCTGCTCGGCCGCCCCCTGCGCGAGAACAGTATGGATGCCGGCCGGCGTTGGACATTACCTGACGCGGCGAGCCAGCCGCTTCGCCGCTGGGACGAGCGCGACCACGCGTTCCGGCACCGCTACGACGCGCTGCGGCGTCCGCTCGAGAACTGGCTCGCCATGAGGTTTTCGGACGGCGCTCAGGTGCAGGAAATCTGTTACGAGCGCTTCACCTACGGCGAGGATGCGCAAGCACCGGCCGACGGCAACCTGCGCGGCCGCATATGGAAGCATGACGACACTGCCGGACGCAGAACCATCGGAGGGTACGACGCGAAAGGAAACCTGCGCACCTGGACGCGCCGTTTTTGCCGCGACTACAAGTCAACGCCTGACTGGTCGGCCAATCCACTACTGGAGGACGAGTCGGTCGCCTGGAGCACCGACTACGACGCACTCAACCGTCCGATCCGCGTCATCACGCCCTATGCGCACAAGAATGCTGGCGATTGCCAGACCTTCGCCCGCTACAATCTTGCCGGCCAGCTGTTCGCGACGACCGTGAACACGCCGAGCGAGTTTTTCCTAATCGTGCGCGGCATCGATTACAACGCGCGCGGCCAGCGTCGCGTCATCCAGTATGGCAACAACAGCAGCGGCGACGGGCTGCGCAGCACGTTGATCTATGACGACAAGACATTCCGTCTGCTCAACCTGGTCACTGCCAATACCGATGAAGGCGCAGCGAAGGACCGGTATCAGGCGCTCGACTACGTCTACGACCCCGTCGGCAACATCACGGCAATCCGGGACACCGCTCAGCGAACCTTCTACTTCAATCAGCAAGTAGTCTCTCCGGATGCCGACTACGAATATGATGCGCTGTATCGCTTGATCACCGCTTGCGGGCGCGAGCACGCCGGCCAGAACCGCCCCCCCAATGCCTGGGACGTTCAGCGCGCCGGCACGTTCGACGGCGGATGCAAGTTCACCTACTTTCCGAATCCCAATGACGGCGAGGCGATGCGCAATTACATCCAGCGCTACGCCTATGACCTGGTCGGCAACATCGAGGAGATGATCCACCAGGCGGGCGACAAGGGGTCCTGGCGGCGCGTCTATGGGTACGATCTCGTGCAGGGCTCGCGCGACAAGCGCTCGAACCGGCTGGTCAGCACTACCATCGGCGGGGTGATCGAGCGCTACGACTATGACCCGCACGGCAGCATTGTGGCGATGCCGCACCTGCAGGCCATGGCGACCGATTTTCGCGACCAGCTGTCGGCGACCACGCGACAGAGCGTGTGGTGCGATGCTGACCGGCCACGCGGCAGGGGCGAGGTGACCTATTACGTGTACGACGCCGGCGGCGAGCGCGTGCGCAAGGTAACGGAGCGTGAGGGCCGGCCGGTGGCGGAGCGCCGCTATCTCGGCGCCGCCGAGATCTACCGGGGCTATGCGGCGAACGGCAAGGACCTCGACGTCGAACGCAAGTCGCTGCACGTCTCCGACGGCGAGCGGCGCTTCGCGCTCATCGAGACCGTGACCGACGGTGGCGATGACGCGGCGAAGCAGCTCATTCGCGGCCAGTTCCCCAACCATCTCGGCTCGGCATGCCTGGAAGTGCAGTTCGACAAGAAGGCCCCGGTGATCTCCTATGAGGAGTTCCATCCCTATGGCACCACGGCCTATCTCGCGGTCAATCGCGCCATTAAGGCGGCGGCCAAGCGCTACCGATACACCGGTAAGGAGCGCGACGAGGAAAGCGGGCTCAATTACCACGCGGCGCGCTATCTCGCGACGTGGCTGGGGCGGTGGACGTCAGCGGATCCGGAGGGGATTCGAGATCATGTGAACGTCTATCAGTACGTTCGTGCGAACCCGGTCCGCGGCGTCGATCCAACCGGGCGATGGACCTGGGACCAAGTCGCCGTGGTTGGCGCGGTGGTTGTGGCGGCAGTCGCGGTGACCGTACTCACAGCGGGCGTCGGAACGGCTGCGGTGGCGGCAGCCGCGTCGGCAGTCGGCACCACCGCAGGGGCGACTGGCGCTGCCGCGACGGCGTTCGTGGGCACCGTCGCGGTTGGAGCCGCCACTGGCGCGGCGAGCGGTGCCGCCGCCGACTGGACCGCGCAGGCCCTCACGAGGCCTGAAGGTGCGGACATCGACACTGCACGCATTAAAGCAGCCGCTGCGGGCGGTGCCGTATCGGGCGGGGTCCTGAGCCTCATTCCGGGAGTGGCAGCGGCGCGCGCCACAGTGCAGGCGCTGCGCACGGGCGGCAGCGCCGCTGCGGCGACCAGTGCTGCGGCGACCGCCACGGGGAGTTTCGCACGGCAAGTTGGTGTCAGCGCAGCAAAGGGTGGTGCCTCCGGTGCTGTTGGCGGCGCGACACACGAGACGACGAGACAGCTTGTCAGCGGCGAGGCGGCTAGCTGGCGCGACCTTCGCATCAACGATATCGCTGCAGCGGGCGCCACGGGATTGGCCTTCGGTGCAGGTGGAGCTGCCATTGCGACTACGGGCCGAGCGGCTGTCGCGAAAGTAGCAGCGTATATTTCAGAGAGCAGCGGTGCGCCAAAGACAAGCACAGGTGCGGAAAGCGCCGCCGACGCAGTGCGTCTGCGTAGCCAGCTAGCAGCGCAAGAGATTGCTGGCGGCCATGCGTTTACGAAACACGTCTTGACAGAGGGCAACTTCACGAACTTCAAAGGTCTAGGAATTCGTACGCGCGAGCAGTTTGCGCGCCACATTGAGGGAATTATCAACAATCCAACTGCTACGAAACAACTTGGCGGCGGACGAACCGCTTATTGGGACGAAGCGTCAAGCACCGTAGTCATCAGAAATCCGAGCGCCGCCGATGGTGGCTCGGCATTTCAGCCCTTTAAATTTCGATCGTACCTCAACGACATATAGGTGACACACATGGAAACACTAGAAACCAGTCAGCAACAAGCCGTTGTTCGGGTCAGCATCGAAGAGCTGCTCATCGTGAATGCTGTGCTCAACGAGACGTGCAATGGAATCGAGATCTTTGAGTTTGAAACAAGAGTTGGGGCTTCTCGCCAGCGCGTAGTGTCTTTATTGCGGGAAGTGCAGGCTTTGCTGAAGAGTATGGAACGTACGGAATGAAATACCAGTTGTGCTGTTTCTTCATGAGAGGTTCGCACAGTATCTAAGCGGCGAACGGATGTGACAATAGGTGTGCCCATAGTTCGAAAGAGTCGGATCACAATGGCAAATGGGGTAGCTGCGTCATGAAAGCCATATTGCCGATCACCAAGATCGCGGAACCGGCGAAGGAGCACCTCGCTGCCTTGCACGCGGCCCTGGCGTTCCTGTGGGGCATCGCTGATCCTCCGATCACCAAGCCGGCTGGCCAGGACGAAACTGATTTCGACGCCGAAGTGGCCGACAGCAAATACGCCACCGTCACCACGAAACTGGTGAAGGAATTCCAGGTACACGAAAAAATCAAACCAGCGAGCGGAGTGTTAACCCCGCCCACGGCCGCAGGCATGAACGGAGTCCTGCATAAGGAGCAGCAGGTCCGGCTGATCAAGGGGCATTTGGGTCGGCGCAAGGATGGCAACGTATTTGAGCCTTTGCCCCTGCTTGGCGTTACGGTGGCGGCTTACGAAGAAACCGGCGGAGAATCTCCACCACTCTGGGGAACCCAAACGACCAGCGAGAGCGACGGAAGCTTCAGCATCTATGGCGATCTGGAGGAGCCGCCGCTTGCCCATAACATTTTTGAGCGGGCCTTCGCGACCCAAGGTCAGGAGGCGAAGGAGCAGGAGGTCGCACGATCACCCGTTTTGTGGAACGCATTTGCGACGAACAACGAGATCACGTTCGATCTCGCTGTCGAGGAAACGAAGGTGCGTCCGATCGAATATCCTTGGGTGCTCGCGGAGGTCCAGGCAAGAGTCACCCGCGCCGCGTTGCCCGCCGATTTACAGCAACACCCGGAGAACATTACGCCGGATCAAGCTAAGGTGATCTTCAAGGTCGGTCCTGATACAGGGGCACCACGCGAAATCACCGAGCAACAGATCGAACACCTCGTGATCGCCCATCTGCTGCAGGTTGAAGCAAGCAGGGTTCTACAGCCCATCGATAAAAAAAATTTCCTCGATCCGCCCTTCTTCTACGGCATCCTTCGGCTCGAAGCGCTCTTGTATGCCAGCTTTGGCAGGAACCTGGAAAAGCCGGAGGAAATCCGACCGGATGCGCAGCTGAGAATCACTTTGGCCGATCTTCACATCGATGCAGAAGCGCGACGCAAACATCTGGGACAGATCGCATTCTATTCCGAAACCGAGCTAGGCCAGAGTCCCGAAGAAGCTCTGTTTAAGGTGATTCAGAGAGCGACCTATTCCCGAATTATTGAGGCGAGACATCTCGAGGGCGATGCGGCCCTGCGAAAAGATGATGTCGATACGCTATCGGATCTGCGAAAGTACCTGGCGGACGAGTACAAGCACAAGATCCCGTTCCACCGCCGGATCGACCGCGAGTGTCTTTGCCCGGATAAGCAAGCCGTAGAGCCCGATAAGGCACTCAACGACCTTCTCGACAGCGGCAAGCTCCCGGACCGGTACAGAGCGGTGGCGCAAGAGGTGCTCACCGGACAAGCATCGGGAGATCCGAAGGACGCCCCGTTCGCGGCCTTCCAGCTACTGTCGGGCAACGTCTACCGCCTTGCGTCGGAACTGCAGTGGAACGACGCCCAACGAACGGCCGACTTGCTGTCGCTTCAGCGCGTCGCGTTGCTGACGCAGGATCCGGCGGAGATCGGTTTCCTTCTCACCCCTGGCGAGGAGACAGGCACTCTTGATTCGGCATGGAAGATTCGCATGGTGCGGGGTCAAGGGCCATTTGTAGCGGACTACGTCAAGGCGCTTGCCGACACCGGCAAAGAGGCCCCCGAATTGCGGCTGCGTGCGCAGCAATTGTTTGCGCGCGCGGAGGCAAGGGCGAATGCGACGGCGTACGCTTTCGGCGAGGCGCGCGCACTCGCTACCGCGCAGCACGTCGACGCTTTGTGCGCGGAGGAGGATCGCACCCGCCTGCGTGAGCGCATTGGTAAGATGCCGAAGGATGCAGCGGCGCGCTTGCCGTCCTGGGAAATGTTGTTCGGTTCGCTCGACGCGTGCGCGTGCGACGAATGCGACTCGATCTACGGGCCGGCCTCGTACCTGGTCGACGTCCTGCAGTTTTTCAAGCGTCTCGATCGCCGAGACACCGATACGGCGGATGCGACCGGGGCCGCGACAAAGCCCAATGACGGGTCGAAGCCGCCGCGCCCCTGCCTTACCGCACCTGAAGAAGCACGAACGGTCTTCGACGTTCTGATGAGCCGCCGGCCGGACATCGGCTACCTCGACCTGAATTGCGCGAACGCGATGACACCGGTTCCCTATATCGATCTGGTGAATGAGTTGCTGGAGGATTTCGTCCGCGAAACCTCAGACACGCTGCATTTGAAGCTCGATCCGGGACCGATACCGGGCGTGGTGGTGAATGCATTGAAGCAGAGCGGGTTCCGTGACGTCACCGACAAGGCGCAGGTCACTGCAGACTCGGAGGACAATCGGCTGGTCAGGGATGAGCGCGCACTCATTCTGTTTCAGCGCGAGGGCGAGGAGGCAGGCTGCCCCGTCTGGCGCGTCAAACGGCTGCGGCAGACCTACGGCAGCGAGAAGGAAATCGCCGCCGCTCCGGAATACGTCAACCAGGCGGCGATGACTATTCTCAAACAGAGCCATTTGTCGCTAGCGCTGCCGTTCGACGCCGACCGGATCGAAGCGGTCGCCCACCTAGTGAAGATGGAGACCGACCGTGCGAGCGCGATGCGCGCGCTTGCCAAATGGCCTGAACTTGGCACCGATGCGTATCGCCAGAAAGTGGCGACGGAAGCCTTGGGCCTGACCCCTGTTGAGCGCGATCTGATCACGACTCCCGATCCGGACGGCCAACACGGCTTCTGGGCCGAGGAGGCCGCCACGCTCGTGGAAAACATGCGCCAGCTGCGCCGTTTCCTCGACAAAACTGGGCTAAAAACCGAGCCGGTGGGCAAGAGCGATTTGGATGAGTTTTTCGCCGGCAAGTTCATCAATCCTTGCGGCAGCACGCTGAGCATCGTTTCGGACGATCCGGGTGACCTCGCCGCGCGTTGCGATACCCGGAAGATGCACATCGAGGGGCTCGACACGTACGCGCTCGATCGTATCAACCGTTTCCTCCGGCTATGGCGAAAACTCGGCTGGCGGATCGATCTGCTGGACCGGCTGATCATGTCCCCAGCGGTGGGCAAGGGCAAGCTAGATCGCGCTTGCATCATCGCCTTGGCGGACATCACTCGCCTTGCGGGCGAATTGGAAATGGAGCCACAAAAGGTCGCGGCGTGGTTCGCGGATATCTCAGTGTTCGGAGAGACCTCTGACTACCGGCGCGTCTTCTTGCAGAAACAGGATGACGGCTATCCGTACGAGCCGTTCCTTCTCGAGAACCTATGCGCGCCGACGGATTGCAAACCCGATACAGGAGCGGCGGCGGATAGTTGTCCAACCATTGCCGAGCACAAGCTGCAGGTGGCGAGGGCCGTAGGTATTCCCGCGGAGCAGCTGGACGCGTGGCTGAACTACTGCGGCAACGAGCCTGAGAACTCTGAGCCCGCTAAGCTGTCGCTGCGCAACTTGTCCCGCATTTTTGGCTGGTTCCGCTTGGTGAAGAAGCTCGGTCTAAGCATGCGGGAGCTGATCTTGTTGCTTGCCATGCAAGGGATCAAGGATGCACTGGAATCGCCGGCCATCACGCGCGACGTGCGCGAATCCGCAGCCTTGTTGAAGACCTGGCGCATCCGCGCAGCGGATGTGCGCTTTTGGCTCCTGCACAGGACCGAGAACGCAGGCGAGGAAGCCAAACGCGTAATTCCGGATTTCTCCATCGCGCGCCTCCTTGCAAAGATCCGGACGGAGCTAAAGGCGATCGGCGACGCGCGACCAGCCAAGGGGATCGTGCAGGCGACCCCTGCGCATGACGGCGTGGAGGCGGCCCCTGGCGACGCGATGGCAACATGCCTGCAAAAGCTCGCATCGGTCTTGTCACAGGTCCCTGGGCTGAGCGCCGCCCAAGCGCTCCTGCTCACCAACCTGGTAGAGAGGCGTGTGAATGAAACTGACGTGCAGAGCATTAAGACGCTGCTCACGGCCGAGCCGCTGGCGGCAATCGACAAAGTTATCCAGTTCGCCGAGCAAGAACCCGTGAACGCGCCGGGTGAGTGGATCGAGTCCGCGCAGAAGCCAACCGAGATCAATCACGGCAAATATCAGACCTGGACGCATGACCTCGTGGAGGCGCTGCTTGACCATGTCGACGACTTGGCGCGCGAGGGGGTAGTGATCCGGATCGTCAGTCAGGAGTTTCGCGCCCCGGCCGAACAAGCGGAGGCGATCCTGCGCGGGTGCCGCATGCCCAAGGACGGCGCGCCGGCGCAGGGGGACGCGTTGCTCGCGATCCTTGCAGAGCCAGACTGGGCGAAAAATCCGCTTCCGGACGATGTCCCAGCAGAAGCCCTAAAGGCGGCTGAGGCGCTGTGGGACGCCGCGTTGTGCGCAAACACCGAATGTCTGCTCGGCCTGGAAGAGAGGCCGCGCAAGTTCCGCGATGCCGTCCTTAGCGAGACCAAGATTACATCGTGGACGCCTCCCCTCACGCCGGCTCAGGTCGAGCAATGGCGCGAGTGGCTGAGTCGCCTGTTCGTGGCCGTGCGCCTCGCACACAAGGTGGCCGGACTCGCAACAGCCTTACGTATGCAGACCGAGGAACAACTATCCTGGGGACTGTGGCGCGATCCAGACTTTCCTGCCGCTGGAAATCGCTTCCAACGCCTCGGGTGGTTCTCGCCCGACGAGATGCCTCTGACGCCTCCGGCGACCGGTGGCGAACGCGTCCTGAACTTTTCGAAATGGACTCTGTTCCTAGAAGGCTTAGCCTTTGTCGCCCAGTATCCGCGTACTGAAACGCCAAGCGATCCCAATGTCAAACTCGGTGGATCGACTTCGCTAGAGCTTGCACTTAAAGATTCGCCCGCGAAGGCCAGCGGCAACCCGGCAACAATACTCGATACAATCCGCGACATCCTTGCGGTCTGCTATCAACTGTTCGGATCATCCGAAGTCGATCTGTTCAAGGTGGCCGATTGGCTTCAGCTGCCGCGCAGCGCCTTCAAGTCGGCCAAGACGTACGCGCGCCTCGAGCGCGCGGCTGCCGTCATTCGCAGGCTCGGCATTGCGTCCTCCGAGGTCGCTCATTGGGACTCCCTCACGGCCGAAACCGCAACGCGCGAACTCGCTCTGTTCCTGCGACAAGCGCTCAAGCAGCAGTCGGACGATGCGACCTGGCTCGACACGTTGAAGGAGATCCAAGATCCCATCCGCGAGCGCAAGCGTGATGCCCTCGTTGCCTATTTGATCGCCGATCCGCACCATGGGTGCTTCCGCGAGGTAAACGACCTCTATGATCATTTTTTGATTGATGCGCAGATGTGCGCCTGCATGCCGACCTCGCGCATCGTGCAAGCGCATGCGGTGGTGCAGCTGTTCGCGCAGCGCTGCCTGATGGGACAGGAGCCTTCGGTCGATCCGCGCGCTGACGACAAGCACGGCAATGACTGGAAGGAATGGCCATGGATGCGGAACTACCGCGTCTGGCAGGCGAATAGGAAGATCTTTCTCTATCCAGAAAACTGGATCGAGCCGGAGTTACGCGACGACAAGTCGCAGTTCTTCAAGGAGTTCGAGCAGACCCTGCTGCAGGCCGAAGTTAACGACAGCAATGTGGAAGTCGCCGCGCGCTCCTACCTCGATAAGCTCGATGATGCGGCTTTCATGGAGGTGATGGCAATTCACTACCAAGACACCGAGTTTGGCGAAAACGGCAAAGTCGAGGGCCGCGTACTGCATGTGGTGGCGCGCACGAAGGGTGGCGATCCGCCGACCTATTTTTATCGCCGATTCGTCAAAGAGGAATACTGGACCGCGTGGGAAAAGGTCGATCTCGATATAGCCACTGACCACGTGCTGCTGTTTGTCAGGAACAATCGGCTAAATATCGCCTGGCCCGAGTTTACCGACGTGGTGGAGGATGAGAGCGCTGTTACGGTAAAAAAGAATGGAGACACATACGAACAACCACGTTCACCGCGAGGCTGGACGATCCAGCTTGCTATGAGTGAGCGGTCGAATGGCCGCTGGCAGCCGAAGCGAGTCTCCAAGGACGTCGTAAAGACGAAAGAGATGGTGAAGGCGAAGGCCGATGAGATGACGACGCTGCGGAAACGCTGCCGCTTCGTCATTCGTGATCGCGAACCACGGCAAGTCTATTTCCTGGATACAGAAGCGAGCCAGGGCCAACTTGGGTTCTTCATTCTGGTGTACGGTTTCGTTCGGGCCGATAAGGACAAGAACCTGATCGCTCCCACGCAGCAGGCAGAACCGATGCTGCTCGGGGCCTTCAATCTTGCGGGATGCAAAGGCTATCCCGAAGTCGTCCCAGAAGCGTACCTTCCGACCGTCGGCGCCGGCGGTGCAATCAGTATCCCTCGGCTTGAAGACGTATCATTCGAGACACAGCGCTGGATCGAGCAGGGCAGCGACGCCATGAACGATCTGGTGCTCGAAGGGCTTACGGCAAACAATTTTGCCGTAACGGAAGTGCTGCACGAAACGCCCGGTACATTCAAGGTGACGACCGCGCAGCAAACGACGATCGTCGACGAGGTACTTATCAACATACTGAGGATGCTGAAGCAGGAGCCTGTGCGATGGCAGCCGAGCGGCGTCTTCGTACCGTTCTTTTATGAGGACGGCCGCAGGGGGTATGTCGCCGTGCCTACGATGCGGTACGGAAAAGCGCGCTTAAAGGCGAGCATCAGCGCCCTCGCGAAAAACCTGGGTGAATTGGCGTCGGACATCAAGCGAGCCGCGGAGGACCATTGGACGTGGGAAGAACTAGTCGAGCTATGGGAGAAGGACACAGGTAATAAGAAACCGGCCTTCAAAGAACTGAAAGCGCAACTCGGCGGCTGTTTTGGATTGCGGTTCATCGCTTTCTATCATCCGTTCGTTTGCCTGATGAAACGGAGTCTTGCCGCCGGCGGCTTCGAACGGCTGATGAACGCATCTTCGGTGACATGGGACCGTCGCCACAAAATCAAGTCGGATTCCGAGGGGGAGCCGACTATTGGAGAGTTCCAATACCTATTCTCTCCGCAGCGCGCGGTACTCACGCCTTACCCTGAGGAGACGAAAGGGTTCGAATTCGACCGGCTTGACAGTTACAGCGACTACAATTGGGAAGTTTTTTATCACATGCCCACTCTGGTCAGCCAGAAGATGGTTGTCGGACAGAAGTTCGAAGACGCGTTGCGATGGTTTCATTTCATTTTCAATCCGGCCGGAATACCGGAACCCCCGAAGCAAGCGTACGGCGACGACATCGAGCCAGAACCGGCCCTCAAAGGGCCGGCACGATACTGGGTTACCAAGCCGTTCCGAAGGCGGTTAGGATCCGATGATCCCCTCGATCCGAGAACTTATGTGGGGCAGCGCATCGAGACGATCTTGGGCCTGCTCGGCGACCCCAATCCCGCGCACCAGGCAATCTCACGTCAATGGCAAGACGAAGTTGACGAATGGAGGAAGAATCCTTTCGTTCCTCACCGCATCGCCCGTGGACGCACCGTGGCTTTTCAGAAAGCCACGTTCATGCGCTACCTCGATGCGCTCATTCAATGGGGAGACTTCCTGTTCCGCCAGTTTACCCGTGAATCGGTAAACGCGGCACTGCAGCTCTATGTAACCGCCGAACGCCTCCTGGGGCCCAAGCCGCGGGTCGTGAAAGCGCCCGGCGAATTTCGCAGCCGCACGTATCGGGAACTCGAAGCCGTCATCTGCGGCGAGCGGGACGGTGCGGGAATCGACCCTTTTGGGAACAGCCTCGTGGAGCTGGAGAATGTGCTGCCGCCGCAGCCACTTTCGGCCGAGTTGTCTGAACCTTCCATGCCTCCGCTGCCGGCCGGATGCCTGGCATCGGTGCCGTACTTCTGTGTCCCGCGCAACGAAAAGCTTATCGGCTACTGGGATACGGTCGCGGACCGACTGTACAAGATCAGGCACTGCCAGAACATCGAAGGGATCGAGAGTCAACTCGCACTGTTCGCGCCGCCGATCGATCCCGGACTGCTGGTGCGCGCGATCGCGGCAGGGCTCAGCATCGGCGAGGTGCTTGCCCAAGGCGCAGGCGAGTTACCGCATTATCGGTTCCAAATTCTGGCACAAAAGGCCACCGAACTGGTGCAGATGGTCATCGCACTCGGCAACGCATTGTTGCAGGCGATCGAGAAAAAGGACGCGGAGGTCCTCGGCCAGCTGCGATCCAACCACGAGATCAATCTGCTCAAGCTGGTAAAGCAGATCAAGATCCAGCAAATACAGGAGGCGCAACAGACACTCAGCAGCCTGCAGCAAACCGAGGCGACGACCGAGGCGAGGCGCCTCCACTACCACAATATCGAACGCCAAACGCGGTCGGAAAACGATGCTCTCGCACTTTTGGCCCAAGGCGATGGGTTCGATCGCAACGCGGTGAGCAGTGAGGTGCTGGCGCATCAGTTGGGCATGATTCCCAACTTTACTTTTGGAGGCTCGGGCGCTGGTGGTTCGCCGCACGTTGTGGCGACGTTCGGGGGCGTGACGCTGAGCGCGGCGGCATCGGCAACGGCCGCGTCGGCCCGTTCGGACGCCGGGCTGCTGCGCTCGCGCGGCAGCCAGGTTGGTGCCGTTGCGAGTTACGACCGCCGTTGGGACGATTGGAAACTGCAGGAACTGCTGGCCGACCACGAACTGGCGCAGATCAAACGCCAGATTGCCGCTGCGGACATTCGCGTGCAGATCGCCAAGGACGAGCTGCTGAATCATAACAAGCAGATCGAGCAAGCTGAGGAAGTGCTAGCCTACCTGAAGGACCGCAAATTCTCAAATCAAGATCTGTACGACTGGATGATCGGTCAGATCTCCGCCACTTACTTCCAGGCATGGCAGATGGCACACAGGCTCGCCTTGCGGGTCGAGCGGGCGTTCCATTTCGAACTGGGCCCCAAGAGCGACGGAACCTTCGATTCGTATGTACGCCCAGATGCGTGGGACGCGCTGCACAAAGGCCTGCACGCCGGTGATCGTCTCCTGTTCGACTTGAAGCGCATGGAAGTCGACTATTGCGACCGTAACCAGCGCGAACTCGAGATCACCAAACACATCTCCCTGGTGCGCCTTGACCCAACCGCGTTCCTGGACTTGAAACACAAGGGAGAATGCCGGATCGAGACCCCCTACTGGATCTTTGACTTGGACTATCCAGGCCACTACTTCCGTCGGATCAAGAACGTGAGTTTGAGCATCCCATGCGTGGCCGGCCCGTACGCAAGCGTGAATTGTACGCTGACACTCACGAAAAGCGAGATCCGGAGGCGCGACAAGCAGAACCCGCGCGACCTGGACGAGGACGAAAAGAACCTGCTGCGCAACTTCTCGCGTATCCAGTCGATTGCGACTAGCAGCGGGCAGAACGACAGCGGGTTGTTTGAGGTGAACTTCCGGGACGAGCGCTATCTGCCGTTCGAGGGCGCGGGCGCGATCAGCACGTGGACCCTGCAGCTGAAGCCGGAGGACAATCTGCAGCTCGATTTCGCCTCGCTCACCGATGTGATCTTGCAGCTTAGGTACACGGCGCGGCGCGGCGGCAAGCAGTTCGAGAAGGAGCGCCGCGACGCGGTCGGCAAGTATCTTGCTGATGGTTATCCCGAGGATGAGCCGAAACCCATCGTGCACAGGTTGTTCATCCTCGAGGACGAATTCCCGAGCGAGTGGCACCGGTTCGTGAGCACGAAGAACGGCAACCGCGTGCTCTCGCTCGACGGCGTCAAGGACAGACTGCCCTATTTCTCGCGCAACCCAAAGGACAAGGCGGCGGAAGTGGAGATGGTGCGGCTCGACACCAAGGGTGGAACAACGCCGACGTTCAAGCTGGGGGAAGTCGACGGCAACAAGTGGACTGATGTCGGCTGGGGCAAGTGGGAATTCACTCCGACCGGAAATCAAGAACTTCCCGAGAGAATGTCTCTTGGACTCCGTGTGAGCTTTAACTTGCAATCCTAACTGTAGCAATTCGGTTCGCTTTTAGGACAACCGGATTATGAGTACGTGCTCAATTTATTGGGGGGAACGGGTCGGGATGGTTTATTTCATCGATTGGAAAGAGCCTTCCTCGGGACCGCCCGGAAGCTCGGCCCTCTCGAGCAGGCACGCTGCGTGGCGGTAGCGTCGTGCTTACGTGGGCTTCGGATACAGGCTTTGCTGGCCCGCAGATTACAACGACGCACGACCACACTCGCAACTCGGATGGAATACGCCGTCCGGGTTCGCTTCACCTGCATCTGCGCCGGGATCTGGCGCTGCGCGATGTCGAGAGCTCCGCGCGAACTCGCGTCGCTCCAACCGCCCAACCGGGCGCCCAAGCCGGCCTTATTGCTGGACAGATCAATGCGATGCACGCGATTGAGGTAGGTGATTTCTACTTGGCTTGCGCTTCGGCAATTGGTGTCGTCATCGCGGACCACGTCAAGCGGTGGTCCGGCCGGCTACTCTGGCCTCCCGGCATAAGCCAGCATCGGTCGGTCCAATCCTGCGTCAAATTCCTCCTACCAATCCAGGACCATGCCGCTGCCTCGAGTCCGCTTTCGCCCCTCGGACGGGACGCTGAGGCCCGTGAAGCGGCGGCGGGTGTGCTTGAGTTCTACCCCGCTTTTACAAATCGGCGTAGTTCCACAAGCCGGCTATCAATCAATGCGAAGCTGATGATTGAGGGTCGCAAAGCTGGGTTGCCCGAGTAGCTCTCCGATGTCCATGCGGTGATCGAATAGCGGCGCTATTCTTCGGGCCATGAGTCCGGAGTTGGCCCGCAGCCGTCCTCTGTCGCAGTAGACGAAATGTCGGTTTTCTGGCTGCGATCGGATGAAGGGCGGCAGCGCGGGGAAGCCCGTTTGTGGCCTCGAGCGGACGCCTCACCTAAACAGAAGGTCCGCTTTCGTGCTTGAAGCTGACGCTCGATAAGATCCACTTCAATCATTTATGCCGGGAAACGGAGGCAATGAATTGCTCGTGGAATTGATGGTCGAACATCAAACGAAGGGGTATTTCTCGCCACACCAATATAGCGGTCGGTGCCCACCGCGGATGGGATCGAGAAGCCAATGTTGTTCACGAGTCCAGCCTCTCCGTCTCTTGTCGAGAAGATCCTAGGCGAATGCACAGCACTAAAGCAGCGCCATTGCCAATTCTCGCACCTCCACCGACGGCTGGCCATGGCTCACCAGCCACACATCTAGATCAAAGCTCTAGACTTTCCTTAACGCGCGCCTGATGGCAGCGTGAATCCACTCGGGCTAGTTGCCAAGTGAATTCCCGGATGGAGCTGCCAAGCGTCTTTTGGCGGGACGGTCAGAAGCCGGTGATGCCAACGGTGCGCAGCAGAGATCGGCTTCTACTCGCGCCCGACGTCGATGCAATGCCGCTGCTGGACAGGAGCCACCTAGACCAGGACCCCTACCGGGACGGGGGAGTTCTGGAATCGGCGATGGTCGCGTCACGCGGATGCCCTTTTGATTGTTCGTTTTGCGGCGCGGCCGTAAGCAGCAATCCCGATGTGACCGTCCGGATGCGCAGGCCGGATCGGGTCATGGAGGAAACCTTTGATCTTAGGACGCGGCACGGCGCGCAGAGGGTCAGGTTTGTCGATGACCTGTTCTTGGCAAACCAACGCCTCATGCGGACGACGCTTAAGGCCTTTGTCGACGCTCGCCTGGACGTGAGGTGGGACGCAACGGGACGGATCAACGTGTTGGCCGGGGCCAGCGACGAGCTTCTCGATCTCATGATGGCCGCAGGATGCCGCGAGGTCGCCTTAGGTATCGAAAGTGGAAGTGACCGCGTCTTGAGATACGTGGACAAGAAGATCACCGTTGCTCAGATCGTGCACGCTGTGACGAGACTTTGCCGGGTGGGGATCGACGTTAAGGGTTATTTCATCCTTGGACTGCCTACTGAGACGCATGAGGAGCATCAGGCGACCCTGACCCTGATTAGACGGCTTTGGGACGTGACGAACGGATTGCCGGGACGCTTTCGCTGCAGCGCCTTCGAGTATCGACCTTACCCGGGAACGCCGGACTGGCAGCGGCTTCTTGATGCCGGCTACTTGCCGGACGCCATGTTGGACTACTCGGACCAGATGGACGACGTCTTGTTTTCACCGGATCGGGATGAGTTCAACTTTTCGACAGGTTTGCAATTCGGTGAAGTAGCGGTGGGGGGCGTCCGTCGGAATTTGGCGATGATTATGGCGGAGCAGCGATTGCGATGAAGCAGGTGACGATTCTGTTCTTGGGGCCTTGTCGCAAGTTCGATCCGGCGACAACCAAGCCCTTTCCCGCATTCTCGCCCAGCTCTCGTTCGGGGAAATTCCTTCGGAACGCGATCGCTGCGACCGCGGCGTCCCGCAACGCCATCATGCGCTTCGACAACGTGATCCCTCGCGCGCTGTTCGACAAGCAGGGCCGGGAGCGATATCCGACCTGCGGCGAACTGATCGAAGAACTGGACCGCCACGCTCTATGGAAGCTTGACACTTGCGACGTCGTGATCGGACTCAGCTCGGTTGTCGGTGAGGCTCTTGAGAGGGTCCAGGACTTTCGCCGCCAAGCCGGCGACCGTACGGGGCCGACTCTCGTGCGGCTCGAGCACCCCTCCTTCATGATGCGCCGGCCGGCTCACGAGCGTACGGACTACATCCAAAGATTGGGACAATGCATTAGTGGGGCAGTGGATGCTGCAGTAGCTCCCAAACGAAGGTCTGTGGCAGCTCTGGGAGCTTCACCCGCTCCAAATCTCTTTCCTAATTAGAAACAAGCGCGTGCGTCCCCGTTACGGCCGGATTTCGTCGCTTGTTGCCGATTTTCATACAATCCCCGTACAACCGGGCTCAAATCGGTGCGTTTCTGTAATCGAGTTCTTGTGGCGTTGACAGCGATCCGCTGCATTCTAGTCCTTGCGCCAGCGACGGTCACGTACCTGCATCTCGACCCGCTTTACTCCCATCTCCATCGAGCAGTGGTGCCGAGTTGCTTCGATCACGCCAGCGGTGAGAACCTCGCCCTGCCGGCGCCGTTATGATGCGAGGTCTGCCGGTACGATCGATCCACGTAGAAGCAGCGAGGGAATGCAGTGGCTGAACTGAAGATACCCTTCGGCCTGGACGGCGCCGCGATGTCCAAGATCGATTGGAAGTTGGCCCTGGCGCGGGTCGGCCACGATCTCCGGTCGGATTTCATCTACGCCCCTCACATCGGTTTCATTTACGCCAAGGCTGGCGAGGAGCTGATCCAAGAGGTCCAAGGCGCGTTGGCGAGTGGCAAATTCAGTCCGGCGGTGCCGATCACCATCGAGGTCCCGAAGTCGTTTCGGATCCGCGTTGCCGTCAAGCCCGAACGATTGGGGCCAAGCTTCTCTCGCCCGGGCAGCATTCTGCTCCCGCACGACCGTCTCCTTTATCAAGCTCTGGCGGATCAGGCGGCGCCCATTGTGGCTGAGAGAACCGATCACTCACGATCCTTCAGCCATCAGCTGGCAAGTCCAGACAGCGTGTCCATGTTCTTGCCCACCCGCACGTGCTGGAATGCCTTGCAAACAGCGCTGCTCGAGCATTCAAAGGCGGAGGAGGTCAAATACATCCTGAAGATCGACGTCGCGAACTATTTTGGTTCGATGAACCTGCATACCCTAATCAATGTGTTGAACGATTCTGGATATGTCGGTGAGTTATCTGGCCGTCTTGAAGCGGTTTTGACCAGCTATACAAGCCAGCGGAGTTCTCGGGGCATACTTCAAGGCATGTTCCCGTCGGATTTGTTTGGGAATTTCTACATGGAGCCGATCGATCGCTTCCTCAAGGAGTATGGGGTGAGGGCTGCGCGATACGTCGACGACATCTACGTCTTTCTCGACTCCGTGGAAGCTGCCGACAGGCTGCTCGGCCAGCTGATTCCCAAGCTGCGCTATTACGATCTCGTTCTGAACGAGGCGAAATGTATGATCATGCCGAAACGGCAGCTTCACACTGAGGAACCCGATCTCCAGGCGCTGTTCGACGACGCCATCGACGAGATCAGGGATCAGATGAACGATGAAGACTTTGACGCGGACTACGGCTTTCAGTCCGAATGGGACGACGGTGAAGACGACGATGACGATGACGACGACGATGACGACGAAGCGGAGGATGACGACGAAGACGATCTCGATTTGAAGGCGACAAAGCTATTGTTCAATTCGATCGGGAAGTACCTCGGTCAGGAAGAAAACATCGAGCGCTTCTGTCTGCCACTCTTCACGAAGGCCGGATCTGACTATGCGTTGCAGCATGTCCTCGAGTCGTTCAAGAAGCGGCCGTCGATGGCTCAGATCTATGCATCGTATGTGGCCAAGTTCCTGCACTCCGCAAGCGTTTCGGACGCGTTGCTCACGTTACTCATCGACATCGAGTTGTCGGATTGGCAGAAAATGTGGATCCTTGCGGCGCTATCGCAGGCGGAAAAACACAAGGATGCGTCGGTCAAGATCGCGCTCGATATTCTGCAAGACACCCCTCGGCACGAGACGTTAAGAGCGGTCGCCGCGATCTTTGTTGGGCGGTTTGGCGATCACTCGCGGCGTCATACGCTGCTGGGGATCTATACCGCCTCTTCGTCGTACATGCAGAGTGCAATCTACTTCTCGTCGCGAAAATGGCCGAAGGCGGAGCGGCTGACCGCAAAGAACAATTGGGGAAGCCATGGCGACCTCAATCGGCTCCTCACGTTGGCGATGAACAAGAAGTGACAATGAATTCAGCGTCGTGATCGCTTCTTTGGCAGGTAGTTCGCGCACCGGTCGCGCGTTGCATCGTCGCAAGTGAATTCTGAAGGTGATTTCCCACCGAGTTCGGGCCGCGAACTTCGCATCCACAACGCCGCCAACTCTTGATCATAGTAGCGTGAGAGCGCCAATTCTTCCAATTCCGCGACGGCTTTCTGCTTGCGTTGCAGCGCCCTTTTTTCGAGGGCGAGCTCGCGTGCTCTTCGATTGAGCGCCTCAATCGCGGCGTCGAAACCCGTCGCGTTCGATGCTGCCTCGAGTGGCGAAAGGCCGTTCAGCGCCGGATGGCCCGTGTTCAGCCAAGTCGCAGCGAGATCGCCGATATCGCGTCGCGCACGAGCATTGAGTTTAGCCAATCGTGCGTCCGCCTCTGCCTGCTCCTTTTCCCGCCTGGCCTGTTCGCGTTGCCCGGCTTCCTCAGCCTTCCGCTTGAGCATTCTGCCTAGCTCGCCGGCGCAGGGCAGGCCAAAGAGTTGCAGGTCGCTTCGCGGGGAAAATCGGATGTCGGTCCGGATGTGCGAGATGCTGCGACACAGGGCCGTCCAGGCGGCTTCTTCGCCACAAATGGCATCAGCGACCGATCCATGGCGGCCGGGCAATGGGCTTGCGATCCACGCATCGAAGTCGAACGATGTCGTTTCGCTTTCTGGGAGATCCTCGATTTGCCTTTCACGATGGCTTCGATCTCAGCTCTGCGCCTGGCAGGCCTCTCGCGAAGCTCCTTGGCCGCTTGAAGTTTGCTCCACAGGAGTTTGGCGGGCTTCCAGGTCTCGGTCTTTCCGGAATGTACCAAGCCGAGATTTTCAAGCTGCTTGAGATAAAGCTCGACCGCTCTCACGGGCGGTTCAAACGGTAGCCCTCTGTCTTTGAGCGCTTGCACCTGGTCATCCCGCAACGAAGCATACCGGGGGCTGAGCCAACCCCGACGGGCCAAGCCCGCCAAGCCGTCGCGGGTCCTGAACGGCTGTCGCGATTTGATCAGATCGAGCATGACTGCGGCCTGCCATTCGGCGACACGAATAAGGAAACAGCCGGCACCGTTGACCTTCAGATTGATGGCCTCGCCGAGGCCATTCCTGCGGATGGTCGTCTCGCAGGTCCCGTTTCCCAGCTCACTTGCGGGCAGAAGGTGGTGATAATTCATATGAAGACGCGCAATCTCGCGCTTGAATTCTGCGTGACGCTGCTGGGCCCGCTGTTCAAGGCGGGCTAGCGCCTCGCTTTGTCGCGGATTGTGAAGCCAGACCCGTGGCGCGTTGTAGAGAATGTCGTCGCCGATCTCATCCAGTGGACGATCTCGATATTGCGACAGGTCGATCTCAATCGCGCCAACATCCATCGCGCGAATGTAGTCGATCTTTGCCTATTCGCAGGAATGCGTCACCTTGAACTCGACAAGGAGCCTGCGGTCGGATAGCTCCAGCACCACGTCGGGCACAATCGGGCCGCTCCTCAGTTCGAGCGTCGCTCTGTCAAACCCCAGTGTCATTGCGGAGACGACCAATTCGCGGTCGTCGTCGGACGACACGTAAAGCTCGGGAAGCGCGATTTCCAGTCTCTGATCGAGAACCTTCTTCGCAAACTTATGAAGCGCGGTCTCGCCCGCTGACGAACAGGAGCTGCCGTCGCGGGCCGAGTGATGAGCGAAGTGATGGGCCTGGATCGCGCCCTTCTTCGCAACCATGGTCGTTCGCCGCCGACGCAGCAACACCTGCAGGCCAGACCGGATGGCACATCGTCGATATGCAGCAATGCGCCATCAGCGGATTCGGCGATCAAGGCACCGCCACCCTCGGTGCAATCGAAAAGTTGGCCGAGCCGTATGGTTGTCATTTTGCGCATCCTGGCGGGACCAATGCTACAGGCGACTGCCTGAAGCTTTGCGCCTTACCGAGAACAGCTTAAGATTGTTGCGGGGAATGTGGATTCGGATAGGGCATGGCGAATCAACCGCGCATCAACAGCCTGATGATCAGGAGGTTTCGGGGTATCGAGGTTCTGGATTGGAGTCCAAGTGCCGGTATCAATGTTCTGCTTGGTGGCGGGGATTCTGGCAAGAGCACGGTGCTTCACGCCATCGCCCTGTTGTTTAGTCCGACCAATGCGGTCCAGGTGCTTGAAACCGATTATTTCAATCGATCGACCGGCGAGGGTTTCTCTATCGAAGCCGTGGTGGATATCCCGCCTGAGGTTGGAATAGCAGACTTTTCTTCGCTGTGGCCGTGGGAATGGGACGGCAGCGCGGCGGTTCTGCCCGATCCGGAGGCGGAGAAGGAGCCAAATCACCCGGTTTTCCGGTTCCGCGTCCGTGGGACCGAGGATCTCGAATTGGTGTGGGAGGTGGTGCAGCCGAACGCGGAAATCGCGGCCTTGTCCACCGGTTTGCGCCGCCGGATCGGCGTTGTGCGCCTGGCGAACGATGATCGGAACGATCGCGATCTCCGGCTGGTGACGGGTTCTGCCCTTGACCGATTGCTGTCCAAGGGGAATCTCAAATCGAGGCTCAACAAGCAGGTCGCCGAAACCGATCTTTCAGCCGCGCTGCTCGAGGAAGAAATGAAAGCCCTCGAGGATCTGGGCACGACGTTTGAAAGGGCCGGGCTGCCGCACGACCTCGAACTCGGGTTGACCAGCAGCCAGGGACTTTCGATCGGAGCACTCATCGGACTTCTTGCAGACAGGGCGGGTGTAAAGCTACCCCTCGCCAGCTGGGGCGCCGGTACGCGACGCATGTCCGCATTGGAGGTGGCCGGCGTTACGGAAGCCGCATCACGACTGACAGTCATCGACGAGATCGAACGCGGGCTGGAGCCGTATCGGCTTCGGCAACTGCTTGCGAAACTGGTCAAGGATGAAGGCCAATGTTTCGTCACGACCCACAGCCCTGTCGCGATCAAGGCGGCAACCAAGGCCGCGCTCTGGTTCATCGATGCAAAGGGGGCGATCGGCGCGCTACCAGCCGTTGCTATCGCTCAGCAGCAAGCGCGTGATCCCGAGACGTTCCTTGCGAAGCTCCCTGTCATAGCAGAGGGGGTGACCGAGGTCGGTTTCCTGCGCTTCCTGCTGCGGAATGCTTTCGTCGCCGCGCCTGAAGATCATGGCATTCGCCTATGCGACGGCGGCGGCAACGAATCCATGCTCGGTTTGTTGGTGGCGCTGCGGGACGCGGGGCTCATGCTTGGGGCCTTCTGCGACAATGAGGGCAAGTCGACCGGACGATGGAAAAGCGTAGCCGACGCGCTCGGGTCGAGGTGCTTTCAGTGGCGCACCGGTTGCCTGGAAGCGAATGTCATCGCGCACGTGGACGACGCTTCATTGCTCTCACTAGCCTGCGATTCCGAAGGAGCCTCTGGTGAGAGGTTGCGGACATTGGCGGATCGCCTCGGCCTGCAAGCCAAGGACGAAGCCAGTATTCTGGCTGCGTGTGGAGCGTCCGAGCAGCGCTTCTCGAAGCTTCGCGCGCTCATCGTTGCCGCGGCGACCGGCGACAAGGAGGGGGCGCCTGACGTCGACACAGCAAAGGACTGGGCCAAACACAGCCGACGCTGGTTCAAATCAGAAGAGGGCGGTCGCGAGCTCGGTCAGAAGATGGTTGAGCTTGGCGTCTGGCCGAAGCTTGAGCCCGAACTGCTCACGTTTGTTAACGCGCTGCGTGCTGCGCTTGGACAGCCCGCGCTCGCTCCGGGAAGGCTCAAGCTGTGAGCGACAAGGCCGTCGCAGAGCTGCTGCGATCCGATCTGCCACTCGTAACCGTGGAGGCCGCCGCAGGGTGCGGGAAAACGCATCAAGGAGCCCAGTTTGCGACCGATGCCGCCTCGCACCTCGGCGTCGGGCGGGTCCTGATCCTGACGCACACGCATGCCGCTCGGTCTGTCTTTGCGCAGCGGACGCAAACGGTATCTGGCAGCGTCGCGATCAGGACGATCGATAGCTTCCTGACCGAGATCGCGAGCATCTACCATCGGGCCATCGACCTTCCCGCTGATGTCGGAGCGTGGGCGCGCGCGAATAATCAATACGATGAGGTGGCAAGCCGGTGTCGCCATCTTCTGGAAGGCTCCTCCCTGGTCGCCGAGGCGGCGGCACAACGCTATCCTGTCATTCTTTGCGATGAACATCAGGATGCGAGCGCCGATCAGCACCGAGCAGTCATGGCGGTGCACAAGGCGGGGGCTCGCCTGCGTGTCTTCGGTGATCCGATGCAGGTGATCTTTGGGAACAACGATACCGGTGTCCGAGCGACGCTCGGACGTTGGGAGGATCTGAAATGCAGTGGCGCATCGGAAAAGCTTCTCACGCCGCACCGTTGGTCGGGTTCATCGGAACTTGGAGCGTGGATCTTGGCGGCTCGCCAGGCGCTGAAGGATGGAGGAACCGTCGATTTGACGGGGCGATTGCCGAAGGGCCTGTCGGTCTATTTCGCCGAGAACTCCGCTCAAATTCCGCACAGATCGTTCAGCATGACGAGCGCGCACAGAAGACCGATTGACGAGCTCCGGCGCCGCGGCGGCCAACTGCTCGTCTTGACCGAAAGCAATGATCGGGTGGGGCATCTCAACGCTTTCTTTGACCGCTCGATGAGAATTTGGGAAGGGCACAGGCGCGAAAACCTCGCTCGCCTTATCGCATGCATTCGGCAAAGTGCCGGTGACGTCGATGCGATCGTCGATGGATTTCTTGCGTTCGTTGCGGCGACAGCAAAAGGCTTCACGCCGTCTGCCCACGGAAACCGGCTGAGAACGGAGGTAAAGGAGCGCTGTTCGAAGGTCACGCGCGGCGTGATGCCGGCCCATCTCCAGGCGGTAGCCAGGCTCCTGATCGCAGAGCCGGATCATTGCGGCGTCGCTCGCGCGCTTGCGTATTTGGTTGACGTGGTGGAACGAGGGGAAACCGGCTTCGGCGAGGTCGAGTTAGACCTCAAGAGCGAAATCCGTGACGCCATTCGTCTTGGCCAATTCCCGTCCGTCGACGCCGGGTTTGCAGAAATCACCCGGCGAAGGACTTTTTCGCATCCGCAACCCCCGCGTCGATGCTTGAGTACAATTCACAAGTCGAAGGGCCTCGAGTGTGACAACGCGCTGATTTTGCTGTGTGATCGCGCCGCGTTTTCGAACACGCTGTACAAGCGGCGATTGTTCTATGTCGGCATGAGCCGCGCCAAGAAAGAACTGGCCCTCGTGCTTTCCAGGGACGATCCGTCGCCTCTGCTGAAATTCTGAAAGCCCCGTTCCCGCCTGGGAGGGCCTCGGCAGCAGAACTTCGAACACTGTAGATATAGCGGCCCGGTTCTAGGCATCGCCGATGATACAGGAGTGGTAGCGCCCGGTCAGGAAGCTCGATGATCAGACGTTCGCCGCCGACTTGCTGTTCCGGGGGCAGACGAACAGAACTTCCCCGCAAGAACCCGGCAGACGCCTGGTTCGAATTCAAGACCGGTATGAGGTAGGGAGCAGTCGTTCTTGTTGCCCGACGACGAGATCCTCACGGTGCTCACGCTGCCCCGAAGGGCCGTCGCTTAAGGTCTTTGGAGTGGTAGCGGCTGCCCCTTGCGGCAGCTCAACGCCAAGCTGTCCTGTGGTTGCGATTGGCCGCGGTTCTAATTAGATGAGTCTGGGACGGGCGGCGGCACCCCCGGGAGCTCCGTCGCGGTTTCGCGGCATCCGCGGCGCGTAACACGGTGTTCGTTTGAATGGCATTGGAATTGCAACACTATCGCTTTTCTGTGATGGGGCTGGACTGATCCACGCTAGCCTAGGCTGTATTGGCGTTTGATTCCGCTCGGTGCAAGCGAAGCGATGCATTCACTTCAGAAGCTGACGGGGTGCGAAGGCGGGGACTCTTCAGCAGAAGATCCCGCGCCTCATGTTCAGCGCGCTGGCCGGCTCAAACACCATTCTGACAATGGCAAATTCTGTAGCCATCTCAACAAGCGAAAAGGCTTTGAATTGTCAAAATTGGCCTTGCGCGCTCAGACGAAATTCGAAGACTTCCAAGCTGAATACGAGCTTTCGCAGGGGAGCCTCGGGGGTGGTTTGCGCTGTTCTTCGCGAGCGTAGGCGTGGCCGGGCCGTTAGCCGAAAGAGACCAATAGGTCGGAATTGCAGCCAACCTCTTTGCTCGCCCCCGTAACCATTGAAATCACAGTAAATGAGGCCGCCCTCCGAGCGCACCATAAACCCACGTTTCCTGTTGAAATGATTACGCGATCGCCAAGGCGGTGCAGCATCCTGGTGGTAATGCCGTTCCTTAGAGGGAGTGAGCCCGAGGAGCAGCCGAGACTTTCGATAGTTCGCTCCATTCCGCGAACAGGATGCCGCCGGAGTGGCTCGTTCGTGCAAGACTCGCGGAGGCGTCGCGCCCAAGGTTAGAGCGCACCGTCCACGACCACTTCTATGAACTCCGGACCTCGGCGTTCGGTCGCGGACGATACGACTTCGCGAAATCTGGCGCCCTCGGTAACGCGGGTCGCTCTTAGGCCAAGCGCGCGCGCCATTGCCGTGAAGTCGACGGATGGTTCTTGGAAATCCATGCCGATGAAGTGGTTGGTCCCATGGAACGCCTGGAGGCGTTGCTTGATGATGCGATAGCCTCCGTTGTTCAACAGCACGACTGTCAAAGGCAAATTGTGGTGGGCAGCTGTCCAAAGCGATTGTATCGAATACATCGCACTTCCGTCCCCCACGTAGCAGACCACCGGCCTGTTCGGATTGGCTAGGCTGGCGCCGACAGAGGCGGGAAGGCCCCAACCGATCCCGCCCGACGCCATCTGATGGTAGCCGTAGCGATCGCGATGGCCTTTGAGCGCGGACATGTGGCGGGAGGACGTCAGACCCTCGTCGATCAGGATTGCCTCGGCTGGCAGCGCGTCGACGACTTGCATGGCGACCCAATCTGGATCGATCGGAATGGCATTTTCCTTCCTGGATATCTCCCGTGCGAGCCTCGCCCGATTCGCTGACCAGTTATTCGATTTTAGCTGCTCCATACGAGTCCGGGCCAGCTTCTCCAACGCGGCACCGCCGATAGTCGCGATAGCTGGAACGAGCACGCTCAGTGTTTCCCGCACATCGGCCTTGAGAGCGATCTCAGCCGGAAAGTTCTTGGCGAGATCGTTGTCCACCAAACCGATCTGGATGATCGGGATTCCGTGCGGCAAGGGATTCTGCGCACTATAGACCGACATCCGGACCGGGTCTGAACCGAGCACAATCAGCAGATCATAGGCTCCAAGGATCCTGCTAGTTTGCTGCTGGTCGCGCGGTAAGGCGCCCATGAAGCAAGGGTGATCGGAGACGAAATGCGCCCCATAGGCGATGGTCTGCTGATAGACCGGAGAGCCAAGCTGGGCAGCCTCAATGAGAGCATTGCTCTTCACGATTTCGTCGCCGACGATCATCGCCGGCCGCTGCGCAGATAAGATCCGTTCGGTAAGAGCATTCAAACCCTCGTTGGAAGGAGCAACTCGTGCGTCGATGCGCGTCGGGCGACCGAGTTCGATATCTGCCTCGGCGTTGAGGATGTCGCCAGGCAGCGAGATGAACACAGGGCCGGTAGGAGGCGTCGTCGCTATCTTCGCGGCACGGTGCACGATCAGGGGAAGGTCCTCTAGGCGCGTTACCTCTACCGCCCATTTGACGAGTGGTTCGGCCATTTGGACGAGTGGACCGTAGAGAAGGGGCTCCATGAGCCCATGGCCCTGCTCCTGCTGACCAGCAGTGAGGATCATCGGCGTGCCCGTGAACTTGGCGTTGTAGAGCGAGCCCATAGCGTTGCCGAGGCCGGGAGCGACGTGGACGTTGCAGGCGACGAGCTGCCCGGACGCGCGGCTAAAGCCGTCAGCCATCGCCACCACGAGGCTCTCCTGCATGGCCATCACGTAGGTAATCTCGGGATGGTCGTTCAGGGCATGCATGACCGGCAGTTCGGTCGTTCCAGGATTGCCGAACAGGTGCGTCACTCCTTCATCCTTCAACAGGGACAGGAATGCGGAGCGACCGGTTGTGCGAGTCATGATCTTCGTTCTTTCCGGCGATGGCGTACCGTACGCGGCACTTCGACGCGAGCAGTCGGCGGGCGACAGGTAAAAAAATGGGCCCCGGCTTCTTTAAGACGGGGCCCAAGTCTGGGAGGAACGATGCGTTATTTGCCGAGCCAGACCTTGGGGGCCTGTAGGGCGACCTGGGCAGCGCGAGCTTCGACTTCCGCCGGCGTGATCGAGCTGACCGGGTGGTCGATGACGACCGGAATCAGGCCTTGCATGCCGAGCGCCGCGCGCGTGAGTACGGTTTCCTTCTCGAATTCCGTCGTGATGATCGCGGCCGACGGAACGCCGAGCTTCTCGAGGGCGACGGAATCCCGGATGCAGCACGAGCAGCAGGAGCCGCAGTCGCCGATCGCGGTCAGGACGAGATCGTTGTTCGCGGCGATCTCGGCGATCATTTCCGGCGCCGCATCCTTCGAGAAGCTGTGCTTCACGTAATAGTTCACCTTGGCGAACTTCACGCTCTTTTCGAGAGCGGCAGTCGACGTGCGAAGGATCTTGTTCGCGTTCCACTTCGAGTTGTCGAGAATTGCGAGCCGCAGACCGTCCAGTTTCTTCGGCCGTGCGGCGATCGGTGTATTTGCGGACTCCACGACGCCGCGAGGATCGAACACGAGGACCGAGTTAGCGTCCGTTACTTTCATCAACATTTCAATTTCCTCCTTGTCGTTTTACAGCGCGCACACGCCGTCGGTGCATCCGTCATCTGCCGGGCCGGCAGCGGGATTGATGGGCTTGAGAACCGGCGTGCTCATATGACCCCAGCCGGGAATGAAGGCCGAGAAACGACCGGCGTGTCCGCCCATGATGAAGAGGTGGATGTTGTCGGCCGAGGGCACGATCGGGATGCGGCTGTCGGGATCTCGCTTCAGCCACTTGGGCAGGTTGCGGTTGTAGACCTTGCCGTAGCGATGGTCGCGGGAGATTGCCTTGAAGGCATTGCCCGAGTTCATCCAGAGATAGTGACGGATGTCCGAGCGGGTCCAGCCGGCCTTCGCGATCGACCTGGCATGCTCGAGGCCTAGCACGACCGTGCAGTGTCCGCCCAGAACCGCGGAATTGGAGGCGATGGTGCTCATCGCCGAGCACATCGTGTCCAGGATGCCTTCCGGGTCGTTGCACTGATGGTCGGTGACGCTGTGGGGCGCCTCGGCGGCGATCGCGAAGACGGTCGAGTCCATGGGGCTGTACCCATGCTCGACATGATAGGGAGCGTACGGACTGTCGATCTCGTTCTCGGCGACGCAGTAGCTGTACTTGCCGGGATGGCCGAGCGTGCTCTTGTCGAAATCCGGCGGCCAGCCGCCGCCGACGTTCAGCATGATCAGACGGACGGCCCTGCCGATGGTCGCATTGGCGCGATTGCCTGAACCGAAGACGTTGGGGCCGCCGTTCATGCCGACTTCCGCTGCGAGCGGTCCGTTGACTACGATCAGCGGAGACGCGACGTGGGTGGTCGCCTGGACGCCGTTCAGGTTGAACGCGCGGTCGGTGAGCGCCAGCATGGCGGCGCGAACGATGGGAGCGTATTCGGGACGGCAACCGGCCATCACCATATTGATCGCGAGGATTTCCCGGGTCAGGGCGCCCCAGCGCGGTGCAATCTTGCACTCGACGAATTGCGGATCGCCACCCAAGGCGGCGACGACCGCGTCGATCTTCTCCTGGGTCGGGGGGACGACGGGAAGGCCGTCGGACCATCCGCGATCGTAGTAAAGCTCGATGAGATCAGTGCTGGTGGGGACGCTCTCGACGGCAGCGGATGCGCTGCCCTGTTCCAATGTCTGAAGTGCCATTTTCTCGCTCCGGCTGTTTCAACCCGGAGCTCACCCTAGGCTCAATCCATTATATGCCAAGGAAATCCTGATAGCCACGATTGATACGTAAATCGCATAAATTGGCGCTACGGCTTGTTCCAGGCTGACCGCAGCAGAGACATAAGGCCGGCTGCGGCGGGAGACGGTTCCCTTTCCTTGAGGGTTATGACGCCAAGATCGCGCGGGAGCGGCCGACCCCGAACCGGCACAGCGCTCAACTCCTTTCCAAGGAAGCTCGCGACGCCACTCTTCGGAGCAATGGCAAGCCCGATGCCTGCTCTCACGAATCCCAGCATCGTTGCGAACTGAGATACCGTCACGACGTGGTTCAATGTCAATCCGATCGACGAAGCAGCGCTGTCGATGACACGCCTTGTCCTGGAATCACTCGGAAGCGACACGAAAGCGGCGTTCTTCAGGTCGGACAGCGAAAGGCTCTTCTTCTTCGCCAGCTCATGATGGCGCGGAAGCACCACTGTGAATTCCTCCTTGCCGAGGGGAGCCGACATGAAGGGATCCGGAAGATCATCGAGATAGGTAATGCCGAAGTCCGCGGCGCCGCTGCGCACGTCCTCAATGACCGTGCCATGAACGCCGTCCCGGACATGCAGTTCGATACCTGGATGATCTAGGCGATATGCAGAAACGAGTCCCGGCAGCTTCCCGTTTGCGACCGACATGATGCTCGAGATGATGACCTGACCACGCCTCTGATCAGACAGCTCTCGCATGCTGCGAATTGTGATCTTCAAGTCGTTGAGCATACGCGCCGCCACGCCGACGAATTCTTTGCCCGCGGCAGTAATCTGCACCGAGCGAGTGCTGCGATCGAATAGTTTGAGACCGAGCACTTCCTCTACGTGCTTGACGGTGCGCGTGACCGCAGGCTGCGAGGTCTTCAGTAGCGCCGCCGCAGCGATGAAGCTGCCATATTCGGCAAGCGCCAAAACCGTCTCCAATTGACGGGAAGTGAGATCGGGGAGACCTGAGCTGCTCATGCGACTTATACCCATTTTGCAATTATCGATGGTATCAGAATTTCATTGATATAACCAGTCATTCGTTGGACCGTCATCGCATCAGCAGCTTGGAGCGACAGATGGGTCAATTGGAACGAGCACCGCGCCAAAGGACGTCCTATTCCCAATTTAAGTGGGAAGACGCTTTCCTGCTTGAGCAGCAGCTCACGGAAGACGAGCGGATGATCCGGGACACGGCGCGCGCCTACGCCCAGGAAAAGTTGTTGCCGCGTGCAACGGAGGCTTATCTCAACGAAGAGACGGACCGAGAGATCTTTCGCGAGATGGGCGCGCTCGGTCTGATCGGCGTCGCCTTCCCGGAAGAGTACGGCTGCGCAGATGCGGGCTACGTGTCGTATGGCCTGGTCGCGCGTGAGATTGAGCGTGTCGATTCGGGCTACCGTTCGATGAACAGCGTGCAGTCCTCGCTCGTGATGTACCCGATCTATGCGTACGGCGACGATGCGCAACGGAAGAAATTTCTTCCGAAACTCGCGTCGGGTGAATGGGTCGGCTGCTTCGGGCTGACGGAGCCGGACGCCGGATCCGACCCGAGCGGGATGAAAACCCGTGCTGAAAAAGTCGCTGACGGTTACCGGTTGACCGGCTCGAAGATGTGGATCTCGAACTCGCCAATTGCGGACGTGTTCGTCGTTTGGGCGAAGTCGGCGGCTCACGATAATCAAATTCGCGGGTTTATTCTCGAGAAGGGAATGGCGGGCCTTTCGGCGCCGAAGATCAAAGGGAAGCTCTCGCTTCGCGCCTCGATCACCGGTGAGGTCGTCATGGACGGCGTGGTTGTTCCAGAAACCGCGCTGTTGCCCAACGTCTCCGGTCTCAAAGGACCTTTCGGTTGTCTCAACCGGGCGCGCTACGGCATTTCCTGGGGGGCGATGGGAGCGGCCGAAGACTGCTTCCATCGCGCACGGCAATACGTCCTCGACCGCAAGCAGTTCGACCGGCCGCTGGCGGCGACCCAACTGGTGCAAAAGAAGCTTGCCGATATGCAGACCGAAATTGCGCTCGGTTTGCAGGCGTCCCTACAAGTGGGCCGCTTGATGGATTCGGGCCAAATGGCTCCTGAAATGATCTCGATCGTCAAGCGCAACAACTGCGGCAAGGCCCTCGATATCGCGCGCGTAGCCCGCGATATGCACGGCGGCAACGGGATCTCCAGTGAATTCCAGGTCATGCGGCATGCCCAGAATCTGGAGACCGTGAACACCTACGAAGGTACTCACGACGTGCATGCGCTGATCCTTGGCCGCGCAATCACTGGCATCCAAGCGTTTTCGTGAGGCGACCATGAAACCGTGCCTGAATGGGTTGCGCGTTCTCGATCTGAGCCGAATTCTCGCGGGTCCATGGGCGACCCAGCTTCTCGCCGATCTCGGTGCCGAGGTCATCAAGATCGAGCGACCGGGCGAAGGCGACGATACGCGGGGCTGGGGGCCGCCTTTCGTCATTGGGAAGGGCGAGGGTGACCATTTCAGCGCCTACTACCTCGCGGCAAACCGAGGAAAGAAGTCGGTCTGTATCGACTTCAGTAAGCCGGAGGGACGCGAAATCGTCAGTGCCCTCGCTCGGTCTTGCGACGTCGTGGTCGAGAACTTCAAGGTTGGCGGCTTGAAGCGGCTCGGGCTCGACTACGAGGCTCTCTCAGCAGTCAATCCGAAGCTGATCTACTGCTCCATCTCGGGCTTTGGGCAAACTGGCCCCTACAAGGAAAAGCCTGGTTACGACCTGTTGGTGCAGGCGATGGGCGGGCTCATGAGCATCACGGGCGCGTCGGACGGCGAGCCGATGAAGGTTGGCGTGGCAGTCGCGGACATCTTCACGGGTTTGTATGCGACGGTCGCGATCCTCGCAGCCTTGAACGAGCGCCGGACCAGCGGCGAGGGCCAGCATATCGACCTTGCTCTTCTCGATGTGCAGATTGCGACTCTTGCCAATCAGGGAATGAACTTCCTAGCGTCGGGCAAGGCGCCCGCACGACATGGAAACGCTCATCCAAACATCGTGCCCTATCAAGCCTTCGCCACATCCGACGGTCACATCGTTGTGGCGGTCGGCAATGACGCGCAGTTTGCGCGATTCGGCGGAATCCTCGGCGTTCCCGAACTCTCGAAGGACCCACGTTTTCAAAAAAATGCGGATCGGGTGCGAAATCGGAAGGATCTCATCCCGATCCTAGCCGAGAAGATCCGGTTGCGAGCGAAGCTGGAGCTTCTCCAAGCGCTTGATGACGAGAAGATTCCCGCCGGCCCCATCAACGAAATGCACGAAGTGTTTTCCGACCCGCACGTCGTGGCGCGAGGTCTCGTTGTCGAACAGAGCTTGTTCACTGGAGGGCCGCCTACGAAAATGATCGGCAATCCGATCCGGTTTTCCCGGACGCCAATCGAATACGGCCGAGCACCGCCTCGGCTCGGGTCTCACACCTCCGAAGTCGTCCAGGGCGATCTCGCAATGCCGGAAGCCGAACTGAACCGGTTGGCGGAGCAGGGGATCATCTCAAGCAGCAACGCCTGAACCCGCCAAAGAAGCGGAAGCGTAAAACAATAGAAGTGAGGAAACATGACAAGGATCGAACTTTCCCGCCGAAAGGCGCTCGGCGCTTTAGCCGGAGCGATGGCTTTTCCCACCCTGGCGAGAGCCCAGTCCGCCACCGAAGTACGCGCCATCATTCAGTACGGCGTCTCCTATCTCCCGTTGATGATCATCGAGGAGGAAAAGCTGCTCGGGGCAGCGCTTGCTGAACAAGGCGATCCACGGGTCGAACTGAAGCTTCAAAGAGTGAGCGGCTCAACGGCCGTGAATGAAGGGCTCCTGGCGGGCACCGCGGATATGGGCGTCATGGGGGTTCCCTCGCTCCTGATCATCGCCGAAAAGACGCGCGGTGGTGTCAAGGGATTGGCAAATTGCTCGTCGTTCCCAATGGTGCTCAATACGGTCGTCGACAGGATCAAGACGATTGCGGATTTCTCTCCGCAAGACCGTATTGCAACGCCGGCCAATACCTCTCCCCAGAATCTCTGCCTTCGCATGGCCGCCGAGAAGCTGCTTGGCGATGCTAAGAAGTTGGACACCAATGTCGTAGCCCTGCCGCATCCGGACGCGATGGCGGCCATGTTGGCGGGAACAGAGGTTTCGGCACATTTCACGAATGCGCCGTTTGCTCAGTTCGAAGCGGACGACAAGCGGGTGCACAGGGTGCTCAGTTCCGAGGATGTCCTCGGCAAGTCTTCGACCTTCGTCTTGCTCGCAGCAACCTCGCGCTTCGTCGACAAGAATCCGAAGGTCGCCCAGGCGATGGTGACTGCCATGGACAACGCGATGAAGCGGATCAAGGAAGATCCAGCCAAGGCTGCGGCGCTATACCTCAGTGGCGAGCCGTCGAAGTCCATGAACGTGGAGTATGTCGAACGCATTCTGCGGGATCCTGAGAATGTGTTCAGCGTATCGCCAGGTGGCGTTATGACCTTCGCGGATTTCATGCAGCGGACGGGCCAGATCAAGTCGAAGCCGGCCAAATGGCAGGACGTCTTTTTCCCGTTCATCCAGGAAAGACAAGGAAGCTGATGATGAACATGATCAATCAGCCCCAGATCAAACAGGCTTACGACGCCGGTGGCTCCAAGCCCGTGTTGAGCCTCAAGAACGTGACGCTGCGCTATCGTACGGACGCCAGCATCGTCACGGCGGCTTATGACGTGAGCTTCGACGTGTATCGGGGCGACCGGTTTATCCTGCTGGGCGCATCCGGCTGCGGCAAATCATCTTTGCTCAAAGCGGTTGGCGGCTTTCTCACGCCAGCGGCGGGGGAGATCAGACTCGACGGCCGGATCGTCGATGCCCCGGGCCCGGACAGGATGATGGTCTTTCAGGAGTTCGACCAGTTGCTGCCCTGGAAGACCATCCTGGAGAACGTTGCGTACCCCATGCAGAAGTCCAGGAAGTGGTCTTCTGCCGAAATACTGGACCGGGCTCGTGTCTTCACCGCCAAGGTCGGTTTGGAGAAGTTCGGCAACGCGTATCCACACACGCTTTCCGGCGGCATGAAGCAACGGGTTGCCATCGCGCGCGCGATGGCGATGGAACCGAAGATTCTCCTGATGGACGAACCGTTCGCTGCGCTCGACGCACTGACCAGAAGGAAGATGCAGGACGATCTTCTCGAGCTTTGGAGCGGGACACACTCGACCATTCTGTTCGTCACGCACTCCATCGAAGAAGCTGTGATCGTGGGATCGCGCATACTGGTGCTGACCCCGCATCCGGGACAGGTTCGTGCCGAGATCAACGCACATCAATTCGCCTTCGCCGATCTGGGAAGCGCGGATTTTGGCGGTCTTTGTTCCCGCATCCATCACATGCTCTTCACGCCATGTCCGCGGCATCCGAAAGGACAGTAATATGACCACGATTGAGCAGACTGCCGGCTTGGCCCTTGCGCTTCCACCGGTTCGCGACGAGTTCGAACTGCAAAGCGTCATCGAGCCCTCGGCGGATGTGGAATGTCCTCTTCCGCTATACGACCGGATCCTGCAAAGCACTCTCGTCCGTCGACTCATTGTGGTTGGCCTTTTGGCCGCTGTATGGGAGGGCTACGCGACCTATCTCGACAACCCACTGATGATGCCTCGCCTTTCCGAGGTCATCGTCGCACTGGTGTCGTCGCTAGTCTCCGGCGGTCTCGTGATGCGTATCCTGCTGACCATGAAGGTCCTCATCATCGGCTACGCAGCCGGTATTACGGCGGCGGCGACAATCACGATCCTGGCGTCTACGACGCGCTTCGGCAGCGACGTATTGTCGACATTGACTTCGATGTTCAACCCGCTGCCCGCAGTTGCGCTGCTGCCGCTCGCACTGCTCTGGTTCGGTCTCGGCATGGGCAGTCTGGTCTTCGTCATCGTGAATTCGGTGCTGTGGGCGGTCGCGTTGAGCACGCACACGGGCTTTCAATCTGTCAGTGAGACGCTTCGAATGGCGGGTCGCTGCTTCGGTCTGAGAGGCCTGTCGCTTGTCGCCGAAATCCTGATCCCGGCGGCTCTTCCGTCGATTCTCGCTGGCCTCAAGATCGGCTGGGCTTTCGCCTGGCGCACCCTGATCGCCGCAGAGCTCGTCTTCGGCGTGAGTTCGGGACAGGGCGGCCTTGGGTGGTTCATCTACGAGAACCGCAACAATCTTGAGACTGCAAACGTATTTGCCGGACTGCTGTGCGTCATTCTCATCGGCCTTTTCGTCGAGAGCGTCATTTTCCGGACGATCGAACGCAAGACTGTCCGGCGTTGGGGAATGCAGAAGTTTTAGTCACACGAGGACCACAAAATGACCGAGCACCGGACGGACGTCATCATTCTGGGCGCAGGCCCGGCAGGATATACGGCCGCAATCTACACCGCGCGCGCCAGCCGCCGACCCATTCTCCTGACTGGCATGCAGCCAGGAGGGCAACTGGTTACGACCACCGACGTCGAAAACTATCCCGGGTTCGCCAATGTCATCCAGGGACCATGGCTCGTCGAGCAGATGCAGGCCCAGGCCGAGCACATGGGGACGCGCATCATGTACGATCACATCGTGTCGATCGAGACCGGGTCGCGGCCCTTCCGCCTGATCGGTGACAGTGGTAACCACTATGTCTGCGACGCACTGATCTACGCGACCGGCGCGCAAGCCAAGTGGCTTGGCATTCCTTCGGAGGACACCTTCCGGGGATTCGGGGTGTCGGCATGTGCCACGTGCGACGGCTTCTTCTTCCGCGACAAGCGGGTCGCAATCGTCGGCGGTGGGAATACCGCCGTAGAGGAGGCGCTTTATCTGGCCAATATCGCCAGTTCCGTCACATTGGTCCATAGACGCGATACCCTGCGTGCGGAGCGCATTCTCCAAGATCGCCTGTTTGCCCACCCCAAGATCATCGTACGCTGGAATAGTGAAGTGGAGTCGATCGTCGGCGAGAGCAATCCCGCGAAGGTCGAAGGAATTGTCCTGAAGGACCGCACGAGCGGCGCCCTCGACCGTCTCGCGATCGATGGTGTGTTCATTGCGATCGGTCATGCGCCGGCGAGCGCCTTGCTGGACGGGAAGGTAGACTTGCACGCTGACGGCTACATCAAGGTGAAGCCGGGGACGATGACGACGAGTGTGCCGGGGCTCTTCGCGGCGGGTGATGTGGCGGACGGCGTCTACCGGCAGGCCGTGACGGCCGCGGGCCTTGGCTGCATGGCGGCATTGGAAGCCGACCGCTTCCTGTCAGTTCATGTGAGTGCAAAGATCGAGCCGCGAGAGGTCGCGATCGTCGCCTAATAAACCTTAGAGTGGCTCATGATTCCCCGCCTAGACGGCAGTCCTGCTGCTGCGCGCCTGTATGCGGAGTTCCTGACGGAAGTCCGCAGGCGGGGTTTCGAAGGCGAATGCTCCTCCGAACATGGCGAGCGCCTCGCGCTTTCGACCGACAACTCGATTTATCAGCTTCTGCCGGAAGCCGTGATATTCCCAAGAAACGTCGAGGACGTCCTGAGGATTGCGACCCTCGCGGCCGAGGCCCGCTTTCGAGAGTTGAAAATCGCGCCGCGCGGGGGCGGAACCGGTACGAATGGCCAGTCGCTGACCAATGGCGTGGCGGTAGATCTGTCGCGCCACATGAACGGCATCATCGAGATCAATGCCAAAGAGCGCTGGGCGAGGGTGCAGGCAGGCGTGGTCAAGGACCAGCTCAATGCCGCCTTGCGGCCGTATGGCCTCTTTTTTGCGCCGGAGATTTCGACGTCGAACCGAGCTACGATCGGCGGAATGATCAGCACGGATGCGAGCGGTCAGGGATCGTGCCTGGACGGAAAGACGCGAGATCACGTCCTGGAATCGTCCACGGTCCTGCTCGGAGGAACCCTGTGGCGTTCAGAACCTCTCACCGAAAAGGATCTGCGTGAAGTCAAGTTGCGGTCCGACAGGGTCGGCTTGGCGCACACCGTGCTCGACAAGGTTCATGTCGACAACCGCGGTCTTATCCAAGCACGCTTTCCGAAACTGAATAGGTGCCTGACCGGGTACGACCTTGCGCACCTGCGGAATCGCGATGGGCGGTTCGATCTCAACGCCGTTCTTTGCGGATCGGAAGGTACGCTCGGCTTCATCGCGGAGGCCAAGTTAAACTTGGTACCGATTCCCAAGTGCAGCGCGCTCGTCAATGTGCGGTATGGAACCTTCGGCGCAGCTCTACGAGACGCGGCGGCCCTCATAGAGCTCAAGGCGGCTTCGATCGAGACGGTGGACTCGCTGGTCCTCGGGCTGGGGCGAGGGGACGCCGTCTGGCGCGAAGTCAGCCGGTTCTTTCCCGAGGATCCCGAGGGGCCGGCGCAGGGCGTCAATCTGGTCGAGTTCATAAGCGATAGCGAGGACGATCTCGACAGACAGCTGAGCCGCGTCGAGACGAGCTTGACGGGCGACAACGTTGCCCGTGATGTCCGCGGCTATACGATCGCGAGGGGCGACCGGGATGTCAAAAGCATCTGGAACATGCGCAAGCGCGCGGTGGGACTTCTGGGCAACGTCGAGGGCGACAAGCGCCCGATTCCGTTCGTGGAGGACACCGCCGTCCCGCCGGAAAAGCTCGCCGACTACATCCGTGAATTCCGCCGGCTCCTGGACAAACGGGGTCCCTCGTACGGCATGTTTGGCCATGTCGACGCCGGTGTGCTTCATGTCCGACCGGCGATCGATATGAAGGATCCGGCACAGGAAAAGCTCGTCCGGGAGATTTCCGACGAAGTTGCCGAATTGACGACGAGGTACGGCGGACTGCTTTGGGGTGAGCACGGCAAGGGTGTTCGTTCCGAGTATGGACCATGGTACTTTGGACCGCTTTATCCTGCGCTCCAGCTTGTCAAGGCTGCGTTCGATCCACACAATCAGTTAAATCCTGGCAAGATTGCCACGCCTTCAGGGGGCGAACTTCTCAGGATCGATGGTGTACCGACCCGCGGCCAGAGCGATCGACAGATTTCTCTCGCTGCACGAAAGGCGTTTGATGAGGCCTTGCACTGCAACGGGAACGGGGTCTGCTACAATTTCGATCTTGACGATGCAATGTGTCCATCGTGGAAGGCGACGCGTGATAGGCGTCACTCGCCCAAGGGCCGTGCATCCCTGATCCGCGAATGGTTGAGGATGCTGTCGGCCAAGGGTGTCGATCCGGCGACTCAGACGCGCGCGCAAAGGGTGTCACCGCAGCTGAAGAGGCTGCCGGCGCGTGCCTGGAACACTTTCGGCAAGCTGGTTGGAGTCCCTGACTTTTCGCATGAGGTGAAGGAGGCAATGGATGGCTGCCTCGCGTGCAAATCGTGCGTAGGCCAGTGTCCAATCAAGGTCGATGTGCCGTCCTTTCGCGCGAAGTTTCTCGAACTGTACCATGGCCGTTACCTCCGCCCCTTCAAGGATCGTATGCTGGCGTCGCTGGAGGGTAACCTTCCCCTTCTTGCGAAGTTATCGTGGCCCTACAATGCGTTTATCTCGAGCGCGGTCGGAAGATGTGTTCTTCGGTCCATCGGCCTCGTAGGGGCACCACGGCTCTCGGGAATTGATCTGACGAGAGAGTTGAGAGATAGAGGCGTCGGCATTGCCAGCGCGAAGGCGCTTGCGAGTCTGACGAACGAGCAGCGCGCCAGGAACGTCGTCTTGGTGCAGGATGCGTTCACAACCTACTTCGAAACGCGGATTGTTCTCGATACGGTCGATTTGATTGTCCGTCTGGGATTCACGCTCTGGATTGCGCCATTCCTGCCAAACGGTAAGCCGCTCCACGTGCATGGGCTTCTCGCAGAGTTCGAAGACGCTGCGCGCCATAATGCGACGATGCTGCGCGAGCTCGCGTCAAGCGGTGGCGATCTCGTCGGAATTGATCCGTCGATGGCGTTGACCTACCGATCGGAGTACCAGCATGCGCTCGGGTCGGAAGCTCCACAGGTTTTGCTGCTGCAGGAGTGGTTAGCGAAATGCCTCGGCAATACGAGCCGTGGACCAATCACGGACAGATATTGGCTGCTGACGCATTGCACCGAGCGCACGAACGCCGGCGCGGCGACTGAGGATTGGAAGGTTGCGTTCAGGTCGCTTGGCGTGGACCTTACGATTCTTCCGAGCGGGTGCTGCGGGATGGCGGGCGCCTACGGGTACGCAACGGTCAATCGCGTGATTTCAAGGAGGATATACGGGCAGAGCTGGTGGAATCACGTCCGAAACAGAGAATTCAAAGGACGGCTTCTCGCGAGCGGGCATTCCTGTCGCTGCCAAGCCAAAATGCTCGATGGCGTCGATTTGCAACATCCGGTACGTGCCTTGCTTGATGCAGTCTTTGCGTCGAAAGCCGAGAGCCTGCGGAGCGCGACAAATGAAGGATCGGTGCGTTCCGATCGATTTCATGAAGCGCGGTAAGGAGGCGCATCAAGTTTTGTCACCCTCGAACGGGTTGGCGCGAATAAGCGGCGCGCTTTTCCTCGCGGGTTTTGCGACGTTTTCCTTGATCTATTGTACCCAGCCGCTCTTGCCCGAGTTCACATCGGACTTCAACGTCAGTCCAGCCACGAGTTCGCTGGCCTTGTCGTTGACGACCGGTTGTCTGGCGATTTCGATTGTCTGCGTGGGCGCATTGTCAGAGACCTGGGGGCGACGTGGCCTGATGTTCCTTTCAATGGCCGGCGCCGCCATTCTCAACCTGATATCGTCGGCTGCGCCCACGTGGGAGTTCTTGCTGGCCACTCGGTCGCTCGAGGGGCTGGTGCTCGGTGGCGTGCCAGCGGTCGCCATGGCCTATCTGTCGGAGGAAGTGCCAGCGGAGCGTCTCGGTCGCGCGATGGGACTTTACGTGGGCGGCACCGCATTCGGCGGCATGATTGGGCGAGTGGCTATCGGTGCACTCACGCACTTCTCTTCGTGGCGCACGGCTCTCGCGACGATGGCCGCAGTCGATCTCTTCGTCGCAATTATCTTCCTTATGCTGCTCCCGCCCTCGAGAAATTTTGTCCGCCGCTCCACCGTTGGGCTGCGCGTGCATGTCCATGCGTGGTTTGGTCATCTCAGCCAGATCGAACTTCCGTGGCTCTTCGCGACGGGGTTTCTGGCAATGGGAGCGTTCGTCACAATCTACAACTACGCCGGCTTTCGCCTGCTCGCGCCTCCCTATAGTCTCAACCAAACTCAAATTGGTCTGATCTTTCTCGCCTACATATTTGGAGTCTTCGCTTCTCCCGTAGCGGGCGCGCTGGCCGAGAAATTTGGCCGATCGCTGGTCGTCGTTGCAGGAGGAATGATCTTCGTCGTGGGCCTGGCGCTTACGATGCTGGAATCTCTGCTTGCTGTGATCGCCGGAATCTCTGTCATCACCGTAGGCTTCTTTGTGGTGCACTCCGTCGTCAGTGGGTGGGTTGGCTACCTCGCGGATCGGAACAAGAGTCACGCAACGTCACTCTACTTGCTCTCGTACTATCTGGGTTCGAGCGTATTGGGCTCGCTCGGGGGATGGTTCTGGCACGTCAGCGGATGGGCCGCCCTCGTTGAATTTTGCTTCGCGCAAATTGTCGCCGTCCTCGGCATCGCGTTCCACTTGAGACTGCGATCGGCCGCTGAAGGGCCGAATTCGTGACCGTACGAGGCCGCGGAGGCGGCTTCGATCTCCGCCTGTCTGGACAGTGGCAGCCATCGCTAGATTTCGGAACTCGTAGTACGGGGCCGCTGATCTGCCAGACATTTTCCGAGGAATACGCTTCCGAGCGTCTTCAACCATGTTCTGAAAAAAAAGCCGGGGTCCGAAAGACCCGGTTAGTTGTGGAGCAATACGCCTTTGGGCATCTCGGCCATGGGGATCTCGAATTTCTCTTCGGTATGTGCTCGATCGGCTCAGTGGATTTGACGTGTTGGGTTGGCGGCTATGCCATCTGCCGTCCCAATCGACCGAATTCTGCTGGAGATAGCAGGTTCGAGTGTAACCTTGGGTACGTTCCGAAGGAGCTGAAAGGACGCTTCTGTTGAAGTTGAGATGAAATGGGCGGATCAATTATTTGAGGAATTCGTCGATGCCATCCTGACAGCCAGGGATGACCACGAGTTCGAACGTACAGCATCTCGTGCCGCGCATGGCTTGGGATTTCGCTGGTTCGCCTATTTGCGCGTAGGCGACGGCCGGCCGAGTTTGATCTCCTCCTACCCGAAGTCCTGGACCAGTCGCTACCTTCGCCTGAACTACCACGGCCTTGATCCTGTTATTCAGCGCGCCCGCGTCGAGCGCGGCATCTTCAGCTGGGGGACTCAAGGATCGGCACTGCGACCCAACAAGGAGCAGCGTAGGTTCTTCGAAGAGGCGACTACTTTCGGGATCAAGTCTGGGATCACCGTACCGATCAGAAGCGGATTCGGGCAGATGGCGGCCTTCACTCTGGCAACGGATGATCCGATCATGAAGCCCGACCGAGTTCTGGCTCGCGCGGGCGACATCGTGCAGCTCATCGGGATCTACTTTCAAGCGCATCTTTCCGAACGGATAGTTGCGAGCCCTGTGGCCGTAGAAAATGCTTGCGCTCTCAGTCAGCGCGAACGGCAATGCCTGGCCTGGGCGGCCCGCGGCAAGACGCTAGCGGAGGCGGCGGTGCTCATCGGTATCACGTCGCGAACGGTCGCGTTTCATCTCGAGAATGCGCGCCGAAAGCTCGGCGCCGTAACCATTGCGCACGCCGTGGCACAGGCGGTTCGCCGAGGTCTCTTGCCCTAAACAGAATTCACTAGGCCGAGCGTCCTTCTCAAAGGCTCGAAGTGCTTTTGTCTGGAAGCGATGCCGCTTGCCTGCTAAAACTTGCCAAAACTTCCTTATCTTTCCCACCGACCTGTCAAAAGGCACAGGCGCTAAAGGTCTGGATTTCTGCTGAGGTGAGCTCCCTCTCGCAATGGAGCTCTTCATGCACGTCCTTTCCCTCGATCACCGTCACGCCGGCCCCCATCTTGCGTTGCTGGCGGAGATGTTTCGCCTGCGCCGACGCGTCTTCAAGGAGCGTCTCGACTGGACCGTCTCGGTGTCCGGCGATCTTGAGATCGACATCTACGATGCGCTCAATCCGACCTATCTCCTCGTTATCTCCGATGCGAACGAAGTGCTGGGATGTGTCCGGTTGCTGCCGTCGACGGGGCCCAACATGCTCGCCGATACCTTTCCTTTCCTGCTCGGCGACAAGCGAGCGCCGCACAGCGACGATGTCCTCGAAAGCTCGCGTTTCTGCGTCGACACGGAACGCGCCGTCGAGGTCGGCAGAGGCAACCTCAATCGCGCGACGTTCGTTCTGTTCGCTGCGATGATCGAGGCGATGCGGGCGAGAGGGGCGCGAGCGATTGCCACTGTCACGGATGTCCGCATGGAGCGGATCCTTAGGCGGGCAGGGTGGCCGATCGAACGATTGGCGGAGCCGCAATCGCTCGGACAGACCACAGCGCTTGCGGGGCTTCTCCACGATTGCGACAGCGCGCTCGAAGCCATGTACCGCCAAGCTGGCCTCGAGGGGCCCGTGCTTGTCATTCCCAGTGCCGAGCGCAGGGCGGCATGATCGGCGGCGCGTTTGCAGCGGAGGACGTGCGTCATGTTGGCCGATCCCCGTCATAGTTGCATCGTCTTGCTGAACGTTACGAGGGGAGCCGCTCCGAACGCTGTGGAGGGGTTCGCTGGGTGGCGCCGCGCCAACATGTCCTTGCTCCCTGCCTGTCAGGAATTTTTTGCAATTCCGCAAATTGCGATTGGTGAGTACGAACAGGCGTTTCTGCCCAACCAGATTGCCTCGGCGATCGATCATCTCGATGTCGACATCTTATCGATGTGGCGCGATGCGCGACTTGCCGAGCGACTGGCGCATTTGGATGTTGGCGTTGTATTCCTGGGCGGTACGTTTCTGGAGGAAGAGGTGCTGGTTTCGGCTTTGCAGGGGGCCAAACACGGCTATGAGATGCGATTGCTCTCGGATCTGTCGATTGCGCGCCGTGAATCCGATCGAGCCCTTGTTCTCGCACGGCTTGCGCATCATGGAATTCTCGCAACTACGGTCCGCCAGGCCTTGCTGGAATGGGCCGCGTCGAAAGGTGATGAAATTGTGAGCCGGAAGGTTCAGGACCTGCTCTCGTAGGCCGCCTCCCGCCAGCGTTGCTTGCGGGCCGGGCTCTCGTGAACCGAGCCCGCTTCGCGGTCTCGGCCTTCGGCTTCGATCCCTGGCGGAGACACCGCGCTTGAATTGACGCTCGCGCTCACGCGTTCATCTCTAACGAATAAGTCGCCCAGCATCGCGAGCAGTCCGACAGGACGAAACAACAGCTCCTTATTGAGCCGGCCGCAGGCGGCCGGCGCATTTTGTTGCCCCGGCAGGCGCGGTGGGCGGCGCTCCCGTATAGCCCCGAACCGGCGGGCCGCAACCGCGCTTCCTCACAGTTCGAAATGACGATTGCTTGCGTAGCGCGGTCCTCCGCTGTCGCTCCGGCCGTTCCGGTGCGTCCCGCCTCAGAGTTCGGGGCTGTCCGGTCGCTCTTCGCCGCCCACCCCGCCTTCCGGGGGCAGGACGCGGAAGAGAAGGGAACGGAGATCGTCATGCCCAAGCGTTCATCGGACAACAACGCGACCAAGCCGAAAGCAAGTCTCTACGAGGAGATTACAGCCCACATCATTGCTGATCTTGAGGCGGGTGTCTTTCCTTGGGCCCGTCCTTGGGGGAGTGGGGGCGGCAATCAGGCCTTTGCACTGCCGCGGAATGCGGCAACCGGCAAGGCTTATTCCGGGATAAACGTCCTGATCCTCTGGGGCCGGCTGTTTGAATGCGGCTTTGCCTCCCAACGGTGGCTCACCTTCCGCCAAGCCTCCAGCCTCGGCGGCACCGTGCGCAAGGGTGAACACGGCGTCACCGTTTGTTATGCCGATCGCTTCGTTCCCAAGCGCGAGCAGGGCGGCGCGACCAGCGCCAGTCATGACCAGCCGGCAAATGAAGAGGCGTCCGTTCCGTTTCTCCGCCGCTACACGGTTTTCAACGTCGATCAATGCGACAACCTGCCGGATCACTGCATCGTCGCTCGGCCGCGGTTGCCCGAGCGTGAGATCGTGCCGCAAGCCGAAGCACTGGCCGCCGCGACGCTCGCTGATGTCCGCATCGGCGGCGCCAAGGCCTTCTACCAACCATCGGACGATACGGTCCACATCCCGCCGCAACCGGCCTTTTTCGATCAGATCAACTACTACCGAACGCTGTTTCATGAGCTTGGGCACTGGACCGGCCATCCGCGCCGCTTGAACCGCGACCTCTGCGGCAACTTTGGCTCAAAGCCCTATGCCCATGAAGAACTGGTCGCCGAACTGACGGCAGCCTTCGTTTGCGCTGTCCTGTCCATCAGACCCTCCGTCCGCCACGCCGACTATCTGGGCTCATGGCTGAAAGTGCTGCGCGAGGATAACCGCGCGATCTTCCGCGCCGCCAGCAAGGCGAGCAAGGCCGCCGATTTCCTGCTTGCGTTCGGAGGCGACATCTCCGCCGCCGCGCACGAACACGAGGCCGAGTTGCCTCGGCTCGATGACCAGCACACGCCAATGCCCGCGGGCGAGATGAGAACCGCAGGTTAGCTGCGGCCGACGTCCTCCGCGTCGCGTCCGCGCCAGCGGCTCGGGCCAGCCGCCGCGGCTCGCAAGCCGACACCCCCAACGCCTCTCGACATCGGGCTCTCGACGAGGCCCCCACGCAACTAGCCGAGCCCGTCTCTGCAAGCAAAAGGAAACCAAAATGGAACTGCGCAACATCGCCCTGAGCGATCTCAAGATCGCAAGCGTCAACGTCCGTCACAGCCGGAAAGCCCCCGACATCTCCGATATCCTGCCGTCGATCCGCGCACGCGGCGTCCTGCAACCCTTGCTGGTTCGGCCTCACGGCGAGACGTTCGAGATCGTCGCGGGCAGGCGCCGCTACTTCGCGGCAAGCAAGGTCGCCGAAGAGCAGGGTGTCGCGACCTGCGAGGTCTTGCTGCCCTGCGCGGTCGCCGTCGGCGACAGCGATGCGGACGCCATGGAAGCATCCCTGATCGAGAACGTGGCGCGCGCCGGCATGGATGAACTTGAGGAATACGAGGCCTTCGCCAAGCTCCTCAAACAGGGCCGCAGCGTCGCCGAGATCGCGCGGACGTTCGGCCAGACCGAACGCTATGTCAAACAGCGCCTTGCGCTCGCTTCGCTCCACAGCGCCATCAAGGACGCGTACCGCGACGGCGAGATCGAAGCCGAGGAGCTGCAATTGCTCGCCTCCGCCACGCGGCGCCAGCAGAAGGACTGGGTCACAGCATTTGCGGCCGAGAAGGACCCGGCAAGCGACGAAGGCGCCCCACGAGGCCGTGATCTCAAGCAATGGCTGTTCGGCACCGACCAGATCGCAACCAGCGTGGCGAGGTTTCGGCTCGATGCGTACAAGGGCGCTATGATCGCCGACCTCTTCGGCGACGTCAGCTACTTCGCCGATGCCGACGCCTTCTGGGCCTTGCAGAATGCAGCCATAGCTAACCTGCGGGATGAGCTAGCGGGACAAGGGTGGACGGTCACCGTGCTCGACAAGGGAACGCGCTTCCCGGCATGGCAATACGACGAAGCCGAGCTGGAGGAGGGCGGTGAGGCCTTCATCGAGGTCCGAGCCAATGGCGAGGTCGAAATCCATCAAGGCTACCGGGCCTACGAGAACGCGCACACCGCCGATGAAGATCGCCGGGGAGGCGATGGCGAGCGTGGGACGTCCGCCGCAAAGGCCGAGCTGACCAAGGCTGCCGAGAACTATCTGGCACTGCACCGGCATGCCATCGTCCGCGCCGAGCTGCTCGCTCATCCGGCCATCGCGCTGCGCCTTGCTGCCGCCCACATGATCGCGGGCTCTCCGCTTTGGAGCGTCAAGCCCGATCCGCAGCGCGCTGACAAGGATACGACCGCGGAAAGCCTTGCTGGTAGCCCCGCGCAGGCCGCGCTGACGGCCGAGCGCGACGCTGTGCTCGGACCTGCTCCAGATCGAGAAGAGCTATTACAGCACCCTCACACGCGGCAATGGCGATGCCCATACAGGGGCAAGCCTGTTTGCCCGGCTGCTGGCGCTGCCTGACGATGCGGTGCTCAAGGTCATCGCGCTCGCAATGGCCGAGACGCTTGCCGCAGGATCGGCGCTGACAGAGGCCGCGGGCCTCGTGATCAAGCCCGACGTCACGCGGTGGTGGAAACTGGACGACGCCTTCCTCGACCTGCTTAAGGACCGCGCCGCGATCAATGCGCTACTTGCTGAACTCGTGGGCCAGGCGACGGCTGACGGCAATGTCTCCGAGACCGGCAAGGTGCAGAAGAAGATCATTCGCGACTGCCTGAACGGCGAGGGACGGGAGCGCGTGGAGGGCTTCGTGCCACGCTACATGGCGTTTCCGCCAAGCCATTACGACCCCAACAAGGCCTTCGAAATCGCCCGCACGGCAGAGGGCATTAACGCTTTGTTTGCCTGAGTTTAAGCGGTTCGATTCGGGCGCGAGGGCTTGCCTCGCGCCCCCGTTTTGCGCGTGCCGAGTCGCCTCGGAGTCAATCTGGGGGGCCGCAAATATAGCCGGCCGGCACGGCCGCGACTCATCCTATAGCTCGACTCCAAGCCAATGCTGCCCCCGCATCATGGAGCCGACGATGGTAAGCCCGTTCAGGGGATTTCCTGAGCCCCATTCGGTGAAGCTCAGGCGCATCTGCCTCGCTCAAGCCGCCGTCTGCTTGTCGGCGCTGACGTCCACCGCTGTGTTGCTGTCGCGGCTCTTGCCGAGCGTGGGGAGCGGGCTCAACTGACGGATTGAGGCTTACGGCGCGGGACGCTCACCCGGCCGCACCGATCTGCGCGTTTCATCCCGCAAAAATAAAAGCCGGACCGCGTCGCGCAAAACGGCGCTTGCGATCCGGCTTCGCCATCAGCGCGACCCGTTCCCGCCCACGTGGCTCAATCGACCTCGCGCAGAGTCAAAGGCGCGGTAGAGATATCCAGGTAGGAACGAGGCTCGTCAGCGAAAGACCTACTTCTTTTTCTTCTTGGCTTTTTTCGCCGTGGTCTTCTTCGCCTTCTTCGCTTTCTTGGCCATGAGCCCTCCGTCAATGCTTGGAAAGATGAACCAATCAATACGCGCGGACCTTCAGAATCGGCACGCGCAAGAAAAAGTGTAACACCGAATTACAAGATTGACATTCTAGACATTCAACGCGTCCGCCTTCGATCGTTCGAGTCTTTTCTCCTCTCGGCGAATGCGTGGCCTGGGCAAGAGAACGGCCCCCGCAAGCACGCTCAAAGGCCGATCGGCATCAGTCCGCAGGCTTCCCAGCCTGGCAAACTCGCAAAGCGCTGTCTCCGTCAACGTCGCAACCGAGATTGGCGTAGAGCTTGCGCGGACCGAACTCTGGCGCCGCCAGCGACAGGCTCACATGCTCCCTTGCCGCTGCTCTCGCCGCTTGAATCCAGGCTCGAGTCGATATCGAGACTCCGGATAAAGACGCGGAAGTCGGGATGGGTCCCGGCATTCTCGCCCCGATCGATCCGGCAATCTCTGGCCAGGATCGAGACAGTCTTGAGCTGGCCCTTGTAGCTTCCGTCGCGTCTTCTGGCGGCCGATCGGCCGGGTCTTTTCCTCTGTGGTTGTGTGCGGGTCCGATCTCCCTGCGCGTGGCGAAGAGACCTATGGGAAGCGCTCCGCCTGCCAAAACCCTCGCCGCCAGCTTTTTTCTCCGCCGGACAAGTCCGGCTCCTCGCGGCCGCTTCGCTTCAAAAAAGCTGTTAGCTCAGGTGCTCCGCATGCGCTCCGCCCCGCGAAGGGCGCGGGTTCGAAGGCGTTTCGCTTCCCATCACGGTCTCGCCATCGCGAGGGGATCGGCTCCTCGCGAACAACCAAAGAGGACAAGACCATGACCGCAATCGGATACGTCACCAAGAACGACAACGGCAGCTACAAGGGCCAGCTCAAGACTGTCTCGATCCGTGCCGACATCGACATCATCCCGAACCGGGACAAGAGCGCCGAGACCCATCCCGACTTCCGCGTCTTCACCCAGGGCGTTGAGATCGGCGCAGGCTGGATCCGCCGAGGCGAGAACAGCCGCAAGGAGTATGTGAGCCTGTCGCTGGCGGCGCCAGAGTTCGGTCCGCGCAAGCTCTACGCCAATCTCGGCCGCGCCGCCGGCCAAGACGACGACAGCGTGTTCGCCCTGATCTGGAATCCCGCGGACTGACGCCGATTGGCCCTCGCAAGCGCCGCTTGCGGGGGCCGTTCTCTTGCCACAATTGGGGGTTGAAACGCAGCCAGAACAAACGCGAGATGTGGCCTGTTGAACGATCTGGTGTCCGCGTCGTGCCGGTATTCTCGGGATCAAGCTGCTTCCCGCGACCCCGTGTGCCACGATGGCTGCGGCTGGGCGTGGGAGTTCTTGCGCCGGAACAGGGACTACGTCGTCGAGTGGCGACGCTCCGTGCCAAGGCATTTATCGTGTGTGACGCTCAACGACGGTACTCAGCTTCTGCGCCTGCCGCGGCGGTTTCCGCGCGCGGAGAAATGGGGCCTTCATGCGTTCGCACATCCCGGGCTCGGGCTCGATAAGGCGCCGGTATTCTGGCATGCAAACGCGCACAAGCGGGTGGTGCGGTTGAACGCGCGGACGCCGAGCGGGGATGAGGACGAGAAGGTCTATCGCCTTTCCGACTTCAAGGCCGACCGGTGCGCCGTGGTCGGCACCGATGGTATTTCACGGGTGCTGCTGAGGGGCAGGGGACTTCATGTTCCCCTCGAAATCCGGGGCCTCCAAGTGCTGACTGCGCCGTTTGTGCCTGTCTTCGAGCTGCGCGACCTCGGTGACATCTCAAATCATGCCGAACTCCTCAGTCGCCTTCAGCGCCTCACCGAACCCGCGCCTCAGCTTGGACAGGTGCTAATGTGCACAAGCAACGAGCGTCTGCAGCATGCACTGACAGCGCTCGATGAAAGCCTGATGGGAAAAACCTATCGCCAGATTGCGATCACTCTCTTCGGCGAGAGCAAGGTCGCCGAGGACTGGCAAGGGCCAAGTCAGTTTCTGAAGGACCGCGTGCGACGACTTGTCGCTAAAGGCAATGAATTGATGAAAGGCGGCTATCGGGACCTCCTCGGCTAGAACATTCTTCCGTCGAAGCGCTCGCTTGAAAGAATATTGTGCTAGTCGTGCTAGCCGACCGCGCCATCTTTGCTTGACCAGCTTGGCTCGCGCGGGATGGCGGAGCAACGGTCACAGCCTTCGCCACTCCCCAAACCTCGCCTGATCTGACGATGCTTCCTCTTGCATCTCGTGGTTGTGCGAGATGCGAAAGGGGACGTTGGACTGATGACGAAAACTGACGACAAGGAACCGGACAAGCCGTTCCTCAACACGGTGGAAGCAGCCGCCTGGCTGCGCCTCACCAAGAACACGCTGGAGAAAATGCGGGTCCACGGCAGAGGGCCTGAATACCGTAAGCACGGGCGCTATGTCCGCTACCACATCGAAGACCTCGTGGAATGGTCGAAGGCCAACAAGCGGAGGTCGACGTCGGATGAGGATTAATCACACTAAGCTGTGGCGCCAGGCCACCGTCCTGTCGGCGATGTGCGCCGGCATCATCGCACTTCTGATGTCCTCCGCGCCCGCGGTGCCGCTCCTCATCTACAATGCCTCGGGCAGCGCGCAGCTGGGCTTCTACTATTTGGATCAGCGATTGCCGGGACGCGGTGAACTCGCCGTCTACAAGCCGACCGCCGCAATCGAACTTCTGATCGTTGCGCACAGCATCCTGCCGTCGCCGGTGCCACTTCTGAAGCGGGTCGAAGGCCTCGGTGGAGACGAAGTCTGTCGCACGAAGGAGCCGATCGACGCCATCTCCATCAACGGCAAGGTCGTTGCTGAAGTACTGGAGAAGGACAAGCGGGGAGCGCCACTCCCTTCCTGGAACGGCTGCATGAGGCTCGTCGAGGGAGAGTACTTCCTGCTGCAGCCGCACCCGCACTCGTTCGACTCGCGGTACTTCGGACCGGTTCTTCGCTGCGACATTCTGGGCGTGGCACGGCCGCTCTGGACCTGGAATCCGGACATGTGAACGGTAGGCGACGATGGGCGCGCGTCTGAGTTAAGGCGCGCGCCCGTCGCGTTTTCCACCGGCTCAAGCCGTGATCGGAAGCATCGCGCGTGACGCCAGCGGGCAAGGTCTTCCAAGGTAGAGCTGTCAGAACTGACAGAACCTCCGAGACGACTGCTTCGGACCATAGCGTTGTTGATTAACCGACCGACGTGCCTATCACCTTGAGTTGGTCTCGACGAAGCAGACCTATATGGCGTCCATCTCTTGGACCTATCCGACCGATACGCTCGTCGCCCTTCACAAGCAGAACGTCGCCGCCCAGCAAAGCGAAGAGCGGGTCGCCGACCGCGGCGTCCGGCTCGACAGCCTGAATTTCCGCTATCGCATTGAAGGGGACGATCCGCCGTGGCGGCCACTGCGCGCCTTCGACGACGGCCGAAAGGTCTATATCCAGATGCCATCCGGCCTGTCTCAAGGAGAGGCGCCGCCCTTGTTCGTCGCCGGAGCCGATGGCCGGCCGAACCTCGTCAACTACCGGGTCCGCGGCTCCTACTACATCGTCGATCGGATGTTCGGCGCCGCCGAGCTTCGCCTTGGCGAAGATCCGCAGCGTATCGTCCGGATCATTCGTATCGACGCGCGGCCAGTGTCGCAGGTCTTCAGCACTGGGAGTGCCTCATGACCACAGGATCGGATCAGGATCCGGAGCCGCTGGAACTGCGAGCACGTCCGCGGCCCGTTCGGCGCCTCAACAGGCGCGCCCTCATGATCGGCTGCGCCGTAGCGGCGCTGTTCGTTGGCGGGGCGACACTCGTTGCGCTCCGGCCGCACTCCTTCAAGCAGTCGGAGCGGACGGAGCTCTACAATACCGATCGCAAGCAGACCGCCGAGGGCTTGAGCAAGTTGCCAAAGTCCTATGAGGAGTTGCCGCCATCGACGCCGCGGCTTGGACCGCCGTCGCCTGGAGATATCGGCCGGGCCTTTGCCGAAAACGAGAAGAAGGCCGGCGTGGCATCGGAGGCTGGCTTCCGGACCAACCCGGAGGAAGACGCCGAACGGACCGAGCGGGTCCGGCAGACGCGGATTGCTCAGCAAGCAAAGGAATCAGGCTTGTTCATCCGCCTGTCGGAGAAGCAGGACAAGCGCAAGCAGGCAGCTACGGCCGAAGTGCCGGCCGCTTCGCCATCCGCGTTCCGGCCTTCAACGCCCGATACGGGGCCATCCGCTGCGGAACTTGCAAAGACGGCACAGGCGATGATCGACCGCTCCAGCGAAATCATCCCCTCGTCGCAGGCGCGAAAACTCGCCTTCGTGGGAGCGAAAGCCGACACCGAAACCACCAATCCCCATGCGCTCAAGCCAGCACCGTCCACCTATGCGGTGATGGCGGGGTCGATCATTCCGGCGAGCCTCGTCACGGGACTGAATTCGGACTTGCCTGGCGCCACGATCGGTCAGGTCACCGAGAACGTCTACGACACGGTGACGGGAGAGCATCTCTTGATCCCGCAGGGGACGAGAATTGTGGGCAAGTACGATAGCGTCGTCGCCTTTGGTCAGAAGCGGGCGCTGGTCGTCTGGAGCCGGCTCATCCTGCCGAACGGCAATTCGATCGTGATCGAGAACCTTCCGGCTACCGACGTTGCAGGCTATGCCGGGCTCGAGGACCAGGTCGACTTCCATACCTGGCAGTTGCTCAAGGGGGTGGCGTTGGCGACCTTGATCGGGGTGGGGACGCAGCTATCGATTGGCAACGACGGGAGCGATCTCGTGAAGGCGCTGCGGGAAAGCACGCAGCAAACGACTAATCGTGCGGGACAGCGCCTGGTGGAGCGCGAGCTCGACGTGCAGCCGACGATCACGGTCCGCCCGGGATGGCCGCTGCGCGTGATTGTTTCGAAGGATCTGGTGCTTAAGCCGTATCAGGACGTTCAGACAGCGGCGAAGGGCAGGTGAGGGATGAAGCTTGCGAAGCTGCCTGATCGGACGCCGGTTAAGATGGGCGTTATATTCACGCCGGGACTTGCACAGCGGCTGCGAGAATATGCTGATTTCTATGCAGAGACCTACGGTAGCAGGGAAGAAGTAGCGGAACTGATACCGTTCATGCTCGAGGCATTTCTCGACGGCGATGCAGCCTTCAAGAAAGAGAAGAAGAAGGTCGATGGCACAAAATCGTCATTTGGTGAATGATAGGATTCCCAGTGACGGTGAGCTAGCTCCTCTGAGCGAGTGCAGTCCTTACATGTTCGATGGATGCTTCCAGCGATCTCAAGAGCCCATTCAGTTCGCTTACCGGTAGTTCCTCCATACGAAGACTATCCGCGTCGACAGTCTGTGAAACCAGACTATCGATTGAGACGATTGAGCGGGCGCCCTCCAAAGCCAATCCGGATGACCCGAAGATTTGAGACACTATTTCGCCGGAAGCACTAATCGTCGTGACCAGCTCTAGGCCGTCCGCGATTTGCTGTTCGAGCACTTCAACGGGAAGTTCAACGCTTGCCAAGATGGACTCAACCCCGTCAGCCCGATAACCGATGCGAAGGAGCCTCCCGTCGGTGATGGAGACCTGCTCGACGAATGGTTTAGCCAACGGGGCCCGCGTATTGATCATCTAAAACTTCCCAACGACGTATGAATAATACCTAGTATACTAGGTGGAGATCAAGTGACGTTTGAGGCCGTCTTGCCGCATGAAGTTGCGGCGGGTGGTAGCCCAAAATCTTCGGCGTCAACGACGGAAGAGCGGCCTTTCCCAAGAGGAACTGGCCGATCGCGCCGGGCTGAATCGCAACTACATTGGGATGATAGAGCGCGAGGAAAATTCGCCGACGGTTGATGCTCTCGAGCAAATTTCAGAAGCGCTTGGGGTTGACCCTGTTGTCCTATTTCAGGGCCGATAGTTGCCGGACGAGCACCCATATGGTTACTGTGATGAGTATCCAGCCGTCTGGACCGTGTGCGGACTGACGGTCTGAGAGGCTGCCGCCGCGTGCACGATCGGCCGAAGCAGCCTCCGTTCTCGCGTTATACCGTCTTGCTTTCACCTGATCTTCGGGCACAGCCCCGAACGGGCTGAGTCGCTCTCAACAAGCTGTGGCGGTTCATGCGATGAAGGCAGCTAAGAGCCGGCTTTGTGCGTATTGCGGTGGTGATGCCGCGACCGTCGATCACGTCGTGTCGCGGGCACTGTATCCGCCCTCCAAGGCTGCGTCCCGTAAGCCACGGATAACCGTGCCTGCCTGTGTTCCCTGTAACGGCGGATGGACTGATGATGAGCCGCATTTCCGCAACGTGATGATGGTGGCGGGTGAGCCGAACGCGGCGGTGCGCGAGCTATGGGAGGGCAAGATCCGGCGTAGCTTCCGGCATGCCGATGGGCATCGCCGGGTGCGCGAGCTGGCAGAGAAGTTCGAGCCGGTCGAGACGGAGCAAGGTACTCGTCATATGATTTTTCCGGCGCGTGACGAGCGGGTGAAGCGGGTCGTCCGCAAAACCGTGCGGGGCTTGTGCCATCATCATGGTCTTCTATCGCCGGTGGCGGACGATCAGGTGATGGTTGATATTCACCGGTTTGCAATTCCGGACGAATTTTATGAGCAGATGACGGCGGCGCACGCGGAGGCCGACATTCTTGAATACCGCTACGCTGTGATTGAGGAAGAAGATATTCATTCCGGCTGGCTGCTCACCTTCTACGGCCGAACGCCTTTCCTTTGTTTGGTCTTTCATTCAGCCGCAGCACTGCGGAAGGTCGAAGTGGAGGCGCTACGCGAGCCGCCGAATCCTCGCACCTAACCGTAGGTAAGCATGAAAAGGCAACAGACACGACGCGTTTCCGCGGCGGGCCACCGACGCTTAGACCGGGCAGTCTTGGCGGCGTGGACGAGTAGCTTTCCAGGACGTGGTGCTCGCCGATGCAGAAGGCTGCTGGCGGCGTTACATAAGAATACGTAGTCGGTCGGTTTGACCCACCAAACGGATTCGAAAACGCAATCTCTACCTAGACGAATATTGGGGCGACGAGCATCTTCGGCAAGTGCAGCTCCTTATCCTGGACCGCTATTCCTGTGGATAGCACGCAGTCGAGTGGCAAATTGCGCGCGCCACAGCCGAATACTTGCTGAACTTGGGGTAGTTTCAGGCCGCGGCGGCCATCTCCCAGTTGTTGTGCGGGGCGGCCAAATATTGCTTTGTTTTGGACAGTTCAGACATGGCTGTGCATTTCTCAGTCGACACCAAATTGACGCGCCTCTTGGGAGAGACCTATCGTTCGAGCGAAGTCGCCTTGAAGGAATTGGTCGACAACGCATGGGATGCCGACGCTCGCAACGTTGTCATCGTTCTGCCGGATCCGCTTTCTTCGGAGAGCATCATCGTCCAAGATGACGGTACCGGCATGACGGCCTTAGAACTCCGTGGGGAATACCTCAACATCGCAAGCGATAAGCGGTCTCGGATCGGTAAGGAAACTCCTGGGCTGCGCCGCAAGGTCAAAGGCCGAAAGGGAATAGGAAAGTTTGCTGGTCTGATGATCGCGGAAATCATGCAGGTCGAAAGTACAGCCCGGGGCAGAAAGTGCACTCTGCTCATCGACAAGAAGGAGTTGATCGACAGCGGGGGTGACTTGGAAACGGTGCCCCTCTCGTTCGAAGAAGCTCCGGCTGAGCCAGGCGTTGTCGGGACCAAAATTGTGCTTTCGTTGCTGAACGCAAATCTCAATTTTCCGACGGCCGATCGCCTGCGTGAAGTATTGATTCATGAGTACGGGCGCGAAGATGATTTCAAGGTTACCGTCAACGGCGTCTCGCTGTCCGTCCAGGATGTCCCGGGGACTCCCGCCCAATCGAGCGCGGTGCTACCCGCTGCCGGAAATGTCGATCTTCGCTTCACCATCGCCGATGGCAAGAAGCTGCCGCGCTCACCAGGGATTATTCTAAAGGTTGGCGGAAAGGCGGTCGGGAAGCCGCAGTTGTTCGGCCTAGACGATGACGAGCAAATTCCACAAAAACTCGTGCGCAAAGTCTACGGCGAGGTCGAGATCACAGGGATGGAGGAATTTGTCACGGCGGACTGGGGCGGAGTGATCGAGAACAGCAAAGCCTATCAGGAAGCTCAGCAGTTCATACAGTCCGCGGTAAAAAAGCAACTCGAAGAGACCTACACTAGGGAGATGTCGCTTCAAAAGGCGCGGCTCCAGCGACAAATCGATGCGAGAATTCAGAAGCTACCCGAGAACCGTCGGCACTTCGCGGAACAGGCGGTGCATAGAATACTTAAGCGCTTCTACGGGGAGACGGTCGAGCGTGTCGAAACTATCGTTGAAGTTGCATTGGACGCGATGGAACACGACGCCTACTGGGAGGTCCTGGAACGTATAAGCGAGGCACGCCATGCAGACGTCGCCTCCTTCGCCGAAGCTTTAGAACAATTCGGTATATTGGAGCTATCGACCATAGCGATACACGCGGCACATCGACGGACCTTCCTCGATTTCTTGGATCAGTTAGTCGAGAACGTCGCTACCCTCGAGAAGGACGTGCACAAGGCGTTCGAGAATAATCTCTGGATACTTGGACGGAAGTATTCTTTGTTGTCTTCGAATACGACATTGAGGAGCGTCATCGCGACCTATTGCGATTCCGAGTTTACGGGCAACCGTGCGTCCAAGAGGCCAGACCTTCTGCTGTCCCAAGACTACGGCGACAGCTATCTGCTGATTGAATTCAAGCGTCCGTCGTACCCCATCACTCGGGATGATGTGGCGCAGGCCGAAAAATATCGGGACGATCTGTCTCCAAGGCTGTCGTCGACATCCAAGATGGAAATCGTTCTGATCGGGAAGGGGCGGGCACTCGCCTTGGATGCGAACCGGCTGCACGAGACCATCGCTATCCAATCCTATGCAAGCATCATCTCGTCGGCGCGAACGGAATTGGACTGGCTGATCGCATCTTTAGCGTCACCTCACGTCGGTATGTCGCAGGTGAGATAAACTAATATGCTGATAAGCAACGACGAGGAATTGACGCGCGCGGTTGCTCAAGTCGATGAGTTGATCGAATCGATTCAAAGTTATTGCGGTCGCGAAAACAGAGTCGATGCGAAGATCAAATTTCCCCGCGGTGTGATGCGTACAGCGGAAAGCTATCGGGTTCGCATGCCCGATTATCTGGATCGAGAGAAGAAGAGCAATTGCGCCTACGGCTTCATGTTCCTCGACGTGCTTTGGTGGTTGAGCGTCCGTACCGATATATCCAGTGTCGGAAGGCAAATGGTCTTGAAATCCGCCATTGTGACGCTTGGGATGATCTTGGAGGCTTGTCTATACGTTCCCGGCCTGCCTAAGACCAAATATCTATCCAATTTGAGTAATTCTGGCGCGAAGGATAGAGTCGTGAATGCTCACAAGCGAGGCTGGCTGTCGGACGCCGAGCGCGATGCTCTGAAGCAGCTTTGGGACCACCGGACCAACGTACACCAGAAAAAGATCCAGACAGATAGCGAATTGGACCTCTATACGGTCGAGCATGTGAATGCGCCTCACGCCGCTCTTGCAAATCTGATGGCAAAAATGAAGCAGTGGAACGGAAAGGACGGTTGAGCTGACGGCCCCTATCTCAAACATGATCCTGGCGCGGGCACACAACGTCAAACTCTGATCTCGGGTACATGCGCGCCGTAGAGCGGAACGGCGACATAGCTTCAGAGTGCGTCGACTGCTAGCTAGCGCTGCGCGCCGGGGCCGGAAGCTACCACGTTTTCTCGCAGGCCCTGGATTTCCTTCTCAATCGCCGCGAGGATGGCTACCCACGCTTGGTTCCATGCACGCGCGTCATTCAAATGGCGAGCCGTTAGCCAAAAGCGATCAATCATCCTCAGCAAGTCTTGACCGGCGCACAAACAAACCGCCCTGTCGAGAAGTAACATGGGACACCCAGCTTGCTTCAGGGCAACAATGATCACCATGAAATCGTTGCTGATCCCAACGTAGGGAGCAAGTGCGCCGGCGAGTGCGGCGGGTGCAGGCGAGGGAGCCTCGAGAGCGTCGACCAATTTATCGGCTTCTGTGAATATCTGTGGCCACCATAAGAATAGGCTAGCGACAGCATCGGACCAAAAATCGCGACCGAGGCGCGGTTCGACTAGTATCGCTTCGCGGAAAACGCGTTCCACCGCGAGCCACATTTCGCCAGCATTGACACGCGGGACTTCAGGATTTGTCACCAGAGATTCGATCGCGCCGAGCCCCCATATTCCCATAATCTTGGCAGGCGTAGAGCTGGTTTGTGTCTCGGCGCGCCATGAACGTTCGCGCTCAAACCGTAGCGATGACCAGGTCTCGCCGAACCAACTGGCCGGTTGAGGAAGTGCTGCCAGAATATCGCCTGGTACAGTTCGTAAGGGGGCGCCTGGCAACTGAGTAAGCTCTTTGGTGCTAGTTAACTCGAAGCCGTCACCCTTTATCAAACCTTTCGCAATAGACTTAACGTCCCGTTCGGCAATCGTAGTCGTCCACGCTGCGACGCTCAACACAGCCACAGCGCGAAACTGGCGCTCCAGAGGTGGTGCTGCGCTGATCCAGCCATCTTGCGACCGACGCGGCGCCATTCGGCTGCTGAGCGCATGCACCAATATACCTATCCGATTGATGATTTGTTTTGGACCGTCACGCTGATCGTTACGGGGAGGGTGCAGTCTCCGACGCAACAAATTTTCAAGCCAATGCCAGGCGAGTTCAGCACCGTCCGAACGCGCAAAGAGTGTATCGAGAACCTCTCGAATGGCGTTACGAAACCGTGCAATGCCTTCGGCAAGATGTTCAGCCTGACGATCCTCGTCCTCTGGCGTCAACAACTGGTCAGTTGTCGTTCGGAGCAATAGTATTGCGGCCATTCCCGAGCATCGCCAATGGCCTTCAGCATCAAATGCGGCGTTCGCCGTCCGCAAGAGCCGAAGGACATCGTGCTGGCTGCTTAATAAGGCCTCGCTACTGAGACACTGGCTCACTAGCGTCGGATGAGGCAGCCGGTCAATCACCATCAAAAAGCGTTCGGGAGCAGCCCTTCGTAGGATCTCGAAGGCGTCGCTCGATCGGAAGAGCATTGGCCAACGCTCAGCTTCCCAAATCTCCTGGAAACTTCCGCCTCGCGCGAACTGCTCTATGGTCGAAGCCGCGGAGGGGCCCCGCGGCGAACTCTCGATCACGGTATCAGGCGCTTCGCTTGCCATTGTCGCGATCTCAACAAGGCAAGAAGTAAACCGGTCGAGCAAAACAGGATCCCGCGCCAACGTCTCTCCCGAGGAATCCGCAAAAGTCTCCCATGAGAGATTGTCGACCGCCGCAACGAAATGGCCGATCCAATCGAGCTTGCCAGGTCCATGGGTTGCATACGTCCGTCCGCCCGCGACTGCGAGCGCATGACTGATTAAAACCGCTCCATCCGGCTCTTTGCCTTCCTGGTCCTCGCTCTGCCAGGACAGCGCCTCGGATAGCCCATCAAGCCCTTTCGTGGACAGTCGTTCCAGGAGGCTTAAATCGGATGGCAAAGAGCGGAGACCTTGCCGCGAATAGAGCGTGAGCCCGCGCGCCGCTAGCTCGGCCATCCAGCCTTCGCATAGTATGACGGCTGCTTCGGCCTCGTCACGCTGTTCGAGCCAAGCAGCCAGTCGCAAGCGTCGGTCACGCTGATGGTCGTCAAATGTGCGTGGGGTTGTACTAGCCACGTTGCGGCTCCGAGAACCCCGTCTCGACGATCCAGTCTGCGAGTGGCTTTGACTGGCTCAACGCGCGTTCGATCGCCGCAATGACAACGCTTGGCTCGTGAACCCGGCTTATCAATCCGATTCGCTCTCCGAGTTCATTGAACGATGGTCCCGATGCCCAGACTGTATCGTCGGTTACCAAGAAGCGATCATGAAAAAGCGGCTTCTTCGAACCCGGCATCACGAACACGTTTGGAGCGCTCGGACCAAGGCGGCTCTCAATGTGTCGAAGTTGGCCGAGCATTTGCACGCCTGGCGGCACGGACGAGGCGGTCTTTTGGTCAGCGCAGGAGCCCTCTGCAGCATCTTCTGAGCGGACGTTGCGTAGATGTGGAGCGCCCGTCAAAACCGTGACATCTACGCCGTCACGCGTCACCCGAAGCGCATAGTTCTGAAGCTCGCGGACACCAAAATCCGGATCGACAAAAACGACGCGACGCGTCGCATGAGAAACAAGGCCTGCCACATAAGACTCGGCCTCGCGCCGCATCCGGGCCAGATCGTCACCCGTCAGCTCGTCCTTGTTAGCTTCGTGGACGCCAAACAGCTGCTGAGGCGCGGACTGCCGAGCGATCCGGCCTTTGCGTACCTCTTGCAGCTCGACGACCCGGATCGCACCGGAGCGAGGCAAGGCTTCTCCGACCTGGACGCTGCCAGCGTCCGTCATGCGGCCTGTCTTGTAGCGCGATGCCGGCTTGCGGCGCCCTCCGGCGGGCACCTCAACATCGAATACCTTATTGACCAAGCCGAGACCAATGTTGATTTGCTCCATCCAATGAGTTGGTGGAATCATGCGAATGAGCCCCCGGCTGGGGCAAACGATTGCGAACCCGGTCTCACTGACCGGCTCTGCGAAGTCCTTGAGGGCGAACCCGTCGCGATCGAATGATGTCGGCAAGATCTCGGTCCAGCCGGCAGGGCGCCGCTGCAGCATTACCAGTTGGAGAGCCTCGGCGTCGGCATCAGGATAGTTGTTGTAGTGGCGCCGATGCGCTTGAAAGACCAGTTGCTCCGACCCGCCGGCTTTTCGATCGCGGGTAAAATGAGCGACACCAGAGAGTAGCGGATCAGGGGCGACCAGGGAGAGGCTTGCGACCCACTCCTCACGCTCGAACGGATCGAATCCAGCATTCTCAGCAAGCCATTCTCGTGCGGCGGAGCTTGACCGGAGCCTTAGCACCGCCTCTGTTGGATCTTCCATAGGAACCAATCGGTGAATACGAGGGCCGCCATGCCATTGTGCGGAGAATGGGACAGGTTCGCCTACACAAAAGCGGCCCAGCGCCGGCTCGACACCAAATGGAGGCGCATTGATCTCAACCGTCGGCGCCGCCTGCGGGATGATTACGCACCCTCGGGCGGCTTCTTCATACCAGGCAAGGGCATCAGCCGTAGCCATGGGCAGAGCTGATGCCGCTAGCGTTACGTCGCCGCCAATATTGGGAACAGTCCACGGCTTCTGACCGGCCGCAAAGCGCTTCGGCACCGGGATATCGCGAGGAAACAGCTCGACATATCCGAACAGCAGATATTGCTTGCCACCGGCGCGCATCGTTACCAGCCTTATCAAGGCGCCATGATAGTCCGTGGTGACGTTCGGCCATCTTGACGCCAACTTGGACGAGCTGCACGCAGCGATGTTCTCCGCTGAAACACTGTCGTCGGGGTTGTCCATCTCGTTCTCCAATCGTCGAACTTACAGAGTGCGCAACAGGCCCTAGGCAGGTGGGTTGCGCGCAATGGCATACTGGCTCAATGAGGGCGGACAGTCCGTTGCGGGTGTTTGGTGTAGCCAGCAGAGGACACTGGAGACTGGCCTTGGAGAGTTCAAGCGGTTCAGCCGCGCGAGACACCCGCCCGCGGTTCGCCGGACGGGAACGGGATTCAGGTGGGCGTTTTGCCGATAAACGCAATTATTTCAATACTTTAGATTAAGTCTCGGGTGCGTGCCCGGCACGATTTTTAAGGTGGACAGTCCAAAAGGAGCATTACGCGAGTGGCCCGTTTGGACTACAACTTTCGCGGGGTCTTGTTAGGATTGTTGGGTAGGCTGTTGGGGGCAGCTCTATGAATGATTGAGAAAAAGCCGGGAAACGGCGTTGGCGGCGAGCGTAGTCAAAAGTCCAAGTTCGGCAAAGTCGCATATCGGACGAAACTCGGCAGGATGCACGTGGGCAAGATCGAGGACGTCCTAGACGTTCCCTCAGTGTCCGCGTTGCGTGGGCAGGTGAACTTAATTTTCACGTCCCCCCCATTTCCTCTTGTCAGTAAGAAGCGCTACGGCAACGAAACCGGCGCAACCTATCTCAAGTGGCTTGAAGCGCTAGCCCCGCGCCTCTGCGATTTGCTTGCGAGAGATGGATCGATCGTAATGGAGATCGGCAATTCTTGGGAGCCAGGCGTGCCTGTCATGTCGACGCTGGGCCTTGAGGCGCTGCTTGCGTTCAAAAAAGCAGCCAATCTGCATCTGTCGCAGCAGATTATATGTCACAATCCTGCGCGGCTGCCGAGTCCAGCCCAATGGGTAAATGTTAATCGTGAGCGCCTGAAAGACTCGTTCACTCATGTTTGGTGGATGTCGAAGACAGAGCATCCAAAGGCAGATAACCGAAGAGTTCTGTTGCCCTACAGCTCTCACATGAAGGGCCTTTTGAAATCGCAAAAGTACAACTCAGGAACGCGGCCGTCCGGTCATGTGATTTCTAAAAGTGGTTTCTTGAAGAATCACGGCGGCGCGATCGCTCCAAACGTGATCGAAGCAGACGAGAGCGCCGGCCAATTGCCTTCAGCTCTTATGAAATTCTCCGGGACTTCGTCCGATGCCAAATATCAGCAATATTGCGCCAAGCTGGGCCTCGAAGCGCATCCCGCCCGGATGCAGATGGGGCTTGCAACCTTCTTCATCGAATTTCTCACCCAGCCGGGCGACACGGTATTCGATCCTTTTGGAGGGTCGAACACGACAGGCTTCGCGGCGGAGTCTTTGAAGCGGCAGTGGGTGTCGGTCGAAGCAAGAGAGGACTACGCAAGAGGGTCGAGAGGTCGCTTCCTGCGAGCTAAAGAACCAACCAAGAAAGTTGTTAAGAGCAAGAGCATCAAGAAGTATTCGCGGGCGGGTCGCCATGCCTGACTTCGTCGAAACGCTTCCCGAACCTCGGTTCCTTGGCGATCTCTCAACGATCGCCTTCAAAACAGAATATCGGTCCTTGAAGGAAGCCCCTGCGACGCAATTCTATCGGCCTTGTCTGCTGAACGCGATCATATACAAACGCGCGGTGGGCTATTTCCGTTCCTCAGTGTTTCTGGTTATCGGTACGAGCATCGTTGAGTTTGCGAGGCGTGGCGGCAAAATCAATCTTATCTGCTCACCCGAGCTTGAGCCGGATGATATCGACAGCATCGCCGCCGGATACGCGCGTCGCAGCGAAATCATTGAGAAGCGATTGATTTCGGACATCGATCGGCTGTTGGCGGAGCCCAGCACCTCTTACCAAGCGCAGATCTTAGCGACCCTTATATCGGCCGGCAATCTTGATATTAAGCTTGCGTTGCGTGCCGATAGAAAAGGTCTGTACCATGAAAAGATTGGTGTCTTCCGGGATGGCATTGGCAATGCGGTAAGCTTTAAGGGGTCGGCAAACGAGACGTGGTCAGCTTGGCATCTACATGGAAATTTTGAGTCCATCGAGGTGTTCTGTAGCTGGCGGGGGGGGCTTGAAGAAGCCCGCGTCCGGAATCACGAATATCATATTGACCATCTGTGGTCGGGTAGCGACTCGGACGTCGAGGTTTTCCCGTTTCCGAGTGGCGCTTTAGATCATCTAAAAAGAGCTGCGCTTAGAGGGCTGGATGCGGTGGAAGATATTCCATTTGAGACGAATGCACGCTCTGCGCTACCACATCAGGCGAGCGCGCTGGACGCTTGGGCCGTTCACAACTATCGAGGCATCTTCAAGCACGCTACGGGTAGTGGAAAGACCTTTACTGCGATCTTGGCCATCCGCGAGCAAGTTGAAAAAATCGTCCCGCAATTGTCCTGGTCCCAAGTCGGTTGCTGCTCGCACAATGGGTAGACGAACTACGCCATGAGATCCCGAACGCGACGCTAATGCTCGCGGGTGCGGGGCATACAAAGTGGAAAAGCCCAAGCCGCCTTGAAGGGATGACGAGCCCGAATGAAGGCTTCGGAGGGCGCGTAACTCTCGCGACGATGGCTACAGCGGCGAGCGACGCCTTTCGAATGCGCGTCGCGCAGGGTGAGCATCTTCTTCTCGTCGCCGACGAGGTTCACCAGATAGGCAGTTTGGAGAATTCCAGAATTCTTGGCCTTAACACCGGGCTTCGGCTTGGTTTGAGTGCAACGCCGGAGAGATACGGTGATCCAGACGGAACACACAGGGTCCTTTCGTACTTCGAAGGAATCATCCCGCCACCAATCACTCTCATGGACGCCGTGCGAGCGGGCCGGCTAGTTCCGTATGAGTATTTTCCTCATCCGGTCAGGCTGTCGGCGGAAGAAGCCGAGACGTGGCGTGAGGTTTCACATGAAGTCACACTTGAGGTCGCAAAGCAGAAGACTGATTCAAGTGGAAAGAAGCCGCTTACTGAGCGCGCGAAAATGCTGTTAATCAAACGCGCTCGGATTGCAAAGAAGGCCCACGCGAAAGTTGATCTGGCACGAAAAATTCTGCGCGAGAATTTCAACGCGGGTGAGCACTGGCTGGTTTATTGTGAAGATGCGGATCAGCTCGGCGCAGTCTTAGTGGCTTTGCGGGCTGATGGCTTGAGTCCGACGGAATATCATTCCTCCATGACGGGTGATCGCGACGCGACGATGGCCTGGTTTCGTACCTTCGGCGGCATTCTCGTCTCAATCCGTTGCCTAGATGAAGGCGTTGACATTCCCTCTGTAAGTCACGCGTTGATCCTTGCCTCGTCTCAAAATCCTCGTCAATTCATTCAACGTCGTGGGCGTGTCCTGCGCACGGCCCCTGGCAAGACGATCGCTGTCGTGCATGACGCAATCGTAGTGCCGATACATGTAGACGACGAACCCGAACAGGCGGCGCTCTTGCAGTCCGAAATGTCGCGCGCGATCGAATTTGCGCATACTGCAATCAACAAGATGGCAGCGGCCGAGTTGAGAGCTATCGCAGCAGAGCTTGGGTTGGACACAAGTGCGCTAGAATTTGTAGGCGTTGAGGAAGAAGATAATGGCTAACGACGATCTGCCTTTGGTCACACTTCTCGCCGTTCAGATGGATGTGGCGCCTGATGTTGACCGGCACCTTCTGCGAACCTGTTACGAGCTTCAAAAGAGACATCAATTTGATCGGGACCGGGGAGCGTCGGCTCAAGCGATGGAGCGACTGATAGAAGACGAAGTAGAGCGTATCGTTGCCCGTGGTGGCTCTAGCGAGGTGCGGAAATGAAGCTGCACCACGTCACGATGAACAACTTCATGCCTTACAAAGCGAAAGCGCGTCTTGATTTCCCCACGGATGAACAGCGAAATGTAATGCTGGTCTTCGGCGACAATATGCGCGGAAAAACCAGCATCTTGAACGCTTTGCGCTGGGGCCTCTATGGTCGCGCGTTAGGACGCCACTCATTAGAGATTCCCCTCCACGAAATTCTAAATAAGGATGCGGCAGCTGAAGGCGATTGGACCTTCGAGGTTCACATTGAATTTGAGGCCAACGGTCAGACCTTCGACCTCCGCCGTCGGGCCGACAAGCGCGCAATGGTTGCGATTCCTCAGAGGCCGGAAGATTTTCAAGTCCAAGTTCATTTAGCGAAAGACGGAATTCCGGTTCGCGGCGATCAAGTCGAGCCAGAAATCAATCAAATAGCCCCGCAACAAGTGTCGCGGTTCTTTTTATTCGACGGCGAGTTATTGCAGGAATACGAAACGCTGCTCATCGAAGGAAGCGAACAAGGCCAGCAGATCAAGGAGGCGATTGAGGAAGTTCTTGGTGTGCCAGCGCTTATTCGTGGTCGGGATGAGCTCGGAGCCATTCTGAAGTCCGCGCGGAAGGCGCAACAGATGGATTTGAAGCGCGTGCAAGGCCTGGACGCGCTTGCGCAAGAGCAGGCCAATCTGACCGCTCGCCAAGATGCACTGGAAAAAGATCTTCAAGCCCTTGTTGCCCAACAGGAAACGGTGCGTGGGGATCGGGTCAAACTGGATGACGAAATCGAGGCATCGCAATCGGTATATCAGGCAAAGATAAAGCTCGACGGTTTGTTGGATCGGAAAAAATCTGTTGAGCAGTTTCAGGCGCAAAAGCGCACTGAGCGGCTGGAGCTGTTGTCGGTGGCATGGAAGGACCTTCTCGAAGTGAAGGTTGGGGTCCGCCGCGAACAATTGGAAAAGGAGCGCCAGGAGCTGACCCGTCAGCTGGGCAATAAGAGCGTTACCGAGCATCGCGTGAATGTGCTGGAGAGTCTTGTTAGGACTTGCGAGTGCCCTACATGTCGGCAGCACATTGAAGAGTCGCGACGGGAGCAGATGGCAGCGGAGCTTGGTGCGTTACAGGGGGAATTGCAGAATTGGCGCGACAGCACACAGGCACTCCAGTCTGTTTCTGCGCAGATAGACGCACTGAACAAAATTAGGGGCGCGAATGTTCGCGATCGGGTGGCTGCGATTGAGACCGACATTCAGAATTACGAGGTCGAGCTAACGCGAGCGGAAAATGAAATTGAACGCTTGCGCGATGAAATTCACGGGTATGATACAGTCGATATTGTGAGGAGACGGGCTCTTCGGGACGAGAAAATAAAGGAGGAGGGCCGCTTGCAACAAGATGTGGCCAACCGAAAAAAGGATATCGATAAAATCAAGGGTGAGCTAGCCGTCGCCCAGAAGACCATTGAGGGAATGTCGCAAGCGCGGACGTTACGCAGCACTACAAAGGCGCGGCTTTGCGAAGATATGGAATCGATCTTTTCGCAAAGCATTGAACGACTGAGGGATAAACTGCGTGAGACCGTGCAGGCGCGAGCGGATGAAGCCTTCCACAAGATGACCACGCAATCGTCATATCGCGGATTAGAGATCAACGGAAATTACGGCTTGAGCATCATTGATGATCTAGGGCGTCGGGTAACCGTCCGGAGTGCTGGTGCGGAGCAGGTTGTTGCTCTTTCCTTGATCGATGGCCTCAATCGCACGGGCCGCGCAGCAGGACCTGTTGTGATGGATACGCCGTTCGGGCGATTAGACCTGAAGCACAGGGACAACATTCTCACCTATCTGCCCAGCGTGACAAGCCAGTTTGTCCTGTTGGTTCATAGCGGTGAAATCCGTCCAGAGACCGACTTAGCCGCGATTGCGGCCCGCATTGGATCTGTCTACGCGATCAAGGAAGTCAATGCGCGTCAATCCATCATCGAGAGGGAGACGCTATGAGTATCACGGAGCCAACGATGATTGGCCTGTCGGAGTCCACTCACTTGAAGTTGAAACGCCTCAAGGAGGAAGGACATTTTCGGGAGATGGTGGACGGTTATCGCTTCGGGATTGGCCTTGCGTTGGCGCAAGGTATCCTTTCTCCACCCGAGATCTCGTCAACCACGACAGTGTTCAGCGTAGCAACGCTCGATCCCGATCAGACGTTGCGCCGGGGAATTGAAGCGATCGTTGGAGATAAGCTTCAAGGCAAGTCGGTTTATCGATTAGCGGAGCGTCTAGCCGATTGGGGCATACAGGAGCTAGCTCGGGAAGCGGAGCGCGGAGAAATCAACGTTGTTGGATTGTTTGACCAACTGAAGTTGACGGACTCGTCTTCATGACGAGCTATATTCGAGCGTTTTTGATGCTCCGAACTGATGGCGGCGTTTGGACCGTTTCAGTCTATCGAAGCATTGAAGAGGTGCTTGAAGCTTGGCGAGTGCGCTCCGATCCGGAAGGCGCTACCGGTGTTCTGCATGTAGGATTTGATAGGCCGGCATCGCCAGTATTTGAGGATATTGCGGAACAGCATCCTAGACGGATGTTGCTGACTGCGGCTGCGAAGTACGCGTTGCCTCGGGGGTTTGAGGCTTCGCATAGGCCTGTCTGGGAGGCTGCTGGTCTTCCGATCTACGTTGCACTACGCGGGTGGGGTTACCTCGAGAAAGACGATTTCGTTCAGGTTGCGAAGAACGGAGAGCCGTCGCTGCCAGCGCCCGAAGGATGGATTAAGGAGTTCGTTTCACAACATCCAGAGTTTTTGACAAATTTGGTGCGCATTGGGATCACTAACGAGGAGAGCTATCTCTCCAATGAAAGCAAGCTCGACCATTTGGCGCGGTTTCATGCCGGGCTTTTTCGTTATAGGGCTTTGGTGAAAGCCAATGCTTTTGATCCGTGCGAAGTGGCGCGCGCTTCGCCGCCTTGGTTGCTTGATCGGCCGTTCAGCACGATAGATCTCAGCGTCCGGGTCTCGAACGCCTTCACGAACGCACATATCGAACGACCGAGGGATCTCCTTTCCTACGATGGCGACGCGTTGCTTCGGCTGCAAAACTTTGGTCGAAAGTCGCTTCATGACCTCTATGACGCACTGTTAAGGAGCCTTAATGAGGGCCCATTCGACCCCAGCCAAAAAATCGCGGAGGCCTCTCTTAAGACGTTGCTGGAAGAGATCGACCGCTCCCTGTCTATTCTCGACGAACGTGAGCGCGACGTTGTAACGAGACGTATGGGGCTTAAAACAAATGCTGAAACGCTCCAGGAAATTGGGGAACGCTATGAAATAACGCGGGAGCGAATTAGGCAGATCGAAGCCCGCGCTATAGAGAAGATGTCGAGAACTGCGTTTTGGAGTGATTTGGTCGGCATCAAACTAGAAGCCGTTCTTCTGGGACGCGAATTTCCGATGCCGGTCTTGGGGCTGGATGCTGTGGATGGCTGGTTCGCGGGCATCGGGAACTCTCCGGCGGTGCTCCGGTTCATCTTATCGAATTTCTGTGAAGCCCGGTTCTCCCTCGTCGGGATAAAGGACGTTGATTACGTCGGTCGAATAACCGACGAGGATTGGTCGCGGATCGATCGCGAGGCTCGCCGGTTGCTGGCTAGCGGCCCGGAACAAAATTGGTCAGAGCTTCATTGCCGAACCTTAGTAGGCAGTTTACTTGATGAGCCTCGGCGCGAATTTCGTACGCTGCTCTGGCAAAGTGCGTCGGCTCTCTGCCACTTTGTCGACCAAGGTGACAAAGGCCGCGTGCTAGCGAGCTACGGCCGCGGGGCCGACCAGGTAGTAGAGGCCGTACTTTTGGATGCTGCCGAACCGCTCCATTATTCGGAAATCGCGGACCGTGCTCGAGAGCGGTCAGGACGGGAAATCGATCTGAGGCGAGCACATAACGCAGCTGCAGCAATTGGAATCTTGATGGGGCGCGGCACCTTTGGCCTGGAACATCACCTACAGATCACGAGCGAGATGCGCCGCGATCTTCGAGACAAACTGGAAGAAGTAATTCTTTCCGGTCCTGACAATCGCCAGTGGCACGCCTCCGAACTTCTTGCGCTCGTCGCTGACAGCGATGTGATTAACCTGGAATGCTTGGACAAGTATGTGATCGACTATGTCCTTTCAGGGTCGTCAGAGCTGCGACGGCTGGGGCGGATGACCTGGATGAAGGCAACGTCTGCGACGGCTCGCCTCGACGTCCGGCAAGCGGTAACTGCTTTATTGCAGAATGCAGCGGGACCTTTAACGACCAACGAAATCCGCCAGCGTCTCGTGGCTGTCAGGGGTATCGGGGATCATTTCCAGATTTATTCGTCGGAATTGATTGTACGAGTTCCTAGTACTCGCTGGGGGCTCAATGATCGCGATATCGCTTTGAAAAAGCCGGACCAACCAGCATTTCTTGATCGGCTTGAGACTTTGCTGAGGGTGCGGGAGAAGGGGATACATATTTCTGAGATTCAGGAGGTCATTCAAAGGGACATAGCCGGGATTCCCGAAATGGCGCCAGAAACCGTTTTCTCGTTAGTTGTCCAAGATGAGAGGCTCAAACTTGCGGCTGGTGAGTACCTTTATCTTGCCGCTTGGGGTGGTCCAAGGCGCGAAAGCCTGATGGAGGCTGTACTTCAGTCTTTGAAGTCGAGCAGGACACCTCTCACTACCGACAAAATTGTTCGCGAAGCGGAGCATCGGACAGAGCGAAGGTGCGATGAACGAGCGGTGGCTTCCTGTCTGCGCGCTATTGAGGCTGAATTCGATGCAACTACGGGCACATGGATGCTCGGGTCTTCATTCGCGCAGTCGGACGAGGAAGAGGAACCGCTGCCGTCGCAGACACGCCTACCGTCAGTGTGGCGTTTTGCCTAGGTGGGCGAAAGCAATTTCTCCCAAGCGCTGTATCATCGAGTAATCAGCTTATTGTCTACTCTAAACTGGAAGTGTTGGATGGTGCTTGCAAGATCAGTCCTGAAAGTGCTCTTCCCACGATCCCAAGATATTGCTCGGATAGCGTGAGTCGGGTGTCATCGGACATCTGTAAGAAATGCGGTCAGAATGATTTCGGCTACTGGCGATCGTCCAGTGGCAACCGAAACGGGCGCTACTGCCGAGCTTGCCGCCGCCAAAGAGCGGCGGCCTACTCTGCCAGGAAGAAAGAAAACGGAGGCTCGCACACGCGCAAAGAATGGCTTGCGTTATTGCAAGCCACAAAGGAGTGTCCGGCCTGTAAGGTTAGTTGGGAGGAAGTTCCGTCCAGGCCCGACAAGCGTTACAAGAACCCTTGGACCAAGGATCACAAGATTCCGCTGCTGGCTGGTGGACGTGACGATATTCAGAACATTCAGCCCCTTTGTTATCAATGCAATTTCAAGAAAGCGGCTTCGAACAATTTGGCCTGAATAGGGACCGCGATCGTCCCTATCGACTTGTGTAACGCTAGGGGAAGCACACCGGTCTGGATGGGATTCACCTATGCGTCCACGAGATCAGTAGTAAGCGTAGCGCAGAGGCCCGTCGGATTGTTTGTGCGGGGTCTTAAGAGCACCGTTAGAAGAGTCATCTTCAGCAAGGGTGCTTACAATGGACGACCATTCGGATGACATAAGACGACCGTTGTCGCCGCGTATCGAAGTGTATGCTGGCGCAGGTCGCAAGCGGTGGCCGGATGATTT